>NZ_JBWKSN010000011.1:0-266804 GCF_059419825.1 Pseudomonas sp. GW821-FHT05D12 | reverse complement strand
CCCCCCCCCCCCCCCCCCCCCCCCCCCCCCCCCCCCCCCCCCCCCCCCCCCCCCCCCCCCCCCCGCTCCCACATTTTGATCCGGTTTCAGTTCGGCATTTGGGTGTCGGTCAAGTCTTCATAAGGGTTAGAATCCCCGCCTAGCCCAGAGTATGTACTTATGTCCCAAGAGCTTTCCGCCGAACAGATCCAACAGGCCCTGCAAGGCATCAGCGTGCCGCCCCAGCCGCAAATCATGGTGGATTTGCAGATGGAGCAATACATGCCCGACCCGGACCTGGAAGTGATCGCGCGATTGATCTCCCAGGACCCGGGCCTGTCCGGTGCATTGCTGAAAATCGTCAACTCGCCGTATTACGGCCTGAGCAACAAGATCGCCTCGATCCAGCGCGCGGTGAACCTGCTGGGCAGCCGTTCGATCATCAACCTGATCAACGCGCAGTCGATCAAGGGCGAGATGAGCGATGACACCATCGTCACCCTCAACCGCTTCTGGGACACCGCCCAGGATGTGGCGATGACCTGCCTGACACTCGCCAAGCGCACCGGCTCGCAAGCCGTCGACGAGGCGTATGCGCTGGGCCTGTTCCACGATTGCGGCGTGCCGCTGATGCTCAAGCGCTTCCCCAACTACATGGCGGTGCTGGAAGAGGCCTATGGCAATGCCGGCCCCGACTGCCGTGTGGTCGACACCGAGAACAACGCGTTCAACACCAACCACGCGGTGGTCGGCTACTACACCGCCAAGTCCTGGCGCCTGCCGGAACATGTAACCGACGCCATCGCCAACCACCACAACGCCCTGGCGATTTTCAGCGATGAGTCGTCGCGCAACTCTCAGCTGAAAAACCTGCTGGCGATCCTGAAAATGGCCGAGCACATCTGTTCGTCGTACCGGGTGCTGGGCAACCAGGCGGTCGATCATGAATGGAATGCGATCGGGCATATGGTGCTGGACTACGTGGGCCTGTCGGACTACGACTTCGAGAGCATGAAGTTGTCGATCCGCGAACTGGGCGCGCACTGACCCTTCCTTCAAGAGGTACACATGCCCGAGTTACCAGAAGTCGAAACCACCCGGCGCGGGATTGCGCCGCACCTGGAAGGCCAGCGGGTCAGCCGCGTGGTAGTGCGCGAGCGACGCCTGCGCTGGCCGATCCCGGAAGACCTGGATGTGCGCCTGTCCGGGCAGCGCATCGTGCTGGTGGAGCGGCGGGCCAAGTACCTGTTGATCAACGCCGAAGTCGGCACCTTGATCAGCCACCTGGGCATGTCGGGCAACTTGCGGCTGGTGGAAGTCGGCATGCCGGCAGCCAAGCATGAGCACGTGGACATCGAGCTGGAATCGGGTATGGCCCTGCGCTACACCGACCCCCGGCGCTTTGGCGCGATGCTCTGGAGCCAGGACCCGCACAACCATGAGCTGCTGATTCGCCTGGGGCCGGAGCCGTTGACCGACCTGTTTGATGGTGAGCGTTTGTTCCAACTGTCCCGCGGCAAGTCGATGGCAGTGAAGCCATTCATCATGGACAACGCGGTGGTGGTGGGGGTGGGCAATATCTACGCGACCGAGGCACTGTTTGCGGCGGGGATCGATCCGCGTCGCGCGGCTGGAGGGATTTCTCGGGCGCGTTATTTGAAGCTGGCGATCGAGATCAAGCGCGTACTGGCCGCCGCTATTGAGCGGGGTGGCACGACGCTGCGGGACTTTATCGGTGGCGACGGGCAGCCGGGCTATTTCCAGCAGGAGCTGTTCGTCTACGGCCGCGGGGGCGAGGCGTGCAAGGTCTGTGGGACCGAGCTGCGCAATGTGGTGCTGGGGCAGCGGGCGAGTGTGTTTTGCCCCAAGTGCCAGAGCTGATTGCCAGGTGATGGCTGTTGCCGCCTTCGCGAGCAAGCCTGCTCTCCCATTCGACCGCATTCTCATTTTGGAACTTGGTCAACTGTGGGAGCGGGCTTGCTCGCGAAGAGGCCCTTACAGTCACTAAAGAATCTCAGGCCTTGCCGGTAATCAACCGGTACTTGGCCATCAACTGCTCTTCCGTTTCCGGATGGGCTTCATCCAGCGGAATGCAATCCACCGGGCACACTTGCTGGCACTGAGGCTCGTCGTAGTGGCCGACGCACTGGGTGCACAGGTTCGGGTCGATCACGTAGATCTCTTCGCCCTGGGAAATCGCAGCGTTCGGGCACTCGGGTTCGCAGACGTCGCAGTTGATGCAATCGTCGGTGATGATCAGGGACATGGAAACTCCTGCCAGGGCTGTCAGCCAAGGCATCTGAAAACTAATGCGCGCAATTGTGCCGCATTGGCGCCCGCAGTGCGAGTGCACATGAACTGCGGCCAACTGGCATGCTGACCTGTAGCGAGCGGGCTTGCCCCGCGTCAGCTGCGAAGCGGCCCCGGAACAGGCGGCTGTGCGCTGGCTGAAACTACGCGGTGGCTTTATTCGGGCCGCTTCGCAGCCCAACGCGGGGCAAGCCCGCTCGCCACAATAAGCCCGCTTACAGAAACTACTTCTTGAAACGCAGTGTCAGCGCATCGGCCACGGCCGGGTGCACGAACTTGGTGATATCTCCGCCCAAAGCGGCAATTTCACGGACCAACGTCGAGGAAATGAACGAATAACGCTCCGACGGCGTGAGGAACAGGCTTTCCACGTCCGGTGCCAGTTGGCGATTCATGTTGGCCAGCTGGAATTCGTATTCGAAGTCCGACACCGCACGCAGGCCACGCAGGAACACATTGGCGTTCTGCTCTTTGGCGAAGTGCGCCAGCAATGTGGAAAAGCCCACCACTTCCACGTTGGGCAGGTGCTTGGTGACCTCACGCGCCAGCTCCACGCGCTGTTCCAGGGGAAACAGCGGGTTTTTCTTGGGGCTGGCCGCGACCGCGATGATCACATGGTCGAACAAGCGTGAGGCACGTTCGACCAGATCGCCATGGCCTTTGGTAATCGGGTCGAAGGTACCTGGGTACAACACTCGGTTCATCGCGTCGTCCTGGCGGAGTCCGTTGGGGAACCGGATGGTATCGCAGCCGTCCCGGTCGGCCAAGTCAACTTATGCAGAAGAAAGCACTATAGACATGGCGAATAGCGTGTTTTTTCACGCCGTTTTCAGACGTTCGGCCAAGGCTGTCGCCAGTTGCGCGGTCAATCCATACACCGACAATTGCGGGTTGGCCCCAATGCTGGTGGGGAACAACGAGCCATCGTGGATCGACAGATTGCGCAGTTGGTGATGACGGCCAAGGCTGTCGGCCACCGCATTTTTCGGGTCTTCACCCATGGCACAACCGCCCATCACATGGGCGCTGCCCAGGCAGGTGCGGTGCAGTTCCAGGTTCAGCCCTTCGATCAGCGTGCGGGCTTCGCCCAGGCTCGTCACGTAGCGCGCATCGTGGTGCAGCGGCTTGACCGACTTGGCTCCCGCCGCGAACTGGATCTCGGCCATGCTGTGAAAGGCGCGACGCAGGCCGTCCCAGGCGTACGCCGATACCTGATAGTCGAGCACTGGGGTGCCATCGCCGCGCAACTCCACGCTGCCGCCCGGGCTGTCGGGGTGGAAACCGTCGCGCAGCAGGGCCAGCATCGCGTGGGTGTTGGGCAATTGCTTCATGTCCAAGGCGTTCTGCGTGCCGTAGCCGCCGAGCAGGGTGCTGGCGAGTGCCGGGTGCAGCGGCGGCGCCTCAAGCTTGTAGGACATTTTGCCGGTGGTGCCGTCCTGCCATTGAAAATGGTCGGAGTAGATTGACTGCGGCGCGCCGTAAAACGGGTTGATCACCTCCTCGAACAGCCCGGCGGAGAAATTCACCAGGTGCAGGAAGGTGCGCTTGCCCAGCCGCGAATGCGGGTCCGGGGCATCCGAGCGCATCAGCAGGGCAGGGCTGTTGATGCCGCCGCCGGCCAGCACGTAATGCTTGGCCTTGACCGTGATTTTGCGGCCAGTCGGTGCCACACAGCGTTCATCCATCGCCACGCATTCCAGGCTGCTGATGTGGTCGCCGCTGTAGAGCAGGCGTTCGGCGCGAGCCAGATACAGCAGTTCGCCGCCTTTCTCCAGCGTCGAGGGGATGGTGGTTACCAGCATCGACTGCTTGGCGTTGACCGGGCAGCCCATGCCGCAATAGCCCAGGTTGAAGCAGCCGCGCACGTTGCGGGGGATCACATGCCAGCTGTAGCCGAGCTTCTCGCAGCCTTTGCGGATCACGTCATTGTTGGCATTGGGCGGCATGGCCCAAGGGGCGATCCCCAGGCGTTGCTCCATTTTTTCGAACCAGGGCGCCATTTCGGCACTGCTGTGGCCCTTCACCGCATATTCGCTGGCCCAGTGGGAAAGTGTCGCGTCCGGCGTACGAAAGCTGGAGGTCCAGTTGATCAGCGTGGTCCCGCCCACCGCGCGGCCCTGCAGGATGGTGATTGCGCCATCTTTGCTCATGCGGCCGATGCCTTCCTGGTACAGGCTGGTGTAGGCCTCGTCCTCGAGCAGCTTGAAGTCGCTGCTGGTCTTGAGCGGGCCTTCTTCGATCAGCAACACCTTGTAGCCGGCGGCGCTGAGGATCTCGGCGGTGGTGCCACCACCGGCGCCGCTGCCGATGATCGCTACGTCGGCCTCCAGGGTCAGATCGTTGTCGAGGGCGGCGCCATTGTGGGTTTTCCAGCCACGGGCCAGGCCGTCGCGGAACAGATCGGGTACGGGCATAGACAGGCACTCTTATTGTTATACGAAGTTGCAGTCAGTGTGGGAGCTGGCTTGCCTGCGAAAGCGGCCTGCCTGCGGGTACAGCTCCCACGTTGGAGCGGGTTATCAGGTAGGGCTAGACCTTGGGCGGGCCCGGATAGCCGCAATGCGCCCAGGACTGCGGGCGGAAGTACCACGACATGATTACCAGCTTGAGCAGCGAGCCCTGGCCCATGCGCAGCAGGTTGAGATAGCTGTTTTCCCAGCGGTGCAGGAAGTTGCGGATCTGCTCCGCGCTGGCGTTTTCCCAGCTGCCCCAGATGCCGGTCAATGGGCCACGGGTGATGCCCATGCCCAATACGTCGAACAGTTGCTGGGTGAGCTTGAACATTTCCGGTGACAGGTGCTGCAGGCTGTAGTCGAGTTTTTTCAGGGTGTCTTCAATCCCGGCGACCACCTCTTGGGCGCTCGCCGCGCCTTCGAGCAACACCGGGATTACCGCGCGCAAAAACGGCAGGTCACTGCTGCGCAGCATGGCAAAGCCGCTGGCCGGGGTGCTGCTGGAGCAGCCGCTGAGGCTGGCGCCGAGCCCGGCCGTGGCCAGGAAAGCACTGGCGCACAAGCCGATTTTCAATACGCCGCGCCGCGACAGCGCGGGTGAATCAGTCAGGCTAGGGTTCATTGTTATTGTTATCCCGAGAGTGGCGGAATCAGCGAACGAACAGCTTCTGGATCAACTTCTGGATGGCTTTGCCGTACGGCGGGTAGATCAACTTGGCCGCATTGAGGCGCTGTTTCACCAGCACGCCCTTGGCTTTGCTGAACGTGAGAAAACCTTCGTGGCCGTGGTAGTGGCCCATGCCCGAGGGGCCGATGCCGCCAAAGGGCATGTCATCCTGGGCCACGTGCAGCAGGGTGTCGTTCAGGCACACGCCGCCGGAATGAGTCTCGTGGAGTACGCGATTCTGCTCGCCCTTGTTGTAGCCGAAGTAATACAGGGCCAGTGGGCGAGGCCTTTCGTTGATGTAGGCAAATGCCTGGTCGAGGCCGCGATATGGCACGATCGGCAGCACCGGGCCGAAGATCTCGTCCTGCATCACGGTCATGTCATCGCTGACATTCAGCAACAGGCTGTGGGCCATGCGCCGGGCCTGGCCCTGGTCGTACAAGGGGACCAGCGTGGCGCCCTTGTCGGTGGCGTCCTTGATGTAGGCATTCAGTCGGGCCAGTTGCCGCTCATTGATGATGGCGGTGTAGTCCGGGTTATCGGTTAACGTCGGATAAAACCCGCGCACGGCCTTGCTGTAAGCCTCGACGAAACCCTCAACGCGATCTTCCGGCACCAGCACGTAGTCTGGCGCCACGCAGGTTTGCCCGGCATTCAAGGCCTTGCCGAAGGCGATTCGTTCGGCGGCATCCTTGAGTGGCACATCGGCAGACACGATGGCCGGCGATTTGCCGCCCAATTCCAGGGTCACCGGCGTGAGGTGTTCGGCCGCGGCGCGCATCACATGCTTGCCGATGCTGGTGGCGCCGGTAAACAGCAGGTGATCGAAACGCAGCTTGGAGAACGCCATGCCCACTTCGGCTTCGCCGAGCACTACGCACACCAGGTCCTCGGGGAAAATCTTCGCCAGCAGCGCCTTGAGCAACTCGCCGGTGGCCGGTGTGGACTCGCTGAGCTTGAGCATCACCCGGTTTCCGGCGGCCAACGCCCCGACCAGGGGGCCAATGGCCAGGTACAGCGGGTAGTTCCAGGGCACGATCACCCCGACTACGCCCAGCGGTTGGTAGATCACCTTGGCTGAAGCCGGCTGGAAGGCAATGCCTACAGCGCGACGGGAAGGTTTCATCCAGCCCTTGAGGTGTTTGCTGGCGTAGTGAATGCCATGCAGGCTGGGCATCAATTCGGCGAACAGGGTTTCGTCTGCACTGCGGTGGCTGAAGTCCTGGCTGATCGCGTCGATCAACGACTGGCGTTCGTCACTGAGCACATCACGCAGAGCCTTGAGCCACTGCTGGCGCTGCGCCGCCGGCGGCATCGGGTTGGCGGCATAGGCGCGGCGTTGCGCGTCGAACAGGTCCTGGAGATGATCCAGCGCCTGGGAATCTTGCAGATAGGCAATGTTGGCAGACATGGCGCAGTTCCCGATTGTTATAGGTCTGCGTGGATTTTTAGAGTCATTGCTCTAAATTGTCAAATAACATTGCAGCAACATGCAGATTTATCCTGGCAAGGATAGGCCGTAAGATGCCCCATCACGTGTTTAGAAGCTGATCCCCTATGGCACCACGAGTAAAGACCAGCGAGCGCATTGTGCAAACCAGCCTGGAGCTTTTTAACCAGCAGGGCGAGCGCAGTGTGAGCACCAATCATATTGCCGCCCATATGGAAATTTCGCCGGGCAACCTGTACTACCACTTCCCCAACAAGCAGGCGATCATCGCCGTGTTGTTTCGTGAGTACGAAGCGTTGGTGGACAGTTTTCTGCGCCCGCCCCAAGGCCGCGCCGTGACCGTCGAAGACAAGCGCTTTTACCTGCAGGCCGTGCTGGCCGGCATGTGGCGCTACCGCTTCCTGCACCGCGACCTCGAGCACTTGCTGGAAAGCGACCCGGAACTGGCGACTGGCTACCGACGGTTTTCCCAGCGCTGCCTGATCCAGGGCAATGCCATTTACCAGGGGTTTGTCGATGCCGGCATCCTCAACATGGACCCGGTGCAGACCGAGGCCCTGACCCTCAATGCGTGGATTATCCTCACCTCGTGGGTGCGGTTCTTGTGCACCACCAATGAAAACTCCGCCCATTTGAGCGCCGAAGCCATCAAGCGCGGGGTCTACCAGGTGCTGGTGCTGGAGGCCGGGTTCGTCACGCCCCAGGCGAAAGACGCGGTGGATGCCCTGTTCAAAGAGTTTTACGTGCCGTTGAATCAGGCACTGGAAGAAGTGAAGTAGGACCTTTCCCGAATCTGTTCACAGGAGTCCGTCATGCCGCTTGCCCAACTGATCAGCCCCCAGCAATTGGCCGAGCGCCAGAAGTCGGCCGGGCTGGTGATCCTGGATTGCCGTTTTGCCTTGGAAGACCCGGACTACGGGCTGTGCAGCTATGCCGAAGGGCATATTGAGGGCGCGCAGTACGCCGACCTCGAGCGCCATCTCAGCGGCCCGGTGACCAAGGGCGTGACCGGTCGTCATCCGTTGCCGGTGGCGGACACCTTTGCCCGGCAATTGCGCGCCTGGGGTATTAACGCCGACACCGATGTCGTGCTGTATGACGACGGCCCCGGCGCCTTTGCTGCCCGCGCCTGGTGGTTGCTGGCCTGGCTGGGCAAACGTGACGGCGTGTTTATGCTGGACGGCGGCCTCAAGGCCTGGCACGCCGCCGGTTTCCCGCTGAGCCTGGACGCGCCGGTGGTCGAGCCGGGTACCTTCGCCGGGACGCCGGACAACCGCCTGGTGCTGGATGCCGAACACCTGCAAAAACGCCTGGGCCAACCGGGCCTGACCTTGATCGATGCCCGCGCCCAGCCACGTTTTCGCGGTGACGTGGAACCCATCGACCCGATCGCCGGGCATATCCCCGGCGCGCAGTGTGCGGCGTTCACCGAAAACCTTGGCGGTGATGGCCGTTTCCTGCCAGCCGACCAGCTCAAGCAACGTTTCGCCGCTCAATTGCAGGGGCGTCCACCGGAGGAGTTGGTGGCGTATTGCGGTTCAGGGGTGACGGCGTGCCACAACCTGTTCGCCCTGAGCCTGGCGGGTTACCCGTTGGGCAAGTTGTATGCGGGGTCGTGGAGTGAGTGGATTACCGATTCGCAGCGTGAAATTGCTACGGGCGACTGATTCGGTTGCGGTGTGAGCAGCATCGAGTGTGGGAGTTGGCTTACCTGCGATGAGGGCGTGTCAGCGAGCGGATAATCGGCTGACACACTGCTATCGCAGGCAAGCCAGCTTCTCCATGTTCAGCCGTGTTGTGCCAGTAGCCACTGAGGGATTCGGCGTTCGAGGTAATAACCCGGGCGCTTCAGCGAGCCGTCGACAAACCCCACATGCCCACCCTTTGCCGTCAGCTCAAACTCGGTGCACTCCGATAACTCGCTGGCCTCGGGCAGGCTATGGGCGAATACAAACGGATCATCGGCGGCCTGGATGATCAGCGTCGAGGTGCGGATCGATCCTAAGTAGTAGCGGCTCGACGCGCGGCGGTAGTAGTCCTCGGCACTCAGGAAACCGTGCAGTGGCGCGGTGACCCGCCCATCGAAGTCCCAGAACGTGCGCATCTTCTCCAGTGAGCCGAGGGCTTCCAGGGTTTTCAGCCCGTCTGCCCGGCCATCCTGTAAAAAACGGCTTTGCTTGACGCGGATATACGCGAGCATTTCACGCATGAAGTGCTTTTGATAAACCCGCGAGAAACCCAGACCGATCCGGTCCGCACACTGGTCCAGCCGAAACGGCACCGACACCGCCGCCGCGCCGTGCAAACCGGAGGCTTCACCGGTTTCGCCCAAGTGTTTGAGCAGCACATTGCCCCCCAGCGAATAACCCACTGCATACAGCGGCGCCAACGGCCGTTTCGCGCGCAGGTGGGCAATCGCCGCGGCCAGATCCTCGCTGGCGCCCGAGTGATAGCTGCGTGCCAACAGGTTTGGTTCGCCGGAACAGCCACGCCAGTTCAAGGCGGCACTGGCCCAGCCTTGAGCCGCGAGGACTTTTTGCAGGCCGGCCACATAGGGGGAATTGGATGAGCCGGTCAGCCCATGCAGCACCAGCACCAATGGCGCCTGCGCGTCATGCGGGCCATGCCAGTCGAGGTCCAGAAAATCGCCGTCTTCCAGCCACAGGCGTTCGCGCTGGCGTTCGATATGGGTAGTGGGGCGCCATAGCGGCCCCCACAGGGTTTGCAGGTGAGGGTTGCCGAGGCCGAAGGCGGGGGTGAACAGTTCGGAGGACGGTGTCATGAAACTCTCAGTCTGTGGCGAGCGGGCTTGCACCCGCGTCGGGGTGCGAAGCGGCCCCAACACGAACGCCGCATTAATTCAGTTAGAGCACCGTCGCGGTTATGGGGCTGCTGCGCAGCCCGACGCGGGGCAAGCCCGCTCACCACAACAAGCCCACTCACCACAACAAGCCCACTCACCACAGCAAGCCCGCTCACCACGACAAGCGTGCTCGCCACAACAAGCCCGCTCATCACAACAAGCTTGCTCGCCACAGATTAAGCGACGCTGTCGACCAACCGATGCCACAACGCGTAATACACCCGACCGGACTTCTGCTCGCGGTGCAGGCGCCAGGCGCCAGGCAAGCCGAGGGTTGACGGCGCGGTCTCGCTTTCAGTGTAGATCCACGCATCCGCCGCCAGCCATTGGCGCTCTTCGAGCAAGGTGCACACGGCGGGCAACAGGTTCTGGTTGAACGGTGGGTCGAGGAATACCACGTCGTATTCGCTTGCCGGCTGGGTTTCCAGATAGCGCAGCGCGTCGGCGGTTTGCACCTGGCCGTTGGTGCAGCGCAGGGTGCCGAGGTGCTCCTTGAGGCTGGACACCGCCACATTGCTTGCATCCAGCGCCTGGGCCTGGGCTGCGCCACGGGACAGCGCCTCGAGGAACAATGCGCCGCTGCCGGCAAACGGATCCAGCACTTTGGCCCCGCCGATATACGGCGCGAGCCAGTTGAACAGGGTTTCACGCACGCGATCAGGCGTGGGGCGCAGGCCGACGACGTCGGGGAAGCTCAGCTTGCGGCTGCCCCATTCGCCACCAATGATGCGCAGTTGGCCCACACCGTTATGCACGTTGTGGACAGGTTTTTTCGGGCGAGATGAACTGGCCATTAATGCTCCGGAACCCCGAGCGGCTGCTCGGCGGGTTTGTCAGTGGGGGGCGGTAGTGGCTTTTGCGCAATCGTCGGGCCGGCGGTCACGATGACCATCTTGTCGGCGCTCAAGTGTTTGTTCATGGCCGCCTTGACCTGCTCTACGGTCAGGGCCTGGGATTGTTTCATGAAATCTTCAAGATAGCTCAGCGGCAGGTTGTAGAAACCCATCGCGCCCAGTTGTCCGACGATGTCCGCGTTGCTGGCGGTGGACAATGGGAAGCTGCCGGCCAGCTCACGCTTGGCGTCGTCCAGTTCCTTCTGTGTCGGGCCGGTCTTGAGATAATCGGCCAGCACGTCCTCGACCAGGCGCAGGGTGCCACCGCTCATTTCGGCGCGGGTCTGCAGGTTGATCATGAACGGGCCGCGCACCTGCATCGGCGAGAAACCGGAGTACACGCCGTAGGTCAGGCCACGCTTCTCGCGCACTTCGCTCATCAAGCGCGTGCCGAAACCGCCGCCGCCGAGGATCTGGTTGCCCAGGGACAGGGCTGCGTAGTCCGGATCGGCGCGGTCGATGCCCAGTTGGGCGAACAGCAAGTGCGTCTGCTTGGACGGGAACTCGATATGGCTCAGGCCCGCCTTGGGTTCGGTCGGCTGGGCAATCTTGGCCAGCGCCGGGCCCTTGGGCAACGACGCCGAGACCTTGGCCGTCATGGCTTCGGCTTCGGCGCGGGTCAGGTCGCCGACCACGGCGATCACCGCATTACCTGCTGCATAAGCCTTGGCGTGGAACGCCTGCAACTGCGCGAGGGTAATCTTCGGGATGCTTTGCGGCGTGCCTTCGCTCGGGTGCGCGTACGGGTGATCGCCATACAGGCGCTTGAACAGCTCCAGGCTGGCCAGCTTGGCGGGGTTCTGCTTCTGGTACTCGAAGCCGGCGAGAATCTGGTTTTTGATCCGCACAAGAGAGTCGGCAGGGAAGGTCGGCTTGCCGATCACCTGGTCGAACAGTGCCAGGGCGGCGTCGCGTTTATCGCTGTCGCTGAGGCTGCGCAGGGATACCAGAGCCATGTCGCGATAAGCGCCATTGCCGAAGTCGGCGCCCAGGCCTTCAAAACCGCTGGCGATCTGGCTGACGTCCTTGCCCGGCACGCCTTCGTTGAGCATGGCGTTGGTCAGCAGTGCCACGCCTGGGGTGTTGCCGTCCTGGCTGCTGCCGGCGGCGAACAGGATGCGCATGTCGAACATCGGCAGTTCATGCGCTTCCACGAACAGCACCTTGGCGCCTTCGGCGGTGGTCCAGGTCTGCACGTCGAGCTTGCGGTTGGTCGGCGCCTTGCCGTCCAGCTCCGCCAGCGATTGCAGCGTGTTGGCCGATTGCGCCGTGTCCAGCGCCTGGCTGGCCATCGAGTCGCTCGGGCGCAGGAAATACACGGCACTTGCCGCGATCAAGGTGACGACGATCAAGCCCGGCAGGACCAGGCGGCTGCTTTTGCGATCACTCATGAGCGGTCTCCTCAGGCATAACATGGGCGACGCTCAGACGTTCGCGGGTGAAATAGGTGCGCGCGGCTTTCTGGATATCTTCCGGGGTCACGCTTTGCAGGTCGGCCAGTTCGGTGTCCATGAGCTTCCAGGACAGCCCCACGGTTTCCAGCGAGCCGATGGCTGTGGCCTGGCTGGTGATGGAATCGCGCTGATAGACCACGCCGGCGATCACTTGGGCGCGGATGCGCTCCAGTTCTTCGGCGGTCGGCGGTTTGGACTTCAATTCTTCCAGCAGGCGCCACAGGCCCGCTTCGGCTTGGGCAACGGTCTTTTTCTTCTGCTGGTTCGGCGTGGCGGTCAGGGTGAACAGGCTGTCGCCACGGGTGTAGGCGTCGTAGCTGGTGGATGCGGCGGAGACCAGCTCCTCACCGCGCTCCAGTCGCTCCGAAATACGCGCGCTGTAGCCGCCGTCCAGCAGGGCCGAGATCAGGCGCAGGGCTTGTACCGAGCGCTTGTCTTCGGCGGTGGCCAGGCCCGGGACGTTGAAACCGAGGATCACGCTCGGCAGTTGGGTCTGCACACGCATCGTCAGCAGGCGCTCGCCAGGCTCGGCCAGCTCCATCGGGATCTTGGCGGGTGGCACGTCGCGCTTGGGAATCGGGCCGAAGTAACGCTGGGCCAGGTTTTTCACCTCGTCCGGGGTCACGTCGCCGACCACCACCAGGGTGGCGTTGTTCGGCACATACCAGGATTGGTACCAGTGGCGCAGCTCTTCGACCTTCATGCGGTCCAGGTCGGCCATCCAGCCGATGGTCGGCGTGTGGTAGCCGCTGGCGGGGTAGGCCATGGCCTTGAAGCGCTCGTAGGCCTTGGACATTGGATTGTCGTCGGTGCGCAGGCGGCGCTCTTCCTTGATCACCTCGATTTCGCGGCTGAACTCGTCGGCCGGCAGGCGCAGGCTGGCCATGCGGTCGGCTTCGAGCTCGAAGGCAACACCCAGGCGGTCACGGGCCAGCACTTGGTAGTAGGCGGTGTAGTCATCGCTGGTGAAGGCGTTTTCTTCGGCGCCCAGGTCGCGCAGGATCAGCGACGCTTCGCCGGGGCCGACCTTGGCGCTACCCTTGAACATCATGTGCTCCAGGGCGTGGGACAAACCGGTCTGGCCCGGGGTTTCGTAGCTCGAACCGACCTTGTACCAGACCTGGGAAACCACCACCGGCGCGCGATGGTCTTCGCGCACGACCACCTTGAGGCCGTTATCCAGGGTGAATTCGTGGGTGGGTTGTGGGTCGGCAGCCAGGGCTGAGAGAGGCAGACAAACTGTGCTGAACAGCAGGCCTGCGGCGTGGCGGGCTAGAGCATTCATTCGTTTTTAAACCTGTTGGGCTGCCCGCTTGGTCTTAGCGTCGGCGGGCGAGGAGGTGCTAGGATACTGATCGGATTTAAGGACGGCCACTGCGGCAGTCGTGTTGAGGCCGTTTTAGGCCTTACGAAATGTTGCGCATGAACGAGCTGGCTAAAAAACAGTCTGTTACGCATCGAATTTTATTTACCGACGCCCCCCAGGCGCGTCGCTACCTTGAGATAGCCGTCTCCATGTTTGGTTCCAACGACGACAAGAAGACCCCAGCTGCGGCTGGCGAGAAGAAAGGCCTGTTCGGATGGCTGCGCAAAAAACCGCAGGAAACCCCCGTCGCCGAACAGCCGCAGGTTCCAGCCGAACCGATCCCGAACCCTATAGTAGAAGCCGAACCGGTTGCCGAAGCGCCGGCGCCGGTGGTATTGCCGATGGCCGAGCCGGTGCTGCAGCCGCTGGCCGAGGTTGAGCCAGAGCCAGAGCCGCAACCAGAACCCGAGCACAAGACATGGCCGCAATTGCCGGTGGCCGAAGAGCCCGTGGCACTGGTTGAAGATGTACAGGCCGAACATGTGGCGCCGCCGATTCCGGTGGTCATTGAGCCGCAGCCGGTTGCCGTAGAAGCGCCAGCACCGGCACCGGTGGTGGTCGAGCCAGTGTCTGCCGCCCCTGCCGTCATCGAAGAGCCTGCCGCGCCTGCCGAAACCAGCAAGACCGGTTTCTTCGCCCGCCTCAAGCAAGGCCTGAGCAAAACCAGCGCCAGCATCGGCGAAGGCATGGCCAGCCTGTTCCTGGGCAAGAAGGTCATTGATGACGAGCTGCTGGAAGACATCGAAACCCGCCTGCTGACCGCCGACGTGGGCGTCGAAGCCACCGCGGTGATCATCCAGAGCCTGACCCAGAAGGTCGCGCGCAAGCAGTTGACCGACGCCGATGCCCTCTACAAATCCCTGCAGGCCGAGCTGGCAGCGATGCTCAAGCCGGTGGAAGCGCCGCTGGTGATCACGCCGAACAAGCCGTTCGTGATCCTGGTGGTCGGTGTCAACGGCGCCGGCAAGACCACCACCATTGGCAAGCTGGCGAAGAAGCTGCAGTCGGAAGGCAAGAAAGTCATGCTCGCTGCCGGCGACACCTTCCGTGCCGCTGCCGTGGAGCAGTTGCAGGTCTGGGGTGAGCGCAACAAGATCCCGGTCATCGCCCAGCACACCGGCGCCGATTCCGCCTCGGTGATCTTCGACGCCGTGCAAGCCGCCAAGGCCCGCAACATCGATGTGCTGATCGCGGATACCGCCGGTCGCCTGCACACCAAAGACAATTTGATGGAAGAGCTGAAGAAAGTCCGCCGCGTGATAGGCAAGCTCGACGCCGACGCGCCGCACGAAGTGCTGCTGGTGCTCGATGCCGGTACGGGCCAGAACGCCATCAGCCAGGCCAAACAATTCAACCAGACGGTGCAACTGACCGGCCTGGCATTGACTAAGCTCGACGGCACGGCCAAGGGCGGTGTGATTTTCGCCCTGGCCAAACAGTTCGGGTTGCCGATTCGTTATATCGGCGTCGGTGAAGGTATCGACGACCTGCGCACTTTTGAAGCCGAACCCTTTGTACAGGCACTGTTTGCCGAGCGGGAGCGTTCATGATTCGATTCGAACAGGTCGGTAAACGCTATGCCAACGGGCATGTCGGCTTGCATGAGCTGAGCTTTCGAGTACGGCGGGGCGAGTTCTTGTTTGTCACCGGCCACTCTGGCGCCGGCAAAAGTACCCTGTTGCGCCTGCTGCTGGCCATGGAACGCCCGACCACCGGCAAACTGCTGCTGGCCGGCCAGGACCTGGCCACCATCAGCAATGCACAGATTCCGTTCCTGCGCCGCCAGATCGGCGTAGTGTTCCAGAACCACCAGTTGCTGTTCGATCGCACGGTGTTCAACAACATTGCCTTGCCGCTGCAGATCCTCGGGCTGTCCAAGGCCGAGATCGTCAAGCGCGTGGATTCGGCCCTGGAGCGCGTAGCGCTGTCGGACAAGACCGACCTCTACCCCGGCGACCTGTCCACCGGCCAGCAACAGCGCGTCGGCATTGCCCGCGCTATCGTCCACCGTCCGGCCTTGCTGCTGGCGGACGAACCGACCGGCAACCTCGACCCGCGCCTGGCGGCCGAGATCATGGGGGTGTTCGAAGACATCAACCGCCTGGGCACCAGCGTGCTGATCGCCAGTCACGACCTGGCCCTGATCGCGCGTATGCGCCATCGCATGCTGACCCTGCAGCGCGGCCGCCTGATCGGTGACGGGGAGGCCGGCGTATGAGTGCTACACGCAGCCCCAAGGTGTCCGAACGCGTGGCACCGAAACCGGCCGATCCGCAGCCGAAAAAGAAAAAACACGACGAAGACGACGGTCCTGACTTCAGCACCTTGCTGCGCGCCTGGATCGAAAGCCACCGCGCCAGCCTGCTTGACAGTCTGCGTCGCCTGGGCAAGCAACCGATCGGCAGCTTTTTCACCTGCCTAGTGATGGCCGTGGCCCTGAGCCTGCCGATGGGCCTGTCGCTGCTGCTCAATAATGTCGAGCGCCTGGGCGGCTCCTGGCAGCGTGCGGCGCAGATTTCGCTGTACCTGAACCTGGATGCGAGCGCCAAAGACGGCGAGACCCTGCGCGATGACATCAAGAACCTGCCGGGTGTGGCCGATGCCGAGTACATCAGCCGCGACCAGGCCCTTGAGGAGTTCCAGCAGCAATCCGGCCTGGGCGAGGCGCTGAAGGAGCTGCCGCAGAACCCACTGCCGGGCGTGGTGCTGGTGACGCCGAATGAAGTCGACAAGCCGGCGCTGGAAGCCCTGCGACAAAAGCTCGCAGAGCTGCCCAAGGTACAACAGGCGCAACTTGATCTAGTCTGGGTCGAGCGGCTGGCAGCAATTCTCAAGCTGGGCGACCGGTTTGTGTTCGGCCTGACGGTGTTGTTGGTGTCTGCATTACTTTTGGTGATAGGTAATACCATTCGTCTTCATATTGAAAACCGTCGCACCGAGATAGAAGTGATTAAACTGGTCGGCGGCACGGACAGCTATGTGCGTCGGCCTTTTCTGTACATGGGCGCGCTTTATGGCTTCGGTGCCGGGATTTTGTCCTGGGGTGTGCTGGCGTTTGGCTTGAACTGGCTGAACGACGCGGTAGTCGGGCTTGCCGGCTTGTACGGCAGTGATTTTGCCCTGGCCGGCGTGCCAGTGGCCGATGGTCTGTCGCTCTTGCTTGGCGCGGTCCTGTTGGGGTATATCGGTGCTTGGATTGCGGTCGCACGGCATTTACGTGAGTTGGCGCCGAAGTAGTTAATGTCAAGGTAATGTGGTTTCGTTTGTATTGACCGTATCAGTGGTTTAGGGAACTTGTCCTACGGTTCCCGGTCAATTTTCGCAGTGCTGAACTGCACGAGTTATGTGAGTCGGAGGTTTTTTCGTATGACCACTTCTTTGCAACCTGCTTATGCTTTGGTCCCGGGTGCGAACCTGGAGGCCTATGTGCACACGGTGAACAGCATTCCATTGCTGACACCGGAGCAGGAGCGTGAACTGGCCGAGAGTCTCTACTATGAGCAGGATTTGGGGGCGGCTCGGCAGATGGTGCTCGCCCACCTGCGTTTTGTCGTACATATCGCCCGTAGCTATAGCGGCTACGGCCTGGCCCAGGCTGACCTGATCCAGGAAGGCAACGTCGGTCTGATGAAGGCTGTAAAGCGCTTCAACCCGGAAATGGGTGTGCGCCTGGTGTCGTTTGCTGTGCACTGGATCAAGGCGGAAATCCACGAGTTCATCCTGCGCAACTGGCGCATCGTGAAAGTCGCGACCACCAAGGCCCAACGCAAGTTGTTCTTCAACCTGCGCAGCCAGAAGAAACGCCTGGCGTGGCTCAACAACGAGGAAGTCCACCGCGTGGCCGAAAGCCTCGGCGTGGAGCCGCGTGAAGTGCGCGAGATGGAAAGCCGCCTGACTGGCCATGACATGGCGTTCGACCCGGCCGCCGAAGCGGACGACGACAGTGCTTTCCAATCGCCGGCCAATTACCTGGAAGACCACCGGTATGATCCGGCCCGTCAACTGGAAGACGCCGACTGGAGCGACAACTCCAACCACAACCTGCACGAAGCGCTGGAAGTGCTGGACGACCGTAGCCGTGACATCCTCTACCAGCGCTGGCTGGCGGAAGAAAAAGCCACGCTGCACGACCTGGCGCAGAAGTACAACGTGTCGGCCGAGCGGATTCGTCAGCTTGAGAAAAGCGCGATGAACAAGCTGAAGTTGTCGATCGCCGCCTAAAACGCTGCGAAAAGCCAAAAAAATGCCCCGATCGAAAGATTGGGGCATTTTTGTTTGTGCGCAAAACCCAGAGCCTCACGCAATCCCTTGCAGGCGCTGGCTTGCCAGCGATAGCGGCCTGTCATTCGCCAAAGGATGAGATGACCAGTTCAAGCAGGCTCCTCCGGTTTTGTAGGGTCTCAGTCGGACCACGGCGCCTTGCGGGAGTTATTCAATTCCACCAAGTAACCATCCCCACCCAACTGGCTCATCTGCTGGCGAATCCACGCGGCTCGCCGTGCCACATAGGCGGTCGGATGGCTGGCACTCCACACCCGAGGGTTGGGCAGCACCGCCGCCAGGTAGCTGGCCTGCTGACGGGAGAGTGCCTTGGCACTCACCCCAAAGTGATGCCGCGCGGCAGCCTCGGCGCCAAACACGCCTTCATCCCATTCCACGCTGTTGAGGTACACCTCAAGAATCCGCTGTTTGGGCCAAAGCACCTCGATCAACCCGGTAAACCAGGCCTCCAGGCCCTTGCGCAGATAACTGCGGCCGGCCCACAGGAACAGGTTTTTCGAGACCTGCTGGCTCAGCGTACTGGCGCCACGGATCGAACCACCGCGCTCGTTGTGCAGGATCGCTGCCTGGATCGCGCCGAAATCAAAGCCCCAGTGTTGCGGGAAACGCTGGTCTTCACCGGCCATCACCGCCACTTTCAGGTCATCGGAGATCTGGTCCCACGGCACCCAGGTACGTTGCAGGTCAATCGGCTCACCGTCGAACCAGGATTCGACCTTGCGCTCCACCATCAACGCGGTGAAGGGTGGCGGGACGACACGAAACAGCAGCACCAGCAAGACACTGCCGATGGCGAACCATTTCACGACTTTGAGAAAACGATTGAAGAGGAGACGCAGCATAGAGATGGCTTGGCCGAACCCGTTGAGCGGGCCATTATACAGACCCGGCCCTTTGAGTCTGACTGGAGTTCCTCATGCTGCGTGGTTTTCTGATGTTGGCTGCCTTTTTCGGCTTCACCGGTGTTGCCCTCGGCGCCTTCGCCGCCCATGGCCTGAAAAACCGCCTGAGCGCCGACTACCTGGCGATCTTCCATACCGGCGTGACCTATCAGCTGGTACACACCCTGGCACTGTTTGGCGTGGCGCTGCTGGCCGCACATATTCCTGGCCGGTTGGTCGGCTGGGCGGGCATCTCCTTTGCCGTCGGCATCCTTTTGTTCTCCGGCAGCCTGTACGTGCTGACCCTGACCGGCATCAGCAAACTGGGGATCATTACCCCGTTCGGCGGGTTGGCGTTTCTGCTCGGCTGGTTTTTCCTTGGTCTCGCTGCCTGGCGCTTGCAGCTGACCGCTTGACGCTTGGAGCTGACCTTTGGGTCCCAATCGGGCTAGAATACTGGCCCCTAAAAACGATGGCGGCCCGTGGCATGCGCATTCAGTTGAACGGCGAATCCTTTGAACTGCCCGACGGTGAAACCGTTGCGGCCCTGCTGACCCGTCTGGACCTGACCGGGCGTCGCGTCGCAGTGGAGCTCAACCTGGATATCGTCCCGCGTAGCCAGCACGCCGAGACCGCGCTCACCGAAGGTGACCAAGTCGAAGTGGTCCACGCCATCGGCGGCGGCTAGCCCGTCCGGCGCCTGTGCGCCACCGCGTATTCTGCAGAACCTCACCCACACAGAGGATTTCCCATGAGCATCGTTCGTAGCGACAAGCCCTTCGTCCTGGCCGGTCGTACCTACCAGTCCCGCCTGCTGGTCGGCACCGGCAAGTACCGCGACATGGAAGAAACCCGCCTGGCCATCGAAGCCTCGGGTGCCGAGATCGTCACCTTCGCCGTGCGCCGCACCAACCTCGGCCAGATCGAAGGCGAGCCAAACCTGCTCGAAGTGCTGTCGCCGGATCGCTACACCTTCTTGCCCAACACCGCCGGTTGCTACGACGCCATCGAGGCTGTGCGCACATGCCGCCTGGCCCGTGAGCTGCTCGATGGCCACAACCTGGTGAAGCTGGAAGTGCTGGCCGACCAGAAAACTCTGTTTCCCAATGTGATCGAAACCCTCAAGGCCGCCGAAACGCTGGTCAAGGAAGGCTTCGACGTGATGGTCTACACCAGCGATGACCCGATCATCGCGCGCCAACTGGCAGAAATCGGCTGTATCGCCGTGATGCCGCTGGCCGGCCTGATCGGTTCCGGCTTGGGCATCTGCAACCCGTACAACCTGCAGATCATCCTCGAAGAAGCCAAGATCCCCGTGCTGGTGGATGCGGGCGTGGGCACTGCCTCCGACGCCACCATCGCCATGGAGCTGGGCTGCGACGCGGTGCTGATGAACTCGGCCATCGCTCACGCCCAGCAGCCGATCATGATGGCCGAAGCCATGAACCACGCCATCGTCGCGGGCCGCCTGGCCTATCTCGCCGGTCGCATGCCGAAAAAACTCTACGCCAGCGCCTCTTCGCCGCTGGATGGTCTGATCAAGTAAGAGCCATTGATGACTGAATCAAACGAAACGCCGAACACCGTGGACGAAGGTGACGAGTCCAAGCACCGCCGCATCAAGAGTTTTGTGATGCGTGCCGGGCGCATGACCGAAGGCCAGCAAAAGGGCCTGGAGCAGGGCACGCCACTGTTCGTCCTGCCGCTGGCCGATGCGCCGGTGGACTACGACCACGTCTTCGGCCGTTCGGCCCCGCGCTCCCTGGAAATCGGTTTCGGCATGGGGCACTCGCTGCTGGAGATGGCTGCCGCCTCGCCGGAGCAGGATTTCATCGGCGTGGAAGTACACCGTCCGGGTGTCGGCGCGCTGCTCAATGGCGTGCTGACCCAAGGCCTGACCAACCTGCGGGTGTATGACTGCGACGCGATCGAAGTGCTCAACCGCTGCATCGCCGACAACAGCCTGGATCGCCTGATGCTGTTCTTCCCCGATCCATGGCACAAGGCCCGTCACCACAAGCGCCGCATCGTCCAGGCGTCCTTCGCGGAACTGGTGCGCAGCAAGCTGAAAGTCGGCGGTATCCTGCACATGGCCACCGACTGGGAGCCGTATGCTGAATACATGCTGGAAGTGATGAACGTCGCCCCTGGCTACCGCAACCTGGCCGAAGACGGCAAATGCGTGCCACGCCCGGCCGAGCGGCCGATCACCAAGTTCGAGCGCCGCGGCGAGCGGCTTGGGCATGGTGTGTGGGATTTGAAGTTCGAGAAGCTGGCTTAATCAGCTGGAAACCTGAAGTGCAATCAACTGTGGGAGCTGGCTTGCCTGCGATAGCATCACCTGGGTATCACTGATACACCGAGGTGCCTGCATCGCAGCCAAGCCAGCTCCCACAGTTGTTTTGCGGTGCGCTCTAAATCAGCGGCGGTCCGCAACTACGCCAATCAATACCAGCACCACCACCAGCACTGGTGCGAGGCTGTAGTTATTGAACTGGCTCAGCCCCCGCACGATCCACGGCGTGGCGTAGATCAGCGCGGCGCCGCTGCCGATCATGCACACCAGGGCCATCAACGGCACGCGCAATGCCCCGGCGATGCTGCCCAGGCGCGCTTCGACCCAGCCTTTGATATCGGCGCCAAATAACACCAGCAAACAGCCGACCAGGGCCAGGGAGATTTCCGACAGGTTGCTACGGCTCCAGCGGGATACGGTGGCGAGCAGGTCGAGTACCAGATCCATTCGATTTCCTTAGAGCGATCAGCTCAAAAACTTCTGCAACAGGTCATTGAGAAAGAGTTGCCCGCGGTCAGTGGCCGCCAGGCGTGACGGTTCGACCTGCATTAAGCCACTTTGTTCTGCCTCGCGGCGCGCGGCGTCCAGGCTCGCCAGCTCAAGGCCGGTGCGTTCGGCGTAGAGCTTGGCGTCGACACCTTCAGTCAGGCGCAGGGCGTTCATCAGGAACTCGAACGGCAGCTCCTCATTGGTCAGTTCTTTCGCTCCGGCCTGGAAGCTTTTGGCCGGGTTGAGGTAGTCCTTCGGCGCACGGGTCTTCCAAGTGCGCACAATGCGCCCGTCCGGGTGGCTGAGCTTGCCGTGGGCACCGGCGCCAATACCGATAAAGTCGCCGAAGCTCCAGTAGTTCAGGTTGTGCCGCGCCGGGCGACCTGGCTGGGCATAGGCCGAGACCTCATATTGCGCGTAACCGTGTTCGGCCAGCAGCGCCTGGCCGGCTTCCTGGATGTCCCACAGCGTGTCGTCTTCCGGCAGCGCGGGCGGCTGGTTCCAGAACACGGTGTTGGGTTCCAGGGTCAACTGGTACCAGGACAAGTGCGTCGGCTTCAGTGCGATGGCCTGGCGCAAGTCGCTCAAGGCGTCGTCCAGGGACTGATCGGGCAGCCCGTGCATCAGGTCCAGGTTGAAGTTATCAAACCCGGCCTGGCGCGCCATGCCAGCAGCGCGCACGGCTTCATCGCCATTGTGGATGCGCCCGAGCGCCTCGAGCTTTTCCTGCTGGAAGCTCTGGATGCCGATCGACAGCCGGTTGATCCCCAGCTTGCGGTAGGCCACGAACTTCTCTTGTTCGAAGGTGCCAGGATTGGCTTCCAGGGTGATCTCGATATCGCTGGCAAACGGGATGCGTGCTTCCACGCCCTTGAGCAGGCGGCCCAGCGCGGCGGCGCTGAACAGGCTCGGCGTACCGCCGCCGAAGAAGATCGAACTCAGTTCCCTGCCATAAACGGCATGCAGGTCTTGATCAAGGTCGGCCAGCAACGCGTCGACATACTCTTCTTCCGGCAGCACTGCGCTGGCGGTATGGGAGTTGAAGTCGCAATACGGGCATTTGCGTACGCACCACGGGATGTGGATATACAGCGCCAGGGGCGGCAGGTGGGGCAGGGCCGCCCGTGGTGTTTGCGCGCCACCGTGGATCAGTGGCTGCGCAGAGGTGTTCTGGGTCATTTCAGGCCCAGGCGTTGGCGCAGCAAATGCATTGCGCGGGCGCGGTGGCTGATCTGGTTCTTGTCGGCGGGGCTCAGTTCGGCGCTGGAAACATTACGCTCCGGCACCCAGAACAGAGGGTCATAGCCAAACCCGTGCTCGCCGCTGGCCGCGTGCAGGATGCGCCCGTGCCACAGGCCTTCGCAGAGGATCGGCAGCGGGTCATCGGCATGCCGAACCAGGGCCAGCACGCAGACGAACTGTGCGCCGCGCAGCGCGTCCGGCACGTCCTTGAGGGCGTCCAGCAGCTTGGCGTTGTTGGCCGCATCGCCCTTGCCGTCGGCATAGCGTGCCGAATAGATGCCGGGGGCGCCGCCGAGGAAGTCCACCGCCAGGCCCGAATCATCCGCCAGCGCCGGCAGGCCGGAGATGCGTGCGGCGTTGCGAGCCTTGAGGATGGCGTTTTCGACGAACGACAGGCCGGTCTCTTCCGGCTCGACCTGGCTGAATTCGCCAATCGAGCGCAGTTGCACGGACTCACCGAGCATGGCCTGGAGTTCTTTGAGTTTGCCGGCGTTATGGCTGGCCAATACGAGTTGGGTGAGGTTCATCATTGCGCCGGAAACAGTTCTTGGTTGAATTGGAAGCTATGAGCCTTGCCACCGGTTTCAACGTTGATGGTAAAAATCTTGACCTCTTGCTGCGGTACGGAATAAGGCGCGAGGTAATTGGTCGCGCCTTTTTCGGTGATCTGCTTGAACGTCAGCACTTCGCTCTTGCCACTCAAGTCCTTGATGGTGCCAGTCACCTGCGCCACCACGGGCGTTACGCCCTTGAATACCGAAACGTTGATCAACCCCTTGTTCTTGCTGCGTACAACGCCTACCTCCTGGGCGGTTTCCGGTTGCAGGAAACTCGAGGTAAACGTGTTGTAACGCACGGTGATATCGCCAAATTCTTTCGTGCGATTGGGGTCGATAGCGTCGGCAGCCATGGCATTGGCCCCAAGCAGTGTGGTCAGTAGAAAAATAGCCAGGCGACTCATGATCGTCCCTCTTGAAGGTGATTAGACGGCAATCTTGTGGTCCGTCAGGCCAGGACTGCTGACCCGGTAAATACCGATTTCGCCCAACAGATTGGGCCATAGCTTACTCGCCCAGCCGTGGCGGTGCTGTTGATCGACGGCAAGGCGGTTGATCACCTTGGCTTCACGCTCGCCACACAGGGCTTCGAAGTCTTCGAAGGTGCAGAAGTGAATGTTCGGCGTGTTGTACCAGGTGTAGGGCAGGAAGTCCGACACCGGCATGCGGCCCTTGGTGGCCAGGTACCAGCGGCAACGCCAGTGGCCGAAGTTGGGAAAAGTGATGATGCACTGGCGGCCTACGCGCAGCATTTCGTCGAGGATGCGGTCCGGGTAGTGCACGGCCTGCAGGGCCTGGGTCATCACCACGATGTCGAAGCTGTTGCTGGCAAAATTGCCCAGGCCCTTGTCCAGGTCCTGCTCGATCACGTTGATGCCCTTGGCCACGCACTGGGCGATGTTGTCCGGGTCGTTTTCCAGGCCGTAGCCGGTGACTTGCTTGTTGTCGCGCAGCCAGCTCAGCAGTTCGCCATCGCCGCAGCCAAGGTCGAGCACGCGGCTGCCGGCGGGGATCCAGTCTTGGATGATTTCCAGGTCGGCTCTCATGGCGTTCTCACAAAGTAATGCGGTTCATGTAATTGCCGAACGCCTGCAGGTAACGCGGGATCGGGATCAGGAAGGCGTCGTGGCCTTGCGGAGCATCGATCTCCAGGTAGCAGACGTCTTTGCGCGCAGCCATCAGCGCGTCCACCAGCTCACGGGAGCGGGCCGGCGAGAAGCGCCAGTCGGTGGTGAACGACATCACGCAGAACTTGGCCGTGGCAGCTTCGAAGGTTTTCGCCAGGTCATCGTCATGGTTGGCTGCCGGGTCGAAGTAGTCCAGGGCCTTGGTCATCAGCAGGTAGGTGTTGGCGTCGAAACGCCCGGAAAACTCCTCGCCCTGGTAACGCAGGTAGCTTTCGACCTGGAACTCGACGCTGTGGAAGTCGTAGTTGAGCTTTTCACTCTTGAGGCCACGGCCGAATTTCTCGCCCATGGAGTCATCGGACAGGTAGGTGATGTGCCCGACCATCCGCGCCAGCATCAAGCCGCGCTTGGGGATCACGCCGGCTTCCTGGAACGAACCGCCGTGGAACTCGGGGTCGGTGAGGATGGCCTGGCGCGCCACTTCGTTGAAGGCGATGTTCTGGGCCGACAACTTGGGGGCCGAGGCGATTGCCAGGCAGTGGCGCACGCGATCCGGGTAGGTGATGGTCCATTGCAGGGCCTGCATGCCGCCCAGGCTGCCGCCGATCACGGCGGCCCATTGGGCGATGCCCAGCAGGTCGGCGAGGCGTGCCTGGCTGTGCACCCAGTCTTCCACGGTCAGCACCGGGAAGTCGGCGCCGAACGGCTTGCCGGTTTCCGGGTTGAGGCTGCTGGGGCCGGTGGAGCCGTTGCAGCCGCCGAGGTTGTTCAGGCTGACCACAAAGAACGTGTTGGTGTCGATGGGCTTGCCGGGGCCGATGCAGCTGTCCCACCAGCCGGGCTTGCGCTCGTCGACGCTGTGGTAGCCGGCGGCATGGTGATGGCCGGACAAGGCGTGGCAGATCAGCACGGCGTTGCTCGCCGTGGCGTTCAACTGGCCGTAGGTTTCATAGATCAGGTCGTAGGCAGGCAGCGAACGGCCGCAGGCCAGGGCCAGCGGTTCGCTGAAGTGCGCCACTTGGGGCACGACCAGTCCAACAGAATCGGGGGGGAAGGCAGCTGGCATCGACCCTGCTCTCGTTTAAATGAGGCGTAAGTCTAAAGACCGCTGCACCCAGCGGCAAGCAAAGGCCTGCACCGGTAGGCAGATACAAAATGTGGGCGCCGATTTGCCTGCGATGCGGGCACCTCGGTGTTGGGATTACACCGCTGTGCTGCTATCGCAGGCAAGCCAGCGCCCACATTTGTTCAGCGTCAGATCAGGCCGAACAGTTCCTTGGGCATGAACGCATAGAACGCCAGGCGCGGAATCACCCAGCTTTGCACCAGCTGGATCGCGATGAACGCGAAGATCGGCGAAATATCCAGGCCGCCGAGGTTGGGGATCAGGCGACGGAACGGCGCCAGCACCGGCTCGGTGATCTGGTAGACCAGTTCGGCACCCGGGCTACGGCTGCCGGGAGCGACCCAGGAGAGGATCACGCTGATGATCATCGACCAGAAGATGATCTTCAAAAACAGCGAGAAGATGCCGATCAGCGCCCAAGGCAACAGCAACACAGTGAAGGCCTGGTAGCCATTGAGCATCAGGATCACCGCGAACAGCAGGATCTGCAGCAGCAGCGCCAGCACCAGCGACGACATGTCCAGGCCGAACAGGCTCGGGATCACCCGGCGCAGCGGCTTGAGCAAGGGCTGGGTGGCCTTGACCACGAACTGGCACAGCGGGTTGTAGAAGTTCGCCCGCACCAGTTGCAGGATAAAGCGCATCAGCACGATCAGCAGGTACAGGCTGCCCAGCGTCTGGATGATGAAAATGGCAGCGTCATTGATTCCGAGCATGTTTGTTTCCTATGTAGGGGACGACTATTTGCCCAGCTGCTCGGCCATCTCAGCCGAACGATGTGCCGCGGCACCCAGAGCTTTTTCGACCAGGGCTTCAAAGCCGCCGGCCTGGAACGATTCGATAGCTGCCTGGGTGGTGCCACCTGGAGACGTCACGCGACGGCGCAGCTCGGCGGCGTCAACTTCGCTGCCAACGGCCATCTTCGCGGCGCCCAGGGCGGTTTGCTCGGCCAGTTGCTCGGCGACTTCGTGGGGCAGGCCGAGTTTCACGCCAGCGGCGGTCATGGCTTCGATCAGCAGGAAGAAGTACGCCGGGCCACTGCCGGAGACGGCGGTGACGGCGTCCAGCTGTTGTTCCTGTTCCAGCCACAGGGCAATGCCCACGGCAGACAGCAACTCCTGGGCCTGGTCGCGCTGTTCGGCGCTCACTTCGGCGGTGGCGTACAGGCCGCTCACGCCCTGGCGCAGCAGCGCCGGCGTGTTGGGCATGCAGCGCACGATCGGCTGCGCGCCGAGCCAGTTGTTCATGCTGGCGCAGGTGATGCCGGCAGCGATGGACACCACCAACTGGTGTGGCTGCAGGCTCGGGCGCAGGCTTTCGCACACGGCTTTCATGGCTTGCGGCTTGACCGCCAGCACGATCACATCGACGCCGCTGATGGCCTCGGCGTTGTCGGCAAAGGTTTGAATACCGTGTTCGGCGCTGATGCGGGCACGGGTGTCGTCACCGGGGTCGCTGGCGCGGATCTGCGCTGCGTCCAGGCCTTTGGCCCGCAGGCCGCCGATCAGGCTGGCCGCCATGTTGCCGGCGCCGATAAAGGCAATACGCGTGTTGCTCATGACAGGTCCTTATTCAGATGGATGTCAGCCATTTCATGGCTGGCCGTAGTCGCGGGCACCAAACAGGGCGGTACCGATCCGCACCCAGGTGGCGCCTTGGGCGATGGCCGACTCGAGGTCGTGGCTCATGCCCATGGAAAGTGTGTCGAGCGCCAGGTTCAGGCTGGCTTGCAGCTCGCGCACGGCAGCGAACGCTGCATCTTGTGCGCTCCGATCTTCAGTCGGCTCAGGGATCGCCATCAGGCCACGCAGCTTCAGGCGCGGCAGGGCGCTGATGGCGTTGGCCAGGGCCGGCAGGTCGGCGGGCGTACAGCCGGACTTGCTGGCTTCGCCGCTGACATTGACCTGGATGCAAATATTCAGCGGTGGCAGGTCGGCCGGGCGTTGTTCGGACAGGCGTTGTGCGATTTTCAGGCGGTCCACGGAATGCACCCAAGCGAAGTTCTCGGCGATCGCGCGAGTCTTGTTCGATTGAATGGGGCCGATGAAGTGCCAACTCAAGGGCAGGTCGGTTAATTGCGCCTGTTTGCCCAGGGCCTCCTGCAGATAGTTCTCGCCGAAGTCGAGCAGGCCGGCGGCATAGGCTTCGCGCACGGCTTGCGCGGGTTTGGTCTTGCTCACGGCCAGCAGGTGGATGCTGTTTGCGTCACGTTGCACGGCGTCGGCTGCGGCGCGGATGCGCTGGCTAACCAGGCCGATGTTGTCTGCTATCGTCGACATTCAAGATGCGCCCGTGGATATGGAGTCCGCGGCATTCTACTGGAAATGGAAAGCCCTATGGATATCACTGAATTGCTCACGGCCAGCGTGCGTCGTGGCGCCTCTGACCTGCACCTGTCGGCAGGTCTTGCACCCATGTTGCGAATCGATGGCGAGGTTTGGCCGCTGGATTGCCCGGTGCTTTCGGCCCCGCAAGTGGCGGACTTGTTGAGCCCGTTGCTGAACAAATACCAGCAAAAGGATTTCGAAACATCTCTTGAAACGGATTTCGCCTTCGCGCTGCCCGGGCTGGCGCGGTTCCGGGCGAATGTATTCCAGCAGGATCGCGGCATGGCCGCGGTGTTTCGCACCATTCCTTCTGAAGTCCAGAGCCTGGAAGGCCTTGAGTTGGGCGAGGTGTTCCGGCGTATCGCCCAACTGCCGCGCGGCCTGGTGCTGCTGACCGGGCCGACCGGGTCCGGCAAGTCCACCACCCTGGCGGCGATGATCGACTACCTCAACCAGCACCGACGCCAGCACATCCTCACGCTGGAAGACCCGATCGAATTTATCCACACGCCGAAACTGGCGCTGATCAACCAGCGCCAGGTCCACCGCGACAGTCATAGCTTTTCCACGGCCTTGCGCTCGGCACTGCGCGAAGACCCGGATGTGATCCTGGTGGGTGACTGCGCGACCTGGAAACCATCCGCCTGGCGCTGACGGCCGCTGAGACCGGCCACCTGGTCTTTGGCACCCTGCACACGTCGTCGGCGGCAAAGACCGTGGACCGCCTTGTGGACGTGTTCCCGGCGGGAGAAAAAGCCATGGTCCGCTCAATGCTGTCGGAGTCGCTGCAGGCGGTAGTGGCCCAAGTGCTGGTCAAGAAGATCGGCGGCGGGCGGGTGGCGGCCCATGAAATCATGCTGGCCACCCCGGCCATTCGCAATTTGATCCGCGAAGACAAGGTAGCGCAGATGGTCTCGGCGATTCAGACCGGCGGGGCGTTGGGGATGAAGACGCTGGACATGAGCTTGAAGGCGTTGGTCAGCGAAGGGCTGGTCAGCCGAGAGGATGCACGGGAGAAGGCGAGGGTGCCTGCAGATATCTAGAGAGCGCTGATATCAATGTGGGAGCAACTGTCGAGCCCGATTGAGGCTGCGAAGGCGGCGGCATTGCGGGCATTTTCTTTGGCTGACACACCGCCTTCGCAGCCTCGCCAAGGCTCGACAACTCCCACAGGGGATAATCCGCTGTGTGATCGCAATATTCGACGCGACGCAGGTTCAATGTGGGAGCTGGCTTGCCTGCGATAGCGCACTGTCAGGCGACATCTCTGCCACTGACACACCGTCATCGCAGGCAAGCCCGCTCCCACATTTGATTGCATTTCAAGCAGGAGAGCGACTGCCGGTTGGATCTAGCGCTGCACGACGCGCAGGTTGCTGTTTTGCTCTTTAGGCAGAACGCGCTTGGCAATCACGTAGTTCTTGTCCCAGAACGGCTTTTTCAGCGTGTCGATGCTGACGGCCTTGCCACGGCGTGGTGCGTGGATGAAGCGGTCGTTGCCCAGGTAGATGGCTACGTGGTTGACCTGGCGGCTCTTGAGCTTGAAGAACAACAGGTCACCCGGTTTCAGGTCCTTGCGCTCGACCTTCTGCCCGTGGCCGGCGGCCATGGCGTTGGAAGTGCGTGGCAAATCCACTGCGGCGACGTCGTTAAACGCATATTTCACCAAACCGCTGCAGTCGAACCCTTTACTTGGGCTGCTGCCGCCCCAACGATAAGGTGTACCGAGCACGTTGACGGCGCGGCTGAGGACGTTGCTGCTTTGCTTGGTGTTGGCGGCAACCAGGTGTGTCGCCGATTTGCCGTGCACTGTGCTCAGTTGAGTTGGGCGGTTGACGGTCTGCTTTACCGACTTGGCCGTGCTTGGCGTGCTGTGGACTTTAGGGGTGAAACCGTTGACGTTAGGAAGTCGTTGCTCACGATTGGTGGCGTGGGCGGCCAGTGGCATTAATAGGCAGATGGTTAGCCATGTCTTGAAAAATGGTCGCATTAGGCGTGGCTCTTATGGGTTTGCGCGCAACTTTATAACAGCTTTTTGTGCTGTTCTCAGGCCGTTTGTCGACTGAACCTTGGGGTCAAATTCAGGAAAAACGCGACGAATCGCCGCAATTGTCCTACACAAGTCAGGTGGCATAAGGCTTTCAGGGCAGTGAAGATACCATTGGCCGTACGTCGGGCGCCCGTAAAAAAGTCACAAAGAAAGTGAAAAAATTTATCTATCGAGGCAAAAGAGGTACTGCATGAACACCTATCAACAGATTGGTCCGCAGCAAGATACCCACAGCAAGGTGATTGGTTACCTGCTCTGGATTTTCGGTTTTACCGGCGCGCACCGCTTCTATTACGGCAAGCCCGTGACCGGTACAATCTGGTTTTTCACCTTCGGCCTGCTGGGCATCGGCTGGCTGATCGACCTGTTCCTGATCCCGGCCATGGACCGTGAAGCGGACCTGCGTTTTACCGCCGGGCCCATTGAATACAACGTGGCGTGGATTCTGTTGGCGTTCCTTGGCGTATTCGGCGTGCACCGCATGTACCAGGGCAAATGGATCACCGGCCTGATCTACCTGCTGACCGGCGGGTTGTTCCTGGTGGGGGTGCTGTATGACTTCTGGACGTTGAATACCCAGGTCTCGATCCGCAATGCCGAGCGCAATAACGGACGATAAATTTCTTCCGCCTGGAGGAAATCAAATGTGGGAGCTGGCTTGCCTGCGATGCAGGCACCTCGGTGAAACAGGCAACCCGAGGTGATGCTATCGCAGGCAAGCCAGCTCCCACATTGACCGTGCCCACATTAGCAATGTGCTGTATCAGGCTTGGTAACTGATCCGCCCATCCACCAAGGTGTAGCGCACCGTCGCCGGCAGGCTATGGCCGATGAACGGGCAGTTCTCGCCCTTGGACAGCCAGTGCTCACCGGCCACCGTGGAGCTGGCCGGATCAAACAGCACCAGGTCCGCCGCCGCACCCACCGCCAGCTTGCCCGCCGGCAGGCGCAGGGCCTCGGCCGGGCCGGCACTCAGGCGTGCCAGCAGGGTTGGCAAGTCCAGCAGGCCGTCTTCCACCAGGGTCATCGCCAACGGCAGCAACAGCTCTACGCTGCTGATGCCCGGCTCGGTCGCGCCAAATGGCGCCAGCTTGGCATCCCGCTCGTGGGGCTGGTGATGGCTGGAGATCGCCGAGACCACGCCGGATTTGACTGCCGCACGCAACCCTTCACGGTCGGCCAGGGTGCGCAGGGGCGGTTGTACGTGGTACAGGCTGGAGAAGTCGATCAGCGCCTCGTCCGTCAAAATCAACTGGTACAGGGCGACATCCGCCGTCACCGGCAAGCCGCGAGCCTGCGCCTGGGCGATCAGGGCCACGCCGCGAGCGCTGGTCAGCTGGCTGAAGTGCGCGCGCACGCCGCTTTGTTCCACCAGCAGCAGGTCGCGGGCCAGGGCCACGGTTTCCGCCGTTTCCGGAATGCCCGGCAGGCCGAGGAAGCTGGCGACCGCGCCTTCATGGGCCAGGCCGCCTTCCGCCAGGTCGCGGTCCTGGGAGTGGAAGATCACCGTCAGGTCGAAGGTGGCCGCGTATTCCAGGGCACGGCACAGCGTGCGGGTGCTGCGAAAGCTTTCCAGGCCGTTGCCGAAGGCCACGCAACCGGCGTCGCGCAGGGCGATCAGCTCGGCGAGTTGTTCGCCTTCCAGGCCTTTGCTGAGGGCGCCGATGGGGAACACCTTGCAATTGCCGGCTTCGCGGGCGCGGTCGAGGATCAGCTCGGTCACGGCCGAGGTGTCCAGCACGGGCTTGGTGTGTGGTGGGCAGCACAGGCTGGTCACGCCACCGGCCGCGGCGGCGCGGGTTTCGCTGGTGATGTTGCCTTTGCGGCTGTAGCCCGGCTCGCGCAGGGCGACGTTCAGATCGACCAGCCCAGGCGCGGCCACCAGGCCTTTGGCGTCGATCGTCTCGCTGGCGGCGAAGCCTGCGGGCGCCGCGCCGAGGGCGATGATCTTGCCGGCTTCCAGATGAAGATCGGTAACTTGATCCAGGCCACTGGCCGGATCGATGACTCGGGCGCCGAGAATGCTGAGCTTCACTGGGCCTTCTCCTGCTCGAATTGACGTTGCGCGGTTTGCCCGCTCATGGCCATGGACAACACCGCCATGCGCACGGCGATGCCGTAGGTCACCTGGTTGAGAATTACCGACTGGTTGCCGTCGGCCACCGCCGACTCAATCTCCACCCCGCGGTTGATCGGACCGGGGTGCATCACGATGGCATCCGGCTTGGCCCCGGCCAGGCGCGCGGTGGTCAGGCCGAACAGGCGGTAGAACTCGCCTTCGCTCGGCAGCAGGCCACCGGCCATGCGCTCGCGCTGCAGGCGCAGCATGATCACCACGTCCACGTCCTTGAGGCCTTCGGTCATGTCGGTGTAGACCTTCACGCCGTATTGCTCGATGCCGATCGGCAGCAGGGTTTTCGGCGCGATCACGCGGATGTCCGGGCAACCCAGGGTTTTCAGGGCCAGCATGTTCGAGCGCGCTACCCGCGAGTGCAGGATGTCGCCGACGATGGCCACCGAGAGGTTTTCAAAGCTGCCCTTGTGCCGACGGATGGTGAGCATGTCGAGCATGCCTTGGGTCGGGTGGGCGTGACGGCCGTCGCCGCCGTTGATGATCGCGACCTGCGGGCACACGTGCTCGGCGATGAAGTGCGCGGCACCGGAGTCGCCGTGGCGGACCACGAACATGTCGGCGGCCATGGCTTCCAGGTTGCGCAGGGTGTCGAGCAGGGTCTCGCCCTTGCTCGCCGACGACGTCGACACGTTCAGCGTGATCACGTCGGCCGACAGCCGCTGGGCCGCCAGTTCAAAGGTGGTGCGGGTGCGGGTGGAGTTCTCGAAGAACACGTTGCAGATGGTCTTGCCGCGCAGCAGCGGGACCTTCTTCACCGCCCGCCCACCGACTTCGAGGAACGAGTCGGCGGTGTCGAGGATTTCGGTGAGCAGTTCGCGGGGCAAACCGTCGAGGGACAAGAAATGTTGCAACTGGCCCTGAGCATTGAGCTGCAGCGGGCGCTTGGCATCTAGAGGCGTCATCGCGGGGACTCTTTACAAGGCGGTTTAAAGGGCAAGGTCTTGCAGTTCGAGTTCGAGCGGCGTGGGACCGGACAATTTTACCCGCTGGTGGGCTGAAAGCGACAGGGTGGCGCCGACCACGTCCGGGCTGATCGGCAGTTCGCCGGCGTCCAGGTCCAGCAGGCAGACCAGGGTCACGCTGGCTGGGCGGCCATAGTCGAACAGCTCGTTCATGGCGGCGCGGATGGTGCGGCCGCTCATCAGCACGTCGTCGATCAGCACCAGGTGCTGGCCTTCGATCTCGAATGGCAGGGCCGACGGGCGCACTTGTGGGTGCAGGCCGTTCTGGCTGAAGTCGTCGCGGTAGAAGGACACATCCAGTGTGCCCAGGGGCGAATCGCTGCCCAGTGCTTCCAGCAACGCCTGGGCCACCCACACACCGCCGGTGCGAATGCCGATGAAGCGCGGTTCGCTGATGGCGCGGTGTTGCAGATGGGCCGTCAGGCTCGTCGCCATCTGGCTGATCAGTTCGGCGGGATTGGGCAGGCTCATGGTGGCTCCTTCTAGGCCTTGCGCGGCGGGGTGACGGCAAGGTCCGGGCTCAAACGTAAAAAGACGCGGCAAGCCGCGTCAGTCAGGATTCAAATAAAGCGGTGTTTTCATCCAGCCAACCCTGCAACAGCAAGGCGGCGGCGATGGCGTCCACGGGGTTGTCGCGGTAGCTGCCCTTTTGCCCGCCACGGGCCAGGCGCTCACCCTTGGCTTCGAAGGTGGTGAGGCGTTCGTCGTGGGTATAGAAGGGCAGGTTGTAGCGGCCATTGAGGCGACGCGCAAACTTCTCGGCGCGCAGGCACATGTCGCTGGGTGTGCCGTCCATGTTCAAGGGCAGGCCAACCACGACGGCGTCGGGCTTCCACTCCTTGATCAGGGCTTCGACCTGGTTCCAGTCCGGCACGCCGTTCTGGGCTTTAAGGGTGCACAGCTCGCGGGCCTGGCCGGTGATGACCTGGCCGACCGCGACGCCGATCTGTTTGGTGCCGTAGTCAAACCCGAGGATCAGGCGCAAAGCCATCAGGCGTGCCCCGCTTGGCTGGTCAGCAGGCTGAGGTTGACGCGCAGCTTGGCGGCGGCCGCCTCCAGGCGCAGTTCGCTGGCGGTGTGGAACAGGATGTCGGCGTCGAACGGGCAGGTCAGCCAGGCATTGCTGGCCAGTTCGGCTTCCAGCTGCCCGGCCTCCCACCCTGCGTAACCGAGGGTGATGACACTGTGCTCCGGGCCGACGCCGTCGGCGATGGCGAACAGTATGTCCTGGGAGGTGGACAGCGACACACCTTCCAGGTCAACCGTGGCCTGGAACTTCGGCCCGGTGGGGTGCAGCACAAAACCGCGATCCGTCTGCACCGGCCCACCGATATAGATCGGCACGCCCTGGCAACGCGCCGGCGGGTCGATCTCGGGGCGCAGTTGCTCGAGGATATCCGCCAGGTTCAGCTCCTGCGGGCGGTTCACCACCAGCCCCATGGCACCATTGGCCGTGTGCTCGACTATATAGGTCAAGGTCTGCGCAAAGTTCGGGTCGGCCATATGGGGCATGGCGATCAGGAATTGGTGCTTGAGGTAGGTCGGGCTGACATTTTTCATGTCCGCTAGTGTGGCGGGGGAGGCGCGAACTGACAAGCTGCGGCGGGCCCTAATTGTCACGAGCGGGGCTGCTGTGGTGGGCGGGCTCACTGTGGCGAGCGGGCTTGCCCCGCGTTGGGCTGCGCAGCGGCCCTAGAATCTGACACTGCGGTTTTTCAGCAGGAACGCGATGAGAAGAGTGGGGCTGCTGCGCAGCCCAACGCGGGGCAAGCCCGCTCGCCACAATAAGCCTGTTCGCCCTATTAATCCTGCTGGCTGCCAGGGGGCGGTGTGTCAGTTACTGGACAGCCGGTCGCCCTTGGCAAACTTCCAGGTGCGGATGATTTCCAGGCGGTCGACGTCATTCAGGTCGCCGGTGAACGGCGCAAAGGGCGCGGCCAGGCGCACGATGCGCTGGGCAGCCTGGTCGAGCAGCGGCTGGCCGGAGGACTCCAGCACCTGCACCTCATATAACGTGCCGTCGCGGTTGATCGACACCAACAAGCGCAAATTGCCATAAATCTGCTGGCGTCGGGCTTCATCCGGGTAATTCAGGTTGCCGATGCGCTCAACCTTCTTGCGCCACTCGTCCTTATACCAGGCGCCCTTATCGCGCATGGTCGACGCGGCGTTCAACCGGTAGATGCGCGGGCGCTTGGCGTAGAGCTGCTGTTCGTTGGCCAGTTCGGCTTCGAGGCTGGAGATCTGGTCGGAGAGCTGCGAGCTGTCGAACGTGGGCGCCGGCTTTACAGGCTCGGGTTGCGGTTCGGTCTTGGCCTTTTCGCGCTGGGTCGGGGCTTTTTGCGGTTTGGGCGCGACGGTGGTCACGGCGGCCTTGGGCGCAGCCTGTTTGACTTCGGGCTTGGGCGCAGGCGGTGGCGGGGTGACTTTGTTGACTTTGTTGTCCTGGAACGGCGCCACTTCGGTGGTCTTGGGCACCGCTTTCTTGTCGAGCGTGCCGCTGCCCTGCTGGTTGTCCTGGGCGAGAAAGTCAGCCTTTTCGGGCGGCTTTTCACTCTTGAAGGTGGCGAGGGTGATTTCCAGGGTCTGGGTGATCTGCTTGGGTTCGACCATGGTGAACCCCACGCCGAGGATCAAGGCCAGGTGAATCAGTGCAGCGAGGAACAGGGTAAATCCGAGCCGATCAGCCGGGCGCACGCCGCTGTGGGAGAGTTCGGGGGGCAGATCGGACGGGAGTGTCATGACAAGAAAACCAACATCGCGCGTTTCACAGGTGGCGCATGATAACGCAATGTTGGTTTATGTCCGGCTGTTCTATGTCACTTGGCCTGGAGCTTGCGCTCAATCGCCGCCATCAGCATTTCGCCAATATTGGTGCCGAACGCATTGTCGATCTCGCGGATACAGGTGGGGCTGGTGACGTTGATTTCAGTGAGGTTTTCACCAATCACGTCGAGGCCGACAAACAGCAGGCCCTTTTCGCGCAGGGTCGGGCCGACCTGGGAAGCGATCCAGCGGTCCTTGTCCGACAGCGGCCGCGCTTCACCACGGCCGCCCGCGGCCAGGTTGCCACGGGTCTCGCCGGCCGCCGGGATGCGCGCCAGGCAGTAGTCCACCGGCTCGCCGTCGATCATCAGGATGCGCTTGTCGCCATCCTTGATCGCCGGCAGGTAGGCCTGGCCCATGATCTGCTGGGTGCCCAGCGCGGTCAGGGTCTCCAGGATCACCGAGAGGTTCGGATCCCCTGCACGGTGACGGAAGATCGAGGTACCGCCCATGCCGTCCAGCGGCTTGAGGATCACGTCGCCGTGCTTGGCGGCGAATTCACGCAGCACATCGGCGCGGCGGCTGACCACGGTCGGCGGCGTGCACTGCGGGAACAGCGTGGCGAACAGTTTTTCATTGCAGTCGCGCAGGCTCTGCGGCTTGTTGACGATCAACACCCCGGCGCGCTCGGCCTGCTCCAGCAGGTAAGTGGAGTAGACGAATTCCATGTCGAACGGCGGGTCCTTGCGCATCAGGATCACGTCCAGGTCGCTCAGGGGGCTGTCGATTTCGTCCGAAAGCTCGAACCACTTCTCGGGGTTGGCAAACACCTGCAGCGGGCGCATGCGCGCGCGAGCCTCGCCGTCACCCTGGTAAAGATCCGGCTGTTCCATATAGAACAGGCTCCAGCCGCGGGCCTGGGCGGCCAGGAGCATGGCCAGCGAGCTGTCCTTTTTATAGGAGATGCTGGCGATAGGGTCCATGACAATGCCGACGCGAACGCTCATGGGGGATTTCCTCTAGCAAATTAGGCGCATAAAAGTGGCGTCAGAGTGGCGCTGCGGCTGTTGTGGGTCAAGGAAAAACCACCTGGCCGGTTGCTCGATAGATTGCGCCCGGAGACTGTGCTAAAAAGACTGCCACGGCGCAGCAGCCCTTGAATTCCAAGGCTTGCGGCGCTCATCCTGTGCAACATCAGGCAGTACACACCGAAAAACGATTCGCTGTGGCGATGGTAGAGCAGATATGGAACAGCATTCCAACGCCTTGAGAGTGATGGTGATCGACGATTCGAAAACGATCCGCCGCACCGCCGAGACCCTGTTGAAGAACGTGGGGTGCGATGTCATCACGGCCATCGACGGTTTCGATGCCCTGGCCCGGATTGTTGATCATCACCCGCACATTATCTTTGTCGACATCATGATGCCGCGCCTGGATGGTTATCAGACCTGCGCCCTGGTGAAGAACAACCCGGCGTTCAAGTCGATCCCGGTGATCATGCTGTCCTCCAAGGACGGCCTGTTCGACAAGGCCAAGGGGCGCATCGTCGGTGTCGATCAGTTTTTGACCAAGCCTTTCAGCAAGGAAGAACTGCTGGGCGCGATCAAGGCCTACGTGCCTGGGTTCGCCGCAGTAGAACAAGCACACTGACGCCGCCCCACAAGGGCTGGCGCCGACCAATGTAGTGGGGAAAACCATGGCACGCGTTCTGATCGTCGACGATTCGCCGACTGAAATGTACAAACTCACCGGCATGCTGGAAAAGCATGGCCACCAGGTGCTCAAGGCCGAAAACGGCGCGGACGGCGTGGCCCTGGCCCGCCAGGAAAAGCCCGATGCCGTGCTGATGGACATCGTGATGCCGGGGCTCAATGGCTTCCAGGCCACGCGCCAGCTGTCCAAGGAGCCGGAAACCAACGGCATCCCGATCATCATCATCACCACCAAGGATCAGGAAACCGACAAGATCTGGGGCGCGCGCCAGGGCGCCAAGGATTACCTGACCAAGCCGGTGGATGAAGAAACCCTGATCGCCACGCTGAACAAGGTGCTGGCCGGCTAAAGGTTCGCGATGATGACCGAGTCGCAAACCGCCTTCGAGCTGCTGCTGGACATCGACCGCCGCTGTCGCTTGCTGGCCGCCGACCTGCCGTCGCAGGAAACCCGCCTGCAGCGCTGGAGCGGGATCGGTTTTCGCCTGGGGCCGCATTGGTATGTGGCGCCCATGGGCGAAGTCGCCGAGGTCTTGCATGAACCGCGCTGCACCTTGATGCCGGGGGTCAAGCCGTGGGTCAAGGGCGTGGCCAATCTGCGCGGGCGCTTGCTGCCGGTGATGGACCTGGGCGGGTTTCTCGGCCTGGAACTGTCCCGGGCACGTAAGCAGCGGCGGGTGCTGGTAGTGGAATTCAACGACCTGTTTGTCGGGCTGCTGGTAGACGAGGTGGTGGGGATGCAGCATTTCGCACAAGACGCACTGCGGGCGAGCGCAGCTTTCGCCGCACCGTTTATCCAGGGCCAGTTCGATGGCGACCAGCAGTGGCAGGTGTTCAGCCCCTTCGCCCTGGCCCAGGCCCCAGGCTTCATGGATGTTGCCGCATGAGCACCCCGACCACGCCCAAACCCCAGGCCGCTTCACGCAGCCGCTCGCAGATCATCGTGCTGTTTATCGCGCTGATCGTGTTCATCATGCTGTTGTTCGCCAACTTCGCGTACCTCAATACCCAGTCCACCTACGACAAGCAGTACATCGGTCACGCCGGTGAGTTGCGCGTGCTGTCCCAGCGCATCGCCAAGAACGCCACCGAAGCCGCTGCCGGCAAGGCGGCTGCGTTCAAGCTCTTGAGCGATGCGCGCAACGACTTCGCGCAACGCTGGGGCTACCTGAAAAAAGGTGACATTGAGACTGGGCTGCCCGCCGCGCCCAATGCTGTACGTGCGGAAATGCGCGCGGTACAGACCGACTGGGAAGCGCTGCTGAAGAACACCGACGCGATCCTCGCCAGCGAGCAGACCGTGCTGTCCCTGCACCAGGTGGCCGCAACCCTGGCCGAAACCGTGCCGCAGTTACAGATGGAGTCGGAAAAAGTCGTCGATATCCTGCTGCAACGCGGCGCTCCGGCCAGCCAGGTGGCCTTGGCCCAGCGCCAGTCGCTGCTGGCCGAGCGCATTCTCGGCGCGGTGAATACCGTGCTCGCCGGCGACGAAACCGCCGTGCAGGCCGCCGACGCTTTCGGCCGCGACGCCAACCGCTTCGGCCAGGTGCTCAACGGCATGCTCCAGGGCAACGCCGGGCTGCGCATCACTCAGGTCGAAGACCGCGACGCGCGTGCGCGGCTGGCAGAAATTGCCGAGCTGTTCGAGTTTGTCTCCGGCTCGGTGGATGAAATCCTCGAGACCTCGCCGCAGCTGTTCCAGGTGCGCGCTTCGGCGAGCAATATTTTCAACCTGTCGCAAACCCTGCTCGATGAAGCCTCGCACCTGGCCACCGGTTTTGAAAACCTCGCCAGCGGGCGCAGCTTCGACACCATCGGCGGCTACGTGTTAGGCCTGCTGGCGCTGACCTCGATCATCCTCATCGGCCTGGTCATGGTGCGCGAGACCAACCGCCAGCTGCATGAAACCGCCGAGAAGAACGAGCGCAACCAGAACGCGATCATGCGCCTGCTGGATGAAATCGAGGACCTGGCCGACGGCGACCTCACCGTGACAGCTTCGGTGACCGAGGACTTCACCGGCACCATCGCCGACTCCATCAACTACTCCGTCGACCAACTGCGCGACCTGGTCGCCACCATCAACCTCACCGCCGGGCAAGTCGCCGGCGCGGTGCAGGACACCCAGGCCACCGCCATGCACCTGGCTCAGGCCTCGGAGCATCAGGCCCAACAGATCGCCGAAGCCTCCACCGCGATCAACCAGATGGCCCAGTCCATCGACCAGGTCTCGGCCAACGCCGCTGAATCCTCGGCGGTGGCCGAGCGTTCGGTGGAGATTGCCAACAAAGGCAACGAGGTGGTGCACAACACCATCCACGGCATGGACAACATTCGCGAGCAAATCCAGGACACCGCCAAGCGCATCAAGCGTCTGGGCGAGTCGTCCCAGGAGATTGGCGATATCGTCAGCCTGATCGATGATATCGCCGACCAGACCAACATCCTCGCCCTCAACGCGGCGATCCAGGCGAGCATGGCCGGTGATGCCGGGCGCGGTTTTGCGGTGGTGGCCGATGAAGTGCAGCGGCTCGCCGAGCGTTCTTCCGCCGCCACCCGGCAAATCGAAACCCTGGTGCGGGCGATCCAGGCCGACACCAACGAAGCGGTGATCTCCATGGAGCAGACCACCACCGAAGTGGTGCGCGGCGCGCGGCTGGCGCAGGACGCCGGGGTGGCGCTGGAAGAGATCGAAGGCGTGTCGAAAACCCTCGCGGCACTGATCCAGAGCATCTCCAACGCGGCGCAGCAACAGACCTCGTCGGCGGGGCAGATCTCGCTGACCATGAACGTGATCCAGCAGATCACCACCCAGACGTCGTCGGGCTCCACCGCTACTGCGGAAAGCATCGGCAACCTGGCGAAGATGGCCAGCCAGTTACGCCGGTCGGTATCGGGTTTCACCCTGCCACCGCCAAAACAGGTGGATGATTGAAAGGCTATCTGGAGAACACCACAGTCCAACTGTGGGAGCTGGCTTGCCTGCGATAGCGGACTGTCAGTGGATACATCTGCAGCTGACCCACCGCCATCGCAGGCCAGCCAGCGCCCACATGGATCTCCAGGGTTCTTGGCAACACACGCAATTCACGAATTCTAAGCGGAGCAGTTATGGTTGATCGGCACGACTACGTGGCCCTCGAATGGGTCAAGGGCGACATTGCCGAAACCCTGAAACAGGCCCGGTCGGCGCTCGATACCTATGTCGACACCAGCGATGGCGATGCGATCGCCGAGTGCCTGGCCGGTATCCACCAGGTCCACGGTGCGCTGCAAATGGTCGAGTTCTACGGCGCGGCGCTGCTCGCCGAAGAGATCGAAGAACTGGCCCTGGCCCTGCAGGCCGGGCGTGTCAGCCGGCGCGATGAAAGCATCCGCCTGCTGCAACAGGCCCTCGGTCAATTGCCGTTGTACCTGGACCGCATCCACAGCGCCCGCCGCGACCTGCCGTTGGTAGTGTTGCCGCTGCTCAACGATCTGCGCACCGCACGCGGTGAAAGCCTGCTCTCGGAAACCAGCCTGTTCAGCCCGCAACTGCTGTCGATTGCACCGCTGCCCGACGAAGCCTTGGCCCAGCGCGCCGCCCCTGACCTTGCCGAGCAACTGCGCCAGTGGCACCAATTGCTGCAACAGGCCCTGGCCGGCCTGCTGCGTGAAGACCACGGCCCGAGCAACCTGGAAGACATGGCGCGGGTCTTTGCCCGCCTTGAAGCCCTGTGCCAGGGCGCGCCGCTGTTGCCGCTGTGGCAGGTCACCTCGGCGCTCGTTGAAGGCATGCTCACCGGCGTGATCGCCAACAGCCCGGCGTTGCGCAGCCTGCTCAAGGCCAGTGACAAGGAACTCAAGCGCCTGCTGGCCCAGGGCATTGGCGCGATCAACCGACCGGCGCCGGATGAATTGCTCAAGAGCCTGCTGTTCTACGTGGCCAAGGTCACCCGGCCAACGCCGCGCATGCAAAGCCTCAAGGAGCGCTACGGCCTGGATGAGGCCTTGCCCGACAGTGCCGTGGTCGATGCCGAACGCGCGCGCCTGGCCGGGCCGGACCGCAATGCCATGGGCTCGGTACTCGGTGCGTTGTGCGAGGAACTGGTGCGGGTCAAGGAACGTCTCGACCTGTTCGTGCGCAGCGACCGCCAGCACACCAGCGACCTCGACGCGCTGCTCGCGCCGCTGCGGCAGATCGCCGATACCCTGGCCGTGCTGGGCTTTGGCCAGCCACGCAAAGTGATTATCGACCAGCTCGCCGTGGTGCTGAGCCTGGCCCAGGGGCAGCGCGAGCCGAATGACGCGGTGCTGATGGATGTCGCGGGTGCCTTGCTGTATGTCGAAGCGACGCTGGCCGGCATGGTCGGCACCGTCGAGCCGGAAAGCCGCGAAGAGAGCCGCCTGCCGACCACGGACCTGACCCAGATTCATCAACTGGTGATCCGCGAGTCCTGCCAGTGCCTGCGCCAGGCCAAGGAGTTGGTGATTGATTGCATCGAAGCGCAGTGGGACCGCCAGCGCCTGGAATCCCTGCCGGAGCTGCTGAGCCAGGTACGCGGTGCGCTGGCGATGATTCCGCTGCCACGGGCGGCGAGCCTGATGCGCGGTTGCACCGATTATGTCGATGAACAGTTGATGACCCACGACAGCCCGCCTTCCGAGGCGCAGTTGGGGCATTTTGCCGATGTGATCAGCAGCCTGGAGTACTACCTCGAACGCATGCTCCAGGACCCCGACGCCGCCGGCGAACGAGTGCTGGAGCTGGCCACCCAGGGCTTGGCCGCGCTGGGTTATCTGCCCGCCGAAAAGCCTTGGCGCCAGGCGCTGGTCGCGCCGGACGGGGCACTCTCGACCGAGATCGCACCCAGCCAATCCCAATTCGACGCCTTGGCCAGTCCCACTTCGCGCCTCAACCCGCCGGCCCTGCAGCGTCCCGGCAGCCTGCTGCCGCCGCCGGCCGATGAGGAACCGATCGACGACGAGCTACGTGAGGTCTTCCTCGAAGAAACCGACGAAGTCCTTGAGGTGCTGCACCGCTCCTTGCCCAACAGCGCCGATAAAACCGCCCAGGGCGAAATGCGCCGCGCCTTCCACACCCTCAAGGGCAGCGGCCGCATGGTGCGCGCGCTGGTACTGGCCGAGCTGGCCTGGGCCGTGGAGAACCTGCTCAACCGCGTGCTGGAGCGCAGCGTGGCGCTCGGCCCCGAGGTGCAACAGGTGCTGGACGAGGCGGTGGATTTGCTGCCGGAACTGATCGCCGATTTTGCCACCGACGACCAGCACCAGCGTGATGCAGTCGACGCCCTGGCCGCTCGCGCCCACGCCTTGGCCAGCGGTGCGCAGGCGCCGGTCGCCGAAGCCCATGACCCGATGCTGCTGGAGATCTTCCGCAACGAAGCCCAGAGTCACCTGGAGAGCCTCAACCACTTCCTGCAAGAGGCCGCCGAGCATGTGCCGCTGCAAGTCAGCGATGAATTGCAGCGCGCCCTGCATACCCTCAAGGGCAGCGCCTACATGGCTGGCGTGTTGCCTATCGCCGAGCTGGCGCGTCCACTCGATCACCTGACCCGCGAGTACAAGGCGCACCGCCTGCCGCTGGACCTGGACGAAGTGGAGTTGCTGCTCGAAGCCGAGGGCCTGTTCCAGCGCGGGCTGCGCCGCCTGAGCGATCCCCTGGCGCCGATCCAGGGCGCGCAGGACCTGATCAATCGGACCCAAAGCCTGCTCGATCAACAGCTCGCAGCGCTGCTCGACGCGCCCAACACTGGCCTGCGCATCAAGCGCGACCCGCAGTTGATCGCCAACTTCCTGGCCCAGGGCATGGACATCCTGCTGGACGCCGAAAGCCTGCTGCGCCGCTGGCAACAGCACCCCGGCGAACGCCAGGAGCTCACTGCGCTGCTCGACGAACTGACTACGCTGGGCGAGGGCGCGCACGTCGCCGACCTGCACGCCATCGACGAACTGTGTGAAGCCTTGCTCGACCTGTATGGCGCCGTGGAAGAGAGCAGCCTGGCGGTCAGCGAGCGGTTTTTCCAGGAGGCCGAGCAGGCCCATGAAGCGTTGATCAGCATGCTCGACCAACTGGCCGCCGGGCAGGAAATCAACCCGGCGCCGGCACGGGTCGAGGCGCTGCGCGAACTGTTGGATGAGGCCCTCGACCCGTCCGCCACCGGCCTGATCAAGAGTGACGGCAGCCGCACCCTGAGCATCTCCGAACTGGGCGCCGCGACGCAGCAGTTGGAGCACGACACCGCCATGGACGACGAGATCGTCGAGATCTTCCTGGAAGAGGCGGTGGATATCCTCGACAGCGCCGGGCAGTCCCTCAAGCGCTGGTTGCTGGAGCCCGACAGCGCGGCGCCGTTGTCCTCATTGCAGCGCGACCTGCACACCCTCAAGGGCGGCGCGCGGATGGCCGAAATCGGCCCGGTGGGCGACCTGGCCCATGAGCTGGAATGCCTTTACGAAGGCCTGGTGGACCGTCGCTACAGCTACTCCCCCGAGCTGTCCCAAGTACTGATGGCCAGCCATGAACGCCTGGCGCTGCAGCTGGAAGAGCTGCAACACCATCAGCCCCTGAGTGACAGCGCCGAGCTGATCGCCAAGGTGCGCGCGCTGCGCCAGGGCGGTACGCCCTCCGCCGCTGCGCAGGCCGCTGAAACCTCGAGCGCCGACCCGGAGTTGCTGGATATCTTCCTTGAAGAGGCCGCCGACATTCTCGACAGTTCCGGCAGCGCGTTGCTGCGCTGGCAGGCCGAGCCGAACAATCGCCAAGAAGTCGAAACCCTGCTGCGCGACCTGCACACCCTCAAGGGTGGCGCGCGCATGGTCGAGATCGGGCCGATTGGTGATCTGGCGCATGAACTGGAGTTTCTCTACGAGGGTCTGTCCGCCGGCTTGCTGGCGCCGTCTGACGAGTTGTTTGCATTGCTGCAGGGCTGCCATGACCGCCTGGCGCAGATGATCGATGCGGTCGCCGATGGCCTGCCGGTGGGTTCGGTGGACAAGCTGATCGAGCGCATCAAAAGCCTCGTGCACCCCAGCGATGAACCGGTGGTGCCGGTGGCATTGCCGGCGGGCAAGGTCGAAGCCGCGATAGACCCCGCTGCGGACATGGTGAAAATCTCCGCCGACCTGCTCGACGACCTGGTCAACCTCGCCGGTGAAACCTCGATTTTTCGTGGCCGGATCGAGCAGCAGGTCAACGACGCGCGCATCGCTCTGACTGAAGTGGAAACCACCATCGAGCGCATGCGCGACCAACTGCGCCGCCTCGACACCGAGACCCAGGGCCGCATCCTCAGTCGCCAGCAGGCCGAGGCCGAACGCCTGGGGTATGAAGAATTCGACCCGCTGGAAATGGACCGCCATTCACAGTTGCAGCAATTGTCCCGCGCACTCTCTGAATCGGCCTCCGACCTGCTCGACCTCAAGGACACGCTTGAACGCCGCAACCAGGACGCCCACGACCTGTTGCAGCAACAGGCACGCATCAACACCGAGTTGCAGGAAGGCCTGATGCGCACGCGCATGGTGCCGTTCGGCCGCATGCTGCCGCGCCTCAAGCGCATCGTGCGCCAGGTGGCGGGCGAGCTGGGCAAGGACGTGGAATTCATCGTCGGCAATGCCGAGGGTGAGATGGACCGCAACGTGCTGGAGCGCATGGCCGCGCCGCTCGAACATATGCTGCGCAACGCCGTCGACCATGGCCTGGAATCCCGCGACGCACGCTTGGCCGCCGGCAAGCCGGAGAAGGGGCGCATCACCCTGGACCTGACCCACGAAGGCGGCGACATCGTCTTCGACATGCGCGACGACGGCGCCGGCGTGCCCCTTGAAGCGGTGCGGCGCAAGGCGATCAAGCGTGGCCTGCTCGATCCCAATCAAGAGATCAGCGACCGCGACGTCTTGCAGTTCATCCTGCAGCCGGGGTTCTCCACGGCGGAAAAAATCACGCAGATCTCCGGGCGTGGCGTGGGCATGGACGTGGTGCATGAAGAGGTGCGTCAACTCGGCGGCTCGATGTTCATTGATTCGACGCCGGGCGAGGGCGTGCACTTTCGCATTCGCCTGCCCTTCACCGTGTCGGTCAACCGCGCGCTGATGGTGCAATGCGCGGACGACCAATACGCGATCCCGCTCAACACCATCGAGGGCCTGGTGCGCGTGCTGCCGCACGAGTTGGCCGGGCACTATCAGCAAGACCCGCCGCGCTACGAATACGCCGGCCAGCGCTACGAGCTGTTCTACCTCGGCGACCTGCTACACACCGTTGCCCGTCCGAAATTGCTCGGCCAGTACCAGCCGGTGCCGGTGCTACTGGTGCAGTGCAACGAGCGCCGCGTGGCGGTGCACGTGGATGCCATGGCCGGCACGCGCGAGATTGTGGTCAAGGGCCTGGGCCCGCAGTTTGCCGGGGTGCAGGGATTGTCCGGGGCGACCATCCTCGGGGATGGCCGTGTGGTGCTGATCATCGATTTGCTCGCGCATATCCGCGCGCGGCAACCGGCGTTGCCGGCGCAGGCGGTTGACGCGCCACTGATCCTCAACGATCCGCTGAAAAAGCGCCCGCTGCTGGTGCTGGTGGTGGACGACTCGGTCACCGTGCGCAAAGTCACCAGCCGCCTGCTGGAGCGCAACGGCATGAACGTGCTCACGGCCAAAGACGGCATCGACGCCATCGCCGTGCTCGAAGAACACACCCCGGACCTGATGCTGCTCGACATCGAAATGCCGCGCATGGACGGTTTCGAGGTGGCCATCCAGGTGCGCAACGACCCGCGCCTGATGCGGCTGCCGATCATCATGATCACCTCGCGTACCGGCCAGAAACACCGCGACCGCGCCATGGCGATTGGCGTCAACGACTACCTCGGCAAGCCGTATCAAGAGTCGGTGCTGCTGGAAAGCATCGCCTATTGGAGCAAGTCCCATGCTTGACCACCGCACCAGCCAACTCACCGGCCTGCTCCTGCCCCTGGCCGACCGCCACCTGGTGCTGCCCAACGTCGCCATCGCCGAGCTGATCGACTTCCAACGCGGCGAACCGGCCAGCGATGCGCCGCCATGGTATTTGCGGCAAGTGACGTGGCGTGATCGGCAATTGCCATTGATCAGCTTCGAAGCGGTATGCGGCGAGGCCATCGTGACGGGAGAGCGCTCGCGCATTGTTGTGTTGAACGCCTTGGGCGGGCGGCCGACGTTGAAGTTTATTGCGCTGGTGATTCAGGGGATTCCGCGTTCTTACAAGCTCGATAGCCAGTTGAGTTATGTCGATGTGCCGCTGTGCCCATTGGAACTGGCAGCGGTGCAGGTGGGCGAGCATGTGGCGAAGGTGCCGGATTTGATGGGGTTGGAGGCGCTGCTGGTGGAGTCCGGGTTGGCCTGAACCCCACACTCAAATCCCGTGAAGATCAAAATGTGGGAGCTGGCTTGCCTGCGATGGCGGCTTGTCAGTCACAACATCAACAAGCGACCCGCCGCTATCGCTGGCAAGCCAGCTCCCACACTGAATTGTGCTCGGCCCAAGATCTCAATCAATCCGCGCAAACGGCTCAATCATCGGCTGCTCCCGATGCTCGGCCTGCCACAAGTCGTAGGCGCTTTGCATCGACAGCCATAGGTGCGCGGTACTCACGCCGGCTCGCTCAAACCTCACGGCAAGGCCGGGGCTGAGAGGCGCGTGGCCATGCAAGATCCTTGAAAAGGTTTCGCGGGCGAAGCCAAGGTGCCTGGCCATTTCGGTGATGGTGATGCCCAGGGCAGGGACCACATCCTCTAGCAGGATTTCACCCGGGTGAGGTGGGTTGTGCATACCCCTATAGAGACTCCTATTCAGTGGTAGTCAAGATAATCGACTATTTCGGCTGGGTCTTTGAGCAATAGCCTGAAAAGCCTATCCGAACATTCTTCGCTGTCTGTCGGAGGACCAGGCGACACGCCCTCGCAGACCATGTAAATGATCAAAAAATGTCGGAATGGTATGAGTTGGCTGTAGGCGAGTTCTGCATTTGATTGAGCGGGTATTCAAGCCTGGGTGGGATGGATAGCTTCTGCGCTTCTCACTGCCAGCTAGGACTCGCAAATGGCCGTACCATTAATGCCGCCTGGTGTTTCAATTCTTGAAAACATGGCGATATCTACATGCAAACGCATTCATCTCAAGCCCGGGTCGGCGTTCGCCTACTCCTGGTTTTATTCTCAGGTTCGTGCCGCCGGCCCCTGGAACTACAAGAGGCGGGGACGTCAATACGAGGCTTTTGGTAATTTCAATTACGGTGCAACAGGCACCGTGCTGGGGATTCCAGAGCATGTGCTGTTGCGGGCGGCAGGTGTTGCTCAAACCCTCGCAAAAACCACGCTTCCGGATTTTGGATTATGGTGGGGCGGTGAGCCTTTTGGTGACGACCCGCGAGATCAATATTGGATAAGGAGAGGTATTGAGTATGCAATTTCTCAAGGCCATTAAGGGACTCACACCTGTTCTGCGTAATTGCTTGCTGGCGGTCTGCCTGATCTATATCGGCGGCAGTTGGCTGATGTCACCCGGAGCGCCGGCTCTGGACGAAGTGGTGTTGAAGTATTCCTTGGGCAACGGTAATTCGATTTACGGTGCGCGAGATGGCCAAGGCGGAGCGACGGTGGGCTTTTCCTACAGATACTACGTCCATAAGGATCTGGGTAATGATCAGGAAATACTCACCACATTAGTGTCGGCACATCCCTTTCTGAAAACCCAAGAGCCCACTGTGCAAGTGAGTGAGCAGGATGGCGAGCTTCGATTGGATGTTCAGGGGCGGGTGTATGAGTACAAGAGTTATGCCCTCGAAGGCCTGGGAGGGGCCAAGGTAGTCATGGCGTTGTGATTCTCGATGCTGCGCGCGAGGTTGGGCAATATCAATGTGGCGAGCGGGCTTGCCCCGCGTTGGGTTGCGCAGCAGCCCTAAAACCTGCCAACTCGGCTTACCTGAAGCAACGCATTTATCTTGCTGGGGCTGCTTCGCAGCCCAACGCGGGGCAAGCCCGCTCGCCACAGCCACAGGAAGTGCTTTGCCTTGAGAGTTGTGGTGAGCCTTCGGATTTTTCCTGCAGGATTTTGAGCCTTGCATGAACTTGTCGCGTGCAGTCAGCGCGCCTAGTCTTCGTTCCGTCATCACAAAAAACGGTGACACGGACGTGCAAGTCCGACGAAACTGTTTAGGCGTACAAACGCCCTGCCAACCAACGGGCGTTTTTTGTGCTCGCTGCTTTATGGCGGCTGCGCGCAGGAGGTCTTCGGACCTGCTGGGTGTCCTAAACAGGCCCGGTCTTGCACACCTGCGCACGGTCGCCACCCTCATTCGCGTGCAAGCGAACGGTGGCGCTCCTTACTGACTGTTTAGGAGCTTCATCATGGTCAAACCTACCCCCAATCCGCCCCTCTTCACCGTAACCCCCCACCAAAACACCGAAACCCTGCTGGTCAATGCCAGCGAAACCCTGTCCTCCCTCAACGCGCTCACCTGCAACCTGGCCTTCGACCTGGACACTTCTCAGCGCGCCATCCTGCTCGGGATCCAGCAAATGGCCGAGATGGGGCAGTTGTTGGTGGATCAGGCGCTGGAGCAGATTTCCCCCTCCCCAGCGGCTTAAAACTTGATCGTTCCCAAAAAGGGACCTATCGTTCCCTTTTTGGGACTCTTTGGCCGCCGTCATGCACACCTTACCGCTCAGCACCGCGCTCTTCACTGTCACCCAGCAAAAAGTGCTGGGCCTGCTTTTCGGTAAGCCGGACAAAAGTTTCTTCACCAATGAAATTGCGCGGTGGGCTCAGGTGGGCAAAGGCAGTCTCACCCGTGAACTGGAGCGCTTGCAGTCAGCGGGCATTTTGAGCATGACGCGCCAGGGCAACCAAACCCACTACCAGGCCAACCCCCAATGCCCGATCTACTCGGAGCTGTTAGCCATTGTGCGCAAGACGCTGAGCCTGGATGAGCCATTGCGCAATGCATTGGCACCGTTCGCCGAGCACATAACCTGGGCCTTTATCTACGGCTCCATCGCCAAGGGCGAGGCGCACTCATCCAGTGACATAGATCTGATGCTGATTGGCCAAAGCCTCAACTACAGTGAAGTCATGGAGCGGCTTATACCGTTGGAAGAGCAGCTGGGGCGCCCCATCAACCCGACGCTTTACACCCCTGAAGACTGGATTGGCAAATGGAATGCCGGGAACAGTTTTGTGCAGCGGGTCGTGCAGCAGGACAAGATCAATCTGATGGGGGGCAACCCCCTGGTATCCACGGATGGACAGCAAAGCAAACCTGGAGAATCTGCAACGTAGCGGTGGCTTGAAAGCTGAGCCGCCGGATCGTAAGGAGTGTGATGGGCTGATGCGTTCTGCCAGGGATCGGTTGAAGGACGCCGGTAATGCCGCGTTATCGTTCGCCAGTCGTTTCGACCTGGCTTATAACGCCGCCCATGCTCTCGCACTCACGGCCTTGCGCCTGCAAGGCTATCGCTCGGACAAACGCTATCTGGTCTTTCAATGTCTGGTTCACACCACCGACGTGGGCAAGGTGGCGGTAAGGTTGTTGGCCCTGTGTCATGAGCGTCGAAACCTGGCGGAATATGAAGGGTATATGGATGAGGATGAGGCGCTGCTAGGCCAGTTGGTTGATAGCGCGACGGCACTGCTGAATAAAGTGGAAGTTATGTTGGCTGGCCATGAGTGGCGATAGGGAGGGGCCGGCGCCCGCTTGCGAAAAAGGTCCCAAGCAGGGACTGATCAGCCCCTTTTGGGGACCGCTATCTCACAGACACCACTGAACAAATGTGGGAGGGGGCTTGCCCCCGATGGCTGAGTGTCAGTTGATACATCACTTGGCTGACCCACCGCCATCGGGGGGCAAGCCCCGTCCCATATTTTTGATCTTCACTGGGCTCGGGTCAGCATTTGCTGATGCTCCATTACTCCAGCCGTAATGATCCGTCGCCCAGCTTGATTGATGGCCCCCCGAATCACTCCTAAGGTACAGCCCACGACAGCAAACCCGTGGAGCGACCATGACAACGACAATAACCCCCGACTCGCGCTGGACGCGGCGACGCGACGAGAAGCAGCGGCGGCTCGGGCTGGTCAAGCACTTTGCCGACGGGGCCGTGTTGCCCAGTGACAAGATCGTCGCGGCGCTTGAGGCGTTGATCCTCCCCGGCGACCGCGTGGTGCTGGAGGGCAACAACCAGAAGCAAGCCGATTTCCTCTCGCGCTCCCTGGCCAAGGCCGACCCGGCCAAGCTCCACGATTTACACATGATCATGCCCAGTGTCGGCCGCTCCGAGCACCTGGACCTGTTTGAAAAGGGCATCGCGCGCAAGCTGGACTTTTCGTTCGCCGGCACTCAATCCCTGCGCATCAGCCAGTTGCTGGAAGACGGCCTGCTGGAAATCGGCGCGATCCATACCTACATCGAACTCTACGCGCGGCTGGTGGTGGACTTGATCCCCAATGTGGTGCTGTCTGCCGGGTTCATGGCCGACCGCGCCGGCAATATCTACACCGGTGCCAGCACTGAAGACACTCCGGCATTGATCGAGCCTGCCGCGTTCAGCGATGGCATCGTGATCGTGCAGGTCAACCAGTTGGTGGATGACGTCAGCGACTTGCCCCGCGTGGACATCCCCGCCAGTTGGGTGGATTTCGTGGTGGTGGCCGACAAGCCGTTCTACATCGAACCGCTGTTCACCCGCGACCCGCGCCACATCAAGCCGGTGCATGTGCTGATGGCGATGATGGCGATCCGTGGCATCTACGAAAAACACAATGTGCAATCGCTCAACCACGGCATCGGCTTCAACACCGCCGCCATCGAGCTGATCCTGCCCACCTACGGCGAGTCCCTGGGCCTTAAGGGCAAAATCTGCCGCAACTGGACCCTCAACCCGCACCCGACCCTGATCCCTGCGATCGAAAGCGGCTGGGTGGAAAGCGTGCATTGCTTCGGCACCGAACTGGGCATGGAAAACTACATCGCCGCGCGCCCGGATGTGTTCTTCACCGGCCGCGACGGCTCGATGCGCTCCAACCGGATGTTCTGCCAACTCGCTGGCCAGTACGCGGTGGACCTGTTTATCGGCGCGACCCTGCAAGTCGACGGCGACGGCCATTCCAGCACCGTGACCCGTGGGCGTCTCGCCGGGTTTGGTGGCGCACCGAACATGGGTCACGACCCGCGCGGTCGTCGCCACGGCACACCGGCCTGGCTGGACATGCGTCACGACGATGCGCCAGAAGCCTTGCTTGAACGCGGCAAGAAGCTGGTGGTGCAGATGGTCGAGACCTTCCAGGAGGGCGGCAAGCCGACCTTCGTTGAGACCCTCGACGCGGTGGAAGTGGCGCGCAAAAGCGGCATGCCGCTGGCGCCGATCATGATCTACGGCGACGACGTGACCCATCTGCTCACCGAAGAAGGCATCGCCTACCTGTACAAGGCGCGTTCACTCGAAGAACGCCAGGCAATGATCGCCGCCGTCGCCGGGGTGACGGCCATCGGCATGCGCCACAACCCGAAAGACACCGCACGCATGCGTCGCGAAGGCTTGATTGCCTTGCCCGAAGACTTGGGCATTCGCCGCACCGACGCCACCCGTGAGTTGTTGGCGGCCAAGAGCGTCGCCGACCTGGTGGACTGGTCGGGTGGTTTGTACAACCCGCCCGCCAAATTCAGGAGCTGGTAAATGCGCGCCCTCAAACTGCATGAACTGAGCCTGGCTGATCGCCTGGCAGACATGGCCGTCGACGCGTTGATCGATGAGGCTGACTTGTCGCCCAAGCCCGCCCTCGTGGATCGGCGTGGCAATGGTGCCCACAACGATTTGCACCTGGGCCTGATGCACGCGTCGGCGCTGTCGCTGTGGCCGATGTTCAAGGAAATGGCCGAGGCAGCGATTGACGTCGGTGAAGTCGGCCTGCCCTTGCGCGAAGCCCTTGGGCGTATCGGCCGCGAAGGTGAGCAAGCCATGCTCGCCACTACCGGCGGCGTGAATACCCATCGCGGTGCGATCTGGGCCCTTGGCTTGCTGACCGCAGCGGCGGCGTTGGAGCCGCGCGCCGTGACACTCAACGCTGCCAAGCTGGCCTTGTTCAACGACCGCTACGCGCCGCAACCGATGAGCCACGGCGCCCAGGTCGCACAGCGTTTCGGCGCACGGGGCGCCCGTGAGGAAGCGCAACTGGGCTTCCCTTCGGTGGTGCAACGCGGCCTGCCGCAACTGCACAAGAGCCGCCGGCAAAACGTCGGCGAACAGAACGCGCGCCTGGATGCCTTGCTCGCGATCATGACGGACCTGGCCGACACCTGTGTGCTCTATCGCGCCGGCCTGGAAGGCCTGCATGCCATGCAGCGCGGCGCCCAGGCCGTGCTCGATGCAGGCGGCAGCGCGACCCTCGCCGGTCGCCGTCAGTTGCATGAATTGGACCACCAACTGCTGGCCCTGAATGCCTCCCCCGGTGGCGCCGCCGACCTGTTGGCCGCCTGCCTGTTTATCGACCGCCTCGACGGAGCGTTGTGATGGAAACCTTATCCTTTGAATTCCCCGCCGGGCAACCGCCAAAAGGCCGTGCGCTGGTGGGTTGCGTCGGCTCGGGTGACCTGGAAGTGCTGCTGGAGCCGGGCACGCCGGGCACGCTGACCATCCAGGTGCAGACCTCGGTGAATGGCGCCGCGCTCCGCTGGCAGCATCTGTTCGAACGGATCTTCCAGGAGCAGACGCCACCGGCCTTGAAGATTGATATTCACGATTTCGGCGCCACCCCAGGCGTGGTGCGCCTGCGCCTGGAGCAGGGCTTCGAGGAGATCGGCCATGACTGACCTCACCAAACACAGCTTTGTCGAACTGGGCGCCCGGCAGCGGGCCAAGTCCTTGTTGGACGCCGGTTCCTACCGCGAACTGATCGACCCATTCCAACGCGTCATGTCGCCCTGGCTCAGCCGCCAAGGTGTGGTGCCGCAGGCCGATGACGGTGTGGTGATTGCCAAGGGCAGCATCGATGGAAAACCGGTGGTGATTGCCGCCATCGAGGGCAACTTCCAGGGCGGCAGCCTTGGCGAAGTAGGCGGTGCAAAAATCGCCGGCGCTTTGGAGCTGGCAGCCGAGGACAATCGCAAGGGCATCCCGACCCGCGCCGTGCTGTTGCTGGAGACTGGCGGCGTGCGCCTGCAGGAAGCCAACCTGGGCCTGGCCGCGATTGCCGACATCCACGCGGCGATTGTCGACCTGCGCCAGTATCAACCGGTGATTGGTGTGGTGGCGGGCAGTGTCGGGTGCTTTGGCGGCATGTCCATCGCCGCCGGGCTGTGCAGCTACCTGGTCGTGACCCGCGAAGCACGCCTTGGCCTCAATGGCCCGCAAGTGATCGAACAGGAAGCCGGCCTGGAAGAATACGATTCGCGCGACCGCCCGTTTATCTGGAGCCTGACCGGCGGCGAGCAGCGCTTCAACAGCGGCCTGGCCGACCGCTACGTGGCAGACGATGTGACGCAGATCCAGCAGACCGTCACTGCATTGCTGCAACAAGGCTTGCCTGCTCAACAGCGCAGCCGTCAGGCCGAACATTACCTGGCGCGTCTTGCGCAACTGGACGCCACGCCGCAAATCGACGCGGCAACGGTACGCGACCTGTATCAAGGAGAACGCTCATGAGAGGCTTGCAGTGGTTCAACGCATTGAGCGCCGGCGCCACCCCTGTCGACGGTCTGCCGCAGTCGCTGAGGGTTGCCGACGGTGTCTTGGGTGAGCAGACGGTGCGCTTTGTCGCCGTGGTCACCGACCCTCAGAACCGCTTCCCGCGCGCCCGTAACGGCGAAGTCGGGTTGCTCGAAGGCTGGGGCCTGGCCAAGGCGGTGGATGAAGCCATCGCCCACGGTGACCAGCGTCCGATCATCGCCATCGTCGATGTACCGAGCCAAGCCTACGGCCGTCGCGAAGAAGCCCTCGGCATTCACCAGGCCCTGGCCGCCGCCGCCGACAGCTATGCGCGCGCCCGGTTGGCCGGCCACCCGGTGATCGCACTGCTGGTGGGCAAGGCGATGTCCGGGGCGTTCCTCGCCCACGGCTACCAGGCCAACCGCCTGATCGCCCTGCGTGACCCCGGGGTGATGGTGCACGCCATGGGCAAGGCCTCGGCGGCGCGGGTGACCCTGCGCAGTGTCGAGGAGCTGGAAGCCCTGGCCGCCAGCGTGCCGCCGATGGCCTATGACATCGACAGCTATGCCAGCTTGGGGCTGTTGTGGGAGACCTTGTCGGTCAGCCAGATTGAACAGCCCACGCCGGACGATGTGGCGCGGGTCAGCGATTGCCTGGTCAATGCGATCAAGGATATCGACGGCCGCGATTTGAGCGGGCGTCTCGGCGCGGCTAATCGCGCCGCCTCCAGCCAGGTACGCCAGCTGCTGCGGGAGCAATGGTGAACGCCCACGATTTGCTCTGGGGCATGACCCCGGCGCACGTGCCTGCCGACGCACCGGCCTGGGTACTGGAGGCCGTCGCCTCTGGCCATCCGGTGGTGGTGCGCCGCGCCATGGCCGAGCCGGGTCATGTGCCCGTCGGCGTACGCGGGCGGTTGCGTGAGCAGCGTTATGCCGCCCAGATGCCGCTGGCGGCAGTGCAGCGGCGCGTGATCCCCGAGGCTCTGTGTGGTGTGGTCTCGCCACGGGATTTACCCGCGCTGCGCGCGCTCGATTTATTGCGGCCGGTGCTGGCGCAGGAGGCGTGGGGTGTCACGGGCAGCGCGGGTTTCGAGTTGGCCAGCGGGATTCAAGCGCTGCACGCGCAGAGTGATCTGGATTTGATCCTGCGTACGTCGGAGCGACTTGAGCGCGCTGATGCCGAGGATCTGCTGGCGATATTGAACACCGCACCGTGCGCCGTGGATCTGCAACTGCAAACCCCGTTTGGCGCCGTCGCCTTGCGCGAATGGGCAAGTGGGTCACGCCGCGTGCTGCTCAAGACCGCCAGCGGTGCACACCTTGTGCAAGACCCTTGGCAGGCCGTGGCATGAGCAGCCTCCTGGTTTTCCCGGGGCAGGGCGCCCAACGGCCGGGCATGCTCCACCAGCTGCCTCTGGAGGTGTTGGAGCAGGCCAGTGAGGCCTTGGGCGAAGACGTCCTGGCGCTCGACTCGGCGCAAGCCCTTGAGTCGACCCGCGCGGTACAACTCTGCCTGTTGATCGCCGGTGTGGCCCACGCCCGCCTCCTGCAACACACCCCGGATTATGTCGCGGGCCTGTCCATCGGTGCCTACCCGGCGGCGGTAATTGCGGGCGCGCTGGACTTCGACGAGGCCATCAAACTGGTCAGCCTGCGTGGCGAGCTGATGCAAAACGCTTATCCACATGGCTACGGCATGACCGCAATCATCGGCCCGGCGTTATCCACAGTGGAAAACCTGCTGGCCGAAATACACAGTGCTGAAACGCCGGTGTACCTGGCCAATATCAACGCCGACAACCAGACCGTCATTGCCGGCAGCGATGCAGCAATGAAGCTTGTCGCAGAACGCATCCAGGGCAACGGCATCGCCAAGCGCCTGGCGGTCAGCGTGCCGTCCCATTGCGCGCTGCTGGATGCGCCTGCCCAGCGCTTGGCCCAGGCGTTCGGTGCACTCAAGCCGCCGCGCATCACCTACTTGAGCAGCACGCGTGCGCGGCCGATCCACAACCCCGAGCAATTGCGCGACGACCTGGCCTTCAATATGTGCCGCGTCGTCGACTGGCGCGGCACCGTGCAAAGCGCCTACGAGCGCGGCGTGCGCCTGCAGATCGAACTGCCGCCGGGCGCCGTGCTCACCGGCCTGTCACGCCGCGTGTTTGAACAAGGCACGGTGATCGCCTGTGAAGGCGCCCGCCTGGACACCTTGCAGGCCTTGCTGGAAGAGGAGGAGCGCCGCCACCGATAAAGCACCACCCAAGGCTTTCGAAGCACAAAAACAACAATTTCGATCGAGCACTTTGAGGACAACAACAATGATTATTTACGGTGTGGCATTGCTGGCGATCTGCACGCTCGCGGGCGTGATCATGGGCGACATGCTTGGCGTGTTGCTCGGCGTCAAATCCAACGTGGGCGGGGTGGGGATTGCGATGATCCTGCTGATCTGCGCCCGCCTGTGGATGCAAAAACGCGGCGGCATGACCAAGGATTGCGAGATGGGCGTGGGCTTCTGGGGTGCGATGTACATCCCTGTGGTCGTGGCGATGGCCGCGCAACAGAACGTCGTCACTGCCCTGCATGGCGGCCCGGTCGCAGTGCTCGCGGCGATTGGTTCGGTGGTGGTGTGCGGGTGCACCATTGCCCTGATCAGCCGCACGCACAAGGGTGAACCTTTACCCGATGAAGAGCCGCTGATCACGCCGACACCTGTCGTGGGAGGCCGCTGATATGTGGGATCTCATTGAAAAAGGCTTGGAACATAACGGCCTGATCACCGCGTTTGCCTTCGTTGGCGTGGTCATGTGGATTTCCGTGGTGCTGTCCAAGCGACTCACCTTCGGACGCATCCACGGCTCGGCGATTGCCATCGTCATTGGCCTGGTGCTGGCCTGGGTCGGCGGCACGATCACGGGCGGGCAAAAAGGCCTGGCCGACCTGGCACTGTTTTCCGGCATCGGCCTGATGGGCGGCGCGATGCTGCGTGACTTCGCCATCGTCGCCACCGCGTTTGAGGTGCAGGCCACCGAAGCGCGCAAGGCCGGCATGATTGGCGTGATCGCCTTGCTGCTGGGCACGATCCTGCCGTTTATCGTCGGCGCGAGCATGGCCTGGGTGTTTGGCTACCGCGATGCAATCAGCATGACCACCATCGGCGCGGGCGCGGTGACCTACATCGTCGGCCCGGTGACTGGCGCGGCGATTGGCGCGACCTCGGATGTGATGGCGCTGTCGATTGCCACCGGGTTGATCAAGGCGATCCTGGTGATGGTCGGCACGCCCGTGGCGGCGCGTTGGATGGGCTTGGATAACCCGCGCTCGGCGATGGTGTTTGGCGGCTTGGCCGGCACCGTGAGTGGAGTGACGGCAGGCTTGGCGGCGACGGATCGGCGATTGGTGCCGTATGGCGCGCTGACGGCGACGTTCCATACCGGGCTGGGGTGTTTGCTCGGGCCTTCGCTGCTGTACTTCATCGTGCGTGGGTTGGTGGGCTGACCCCCGATAGCGGAGTGTCAGGCTGTCCCCTGCCGATTGGCATACATCCGACACTCCGCCAACAACGCCAGCAAGTTCGGATCACGCTCCTTGGCCTTCAGGAACACCACGCCGATATGCTGCTGCAACCGATACCTGGGTTGCAGCGGTATCAGCTTCACGCGGTTCTCGTACACCGCCGCAATCCTTCCCGGCAGCAGCGCATAACCCACGCCCGAACTGACCATGCTCAACAGCGTGAAGATGTCATTGACCTGCATCGCCACCTTCGGCTCGAACCCCGCCTGCTTGAACACGCGATTGCCATCCTGGTGCGTTGCGAAGCCCTGGGTAAGGGTGATGAAGGTCGCGTCGCGCACGTCGGCAAGGTCGATTTCCCGCTCGCGGTCGAAGGGCGAGTCGGCCGGGGTGGCGAGGAAGATGTCGTCGCTGAACAAGGCAATCTGTTCGCAGTCGGGATCGTTGGCGTGCTCATCCAGAGAGATGAGGATCGCGTCCACTTCCATGTTCTTGAGCTTGTACAGCAGGTCGAAATTCGAGCCCAGGATCAGGTCGATATTGAGTTCGCTGCGCCTGATTTTGAGGCCCATGATCAGTTGCGGCACGGTCTTGACGGTCAGCGAGTACAGCGAGCCAAGCTTGAAGCGCTCGGCGGAGAACCCGGCGGCTTCGCGGGTCAGGCGCACGCTGTCGACCACATCGGCGATGAGTTTTTGCGCGCGCTCTTCAAGCACGTAGGCGCTTTCCAGCGGCGTGAGGTTGCGCCCTTCGTGTTTGAACAGCGGGCAGCGCAGGGCATTTTCCAGCGAGTGAATGGCGCGGTGCACGCTGACGTTGCTGGTTTGCAGCTCGGCGGCGGCGCGGGCCAGGTTGCCGGTGCGCATGAACGCCAGGAAGATCTCGAGCTTTTTGAGGGTGAATTCTTCGTCGATCAGCATGGCCATGGGCTCTTGTTCGAATGCCGTCGATTGTGCCCCTAAAACCAGTTCACTCCCAGCCATGCGCTGCACAGGCCCAGCACCACGCCGAGGATGATCAGCCAGATCGCGTTCAGGCGCGTGTAATACACCACGGCAGCACTGGCCAGCGTCAGCACCAGGCTGGTGGCATTGTTTTCCAGGCTGTTCATCAGGATGTAGGTCGAGGCGAGAATCAAGCCGATGGAGAGCGGCAGCAGGCTGCGCTTGACGCGCTGCACCCAGGGCGTGCGGGTGTGACGCTCCAGCCAGCCGGCGCCGACGTAGGTCAACACCGAGCAAGGCACCAGTTTGGCGGCCAGCGCCACCAGCGCGCCGGGCAACCCTGCCGCCTGCTGGCCGATAAATACCAGGAACATGCCGTTGGGCCCCGGCAGCGCCTGGGACAGGGCGAAGAACGCGACGAATTGCGCGTCGGTGACCCAGTTCATGTCGGTGACGGCGTAGCGGTGGATATCACTGATGGCCACGGTATTGCCGCCAATCGACATCAACGACCACAGCGCGCATTGGATCATCAGGTGCAGCAGCACGGTTTGCATCAGCCGGCCACCTTGTGTGTGCTGACAAAACTCAGGGCCAGCGAGCTGGGGATGCAGATCAGCAGCACCATCCACAGCGGCAGCACGAAAACCGCCATCAGCACGAAGGTCAGCACGAACGCGCTGTAGTTGGCGAGGGTGCGAGGCATGGCCTTGAGCAAGCGCAGGGTGGTGCCGAGCATCAGCCCGGTGGCGATCGGCATCACGGCGCCGAAAATCTGCTGCACCACCTCGTTGCTCCACCACTTGGCGTAGGCGAAACCGGCGAACACGGTGATCAGCGAGGGGAACAGGTACAGCCCGCAGACGGTCACAATCGCACCCGGCAAGCCATGCAGGCGCCGGCCGTAGATGATGCCGACGTTGGCGATGTTGGGGCCGGGGAAGAACTGGCCGGTGGTCAGCAGCTCATTGAAGCCTTGTTCGCTGACCCAGCGGCGGCGGTCGACCATCATCTGCCGCGCCCAGGGCATCACGCCGCCAAAGCCGAACAGGCCGACCATGGCGAAGTTGTAAAACAGTTGCCATAGGCTGGGTTGCGGCACGTCGGGTTCGAGCTCAGGCATTGTCGATACCATTGGGGGCAGGTGCACCCTTGCAGGGGCCGGCTTGCCGGCGATGAGGCCCTTGAGCCCTGTGTCGGCAAGGACGGTGTGAATCATCCGATGGGCAGTGGTGTCAGGGCAAATGAAGAAAGGTTGTTACCTGATAGTGAGTGACTGCGGTCAGAATGCTCAAGGTGATAACGGTTATTCGAGGTGAGTGACACATGTATCACGGGGAACGATTCAACGCCTGGAGCCATTTGCTCGGGGCGGTTGCAGCTTTTGTCGGTGCGGTATGGATGTTGGTGGTGGCGAGCCTGGACGGCAGCCCCTGGAAAATCGTCAGTGTGGCCATTTACGGCTTTACCCTGCTGGTGCTGTACAGCGCGTCCACCGTGTACCACAGCGTGCAGGGGCGACGGAAAGAGATCATGCAGAAGGTCGATCACTTCTCGATCTACCTGTTGATTGCCGGCAGCTATACGCCGTTCTGCCTGGTCACGCTGCGCGGGCCATGGGGCTGGACGCTGTTCGGGATTGTGTGGGGGCTGGCGGTGATCGGTATCCTGCAGGAGATCAAGCCGCGGTCCGAGGCGCGCATCCTGTCGATCGTGATCTACGCGGTGATGGGCTGGATCGTGCTGGTGGCGGTCAAGCCGCTGCTCGCCGCGCTGGGCACGGCGGGGTTCGCCTGGCTGGCGTCGGGTGGGGTGCTGTATACCGTGGGTATCATCTTTTTTGCCCTGGAGGATCGCCTGCGGCATTCCCATGGCATCTGGCACCTGTTCGTGATCGGCGGCAGCCTGCTGCATTTTGTGGCGATCATGCACTACGTGCTGTGACCGTCACTTGCCGGCGATTACGCTTACAGGCGTTCCAGTAGCTCGCGGGCACGCTTGCCGAAAATCTGCAGCAGGTTTGCCAGCATGTGCGGCGGTGGTTCGTCGGCGCGGGTGAGGGCGTACAAGGTGATCGGCAAGGGCGGCGTGAGCGTGCGGATGCGCGTGGTGGCGGTCGAGGCTCCCAGCGCGGTGAAGGGGTCGATCACCGTGAGCCCGGCGCCGGATTCCACCATGGCCCGGGCCAGCGAATAGGTTTGCACCGAGATCGTCACCTGGGGCGGCGGGTCGACGTTTTCCAGGTAACTGTCGAGTTTCGCGGCCAGCGGGTCGGCGCTGGACAGTCCGATCAGCGGCGCTCCCGCCAGGTCGGCGAGCGGCAGCGGCTGGCGAGTTTCAGCCTCGGACCAATAGCCTTTGGACGCCAGCGCCACCAGCACGCCATTGGCCAACACCTGGGTGGTCAACCCCGGATGGCCGGAGAAGTTGAGCGTCAATGCCAGGTCGATCTCGCGCATCAACAGTTTCTGCACCAGCTCGCGGCTGTGGTCGCTGGACAGTTCGCAGGCGATGTTCGGGTAATCGTGCTTCCACTCCAGAATCGCCGGCGGCAGCAGCGACAGCGCGAGGGCCGGGATCGCGCCAATGCGCACACTTTGGCCCGGCTCGCGGCGCAAGCTCTTGGCCAGGCGTCGCACGCCTTGCAGGCTCTGGGTGACTTTTTCCACTTCGCTTTCGAGCGCCAGGGCTTCCGGCGTGGGTTGCAGCTTGCCGCGCACCCGCAGGAACAGTGGAAAGCCCAATTGTAACTCCGCGTGTTGCAACACCTTGGTCACGGCCGGCTGCGACACATGCAGCAACTGCGCGGCAGCGCTGATGGAGCCGGTCTGGCGGATGGCCTGGAAGATCTCGATATGACGCAAGCGCATGGCGTGTCCATAACCTTTGTTTATAGGTGACCCATCTTTATTCATTGTCGGTGACCTGTCACCTGCCCCTAGGCTTGAGCCTTCTTATTCAACGGCTGGGGGCTGGCATGACCAGGCAGGTTTGCATCATCGGTGGAGGGGTTATCGGCCTGGCGAGTGCCTACGCGTTGGTGCGCGCCGGCCATGAAGTGACGGTGATCGAGGCACGCGACAGCCTGGGCAGCGAAACCAGTTTTGCCAATGGTGGGCAGTTGTCCTACCGCTACGTCGCCCCGCTGGCAGACGCCGGCGTGCCGCTGCAGGCGATTGGCTGGTTGCTGCGCGGCGATTCGCCGCTCAAGCTGCGCCCGCGCCTGGACCCCCAGCAATGGCGCTGGATGGCGGCCTTCATCGGCGCCTGCCGCGGCTCGGTGAACAAACGCAACGCCGCGCACTTGCTGCGCCTGGCGAGCCTGAGCCAATCCACCTTGCAGCAATGGCGCGTCGATGACGGCCTGGACGGTTTCGACTGGCGACGCAACGGCAAGCTGGTGACTTTTCGCAATGCCGATACCTTCGAGCGTGCGCGCAGCAAGGTCACCGACGTCCTTCAGCAGCAGGTGCTGTCGGCGGTAGATTGTGCGCGCCTGGAGCCGACACTCGCGGCAGGTGGGTTTGTCGGCGGCATCTACACGCCCAACGAGGAAGTGGCGGACTGTCATGCCTTCTGCCAGCAGCTGGCGGCGCGTCTTCAAGCGTCAGGGCGCTGCACCTTCATGCTGGGACGCAAGGTCACCGGGATCCTGCATGCCGACGGTGCGGTACAGGCTATCGAACTGGGCGGCGAAGTGATGCCGGTGCAGCAATTGGTGCTGGCTGCCGGGCATCGCAGTGCCGAGTTGGCGTTGCCGGGCTTGTCACTGCCGCTGTACCCGCTCAAGGGCTATAGCCTGAGCGTGCCGATTGGCACGCAGCACCGCGCGCCGAACGTGAGCATCACCGACTACGACCGCAAGATCGTCTACGCGCGCATCGGCGAACAACTGCGGGTGGCGGCAATGGTGGATATCGTCGGCTTCGACGCCAGCCTTGAGCCCAAGCGCCTGGCACTGATCAAGCGCCAGGCAATCGAGACATTTCCTACAGCTGGCGACTACACGCATGCGCTGGAATGGGCCGGCATGCGCCCGGCTACCCCGACCGGCGTGCCGCTGATTGGCGCCAGTCGCTATCGCAACCTGTGGCTGAACCTGGGCCACGGAGCCCTGGGCTTTACCCTGGCGTGCGGCAGCGGCCAATTGCTCGCCGAGTTGATCGGCCAACACGTCCCTTCCATTGATATGCAGGGCCTGGCGCCCCGCGCCGCATAAGGATGCACCCATGACCATCACGCGAATCAGCAGCAACGAACGACTGTCCGGCGCCGTCACCTTCAAGGACCTGGTATTCCTCTCGGGCCAGGTGCCGGGCGAGGGTGTCGACGTGGCGACCCAGACCCGCGAAGTGCTGGCGAAGATCGACGGGCTGCTGGCCCAGGCCGGCAGTGACAAGGATCATGTCTTGAATGCGACCATTTACTTGAAAGATATCGGCAACGGTTTCGCCCCAATGAATGATGTGTGGTCTGCCTGGCTGTCGCCGGGCATGGCGCCGACGCGCACCACCTTGCAGGCGGAACTGGCGCGACCGAGTGTGCTGGTGGAAATCAGCGTGATTGCTGTCCGTAAATAACTCAAAGACCAACGGAGAATAACAATGAAAAAAATCCTGTTGACCGGTTGCACCCTGGGGCTGTTGCTGGGGGCGCAGGCCCATGCCAACCAAGCGCCGCTGGACGGCACGCTGGGCAAGATCGCCAGCGCCAAGTCGATCACCCTGGGCTATCGCGATGCGTCGGTGCCGTTTTCCTACGTGGGGGATAGCAGTGGCAAGCCCATGGGGTATTCGGTGGACCTGGCGAGCAAGATCGTCGAGCGCATCGAGGAGAAAACCGGGGTGGCCGATCTCAAGGTGAAATACAACCTGGTGACTTCCCAGACGCGTATCCCGCTGGTACAGAACGGCACCGTCGACCTCGAATGCGGCTCCACCGGGGTGACTGCAGAGCGCCAGCAACAGGTGGCATTTTCCTACGGCTTTATCTACGTGAAGGGGCAGTTGCTGACCGCCAAGGACAGCGGTATCCAGGGCTTTGACGACCTCAAGGGCAAAAATGTGGTGACCACCGCCGGTACCACCAACGAGCGGTTTCTCAAGAACTACAACGCCGAGCACAAGACCAATATGTTCGTGATCAGCGCCAAGGACCACGGCGAGGCGTTCAAGATGCTCGAGACCGGTCGCGCGGCGGCGTTCTATATGGACGATGCGCTGCTCTACGGTGAGCGCGCCAAGGCCAGGGATCCGCACAAATGGGTGGTGGTCGGCAAAGAGCAGTCGCGGGAAATCTACAGCTGCATGGTGCGCAAGGGCGACCCGCAGTTTCTCGCGGTGGTCAATGAGGCACTGGGCGACCTGTACCGCTCGGGGGCGATCAACGGGATTTATCAGCGTTGGTTTGAACAGCCGATTCCGCCCAAGGGCTTGAACCTGGAGTTCCCGATGACCAGCGAGTTGAAGGCGATCATTGCCACGCCGGTGAGTGACCCGGTGGAGTGATCACCCGATCAACCGTAGGCGCCGGCGTGCCGGCGCTTACATTGGAGGCGGGGTTAGAAATCGCCCCAGAGTTGCTGGGCCACCGCCAGCGCGACGACGGGCGCCGTCTCGGTCCGCAATACGCGCGGGCCCAGGCGGGCGGCATGGAAGCCGGCGTCTTGCGCGGTTTGCACTTCATTGTCGGTCAACCCGCCTTCAGGACCGATCAGGAAGGCCAGGCTGCCAGGCTTGGCATGGCTGACCAGCGGCTCGGCCACCGGGTGCAGGACCAGTTTCAAGTCGGCCTCGGTCTGCTTCAACCAGTCTGCCAGCAGCAGCGGTGGGTGAATCACTGGCACTGTCGAACGCCCACATTGCTCGCACGCGCTGATTGCCACCTGGCGCCAGTGCAGCAGGCGTTTATCGGCGCGTTCATCCTTGAGGCGCACTTCGCAGCGCTCGCTGAAAATCGGCGTGATCGCGTTGACGCCCAGTTCGGTGGCTTTCTGTATCGCCCAATCCATGCGCTCGCCCCGCGACAACCCCTGGCCGAGGTGGATGTGCAGCGGCGATTCGGCCTGCCCGGCGAAGCTTTGCGTGAGTTGCACGCTGACGCGCTTCTTGCCGACATCCAGCAAAGTACCCAGGAACTCCTGGCCGGAACCGTCGAACAACTGCACGGCGTCACCTTCGTTCATGCGCAGTACACGGCTGATGTAGTGCGCCTGGGCTTCGGGCAACTCGTGCTCGCCAAGGCTCAGCGGGGTGTCGGTGAAAAAGCGGGACAGTCTCATTTCTGTTCTCTGGAAAATAAGGTGTTTCTGCAGGCGCCGGCTTGCCGGCGCCTGCAAGGGTGTGATCAGCCGGGATCGCGGAAGCCTGGGTGGAAGTCCTTCGGCACGGCGACACTGACTTTGCTGTTGGTGGCAATGTCGATGCCTTCACTGGCCACCTCGGCCAGGAAATCGATCTGCTCCGGCGTGATCACATACGGCGGCAGGAAATACACCACGCTGCCCAAGGGCCGCAACAGCGCACCGCGTTCCAGGGCATGCTCGAAGACCTTCAGGCCACGGCGTTCCTGCCACGGGTAGGCGGTCTTGGTGGCTTTGTCCTGGACCATCTCGATGGCCAGGACCATGCCGGTCTGGCGCACTTCCGACACGTGCGGGTGGTCCACCAGGTGCGCGGTGGCGGTGGCCATGCGCTGGGCCAGGGCCTTGTTGTTCTCGATGACGTTGTCTTCTTCGAAAATATCCAGGGTCGCCAAGGCGGCCGCGCACGCCAGCGGGTTGCCAGTGTAGCTGTGGGAGTGCAGGAAGGCGCGCAGGGTCGGGTAGTCGTCGTAGAAGGCGTCGTAGACATCATCGGTGGTGACCACCGCCGCCAATGGCAGGTAGCCGCCGGTGAGGGCCTTGGACAAACACAGGAAATCCGGGCGGATACCGGCCTGCTCGCACGCGAACATGCTGCCGGTGCGCCCGAAGCCCACGGCGATTTCATCGTGGATCAGGTGCACGCCATAGCGGTCACAGGCTTCGCGCAGCAGCTTGAGGTACACCGGGTGGTACATGCGCATACCGCCGGCGCCCTGGACCAGCGGCTCGACGATCACCGCCGCGACGCTGTCGTGGTTGTCGGCGAGGGTCTGTTCCATGGCCTGGAACATGTTGCGCGAATGCTCTTCCCAGCTCATGCCTTCGGGACGCAGGTAGCAATCCGGGCTCGGCACCTTGAGGGTGTCCAGCAGCAGCGCCTTGTAGGTTTCGGTAAACAGCGGCACATCGCCCACCGACATCGCGGCGATGGTTTCGCCGTGGTAGCTGTTGGTCAGGGTGACGAAGCGCTTTTTGTTCGGCTGGCCGCGGTTGAGCCAGTAGTGAAAACTCATCTTCAGCGCCACTTCGATGCACGACGAACCGTTGTCGGCATAGAAACAGCGGGTCAGGCCTTCGGGCGTCATCGCCACCAGGCGCTCGGACAGTTCGATCACCGGTTGGTGGCTGAAACCGGCGAGGATCACGTGTTCGAGTTGGTCGACCTGGTCCTTGATGCGCTGGTTGATACGCGGGTTGGCGTGGCCGAACACGTTGACCCACCAGGAGCTGACGGCATCGAGGTAGCGCTTGCCTTCGAAATCTTCCAGCCATACGCCTTCACCGCGCTTGATGGGGATCAGCGGCAGTTGCTGGTGGTCTTTCATCTGGGTACAGGGATGCCACAACACGGCCAGGTCGCGTTGCATCCACTGGTTGTTCAAGCCCATCGGTCATCTCCTCGAAGCGGTCCTGCGTGTGGCGCAGGTGAAACAGTCGCGCAAGCCTATGCAATGCAGGCCTGTGTCACAACCCATTGCGAGTTTGAAGCGTAAATTGGTGGTAAACGCAGGACAGTCCGTCACGTTTCTTCTGGATAGTCCTTAATCTCTTGTTAACTTACTCTGCATACGCTCTTGATCGTATTTCTCGATATTTCAAAGCGAAATTTTCCGCTTTAATTCGATAGGTAAATCGATAGTCTTGCCACAGCTCTTACGGGATTTGGGACATGCAACTACGTAATTCACCGGCCCGCTATGGCTGGGTCAGCATCGTTTTGCACTGGGGCGTGGCCCTGGTGGTGTTCGGTCTGTTCGCATTGGGCCTGTGGATGGTCGGCCTCGACTACTACAGTGCCTGGCGCAAAGACGCCCCGGACCTGCACAAGAGCATCGGCATTACGCTGTTCGCCATCATGCTCGTGCGGATCGTCTGGCGCCTGGTCAGCCCGCCGCCGCCACCGCTTGCCAGCTATAGCCGCATGACGCGTCTGGGGGCTGCGTTTGGCCACGCGTTCCTGTATCTCGGGCTGTTTGCCGTGATGATTGCCGGTTACCTGATTTCCACCGCAGACGGTGTCGGGATCCCGGTGTTTGGCTTGTTTGAGATTCCTGCGCTGGTTTCCGGGCTACCGGACCAGGCAGACACTGCAGGCGTGGTGCATTTGTACCTGGCCTGGGTATTGGTGGTGTTCGCCGGCCTGCATGGCGTGGCCGCGCTGAAACACCATTTCATTGATCGTGATGTGACCCTGGTTCGTATGCTGGGGCGCAAAGCCTGATGTTCAACCTCGACTCACAAGGAATAGAAAGCATGTTGAAAAAGACGCTCGCCGCTCTGGCAATCGGTACCGCCCTGCTGTCTGCTGGTCAGGTGATGGCCGCCGACTACAAGATCGACAAGGAAGGCCAGCACGCCTTCATCGACTGGAAAATCAGCCACCTGGGCTACAGCTACATCCACGGTACCTTCAAGGACTGGGATGGTTCGTTCAGCTGGGATGCCGCCAAGCCTGAAGCCAGCAAAATCGCGGTCGACGTGAAAACCGCCAGCCTGTGGTCGAACCACGCAGAACGTGACAAGCACATCGCCAGCAAGGACTTCCTCGACGTTGGCAAGTTTGCCGATGCCAAGTTCGTGTCCACCGCTGTTAAATCCACCGGCGAAAAAACCGCTGACGTGACGGGCGACCTGACTTTCCACGGCGTGACCAAGCCTGTGACCTTCAAGGCGACCTTCAACGGTGAAGGCAAGGATCCATGGGGCGGCGAACGTGCTGGCTTCAACGCCACCACTACAGTCAACCTGAACGACTTCGGCATCAAAGGCCCAGGCCCGTCCTCGCAGACTGTAGACCTGGACATCTCGCTGGAAGGCGTCAAGCAGAAGTAATTTCTGTTTTTACCCGAAAAAACCGGATCCTGAGATCCGGTTTTTTTATGCCTGGAATGCACGCAATGTGGGCGCTGGCTTGCCTGCGATGCGGGCGCATCGAAGCATCAGGCACACCGAGTCGATACCATCGCAGGCAAGCCAGCTCCCACAGTTGATCAGTGTCGAGTCAAAAAAAATGCCCCGTCTCGAAAGAGGCGGGGCATTTTTTGTGGTGCTTTGAAACTCAGCGGTTGCGGGTCAGCAACGCCGGTTTTTCACCACGAGGACGGCCTGGCAGTTGATCCAACTGCTCCGGTGTCGGGAAGCGGTCGGCTTTCGACTCCTTGTGGATGATCTTCGGCGCCGGGCCACCGCGCGGGTTCTGCACGGCGGGTTCGGACAAGCGTGGCTGGTCGTCACGGGCCGGGCGACGGTTGTTGCTGCGCGAATCATCGCGACGGGCCTGGCCATCACGAGGCGCGCCGTTACGCGGGCCGTTGCGCTTGGCCGGTGGCGTACCGGTGGTGCCGCCGCTGCTGTTGCGCGGACCGTTCTGACGACCGCCCTGTGGCTGGCCGCCACGTGGAGCACCAGCGCCGGCACCTTGCGCCGGGGCGCCTGGACGACGGCCACGACCCTGGGCTGGTTTGGCCTGGGGCACGTAGTCAACGCGGTTACCGAAGTTATCCACGTCGTCGTCGAGGAACTCGTCCGGGGCGCGGTCGGCTGCAGCGCGTGGTGGCTGGGTCGGCTGGCGCTGTTCGCGGGCCGGGGTGCCTTCACGTGGTTTTTGTTCACGGGCCGGGCGCTCGCCACGGCCGTTGGTAGGCGCTTTTTCCTTGCCGCCCTTGTCCTTGCCCTTGTCGCGACGACCACCGCCACCGCCGCCGCCGTTCGGGCCATCGCCCTTCGGACCGCGTGGGTTGCGTGGGTTGCGCACGTCCGGACGCTCGCGCGCTTCTGGCTTTTCAGCCTCGACGGTGCTGGCATCGAAGCCCATCAGGTCGCCGTCGGCGATTTTCTGCTTGGTCATGCGCTCGATGCTTTTCAGCAGTTTTTCTTCGTCCGGTGCAACCAGGGAGATGGCTTCACCCGAACGACCGGCACGGCCGGTACGGCCGATACGGTGCACGTAGTCTTCGTCGACGTTCGGCAGTTCGAAGTTGACCACGTGTGGCAGTTGGTCGATATCCAGGCCGCGGGCGGCGATATCGGTGGCCACCAGGATGCGCACTTCACCGGCCTTGAAATCGGCCAGGGCTTTGGTGCGAGCGTTCTGGCTCTTGTTGCCGTGGATGGCGACGGCGGTGAGGCCGTGCTTGTCCAGGTACTCGGCCAGGCGGTTCGCGCCGTGCTTGGTGCGGGTGAACACCAGTACCTGTTCCCACGCGCCGGCGGTGATCAGGTGGGCCAGCAGCGCACGCTTGTGGCTGGCGGCCAGGCGGAACACGCGTTGTTCGATACGCTCGACCGTGGTGTTCGGCGGCGTGACTTCAATGCGTTCCGGGTTGTGCAGCAGCTTGCCGGCCAGGGCGGTGATGTCGTTGGAGAACGTTGCCGAGAACAGCAGGTTCTGACGTTTGGCCGGCAGGCGTGCGAGGACCTTTTTCACGTCATGGACAAAGCCCATGTCGAGCATGCGGTCTGCTTCGTCCAGCACGAGGATTTCCACGTGGGACAAGTCGACGCTGCCTTGGCCGCACAGGTCGAGCAAGCGACCGGGGCAGGCGACCAGCACGTCGACACCACGGGACATGGCCTGAACCTGTGGGTTCATGCCGACGCCGCCGAAGATGCAGGCGCTGACGAACTTCAGGTCGCGGGCATACAGCTTGAAGCTGTCGTGCACTTGCGCGGCGAGTTCGCGGGTGGGGGTCAGGACCAGTACGCGCGGTTGGCGCGGGCCGTGACGCTGGGATTTGTCCGGGTGACCATTGGGGAACAACCGCTCCAGAATCGGGAGGGCGAAGCCGCCGGTTTTACCAGTACCTGTCTGAGCCGCAACCATCAGGTCGCGACCTTGCAACACGGCGGGAATGGCCCGCTGTTGCACCGGAGTAGGCTCGGTATAGCCCGCTGCCTCGATGGCGCGGACTAAAGCCTCGGAGAGACCGAGGGAAGCAAAGGACATGAGTAATCCTGTTTTAGTTAGGGCTTGGCCCAGAGGGATAATCTTGCCGGGCGCGAATGGCGCTTAGGGGAGCGCAATCCCGTCCGGTCCTGCTGCGTCTGGCGAGCACTCCACCGGCTCGCGCGGGCTGAAAGCTGCGCTGTAGCGGGGTTGGGTGCCTTTTTCAAGACCTCAGCGGCCGGGCGTAAGCCTGGCGGAAAGGCCGGAGTATAACAGAGCAATCACTGCGCGCTGCTTTCCTGCTGCTCAACGGTGTCTCCTGCTGCCGATATGGCCTGGATTCCACCATATTTGGCACTCAAGGCGGCGTAGGCCGGTTCCTGTTTGAAGCGCCTGAGCTCGGCGGCAAAGCGCTGCACCAGCAGGTCCATGCCCGCACCCCGGCGCACGGCCAGGAATTGCGGCTGGCGGCTGACCACGACCTGGGCCTGGCTGACCTTGCCTTCCAGGCCCATGGCCTTGATCACGTGCTGGCCGACCCGGCGGTCGGTGATCACCAGGTCGATGCGCCCGAGCATCAATTTGCCGAAGTTGGCCTCATGGCTGGGCGCCGCTTCGCGGTTGAACAGCGTGGAATCGCTGAACGGCTCGCCGTACAGGTAACCTGGCGAGGTGCCGACGGTCAGGCCGCGCAGGTCCTCAAGGCTTTGGGCCGGGTGCGGCCGTTCGTTGGCGTAGAACAGGGTGAACTCGACTTGTGACAGCGGTTCGCTGGGGTAGAGCAGCAGCGCGTCGCGCTCATGGCTGTGGAAAATATCCAGCGCGCCGTCGGCCTGGCCCTGGTCAAGCATGGCCAGGCAGCGCTTCCAGGGCAGGAATTGCCACTCGACATCGACCCCCAGGCGCTGGAACACGATCACCGTGGTGTCGTAGTCCAGTCCCTGCATGGCGCCGCGTTCTTCGTACACATAGGGTGCCCAGGGCTCGGTGACAATGCGCAGTTTCTCGCCATAAGCGGCCAGGCTCAGGCAAGTGAAAAGGGCAGCGGTCGCAAGCTTCAGGATCACGGGCATACCCTGAGGTTACGACGCTCCTGCGCTAAAGAGAAGCTCTGGCACACGCATCTGCAGGCGGTATCAATGCGTCTGCGAACTCATCAGGTGCTCGTAGATGGCGGTACGCCGCTCACCGAGAATCAGGCGCACCAACGGGTTGGCGAACCAGTGCTCCAGTTGGTGTGCATCGACCGGGCGCTGCTGGCGCTCTTCCTGATTCTGGCGGGCCTTGTCCCACCAAACCGGGCCACATGCCTGGTCGAACTCGTTTTGGTGCTCGTAGCACCCGTAGAGAATCTCGCGGATGAACTGCTGCTTGCGCTTGGGCAGGGCCAGGGTGATCAGCTTGTACATCAGGCGCTGCAGGCGTGGCGGGCGCGGCAAGTGGGCGGAGACCTTGCGTGTGTCGGCCAGGGCCAGGGTGCTGATGGGGCTGGCGCTGTGCTTGGTGATCCACGCCTTGACCTTGGCCCGGAACAGCTGTTTGCGGCTCCAGTAGTGGTGGATCAGGTCCGGGCATTGGCGCACGTTGACCTGGCGGTAGGCGGCAACCGACAGGCAGAACTCTTCCAGGGTGTAGGCGCCGAGAGCCATCGGGAACAGTTCGTCCATCAGCGCGATCGACTGGTCCAGCAGGTGCGCGTCCTGGCGTGCCAGGCCCATGACCCCGGAGTTGAGCAGCCACATGTTGTCGTCGGCCAGGCCTTTTTCGCTCAGGTATGGCGCGAGCGCTTCGTACAGCACGCTTTCGCGGTTATCGCCATACTTGGCGTGGAAGGCGTTGCACAGCAGGGTGCCGGGCGCGACGCGCTCGAACAGGGCCATGGGCGAATCGTGGAAAAACGTATCGGTGTCGATCAGCAGTGCCCGCTCCGCCGTTTCCAGGACTTGGCGCAACAGCACGTGCTTGGTGCGGAAATGGTAGCCGTGAGGCTCGCTCCAGCGTTTGCGCGTGGCCTCATCCAGTACGTGGACCTGCACCGGCAGGCCGTCGTAGGGCGCCGGGTTGTCGCTGAACACCTGGATGTCCAGGGGCAGGTCCTCGGTTGCGCCCAGCTGCGCCAGGGCACTGGCGATGCTGAATACCGCTTCCTGATGATAGGTCTCGGCGCCGAATACCAGGTAAACCAGCTGCGGGCGGGGAGTCGGGGACGCTGTATTCATTTACTGCAGGCTTCCATTCCGGGGAGATGTGAACAAAAAAAGCCCTCGTATAAACGAGGGCCTGGGTGCAACTCGGTCAGACCTCAGCGCGGCAGCTTGAGGTTGTTCCAGATTGCAAGGCTCGGCTCAGCCTGGTTAAGCGTATAGAAGTGCAGCCCGGGTGCGCCACCTTGCAGCAATTCTTCACACATGCTGCTGATGACCTGTTCGCCGAACGCCTGGATGCTCTTGACGTCGTCGCCGTAGGCTTCCAGTTGCTTGCGGATCCAGCGTGGGATCTCGGCACCGCACGCGTCGGAGAAACGTGCCAGCTTGCTGTAGTTGGTGATCGGCATGATGCCTGGCACGATCGGGATGTTCACACCCATGGCCCGCACGCGCTCGACGAAGTAGAAGTAGCTGTCGGCGTTGAAGAAGTACTGGGTGATCGCGCTGTCGGCGCCGGCGTTGGCCTTGCGCACGAAATTCTGCAGATCGTCTTCGAAGTTACGCGCCTGGGGGTGCATCTCCGGGTAAGCCGCCACTTCGATATGGAAGTGATCGCCGCTTTCTTCTCGGATGAAACTCACCAGGTCGTTGGCGTAGCGCAGCTCACCGCTGGCCATGCCCATGCCGGATGGCAGGTCGCCACGCAAGGCGACGATGCGCTTGATGCCGGCTTGCTGGTATTGGGTCAGCAGGCCGCGCAGGTCGGCCTTGCTGTCGCCCACGCACGACAAGTGCGGAGCGGCGGGAATGTTGGCTTCGCTTTCCAGCTGCAGCACGGTGTTGATCGTGCGGTCACGGGTCGAGCCGCCGGCGCCGTAGGTGCAGGAGAAGAAGTCAGGGTTGTAGCTGGCCAGTTGCTTGGCAACGGCCATCAGTTTTTCATGTCCAGCATCGGTCTTGGTCGGGAAGAACTCGAAGCTGTAGCGACGGTCTTGGGACATGTGAGGTCTCCAGCTGCAAGTTGCAAGCCTCAAGCTGCAAGAGGGCGGTCTGCCTGTTCTTGCAGCTTGAAGCTCGCAGCTGGTAGCTGCTTAAAGAGCAATGAAGTAGCAAGCCCTCGGCACAAGCGCATTTCTTGCCGCTTGCCGTTGAAAGCTTGCCGCTGCTTAGTAGCGGTAAGCGTGCGGCTTGAACGGACCTTCGACGGTCACACCGATGTAGTCGGCCTGGGTCTTGGTCAGTTGAGTCACGACGCCACCGAAGCCGCGGACCATTTCCAGGGCCACTTCTTCGTCGAGTTTCTTCGGCAGTACTTCCACGGTCAGGCGCTCGGCTTTCTGGGCAGGCGACAGGTCGGCGTATTTCTGGCCGAACAGGAAGATCTGGGCCAGAACCTGGTTGGCGAACGAGCCATCCATGATGCGGCTTGGGTGGCCGGTGGCGTTGCCCAGGTTAACCAGGCGGCCTTCAGCCAGCAGGATCAGGTAGTCATCGTTCTGCGGGTCGAAATCGCCAGCGCCGGTACGGTGAACCTTGTGTACCTGTGGCTTCACTTCTTCCCATGCCCAGTTCTTGCGCATGAAAGCAGTGTCGATTTCGTTGTCGAAGTGACCGATGTTGCACACCACGGCGCGCTTTTTCAGGGCCTTGAGCATGTTCGCATCGCAAACATTGACGTTACCGGTGGTGGTCACGATCAGGTCGATCTTGCCCAGCAGGGCTTTGTCGATGCTCGCTTCGGTGCCGTCGTTCTGGCCGTTGATGAACGGCGAAACCACTTCGAAACCGTCCATGCAGGCTTGCATGGCGCAGATCGGATCGACTTCGGACACCTTGACGATCATGCCTTCCTGACGCAGGGACTGGGACGAACCCTTGCCCACGTCACCGTAGCCGATCACCAGGGCTTGCTTGCCCGACAGCAGGTGGTCGGTGCCGCGCTTGATGGCATCGTTCAGGCTGTGACGGCAGCCGTACTTGTTGTCGTTCTTGCTCTTGGTCACCGAGTCGTTGACGTTGATGGCCGGGATTTTCAGCTCGCCCTTGGCCAGCATGTCCAGCAGGCGGTGTACGCCGGTGGTGGTTTCTTCGGTCACGCCGTGGACGCGGTCGAGGATCTGCGGGTACTTCTTGTGCAGCAGCTCGGTCAGGTCGCCGCCGTCGTCGAGGATCATGTTGGCGTCCCATGGCTTGCCATCCTTGAGGATGGTTTGCTCCAGGCACCACTCGTACTCTTCTTCGGTCTCGCCTTTCCAGGCGAACACGGCGATACCGGCAGCAGCGATAGCGGCAGCGGCCTGGTCTTGAGTCGAGAAGATGTTGCAGGACGACCAGCGTACTTCGGCACCCAGGGCAACCAGGGTTTCGATCAGCACGGCAGTCTGGATGGTCATGTGGATGCAGCCGAGGATCTTCGCGCCCTTGAGCGGTTGCTCAGCAGCGTACTTGCGACGCAGGCCCATCAGCGCAGGCATTTCGGATTCGGCGATAAAGGTTTCGCGACGGCCCCAGGCAGCGAGGGACATGTCGGCGACTTTGTAGTCGTTGAAATCTGCAGGCGTGTTTACAGCGCTCATGAAGAGCCTCCATTCGTAGTGTGCGAATGGGCGCCGTTGTGCGTTTAGTATCCAGCTGGCTAACCAGGCCGGACAACGCCCCATCCGAGCCTGACAGGTTGAACCTGCTGCAGCGCCCCTCGGACAGGTGGCGGGAGAACGGTAGTAGCCGTTCTGAAATCGGGGGCGATTATAGCTGTCTTTGTCCGGCTAGTGGCAAGCAACAAGCTACAAGCGGCAAGTAAGAGCGAATCGGCTACTACTTGCAGCTTGTCGCTTAAAACTTGAAGCTGGGGGCCACAACCCCATCGCCAAACATCTCAAACCTGGAGTCCCCATGAACTTCCACACCCGCAAATGGGTAAAACCCGAAGACCTCAACCCCAACGGCACTCTGTTCGGTGGCAGCCTGTTGCGCTGGATCGACGAAGAAGCGGCAATCTATGCGATTGTCCAGTTGGGCAACCAGCGCGTGGTAACCAAGTACATCTCCGAAATCAACTTCGTCAGTGCCTCGCGCCAGGGCGACATCATCGAGCTGGGCATCACCGCCACCGAATTCGGCCGCACCTCGATCACCCTGACCTGTGAAGTGCGCAACAAGATCACCCGTAAAAGCATCCTCACCGTCGAGAAAATGGTCTTCGTCAACCTCGGTGAAGATGGCCTGCCAGCGCCTCACGGCCGTACGGAAATCAAGTACGTCAAGGACCAGTTTCAAGAGGATGGCATCCAGGAGTAACTGCATGCCCACCGGTTTGGTTTCTGTTACCTGATTGTTCCGGTTGGATCTTTCCCAGGCGCTGTCATCACTCAGCACTACACCCCCCGCAGAGTGAGTCAGCGCATGAAAGTGCTCAATCCGGTCAACCCCGTTCAGTTTCCCTCGCCTGGAGATGTCAGTACCCGCGTCGATCACACCGCGAAGATGTTTCGGGTGGAGGGCGGCGGCACGCGCAATCTGATCCTCCAGCGCGATCCCCATGGGCGTGTGGAGGTGACATTGTCGCGGCCGCCCATCACGCATTTGGTGCTCAGCGGTGGTGGCGCCAAGGGGGTTGCCTTTTCGGGGGTGGTGCAGGCACTCGAGGACGCCCGGAAGCTGGAAGGCATCCAGGTGGTTTCCGGCTCATCCGCCGGTGCGATTTCTGCGGCATTGATTGCCAGTGGAATGAGTGCCGCAGCCTTCGATGGACTGTCGGACAACATCAGTCTGCCAACTTTGCTGAACAGCAAAGACCCTGTGACGGCCTGGTTGCAGGACGCCAGTTCGACACTGGGCAAATACCTCGGGTACTTGCCGGGCCCGGTCGGCAATATTTCCCAGTTGCTGATGACCCTGCTGCCGCGCCTGAAAACCGATGCCGCCCCGCTGGAGGACATGATCCGCGACGAGTCGCGCAAGGCGCTTCTTGGTCATATTGCCGACACTCCCAGAGAAACCCGGCCTGCCGAAGTCATGCGCATTGCTGACAAGCTCAGTGCTGGTGGGGCACCGACGTTTGCCGACCTTGAGGTGTTAAGCCGCAGTATTGCAGCGGTCAAGCAACTCAATATCACCGGCACGGGCATGTTTGGAGGGCGTCCACAGTTGGTAGTGTTCAACAGCAGTTTGACGCCAGACATGGATATTGCCCGCGCTGCGCATATTTCGGGTTCGTTGCCGGCACTGTTCAAAAGCCCTGTGGAACAGGGGCATGGCTTCCAGATGGCGACAGAAACCACGACCTTTCAGGACGGTGGCCTGATGCTCAATACGCCAGCGCCAGGCGTGGTGGACCGATTGTTTGCCGAGAGCCTCCTGAGCAAGCCCGAGTCGCTGATCATCAAATTCGAGCCTGACTCCGCCGAGGAGCCTGCCCAAAGTGGCAGTTTTTTCAGCAGCTTGGTCGACTGCATTACGGGAACGCCACATTCGGCTGCCGAGGCTTACCAGGATAATAGGCTCAAGGCATTTGCCGACCAGACGCTGGTGTCGCCACTGAATACTGAGCAGGGAGATTTTCGCGGCCTGTTCAACGGGACGGTCAACTTCACCATGAAGGATGAGCACAAGCAGCACCTGCAGGAAAGGACCCGTGAAACGGTGGCTGGGCACCTGCAGAATCTGGCCTCGACGAGGGAGTCTCACTCGTTCGGTTCGCTGGATGCGGCGGTGCTGGCGATGGATGATGAAACACTGGCCAGTGTGCAGACGGCGTTGCAGGCAGACAGCGCCGCAGCCAGTGTGCTGATGTTTCGAGAAGAAGCGAAACAGGCGTTGTGCGCGCTGGACCATGCGATTACAGAGGTCGATAAGTCGCATGATGGCTTGCTGTTCACACCGAAGCTGTCGTCGGCAGTGCGCAATCTGGAAGCACTTGCCCGAAGTCCCGAGCAATTGGAGTGGTTGGGACGGCGCTTGAATGACCCAGGCCAGCGAAATTTTCAGCGATTGCTGCAAGTGGCTGCTAGTCAGGGCTCCGGCGATGTACCGTCCACTTCCAGGGTCATGGCTTGCGCTGTTGCCGAAATGAAACGTCGCGATATTGCGGTGAGTGCCGAGAGCTTTACACGGGAGGTTATCTACCCGTCACTGTTCCGGCCTGGCCAGCCGGCATTCAATGTCGAACTGTTGCAGCGCGCGGCACGAGACTTGGCCAAGGCCACCACGCCGCAGGCGTTCAATCGTGTGCTTGATGATCTCAGCGAACATTACCAGGCGCGCAACACGCCATGGAGTATGTCTTCCAGTGACACTACTGTGGAGATGGCCAAGGCCTGGCGCAAACGGGTTTAGTTGCCTGGCCACTGAACAGCTACTGTGCCGGCATGTCGTAGCTACAGGCACCCCTCGGACTCTGGTACATCATGGCCACTCAAGCAGACGGCAAGACCCCCAACCTGTCGCAGGAAGAGCAACAGGACGTAGACAAGAACCAACCCCCGCGCGCGGCGGTGTTGCATGAAATCATCCGCACCCAGGGCGACCAGGAGCTGGAGCGCAGCGTCGCCGCCTTGTGGTGGTCGGCGCTGGCTGCCGGCCTGACCATGGGACTGTCGCTGATGGCGATGGGCTTGCTCAACTCGCGCCTGCCAGATGGCGAAGCCTTCAAGGTCATCGCCAGCTTCGGCTACTGCGCGGGCTTCCTCGCGGTGATCCTGGCGCGCCAGCAATTGTTCACCGAAAACACCCTGACTGCCGTGCTGCCGGTGATGAGCAAACCTACGCTGGGCAACGCGGGACGCCTGCTGCGCTTATGGACAGTCGTGCTGGTCGGCAACCTGTGCGGCACCCTGCTGGTGGCGTATGTGATGCTGCACCTGCCGATCTTCGATACCAAGACCGACCTGGCCTTCCTCGAAATCGGCCGCAAGATCATGGAAAACGACGCCGGCCAGATGTTTGCAAAAGGCATCGTTTCCGGTTGGATGATCGCGACCATGGTGTGGATGATCCCCTCCATGGAAAGCGCCAAGATGTGGATCATTATCCTGATCACTTACCTGATGGCCCTGGGGGACTTCACCCATATCGTCGTCGGTTCGGCCGAGGTTTCGTACCTGGTGTTTGCCGGCGAATTGCCGTGGAAAGATTTCTGGCTGGTGTTTGCCGGCCCGACCCTGGCCGGCAATATCATCGGCGGCAGCTTTATCTTTGCGTTGATCAGTCACACGCAGATCCGCAGTGAAAGCAGCTTGCCGGGAAAAACCGCTGCGGACCCGAGGCATCCGCAGCAGATCAACAAGGATCAGTGAGGCTCGGGCGTGGCTTGGGGCTCTTCCCGAGTCACGCGCTTGACCAGCCTGCCGATGCTCAACCCCTGCAACAGGATCGACGACAGCACCACGATGTAGGTGATGCTCAGCAGCAGGTCGCGCTCCGGGCCGAGCGGCAAGGCCAGTGCCAGCGCTACCGAAACCCCGCCGCGCAAGCCGCCCCAGGTCAGGATGCGGATGGTCCCGCGTGGCACCGTGCGCCAGCGGCGCAGCAGCAGGATCGCCGGAGCAACGGTCAGCAGGCGTGACAGCAGGATTGCCACGGCCAGAAGGCTGGCAGCGAAGACGTGCAGCCAGTTGAACGGCAACAGCAGCAGCTCCATGCCGATCAGCGCGAACAGCAGCGCGTTGAGCATGTCATCGAGCAGCTCCCAGAAGCCATCCAGATAGCGACGGGTCATGTCGTTCATCGCCAGCTTGCGCCCCAGGTTGCCGATGATCAGACCGGCCACCACCATCGCAATCGGCGCCGAGACGTGCAGTTCGGTGGCCATCGCCGAACCGCCGATGACCAGGGCCAGGGTCAGCATCACTTCGATCTGGTGCTGCTCGATGCTCTTGATCATCAGGTACACGAGGTAGCCGATCAGGCCACCGAACACCACGCCGCCAATCGCCTCATGGGCAAACAGCATCGCGGTAGCGCCTACGGTCGGCGTTTCGCCCAGCTGTGCAATACCCAGTAAAACCGTAAACACCACCACCGCCGTGCCGTCGTTGAACAGCGACTCGCCGACGATCGTGGTTTTCAGCGGTTTGGAGGCGTTCGCGGTACGCAGCACGCCCAAGACCGCAATCGGGTCGGTGGGTGAGATCAGCGCGCCGAACAGCAGGCAGTAGAGGAAGCTTACGTGCCAGCCAAACAGCGCGAAGATGTAGTACGCCAGGCTGCCGATCACCACGGTGGCAATCAACACGCCGAACGTTGCCAGCAGGCCGATGGGCCAGCGATAGCTGCGCAGGTCGTTGAGGTTGACGTGCAGGGCGCCGGCGAACAGCAGGAACGACAGCATCCAGTTCATCAGCAAATCGCCGAAGTCGATCTGGCCGATCAGTTGCTGGATACGTTCCTCCAGGCCCGGGTAGCCGAGCACGCTCAGGCCTTGCAGGATCAGCGAAAACAGCAGGGCCGTGACCATCACGCCGATGGTGGGTGGCAGGCCGATAAAACGGAAGTTCACATAGGTGAGCAGGGTGGTGAGGCAGATGAAGGCGGCGACAAGTTCAAGCATCCGGGGTCCTTGGAGGTTGGGTGGCAGTTCTTTGGTGCATGGGTGGACCGCAGGGCGGGCATGAGGTTGCACAGCGCGATAGAACCTTTCGGTGCGCGGCGTGCTCATAGCCGGTAAGTGCGGTTTGCTAGGTTTAGTGCTAAAACTCTAATTTCTGTTTAAAACTACAAAAGGAATCAGTGATGACGGTGGCTTTCTGGTGTGTGTTGATAGCGATTTTCCTGCCTTACCTGTGCACAGGGGTGGCCAAGTTCAGTGGCGGCAAATTCGGCCCGCGGCAGAATCATGATCCGCGCGCTTTCCTGGATACCCTCGACGGCTTCGCCAAGCGCGCCCACAACGCGCAGCTCAACAGCTTTGAGGTGACACCCGCCTTCGCGGCGGCGGTGATTATCGCCCACCTTGCCGGGACTGCGTCGTTGGTGACCATCAATGTGCTGGCGGTGCTGTTTATCACCAGTCGCCTGTTGTACATCATCTGCTACGTCGCCGACTGGGCAATGCTGCGTTCGCTGGTGTGGTTTGTAGGAATGGTATTGATCGCGAGCTTCTTCTTCGTCTCGATCTAAGGCGTAGCCCGGCCCTCTATTGTGGCCGGGCTTACTGTGGCAAGCGGGCTGCTGTGACAAGCGGGCCTACTGTGGCGAGCGGGCTTGCCCCGCGTTGGGGCGCGAAGCGGCCCCAATCGGCACACCGAGTTTTTTCAGAAGGAACTCGGTGCCTGTTGTCAGGGCTGCTTCGCACCCCAACGCGGGGCAAGCCCGCTCGCCACGAAAGCCCGCTCGCCACAGTAAGTCCGCTCCCCACGACAGGCCTTCTCCCCACGACAAGCCCGTTTCCACATTTGATCTTCAGTGTTCCTCAGGTACCCGAGGGTGCATCCGGCACGTGCGGCAACGCCGCGCCTTTGGGCCACAGCATCCAGATCTGGCCTTGCTGCTTCATATTCCCCGCCAACTCGCCTGCCGCATCACCCGTGCCCCAGAACAGATCCGCGCGCACTTCGCCGGTGATTGCACCGCCGGTGTCCTGTGCGGCGACGGGACGTGCCAATGCCGAGCCGTCGGGCGTGGTGGTCGACAGCCACAACAGGCTGCCCAGCGGGATCACCTTGCGATCCACCGCCACGCTGTAGCCTGCCGTCAGCGGCACGTTCAGCGAACCGCGTGGACCTTCATTGCTGTCGGGACGGGCGCTGAAGAACACGTAGCTGGGGTTGCTCGCGAGCAGTTCCGGGATTCGCTCCGGGTGCGCCTTGGCCCAAGCGCTGATGGCGCCCATGGTCACTTCTTCTTTCTTCAACTCGCCTTGCTCCACCAGCCAGCGGCCGATAGGACGATAGGGGTAGCCGTTCTGGTCGCCATAACCCACGCGCAGTTGGCGGCCGTCCTTGAGTTGAATGCGGCCTGAGCCCTGGATCTGCAGAAATTGCAGGTCCATCGGGTTGGTCAGCCAGGCAATCGGCTTGGCGCTGGAGCCTTGGCCGTTGATGGCGCTGGCATCGTCATAGGGCTTGAGCACGCGGCCTTCGAGGCGACCGCGCAGGCGCTTGCCCTTGAGTTCCGGATAGATGCTTTCCAGATTGACGATGATCAGGTCATCCGGCACGCCATACACGGGCACATGGGCGGTGGCAGTCTTGGTCAGGCTGCCGGGGTAGACCGGTTCGTAGTAGCCGGTGATCAGGCCATTGGGGGTGTCGTCGGCCGAGCGCAGGCCGAATACATCCAGGCGTTCTTTGAGAAAACCACGCACCGCCACGGCATTGCCCGGCACGGTGACCGCTGCGGCACAGGTCGCACCCCAGATCGGGTCGGCCTTGAGGCGTTGGCAGGCGCTGCGCCAGGCTTCAAAGCCGGCCAGCAGGTCGCTGTCGGACACCGCCGGCAGGGCTTCCCATGGCGCGCTCACGTAGGTGGCTACGGCATGGGGTTTGGCCACTTCCTCTGTTTTGTTGGCGTCTTTACCGCCATCACAGCCGGCCAGCAGTGCAGCAATCGGCAGAGCCCACGCCAGGCGACGGCTCCAGGTTTTCAGCACGACATTCATAAACGCAATTCCTGAAGCGATTGCCCGCGCTGTAGCGCAGCCGGGCAACCCTTATTATTAATAGGGCTATTGGTCTTTACGGGCGGGGCGAGGATACTGGCCGCCGTTTCCCGTGACCCTGAGCCATCATGACTTTTAAAAAACTGACGGTTGTATTGCTGGCCTGCGTGGCCTTGTCCGCCTGTGGCGGCGTCGATCCAAATTCCCCGCTGGGCCAGCGCAAGGCGATTTTCAAGCAGATGCTCAAGACCGGCGAGGACCTGGGCGGCATGTTGCGCGGGCGCATCCCGTTCGACGGCGCGAAGTTTGCCGAAGGCGCGGTCAAGCTTGATGCGTTGTCGCATGAACCGTGGAAGCACTTCCCGAGCGTGCGCGAAGAAGATCACACCAGTGCCAAGGACGACGTATGGCAACAACAGGCACGCTTCCAGGAACTGGCCCGCAACCTTGAAGCGGCCACCGGTGAACTGGTGGTCGCCAGCCAGGTCCAGCCGTATAAGGCCAGCAACCTTGGGCCTGCGGTGCAGAAAGTCGAAGATGCCTGCAGCGCCTGCCATAAGCAGTTTCGCGATCACTGACCGGCGTTATTCGTCGAGTTGTTCCACGGCGTCCTGCAGTTCTTTGCGCGACTGGGCGAGCTTGTCCTTACGCTTGTTGATTTTCTCGGCATCGCCCTTTTTCATCGCCTTGTCGAGGTCAGCCTGACGGCGGCTGACTTCGTGCTTGGCGTCGAGCACCTTGTTTTCGCGCTCCTTCCTCAAGGAGGCGTCGGTGCAGTTGGCAGTGACTTCGCTCAGGGCTTTTTCCAGGCCGGCCTGTTGCGCGCTGTTGCCATGCGCCTTGGCTTGTTCGATCTGGGCGCTGATGGCCTGGCGCTTGGCGGCGCAGCCGGTGAGGGGGGCAACTTCTTCGGCCGCCAGCAGTGGCGTGGCCATGCAGCTTGCGACAGTCAACAAGACAAAGGGGGCGAGAAATTTCATGTGGGACTCCAAAGTCGCAATCTGGCAGCAGGATGAATTCTGCCGCCGTTCAAAGGTGGCCAGGCCGGGTTCAAAACCCGTCTATCCCGGCCACGCGTAGTGTTTCAGCCAAAGCCTGTACGTGCGGATCGCGGAAAAAAGCGCTCAGTTGCGCTGCGCGACCCGGGCCGATGCCATCGGTGGCCTGCCAGGCCTGGGTGTCCTTGGCGGCCAGTGTCTGCCAGCCGCCTTCCAGGTTGTTGCGTGCCGCAGGCGGTATGCCCAGGGCCTTGAGCCATTGGGCGAAGGGCCGTTGCCGCGCGCTGTGCAGGCTGTCGAGCACCCGCGCGCGGCTGCGATCGCCGAAGCCATCAATGTTAGCAAGCTCTGCCGCGTCCAGGGTTAACCAATCGAGAAAGCCTGCGATTAGACCGGCCTGGATCAATATGTTCCAGGTTTCGCGGCCGATATGGGGCAAGGCCAGGCCTTGATCACCGCTGAGCCAGGTGAGCCGCGCCAGCAGTTGTTCCTCGCAGCCGGGGTCCAGCTGCCAGCAGCTCAAGGCGTGGAAGTCCAGAGGGTCCGGGACCGGCAGGTCGACCCGGGTGGCGTTGCGCAGGATCACTTGGTCCAACCGTGGGATGATCTGGCCCGCCAGGCTGATGGCGACCTGATCGCCAGGGCGGATGTCCAGTGCTTGCCAGCGTTTCAGCGAGCCGACGTTGACACGGCTGATCTGCCGGTCATCCAGTCGCACGGGTTCGAGTTCGAGCATCGGGGTGATGCGCCCGGTACGGCCGATCTTGAACCGCACGTTGCGCACCAGCGCCAGGGCCTTGGCCGCCGGGTACTTCCAGGCGACCGCCCAGTACGGCGTGCTGGCCTGCCAGCGCTCGGCGGGTGCGCGCTGCGCCTGGTGCAGCACCACGCCATCACTGGCGAAGGGCAGGGGATGGTTGTACCAATAGGCGCGCCAGTGTGCGGCGTGGGTAATGTCCTGGATGGGCTGGCTGTAGCGCTGGCTGTCGGTGAAACCCCAGCGTGCCAGGCTGGCCAGGCGCTCGTTGAACGCGGCCGGGCCGTCGGGCCAGGCCCAGATGAACACGCCGATGCCGGCGGCTTCGATGTCGCTCAAGTGTTTGCGGTTCATCAGCCCAGCCACTTTGCTGCGGGCATTGAGCCCGCCATGTGCCGACTGCACGTGGTCGTCGAGGCGCCAGTAGAGTTCGCCTTGCAGCACCAGGTCGAGGGGCTCCGGTAACTGCTGGACAATGGCGGGGATCTTGCGCGCCGAGGCTGACCAGTCCTGGCCGAGCAGACCATCGCCACGGCTGATGACCCGGCTCAGCCGACCCTGGCGGTACACCAATGTCACCGCCACGCCATCGACCTTGGGTTGTATCCACACCTCCTGGCGCGTGCCGAGCCAGGTGCCGACTGCCTGTTCATCCAGCAGTTTTGCCAGGCCGGTATGGGCGACCGGGTGAGCCAGGGTGCCGCGTGCGCTGGCCAGTGGGTTGTCGGGCTTTGCCGTGGGTTGGGGGAAACATTCGCGCCATTGCGCGAGGCGTTGGCGAGCCTGGTCGTAGAGCTCATCGCTGACGGGGGAATGGCCGAGCCGGTGATAGCTGTCATCCCACTGGCGGATCTGTTCGGCCAGGGTGCCGAGTTGGGTCCGGGCTTCAGCCGGGCAGCCGTCAGCCCAGGCTGAAAAGGTCAGCGTGCTGAGCAGCAGCGCAATCAGTAAGCGCGTCATGAGCATTCCTTGCTCGTAAAGGGCGCCCAGCCTAAGTGATCCAGACAGGCACAAAAAAGCCCCGGCAGTGCGGGGCTTTTTACCGGGTGTTTCCAGTTACTTGAACAGACCGCCCAAGGCTTTCACGGCGTCATTCTTATCAGCCTTGGCCTCCTGGGTTTGCTGCTTGGCGTCGGCCTTGGCCTGGGTTTCAGCAAGTTTGTTACAGCCTTTGTTGATCTGCTCCTGCGCCGCTTTGAAGGCCTTCACTTTCAGGTTGTCTTTCTGGGCTTCGGCTGCATCGATCTTGGCTTGCAGGTCCGCGGATTGCTTCTGGCAGTCGCCGGAGTTGCCGCCACCCAGTTGGGACGTCAGCGCGCCACTCAGTGCGCTCAGGTCGGCGGATTGGGCCGGCAGGGCGAACAGGCTGAGCAGAAGGGCGGCAGGGGCGAGCGTGGAGATGCGCATGAAAAACCTCAATGTTCGATTGCCTGCGCGCTGATCGATCCCGGGCTGGCGCAGGGCAATATCCAAATAAGGTAGAGGGCCCGAGAGGGCGCGGATTCTAGAGGGCCATTATTTGGCCTGCAAGCTTTGGATCCAAAAAATGTGAGGGTGATCCCGCACGCAATAAAAAAGCCCCGCCGGGGGTAAACCCGGCGAGGCTTTATATGCCGTGAGCGATTACAGGCCGGCGGCGGTGCGCAGGTCGTCGGCGCGATCGGTCTTTTCCCAGGTGAAGGTGGTGAAGGTGTCGTCGCCGACAGTCTTCTGCGCAGGGGTACGACCGAAGTGGCCGTAGGCTGCGGTTTCCTGGTACATCGGGTGCAGCAGGTCGAGCATGGTGGTGATCGCGTAAGGGCGCAGGTCGAAGATCTCGCGCACCAGCTTGACGATCTTGTCGTCGCTGATCTTGCCGGTACCGAAGGTATTCAGCGAGATCGACGTAGGCTGGGCCACGCCGATGGCGTAGGACACCTGGATCTCGCAGCGCTCGGCCAGGCCCGCGGCGACAATGTTCTTGGCCACGTAGCGACCGGCGTAGGCTGCCGAACGGTCAACCTTGGATGGGTCTTTGCCGGAGAACGCGCCACCGCCGTGACGGGCCATGCCGCCGTAGCTGTCGACGATGATCTTGCGACCGGTCAGGCCGCAGTCGCCCACCGGGCCACCAATGATGAACTGGCCAGTCGGGTTGATGTGGAACTGGGTGTCCTTGGACAGCAGTTCGGCCGGCAGTACGTGCTTGACGATCAGCTCCATCACGCCTTCACGCAGATCAGCGTAGGAAACGTCCGGGTTGTGCTGGGTCGACAGTACAACGGCGTCGATGCCGACGACTTTGCCGCCTTCGTAGCGGCAGGTCACCTGGGACTTGGCGTCCGGGCGCAGCCAAGGCAGCAGGCCGTTCTTGCGGGCTTCAGCCTGGCGTTGCACCAGCTGGTGCGAGAAGGTGATCGGCGCTGGCATCAGCACGTCGGTTTCGTTGCTGGCGTAGCCGAACATCAGGCCCTGGTCGCCGGCGCCCTGATCTTCAGGCTTGGCACGGTCGACACCCTGGTTGATGTCAGGCGATTGCTTGCCGATGATGTTCATCACGCCGCAGGTCGCGCCGTCGAAGCCGACGTCGGAGCTGGTGTAGCCGATGTCGGTGATCACATCACGAACGATCTGCTCCAGGTCAACCCAGGCGGTAGTCGTTACTTCGCCAGCGATGATCGCTACACCGGTTTTCACCAGGGTCTCGCACGCCACACGGGCGAACTTGTCTTCAGCAATGATGGCGTCCAGCACCGCATCAGAAATCTGGTCGGCGATTTTGTCCGGATGCCCTTCAGACACGGACTCGGAGGTGAAAAGGGAGTATTCGCTCATCTCGATGTTTTCCTGAAATTTACCGATGGTGAGTGTCGCCAGCCGGCCGCTGGAAATGGCGGACCTGGATCTGGAAACCATTACGTAAACCTACATAGAGGCTTTCCCCGGGAACGAGTCCCGCAGCGGTGGCCCAACGGGCCAGATCGTCCTGTTCAAAACCCAACCAGAGATCACCGCAGGCCTCCCTGGCCCAATTCTGGTTGTGGCTGCATAAATCTGTGACCAGCAGGCTACCGCCGGGTTGCAGCAACTTCGCCATCTGCTTGAGGGCGTCTGCGGGGGCAGCGAAATGGTGCAGCACCATATTCAGCACCACGCAGTCGGCCTGCAGACTGTTGTGATTGAGCGCATCCGCCAACTGCAGGCGCACGTTGCCCAATGCTTCACGCTCGCACAGCTGGCGCGCCAGTTCGAGCATGGCCGGGCTGTTGTCCAGCGCCGTGACCTGCTGGAAACGCCGCGCCAGTTCTGGCAGGAAACCGCCATCGCCAGGGCCCACTTCGAGTGCCGTGGCTTCATCACTGAAGCTCAGCTTGTCCAGCAGCGCCAGTACGCTGTCGCGGTATTGCGGCAAACCTGCGATCAGGTCCTGCTGGGCGCGAAACTTCTCGGCAACCCGGGTGAAAAAATCCTGGCTGGCGGCGGCGCGCTGACCATGGACCTGACCGATGCGCGACTGCACGTCGCTGGGCAGGGCCAGGCTGTCGACTTCTTCGAGCAGGGCGGCGTGCAGCTTGCCGCCGAGCAACTCGGTGTGGGGCAGGGCGCGACGGTAGAAAATCGCATTGCCTTCGCGGCGGGTGGCTACCAGGTCGGCCTGGGCCAGTACCTTCAAATGGTGGCTCATGCCGGACTGGCCGATGGCGAAGATCTGCGCCAATTCCAGTACGCCGAACGAATCGTTGGCCAGTGCGCGCAATACGTTCAGGCGCAACGGGTCGCCAGCGGCCTTGCACAAGGCTGCCAGGTCATCGCCGTCGTCAGGACGCAGGGAAGGCACGGGTAGATTCATAAGGCCAGCAGTCTAGTGACGAGGTGAAGACCTCGCAAGGCCAATATCAAAAAGTTTTGATATTGAACGATAAGTGGCAGTTATAAGCAGCCGCTATAACCTTTAGACGAACCGGTCGGTCTTTTCTGCAAGCGATTGCCGCGCAAACCACAGGAAAAACACCCACAAGTGACTATCTGTCATTGCCCGCAGGCGGTGGCTGAGGGAAAATGCCGGTCCTTTTTTCCGTTTCTTTTATTCAAACCCCAGGAGATCAGCGATGCCCAGCCGTCGTGAGCGTGCCAACGCCATTCGTGCCCTCAGCATGGATGCCGTGCAAAAAGCCAACAGCGGCCATCCCGGTGCCCCAATGGGCATGGCGGATATCGCCGAGGTACTTTGGCGTGACTACCTGAAACACAATCCGAGCAACCCGTCGTTCGCCGACCGTGACCGCTTCGTGCTGTCCAACGGCCACGGCTCGATGCTGATCTATTCGCTGCTGCACCTGACCGGCTACGACGTCACCATCGATGACCTCAAGAGCTTCCGCCAGCTGCACAGCCGTACCCCGGGCCACCCGGAATTCGGCTACACCCCAGGCGTCGAGACCACCACCGGTCCCCTGGGCCAAGGCCTGGCCAACGCTGTTGGTTTCGCGCTGGCCGAAAAAGTCCTGGGCGCGCAGTTCAACCGCCCTGGCCACAACATCGTCGACCACCACACCTACGTGTTCCTGGGTGATGGCTGCATGATGGAAGGCATTTCCCACGAAGTCGCGTCCCTCGCCGGCACCCTGGGCCTGGGCAAGCTGATCGCCTTCTACGATGACAACGGCATCTCCATCGACGGCGAAGTCGAAGGCTGGTTCACCGATGACACGCCCAAGCGTTTCGAAGCCTACAACTGGCAGGTGATCCGCAACGTGGATGGCCACGATCCGGAAGAGATCAAGACCGCCATCGACACCGCGCGCAAGAGCGAGCAACCCACCCTGATCTGCTGCAAGACCACCATCGGTTTCGGCTCGCCGAACAAGCAGGGTAAAGAAGACTGCCACGGCGCCCCACTGGGTGACGCGGAAATCGCCCTGACCCGCGAAGCGCTGAAGTGGAACCACGGCCCGTTCGAAATCCCGGCCGACATCTACGCCGAGTGGAGCGCCAAGGAAAAAGGCCTGGCGACCGAAGCCGAGTGGGACCAGCGTTTCGCGGCCTACTCCGCCGAATTCCCTGAGTTGGCCAACGAACTGGTACGCCGCCTGGCCGGTGACCTGCCTGCGGACTTCTCGGAAAAAGCCTCGGCCTACATCGCCGAAGTCGCGGCCAAGGGCGAGACCATCGCCAGCCGTAAAGCCAGCCAGAACACCCTGAACGCCTTTGGCCCGCTGCTGCCTGAGATCCTCGGCGGCTCGGCTGACCTGGCCGGTTCCAACCTGACCCTGTGGAAAGGCTGCAAAGGTGTCTCGGCCGAAGACGCCAGCGGCAACTACATGTACTACGGCGTACGCGAGTTCGGCATGAGCGCCATCATGAACGGCGTGTCCCTGCACGGCGGCCTGGTGCCTTACGGCGCGACCTTCCTGATGTTCATGGAATATGCGCGCAACGCCGTGCGCATGGCCGCACTGATGAAGAAGCGCGTGATCCACGTGTACACCCACGACTCCATCGGCCTGGGCGAAGACGGCCCGACGCACCAGCCGGTCGAGCAGTTGACCAGCCTGCGCACCACGCCGAACCTGGACACCTGGCGTCCAGCCGACGCGGTCGAATCCGCAGTGGCCTGGAAACACGCGATCGAGCGTAAGGACGGCCCTTCGGCGCTGATCTTCTCGCGTCAGAACCTGCAGCACCAGGCGCGTACAGACGCGCAGATCGCCGACATCAGCCGTGGCGGTTATGTGCTCAAGGACTGCGTCGGCGAGCCGGAGCTGATCCTGATCTCCACCGGTTCCGAAGTCGGCCTGACCGTCCAGGCCTACGACAAGCTGACCGAGCAAGGCCGCAACGTGCGCGTTGTGTCCATGCCGTGCACCAGCGTGTTCGAAGCCCAGGACGCCGGCTACAAGCAATCGGTATTGCCACTGCAGGTCAGCGCACGTATCGCCATCGAAGCGGCTCACGCCGACTACTGGTACAAGTACGTGGGCCTGGAAGGCCGCGTGATCGGCATGACCACCTACGGTGAGTCGGCGCCGGCGCCAGCGTTGTTCGAAGAGTTCGGCTTCACCCTGGAAAATATCCTGGGCCAGGCTGAAGAGCTGCTGGAAGACTAAGGCTGTAGATTGAGGTGGCTGTACTGACGCCTTCGCGAGCAAGCCCGCTCCCACATTAGATCGGGTTCACATGGTTGCAATTGTGAACCCATTCCAAATGTGGGAGCGGGCTTGCTCGCGAAGGCAGTCTGGTAGACACCCCATTACCCAAGGTAATCGAGAACCCCATGCCCCAACCGCGTCCTTACAAAGTTGCACTCAACGGCTACGGCCGCATTGGTCGTTGCGTCTTGCGTGCTCTGTTCGAGCGAGGGGCGGCGGCCGGGTTTGAGATTGTTGCTATCAACGATTTGGCCGACATGGCCAGCATCGAATACCTGACACGCTTTGACTCCACTCACGGCCGCTTCCCCGGCGAAGTGCGTGTGGAAGGCGATTGTCTGCATATCAATGGCGACTGCGTAAAAGTATTACGCAGTGCCACCCCCGAGGGCATCGACTGGGCGGCGCTGGGCGTCGACCTGGTGTTGGAATGCTCCGGTGCCTACCACACCCGTGCCGATGGCCAGCGTTTCCTCGACGCCGGCGCACCGCGTGTGCTGTTTTCCCAGCCGATGGCCAGCGAGGCGGATGTCGACGCCACCATCGTCTACGGCATCAACCAGGATTGCCTGACCGGCACTGAGTTGTTGGTCTCCAACGCGTCCTGCACCACCAATTGCAGCGTGCCGCTGTTGCGTCTGCTGGATCAGGCGATTGGCCTGGATTACGTGTCGATCACCACGATTCACTCGGCGATGAACGACCAGCCGGTGATCGATGCCTATCACCACGAAGACCTGCGTCGCACGCGCTCGGCGTTCCAGTCAGTGATTCCGGTGTCCACCGGCCTGGCTCGCGGTATCGAGCGACTGCTGCCGGAACTTGCCGGGCGAATTCAGGCCAAAGCCGTACGGGTGCCGACGGTGAACGTGTCCTGCCTGGACATCACCATGCAAACCGTCAGCGATACCGACGCGACGGAGGTCAACCGGATCCTGCGCGACGCCGCCACCAGCGGCCCGCTCAAAGGCCTGCTGGCCTACACCGAGTTGCCCCACGCCAGTTGTGATTTCAACCATGACCCGCATTCGGCCATTGTCGATGCCAGCCAGACCCGCGTTTCCGGCCCGAGGCTGGTGAACATCCTGGCCTGGTTCGACAACGAATGGGGCTTTGCCAACCGAATGCTGGATGTTGCGGAACATTATCTGCACATCGCCTCTAAACAACCTCAACAGTAATTCAGGAACTGCGACCCATGACCGTGTTGAAGATGACCGACCTCGATCTGCAAGGTAAGCGCGTACTGATTCGCGAAGACCTCAACGTCCCAGTCAAGGACGGTGTTGTCACCAGCGATGCGCGAATCCTGGCCTCGCTGCCGACCATCAAGCTGGCCCTGGAAAAAGGCGCGGCCGTGATGGTCTGCTCGCACCTGGGTCGTCCGACCGAAGGTGAGTTCTCCGCCGAGAACAGCCTCAAGCCGGTAGCCGACTACCTGAGCAAGGCCCTGGGGCGCGACGTGCCACTGGTCGCTGATTACCTGGGTGGCGTCGACGTGAAGGCCGGCGACATCGTGCTGTTCGAAAACGTGCGCTTCAACAAAGGCGAGAAAAAGAACAGCGACGAACTGGCCCAGCAATACGCTGCGCTGTGCGACGTGTTCGTGATGGACGCCTTCGGCACCGCCCACCGCGCCGAAGGTTCGACCCACGGCGTGGCCAAGTTCGCCAAGGTCGCCGCGGCTGGCCCACTGCTGGCCGCTGAACTGGATGCATTGGGCAAGGCCCTGGGCGCGCCGGCACAGCCAATGGCCGCCATCGTGGCCGGCTCCAAGGTCTCGACCAAGCTGGACGTGCTCAACAGCCTCAGCCAGATCTGCAACCAGTTGATCGTCGGCGGCGGCATTGCCAACACTTTCCTGGCCGCCGCCGGCCATCCGGTAGGCAAGTCGCTGTACGAGCCGGACCTGCTCGACACCGCCCGCGCCATCGCCGCCAAAGTCAGCGTGCCATTGCCGGTCGACGTGGTCGTGGCCAAGGAATTCGCTGAAAGCGCCGAAGCTACCGTCAAGCTGATTGCTGATGTGGCTGCCGACGACATGATCCTGGATATCGGCCCACAAACCGCGGCCAACTTCGCTGAACTGCTGAAAGCCTCGCAGACCATTCTGTGGAACGGCCCGGTCGGCGTGTTCGAGTTCGACCAGTTCGGCAACGGCACCAAAGTGCTGGCCAAGGCCATTGCCGAAAGCTCGGCGTTCTCCATTGCCGGTGGTGGCGACACCCTGGCCGCCATCGATAAATATGGCGTTGCTGACCAGATCTCCTACATTTCTACCGGTGGCGGCGCGTTCCTCGAGTTCGTCGAAGGCAAAGTCCTGCCGGCCGTTGAAGTGCTGGAAACCCGAGCCAAAGGCTGAGGCTCGTGATCCGGAAAAGGAGTATTCCCATGATCAAGCCGTTGGCATTGATGATCGCGGCGGGCCTGTTGGCCGGCTGCGGCAGCACGCCAAGCACTGTGCCGGAGGCGGATAAGTCTGCCCCGGCGCAGAAAAAGAGCTGTTATCAGGCGGACTGGCAGGCCGAGACCATGCCGGTGATCAACAAGCGCATCGGCAACGAGCGGCTGGAGAAATACGACGCCGCGCCCAACGGTCAGGAACAGGGTTGCCCTTGACGGGTCAGATCAACTAACCGACAGCAATGACGGCGCTTTGGGCCGTCGTTCGAGGATTGGCAATGAAAGGCGTTTTCGCCCTGGCAGCCCTGGCCCTTCTGGCCGGTTGCAGCAGCATGAACATGTTCAACAAGGCAGAGCCTGCCGATAAATGGACCACTTGGATTTGCGACAGCAAGGCCGAAGTGAACTGGCGCTTTGCCAACCAGGCCCGCAACGAGGTGGATGTTCGCCTCGGTGGTTCGGACCAGGTTTATCGCCTTAAACAGGACGTTGCCGCCTCGGGCGTGCTTTATAGCAACGACCAGTTGGCGTTCCACACAAAAGGTGAGGAAGGCCTGGTTTACTGGGTCGCCACTGATGATTTGATCGGGCGCGGCTGCAAGGCCCAATAGTGAGATCACTGAAGATCAAATGTGGGAACTGGCTTGCCCGCGAAAGCGGTGTTTCCGATTGGAATTTGAGTCCAGCTCATCAGCAATAACGATTCAGCCGGTCAGATGCACTCACCCTGACCTGCAATAACTTGAATAGCAGCCGCCGCTACGGCAGGCTTGCACGATTAACGACCCTCGACCGGGAGAGACAACACAATGGCACTTATCAGCATGCGTCAAATGCTGGACCACGCAGCCGAGTTCGGCTACGGCGTCCCAGCCTTTAACGTCAACAACCTTGAGCAGATGCGCGCCATCATGGAAGCCGCTGACAAGACAGACTCCCCGGTGATCGTCCAGGCTTCGGCCGGTGCGCGCAAATACGCGGGTGCCCCGTTCCTGCGTCACCTGATCCTCGCCGCGATCGAAGAATTCCCGCATATCCCGGTGTGCATGCACCAGGACCACGGCACCAGCCCGGACGTGTGCCAGCGTTCCATCCAGCTGGGCTTCAGCTCGGTGATGATGGACGGCTCCCTCGGTGAAGACGGCAAGACCCCAACCGACTACGAATACAACGTACGCGTCACCCAACAAACCGTGGCCATGGCTCACGCCTGCGGCGTTTCGGTTGAAGGCGAGCTGGGCTGCCTGGGTTCCCTGGAAACCGGCATGGCCGGTGAAGAAGACGGCATCGGCGCCGAAGGCGTGCTGGATCACAGCCAGATGCTGACTGACCCGGAAGAAGCCGCCGACTTCGTCAAGAAGACCCAGGTTGATGCCCTGGCCATCGCCATCGGCACCAGCCACGGCGCCTACAAGTTCACCAAGCCGCCGACCGGCGACGTGCTGGCCATCGACCGCATCAAGGAAATCCACAAGCGCATCCCTAACACCCACCTGGTGATGCACGGCTCTTCCTCGGTTCCGCAAGAGTGGCTGGCGATCATCAACCAGTACGGCGGTGACATCAAAGAAACCTACGGCGTACCGGTTGAAGAAATCGTCGAAGGCATCAAGTACGGCGTGCGCAAGGTCAACATCGACACCGACCTGCGCCTGGCCTCCACCGGTGCGATGCGTCGCCTGATGGCCACCAACCCGAGCGAATTTGACCCACGCAAATTCTTCGGCGCTACCGTGACTGCGATGCGTGATGTGTGTATCGCTCGCTACGAAGCGTTCGGCACCGCCGGTAACGCTTCGAAGATCAAGCCGATCTCGTTGGAAGCGATGTACCAGCGATATTTGAAAGGTGAGTTGAACGCTAAGGTGAACTGAGCCTCAGGCGTTTAAAAAGAAGCCCGCAGCGATGCGGGCTTTTTTGTTTATGGAATTTGATCAGGCGACGGTGGAGCTGTCGAAACCCCGGTGTTCAATCACCCGGAATACATCGCTCACGTCCTGGACGAGAATACGTGCGGTATTGGCCACGTTATTCAGATCACGCTCGGCGAAGTCCGGCAGGCTGGAGCAGGCGATCAGGTTGAGGTGTTCAAGGGCGGCGTTGAGGCGTTCACGCAGGCAGGCGTGAAGGTCGAGCAGTGGGGCGTTGCTGTCGATCAGGAGCACGGGGTAATCGGTGGCGGTTTCCGTGCAAGGGGTGAAGCGGCGGGGTGGTAGTTGATCGTTCATGGCAAATATTCCTCGTATCTAAAAAGGACTACCGCCGTTCGCTGCGAAACGAAAGGGTGGTAGCTGTGTGCGGGTTCGCAGACCGAGGATACGAGGAACCCGGCAGACCCGAAGGTCTCCCACACACAGCCACCATAAAGTGAACGCCGGACGCAGAAGCGCTCGTCGTTGCATTCATGATGCTTGGTTGCACACGTATCGTTAGGGCTGCGAAACCCCATCGCCGATCAATACCAGCGACGGGGCGAACTATAAGCGGCGAGTAGGCTTGCTGCAACGGCCGCGTAGGACGAGCACCGAATCCTCAGCCTGCACAGAACAAGGGAGAGGGCAGCCCTAATACCGATCAGTTAAGCGTACTTGCCTTCTGTAGGAGCGAGCTTGCTCGCGAAAAACGTCAACGGTAACGCGTGCATCCTGGATAAATGCGGTGCCTGTGAGTTCTTCGCGAGCAAGCTCGCTCCTACAGAGGGCGGTGGTGGGTTTAAGTGCTTGGATTTAGCAGGGAATCAGCCTTGCACTCATCAGACAATGCCTACTCGAAATGAGGCCAATCCATTCACTCGTGACCATAAGCGCTATCGAACTTTTGTTATCAATTGCTTTATTGGGTATAAATTTAATTTCGAAACCTTCTAAAAAACTGTCAGTTATAACAGGTGTTTTTGGGGAGGGTGTTTTCTATTATAGGTGCGGCAATTGATTTGCGGTTTTTGAAGTGTCCCATGTTTTCAAATTATAATTTTTTATTTTCATGGAGGTGTTTTATGAGCTCTTCTGATGTCGAACAATCATTTACCGGCCGATTGAAGTATATGTATGCCAGTGACTCAAAGAGGGCGGCGGTTACTTTCAAAACGTTGGTGGCGACCAGTAATCCCGATGGTTCGAATGCACGTGCTCAACCGAAAATTAGTGAGTATTTGTGTGCTAATACGTTTGAGAGTGAAGGTGCGCTTCTCTATTTTCGCTGTGTTGAAGGGGCCTATGTCATTTATAGTCGCGATCAAAATCAGCAGTATGGAAAATGCATAGGTTTATATAAAAAATACCTTTGTGTCGGGGACACTACAAGTAATTTTGATATTGCGACTTATGATGAATCCTATAAAAATCAAGTTAAATTTGATTTGACGAAGGTTGATGCTGGTGTGAGCACTGTAAAAATCAGCTTGAACTCTTTAAGTGAAGGAATAGTGGGGGTGTATGAGCAGGTTGATGTTGCAGGCTGTTGGTGGGGGTATTTATATGCCCAAGGTCGCAGAGGGGGCGTGGGGTTTGAATTGACCATCGTTGAGCGGAATGTCGACTGGGTATCGAAATCGCAGTGATCGATTGTCTGTTGAGTGAGTAGGGCGTTCGTTCTGGCAGCAAACCCTTTCGCCAGTCAATACCAGCGACGGGGCGAACTATAAGAAGCGGCGAGTAGGCTTGCCCTATTGCCGATCAGTTAAGCGTACTTGCCTTCTTCTGTAGGAGCGAGCTTGCTCGCGAAAAACGTCAACGGTAACGCGTGCATCCTGGATAAATGCGGTGCCTGTGAGTTCTTCGCGAGCAAGCTCGCTCCTACAGAGGGCGGTGGTGGTTTAAGTGCTTGGATTTACCAGGGAATCAGCCTTGCACTCATCCGACAATGCCTACTCGAAATGAGGCTAATCCATTCACTCGTGATCAATATCCAACTTCGCAAACGTCACCTTTGCGCCTTCCTTGCTATTCCCGCTGTTGTCCTGCACATAAGCGCCCGCCTTGAAGTACAGCGGCTTGGCCGCCCACGCCGCGCCGATGCGCTCGTTCCACTCACCGTCGGCGGCATACACACTCAGCAGCCCGGCCTTGTTCAGGTTGATGACGTAGGTGAAGGTTTTCTCCAGCGGCACATTGGAGGCGACGATGATCACCCGGCCTTCGTCCTCGTCCGGGCGCATGCGCACTTTGGCGACGATGTTGCCGGTCTGGGTTTTTTCCTTGAATTGATACTCCAGCTTGATCAGCGGTTTCTGGCTGTCATAGGCGTGAATCTGGCCGATGACGATCTTGCCGCTGGAGGGCACCTGGTTGACGGCCAGGGTGGCGCGCAGGAAATTGTCGGCATCGGGGTAGGTCCAGTTGCGCAAGCGGCCGTCGGCGTAGGTTTCACGCAGTTCGCTGCGCGGGTAGACGGCGTTTTCGGTGCGGGTACCGGTGACGGGGGTCCAGAATTGCACGTTGCTGCCTTCGGCCTGGAAATATTGGTCCTTGAAGCCGCTAAGCAGTTTCGGGGTGTCGATGGTCGCGGGGGGCGAGCCAACGGGAATGCTCAGGTTCCAGGTAGAGAGGTCGATCATGGCGTAGGCCTTTTTACAGAGGGGTGTAGGCTATGGCCCTTAGGCCAGACAGGTTCTTTATAGGCCGTAGTCCTGCGCTTGTTAATTAATCGATGGCAAATTATTGGCGCCAGAGGAATGCCAAAAAGCCATATTTCCCATGAACCGTGGGCTGCAGGCACTGACCGTTAGTCGGCTTCCTGAGCTTTGGCGCAATGATGGCACTGAGGTTACTTCTGATTTTTCGGAACCGGGGCTAGAGTGAGGCCTCAGTGTTTGTCCGGGTTTTCTCCCAGAAGTGACCGGAGTGGGCTCCCAAGGAAGAGATGTAGCATGGAATGCGCTCCACACCACGGCGATAGCAGTTCGGTTCTTTTGGTGGTCGATGACTACCCGGAAAACCTGATCAGCATGCGCGCACTTTTGCAGCGGGAAGACTGGCAGGTAGTCACCGCCGGTTCCGGCCTGGAAGCCCTTGAGTTGCTGCTGGTACATGAGGTCGACCTAGTGTTGCTCGACGTGATGATGCCCGGCATGGACGGCTTTGAAGTCGCGCGCCTGATGCGCGGCAGCCAGCGCACCCGCATGACGCCGATCATCTTCCTGAGTGCCAATGCCCAATCCCCGGCCGCTGTGCTGGAAGGCTACGCCAGTGGCGCCATCGACTACCTGTTCAAACCCTTCGACCCGCATATCCTCAAGCCCAAGGTCCAGGCGTTGCTGGAGCACCAGCGTAACCGCCGGGCCTTGCAGCGCCTGAGTCATGACCTGGAATCGGCGCGCGCCTTCAATGCCTCGGTGCTGGATAACGCCGCCGAAGGCATCCTGGTGGTGAGCGAAGGCGGCGTGATCGAATACGCCAACCCGGCGATCTCGCGCCTGCTCAATGCCACGATCCATGAGCTGCAGGGCCAGGAATTCCTCGGCTTCCTGCAAAAACCGCATGTCCCTACGTGGCTGGAATCGCAGATGTATGCCGGGTTTCGCAAGGGCGAAACCTGGCGCCTGCACGACGCCATCCTGCGCACCGGCCGTGGCCAGCAAGTGCCGGTGGCGTTGTCGTGTGCGCCGTTGCCGACCGAACAGAAGGCCATGGTGGTGACCGTACTGGACATGTCCGAGGTGCGTCACCTGCATCAGCAGTTGGAGTTCCAGGCGGTCACCGACCCGCTGACAGGCCTGCTGAACCGGCGCGGCTTCTACCAGACCGTCGAGAACACCTTGCTGCGCAGCGAGCGCGCGGAACATTGCCTGGTGCTGCTCTATCTGGACCTCGATGGCTTCAAACGGGTCAACGACTCCCTGGGTCATGACGCCGGCGACCGGGTGCTGCGCTGGGTCTCGGAGCAATTGCAGGGTTGCCTGCGCTCCGGTGACATTCTGGGCCGCATGGGTGGGGATGAATTTACCGCGTTGCTGGAGCTGGAATTCCCGGAGCAGGCGGCGAAGATTGCGGAAAAACTGATCGACCGGGTTTCGATTTGCCAGCAGGTGGATGGCCTGGATGTGATGCTGGGTGTGAGCATTGGTATCGCGATCTTTCCGGACTGTGGTTCGGACCTCAATGGCCTGCTGCGCGCTGCCGACATCGCCATGTACGAAGCCAAGCGTGCGGGGCGTCAGCAATATCGCTATTACGATCAGGAAATGAACGGCCGCGCGCGTTCGCGCCTGATGCTCGAAGACAGCGTGCGCACCGCCATTCAAAACAAGGACTTCACCCTGGTGTACCAGCCTCAGGTGTCGCTGGCAGACGGACGTCTGCGCGGCGTCGAGGCGCTGTTGCGCTGGCAGCATCCGAGTGTCGGCGATGTGCCGCCGGGGTTGTTCCTGCCATTGTTGGAAGAGGCACGGCTGATCAGCCAATTGAGTGCCTGGATCTACCAGCAGGTCGCTGCCCAGCGCCAGGCGTGGCAAGCCACGTTCGACGATGAGCTGGTGTTGAGCGTGAGCCTGAGCAGCAGCCAGTTCAATATGCCCAACCTGGCCAATCAACTGCAGCAGGTACTCGAGCGACATGGGCTGCAGGCGCGGCAGCTGGAGGTGGAAATCGGCGAGGACTGCTTGATGAGCAACCTGGAAGAGTCCGCCAAACAGCTCAAGTTGCTGCGTCGGATCGGCGTGCGCATTGCCCTCGATGACTTTGGCGCCGGCCAGTGCTCCCTGGCCCACCTGCGCGACCTGGCGTTCGACACGCTCAAACTCGACCCGCAATTGGTCGCCCGCCTGCCGGGCTCGGCACGCGACGCGGCGATGGCGCGCAGCATCATCGAACTGTGCGGGCATTTTGATGTGCTGGTGGTGGCCGAAGGCGTGGAAACCGCCGAGCAAGCCCACTGGCTCAAGACCAATGGTTGCGCGTTTATCCAGGGTTCCTGGGCGGCGCAGCCGTTGATGGCCGAGGAAGTGGTCGACTGGTCACGCACTCGCTTGCGCTGAATTCGTTACACTGGCGACCTTCCGAATTCTGTTGCCATACCCCATGACCGCGCTGAAATACCTCCAGGCCTACCCCGCTGCCCTTCAAGAGCAAGTGCGCCAATTGATCGCCAAGGACCAATTGGGCGCCTACCTGGAGCAGCGCTACCCCGAACGCCATGCCGTGCAGAGCGACAAGGCCCTGTACGCGTATGCCCTGGCCTTGAAACAGGAACACCTGCGCAACGCGCCGGCCATCGACAAGGTGCTGTTCGATAACCGCCTGGACCTGACCCATCGCGCCCTCGGCCTGCACACCACGATTTCGCGGGTGCAGGGCGGCAACCTCAAGTCCAAGAAAGAGATTCGCATCGCCGCGCTGTTTAAAGAGGCCGCGCCGGAATTCCTGCGCATGATCGTGGTGCATGAGCTGGCACACTTCAAGGAATCGGACCACAACAAGGCGTTCTATAAACTCTGCGAATACATGATGCCCGGCTACCATCAGGTGGAATTCGACCTGCGGGTGTACCTCACGTATCGCGACCTGCAGGGCAAACCCTGACCGCACAAGGCGACCGACCATGGATGTGAGCAAGACCAAGAGCAGCTTCTACCGCCGCCTGTACGTGGCCTACCTGATCGACAGCGGCCAGGCCAGCAGCGTACCGGCCCTGACCGACGCCACCGGCATGCCCCGGCGCACCGCGCAGGACACGATTGCGGCGTTGGCGGACCTGGATATCGTGTGTGAGTTCGAGCAGGAAGACGGCGCCCGCAACCATGCCGGGCATTACCGGATTCGCGACTGGGGTGCGATTGATCGGCGGTGGATCGAGGCGAATCTGGCGTCGGTGAAGCAGGTGCTGGGGTATCCCTGAAGGTCGGTGGTGAGTGCGCTGGCGCCATCGCAGGCAAGCCAGCTCCCACAGGGATCGCGAGGGGCCAACCCCTATCGCTTATGCCGCCGCTTCGCTGAAGCTTGATTGGCTGTTCCCACCTTTTGATGTGTGGGAGCTGCCTGCGATGAGGCTCTCAGTCGCGGCGCATGCCGATGTGTGGAATGTCATCTTCCAGATACTCCTCACCCGCCACCACAAAGCCATACTGCCCGTAATAGCCCTGCAGGTGCGCCTGGGCCGAGAGAAAAATCGGCGTCTCGGGCCAGATATCAGCGATTTGCTTGAGCGCCTCGGTCATCATCCGATGCCCCAGCCCGGTGCCGCGCGCCACCGGTGCGACGATCACGCGGCCGATCACCACATCTCCACCCTGGGACTCCGGGTCCAGCAGGCGCAGGTAGGCCACCAGTTCATTGTCCTGCCAGGCCATGAGGTGATGGGTGTCGCCCGACAAGTCCTGCCCGTCGAGGTCCTGGTAGATGCATTTCTGCTCGACGACAAACACTTCATTGCGCAGGCGCATGATGGCGTATAGCTGCTCTTTGCCCAGCTCGTCGTGATGTTTGCAGACCCAATCAACTGTCATGGTGTGTTCTCGCATAAGTGTCAGGTCTGGATAGTAAGCGCGGCGGGTGCGTCTGTCTAAATCAGCTATTTTTGTGAGTGAAATCAATTTGCCATTATTGAGTGCATTCGCTGCCCGTTTCTTTGTGTAATCTGAGCTACTGTTAGAACCTCAGGCACCGCCTGGAACAAGTGCCCGCCAAGGACTTTGAGCATGCTGCGATTCACTCGTGTCGTTGCTTTGATTGGAGTGGTGTTGCTGGCGACGCCTGCGTTCGCTCAGCGTCTGCGCCTGGTGGCGGATGCCTGGCCACCCTTTACCGATGCCACCTTGATCAACGGCGGGCTGGCCACCGACATTGTCAGCACCGCCCTGGCTCGCGCGGGCTACGCCAGCGATTTCGAACAGGTGCCCTGGGCCCGTGCGCTGATGGGCGTCGGCGATGGCCGCTATGACGTGCTGGTCAATGCCTGGTACGACGATGCCCGTACGAAACTGGGCCAGTTCTCCGGCGAATACCTGCTTAACCGTGTGCGCTTCATCAAGCGCCACGACGACCCCATCGACTTCCAGACCCTTGAGCAACTGCACGACTACCCCGTCGCGGTGGTACGCGGCTATGCCTATTCGGCGGCGTTCGATGCGGATGCACAGTTGCAGAAAGTCCCTGTGCATAACTTCGCCATGGCCGTGCGCATGCTCGCGGCGCAGCGGGTGCGGCTGACAGTGGAAGATGAATACGTGGCGCGCTATTACCTGGCGCGCGAATCGGCGCGGGTGCGCAATGCGGTGGAGTTTCTACCCAAGCCGCTGAGTGAAAACAGCCTGCATATTCTGGTCAGCCTGAAGAACCCGCAGCATGAGCAGATCGTTGCCAGCTTTGATCGGGAGATTGCCAAGATGAAGGCTGATGGCAGTTATGCGCGATTGATGCGGCAGCATGGGATGTAGCGTCCTTGGGCGCCCTATCGCCGGCAAGCCGGCGCCTACGGGGGTAGCGACCTAAGCCGCGCGGGTGTCTTTGATCAAATGCGCCGCCAAGGTGCGCAACGGCCCCAGCTGCCGGCAGATCAGCGCCAACTGCGTCTGCACCAGCCGCTGGCCTTCATCGATCTCATCCGGCATCTGCTCCAGGTCCGCCGCCAGTGCTTCTTCGGCATCGCTCTGGATCGCGATCGGCTGCTTGTTGGCCAGCCCGGTGGCGATTTCATCAATGCTCGCTGCCAAGCTGTTACCGGCACCGTCGATCAAATGCTCGCGTACTTCGGCTGGCAGCTGGGTTTCGCGGTGCGCGCCCAGGCCCGACAAGTAGCTGAGCAAGGTGTGCGACAACACCAGGAAGCGGAAGCCCACATCGGCCTCCTTACGAAAGTGTCCGGGCTCCATCAGCATATTCGCCAGGGTGGTGGACAGGGCTGCGTCGGCGTTGTGCGCATTGCGCCGGGCCAGGCGATAAGCGAGGTCGTCGCTCTTGCCGGCGGCGTATTGCTGCATGATCTGGCGCAGGTAGATGCTGTTGCAGGTCAGGGTGTTGGCCAGCACTTTGTTCAGGCGTCGGCCCTGCCAGTCCGGCAGGAACAGGAACACCGCCAGGCCGGCGATCAGGCTGCCGAGCAAGGTATCGAACAGGCGCGGCAGGAACAGCCCGTAGCCATCGCCCACCTGGTTGAAGCAGAACAGCACCATCAGGGTGATTGCCGCCGTGGCCAGGGTGTAGCGCGTGGTGCGGTTGATAAAGAACACCAGGCCGGCGGCGATGGCAAACATCGATTGCACCAGCGGGCTGGGGAACAGATCAAACAGTGCCCAGGCCACGGTGAGGCCGATGGCGGTGCCGATGATCCGCTGGCCGAGTTTGCGCCGGGTCGCGCCGTAGTTGGGCTGGCACACGAACAGGGTGGTGAGGATGATCCAGTAGCCTTGGGAGGCGTGGATCGCGTGGAGCATGCCGTAGCCGACGGTCAAGGCGAGGGCCAGGCGCAAGGCGTGGCGAAACAGCAGCGACGTCGGCGTGAGTTGGGTGCGCAGGCGCGTCCACATTTCCTTGAGGTTGCGCGGCGCACGGTCCAGCAGGTTGCTGTCGGTGGCGTCGGCCAGGGCGTCGGGGTTGCTGGCGTCGCCGAGCAGGCGGTCGAGGGTCGACAGGTTGGCCGCCAGGGCGCGCAACGAGCGCAGCAGGCCGCGCCAGGCCGGGTTGCTCTGGATGCGCAGGTGTTCCAGCGATGCGTTCAGGTCGCCCAGGGCCTCGGCGAAGCTGTCGTCATAGATGAACGGCTGGCGCAGTTGGATCGACTCGGCCAGGGCCTGGCACGCCTTGCCTTGCTGGCGCAGCAAGCGCTGGCAGCGGAACAGCACATCGCTGTGGAAGAACGCCTCGGCCAGGGCGTTGTAGGGATAATGCGATGAGCTGGCGCGCTCGTGGATGTCCTGGGCCAGGAAGTACAGCTTCAGGTAGCGACTGACCTTCGAGCCTGGGCGACCATTGCCCACACGGTGCAGGATGATTTCCTTCGCCGCATTCAGCGCCGCGACCACCCGGCCGTTCTGCTGGGCCAATTCCAGGCGGCGCGCCTCCACGTCCAGTTGGCGGATCGGTTCGAACAGGGATGACTTGAGCTTGAGGTAGCGCCCCAGTTCGCGGAACAGCCGCGCCAGGCTCTGCTGCACCGGCTGGTTGGAAAACAGCGCCTGCCACAGCACCGAAAGCACGCCATACCAGGCAGCTCCCGCCACCAGCAGCAGCGGTTCGTGCCAGAAATCGGAAACCGCGCCACCGCGCTGGTCCACGCCGATCATGGTGTAGACCGACAGGATCAGCGTCGCCGACGCAATCGCCCCGTAGCGCTCGCCGAGGGCGCCGAGCATGGTCAGGCAGAAACTGGCCAGCGCCAGGGCAATCGCGAAGATCCAGGGGTAGGGGAACAGCAACTCCACCGACAGCGCGGCAATGCTGAAACACACCAGCGTCACCGCCAGGGCATTCAGGCGGCCTTGCCAACTGTCGTCGGTCTCGGCCAGGGCGCTGGCGATAATCCCCAGGAACAGCGGGATCAGCAGCGTCATTTCATCCTGGTACCAGCACAGCGCCATGCTGCCGGTGAGGGCGATGAATACCCGAACGCTGTAACTGAATTTATCCAGCGCCCACAGGCGCCGCATGGACTGCTTGAACGAGGTCGATGACATGAAGGCTGGAGTCTTCCGGGACGATGCCGCTAAATTGAGCCATCAGTGACGTCACGGCAAGCGTAGCGATCACATCTCATTGCATATTTTTGCGTGCCACCCCAAAACGAATGTGGGAGCTCGCTTGCCTGCGATGACGGCGGTGAATTCACCACCGCTATCGCAGGCAAGCCAGCTCCCACAGTTTGACCGAGTACGCGCTTCAGGCGTACTGCGCGGCGGCGTAACCGGATGCCCACGCCCACTGGAAATTGAACCCGCCCAGGTGACCGGTCACATCCAGCACTTCCCCAATGAAGTACAACCCCGGGCTTTTCAGCGACTCCATGGTTTTCGACGAGACTTCCCGCGTGTCCACCCCACCCAGCGTCACCTCGGCGGTGCGATAGCCTTCGGTGCCCGCCGGCACCAGTTGCCAGCTCGCGAGTTTTTGCGCGATATCGGCCACTTCGGCGTGGGTGTATTGCTTCATGGGCTTGGACACGAACCAGGTTTCCGCCAGCAGGTTGGCCATCTTCTTGGTGAAGATCTCTCCCAGCAGGGTTTTCAACTCGCTGTTGGGACGCTCGACTTGTTGCTCTTGCAGCCAGCAGTGGGCGTCGTGATCGGGCAGCAGGTTGATCTCCACGGTATCGCCGGACTCCCAGTACGAGGAAATCTGCAGGATCGCCGGGCCGCTCAGGCCACGGTGGGTAAACAGGAGGTTCTCGCGAAAGCTCTGGCCGTTGCAGCTGACCAGGCAATCCACCGAGGTGCCGGACAACTCGCCACACAATTCCTTGAGCTGGTCGGTGATGGTGAACGGCACCAGGCCCGCGCGGGTCGGCAGCAGCTCGTGACCGAACTGCTTGGCCACCTGATAACCAAAGCCGGTGGCGCCAAGTGTCGGAATCGACAGGCCGCCTGTGGCAATCACCAGGGACTCGCAGCGCAACTCACCCAGGGTGGTCTGCAGCTGATAGCCGTTGTCGAGCTTGGCGATTTCTTCGATGGAGGTGTCCAGGTGCAGGCTCACGCCGGTCTGGATGCACTCATCCAGGAGCATGCCGAGGATGTCGCTGGACTTGTTGTCGCAGAACAGCTGGCCGAGTTTTTTCTCGTGGTAGGGCACGCCGTGCTTGGCCACCAGCCCGATGAAATCCCACTGGGTATAGCGGGCCAGGGCGGATTTACAGAAGTGTGCGTTGTGCGAGAGGAAGTTGGCCGGCTCGGTGTACATATTGGTGAAGTTGCAGCGGCCACCACCGGACATCAGGATCTTCTTGCCGGCCTTGTTGGCATGGTCGATCAACATCACCTTGCGTCCACGCCCGGCGGCGGTCAGTGCGCACATCAAGCCTGCGGCGCCGGCGCCAATGATCACAACTTCGGTCGAGCGCACAGCAATGTCCTCATACAAATTCTGGATTGGAATACAGTCAAATGTGGGAGCGGGCTTGCTCGCGAATGCGCAGTGTCAGCCACCGAATCTGTCGACTGATACACCGCATTCGCGAGCAAGCCCGCTCCCACATTTTTGATCTCGGTATCGCTTGAGATCTTTACAGGATCCGCACGCGCAGCGAACGGCCTTTGATCTTGCCGTCGTTCAAGCGCTGCAATGCCTGCTTGGCGATCCCACGCTCCACGGCCACAAACGCCTGGAAGTCGAAGATCGCGATCTTGCCGACCTGGGCACCCGGGATGCCTGCTTCACCGGTCAAGGCGCCGAGGATGTCGCCCGGGCGAACCTTGTCCTTACGGCCGGCGGCGATGCACAGGGTGCTCATCTGCGGCAGCAGCGGGCCGCCGCTTTGTGGCTTGAGGTTGTCCAGCTGGTCCCAGTTCAGCGGCGATTTCTGCAGTTGCTCGATGGCCTGGGCGCGGTGCGCCTCGGACGGTGCTACCAGGCTGATGGCGATGCCGGTCTCACCCGCGCGCCCGGTACGGCCGACGCGGTGGATGTGGATTTCCGAGTCACGGGCCAGCTCGACGTTGATCACCATGTCCAGCGAGTCAATGTCCAGGCCACGGGCGGCAACGTCGGTGGCGACCAGTACCGAGGTGCTGCGGTTGGCAAACATTGCCAGCACCTGGTCACGGTCGCGCTGCTCCAGGTCGCCATGCAGGCCGACGGCAGAAATGCCCTTGGCCGTCAGGTGATCCACGGTTTCCTGCACCTGCTGCTTGGTGAAGCAGAACGCCACGCAGGACGCCGGGCGGAAATGCGCCAGCACCTTGGTCACGGCGTCCATGCGTTCTTCCGGGGAAATCTCGTAGAAACGCTGCTCGATCTGGTCGTCGGAGTGAAACGCCTCGGCTTTCACTTGCTGCGGCGCACGCATGAATTTCGACGCCAGTTGCTTGATGCTCACCGGGTAGGTGGCCGAGAACAGCAGGGTCTGGCGACGGGCCGGGGTCTTGCTGATGATGTCTTCGATGGCGTCGTAGAAACCCATGTCGAGCATGCGGTCGGCTTCATCGAGGATCAGCGTGTTCAAGCCGTCGAGTACCAGTGAGCCTTTGCGCAAGTGCTGCTGGATCCGGCCCGGGGTGCCGACGATGACGTGGGCGCCATGCTCCAGGGAAGCGATCTGCGGGCCGAGGGACACGCCGCCGCACAGGGTCAGCACCTTGATGTTGTCTTCGGCGCGGGCCAGGCGGCGGATTTCCTTGGCGACCTGGTCGGCCAGCTCGCGGGTCGGGCACATCACCAGGGCCTGGCAGCCGAAGTAGCGCGGGTTGATCGGGTTCAGCAGGCCGATGCCGAAGGCCGCGGTCTTGCCGCTGCCGGTCTTGGCCTGGGCGATCAGGTCCAGCCCCTTGAGGATCACCGGCAAGCTTTGCGCCTGGATCTGCGTCATCTCGACATAACCCAGCGAGTCGAGGTTAGCCAGCATGGCGGCGGAAAGCGGCAAAGTATTAAAAGCGGTGGCGATGGTAGTCACGGGACTGGCTCTGCAAAACAAAATGTTGCGCAGTGTAGCAGCCCCCCGTGGGTTTTTTCGCATGTTCCAGACAAGGGGGTGGGGGACAGCGGCAACTGATGGGCTGCAAGCGACAAGCTTGCAGCGGCTTCAATGCTCGATGTCGTGCTCGCGGCTGACCACGCGTTTGCCGTCTTTGGGCGACAGCTGGAGGAAGATCGCAGCGGCCAGCATCGCCATGATGCCCACGGTCAGGAAGGTCAGCTGGAAGGCGCCGAGCACACTGTCGACCCCGTCGTTGCCGGCTTCGGCCGTAAAGCCACCGAGCAACGCGCCGGCACAGGCCACCCCCAGGCTCAGGGACAACTGCGCCACCACCGAGAGCAAACTGTTGCCGCTGCTGGCCTGGGCGTCGTCGAGGTCGATCAGGGTGACGGTGTTCATCGCGGTGAATTGCAGCGAGTTGATCGCGCCCAGTATCGCCAGCATGCCCAGCAGCAGTGGGTAGGGCGTGTGTTCACTGACCAGACCCATGCTCGCGAGCATGATGCCCAGGGCCAGGGTATTGCCGGTCAGCACCACCCGGTAACCCAGGCGTTCGATCAGCGGCCGGGCGATGGACTTGGCAAACATCGCCGCCGCCGCCAGTGGCAGCATGCTCATGCCGGCTTCGGACGGCGAGTAGCCCAGCGCCACCTGCAGCAGCAACGGCACCAGGAACGGCAGGGCGCCGCTGCCCAGGCGCGCGAACAGGTTGCCGAGGATGCCCACGGCGAACGTGCGGGTCTTGAACAGTACGGGCGAAAACAGCGGGTTCTCGATATGCCCGGCGCGCAGCCAGTACGCCGCCAGGCACGCCAACCCGCCGAACAGCAGCAACATCACGCGCAGGTGCGGCAAGTGCAGCTCGCCCAGGCCCTCCATGGCGATAGTGATCAGCACCATTGCCGCGCCGAACAGCAGAAACCCAACGCCATCAAAGCGCGTGCGCTCGCTGCCGCGCAGGTCGGGAATGAATTTCCACACGGCGTAGCAACCGATCATGCCCACCGGCAGGTTGATCAGGAAGATCCAGTGCCAGGTCAGGTATTGCACCATCCAGCCGCCCATGGTCGGGCCGAGCAGCGGGCCAAGCAGGCCGGGGATGGTGATGAAACCCATGATGCGCACCAGCTCGGAGCGGGGGTAGGCGCGCAGCACCACGAGCCGGCCGACCGGCAGCATCAGCGCGCCACCCAGGCCCTGGATCACCCGCGCGCCGACCAGCATGGTCAGGCTGCTCGACAGTGCACACAACAATGAGCCGATGCTGAACAGCATGATCGCGCCGAAAAAGATGCGTTTGGTGCCGAAGCGGTCGGCGACCCAGCCCGACGCCGGGATCAGCAAGGCGACGGTGAGCATGTAGGCGATCACCACCCCTTGCATGCGCAGCGGGTTCTCTGCGAGGTCGCGGGCCATGGCCGGCAATGCCGTGTTCAGAATCGTCCCATCCAGCGATTGCATGAAGAAGGCAATCGCGACCACCCAGGGTAGCCAGCGGGCGGTCTTGGCATCGAGAGGGGCGCGATTCGGCATAGGTGACCTTTTTGTTAGCAGGCTATGTGTCGGCGATTATGCGCCATCCGTCGCTCCTTTTCCCACTGGCGGTTCGTCTAAATCCGACATCGTTGCATGCTCTCCCACCAGGAAATCCAGCAAGGCACGGTGCACCGCCAGGGCCGCCTCACGGGATTCCAGGTCAAGCAAATGGCCGGTGTGTTCCGCCACGGCAAAGCTGCTGCGCCCGACATACTGTTTGAATAACCGGGCTTCGGCGGCGGGGGTGTATTCGTCCAGCGTGCCGTTGATGAAGTGCACCGGCGTCTCGATGCGGGTGAGGGCCGGCAGGTAGTTGCCATCCCCCAGGGCGAGTACCTGATGGATATGAAAGCGCGCCTGGCGGTATTCGGTGGTGGCCATGTTCGACAGGTGACGATGGTTGTTGCGCTTGAGGCGCGGCGACAGGTACTTGCCCACCGTCTCGTTGAGCAAGTGGCCGACGGCGGATTTGTCATCGGCCTCGATCAGCACGCGTACGCGCTCCACATAATCGAGCATCGCCTGGTTGAGGTTGGGTGCCAGGGCCATCACCACCGAGCTCTCGATGGAGGGCGGGTTGTGCGCCAGGGTCAGCAGTGTCGAGATGCCGCCCCAGGAGGCTGACACCAGGTGATTGACCTCGAAGCGTTCGACCAGGGCCCGCAGGATCTGCACCTCGTCGTCCTTGGTCACCAGGTCGAGGTCGGTGTTGTGTTCGCGCGAATAGCCGGAGAACGGCAGGTCGAACAGCAGCACATTGAAGTGCTCGGCCAGGCATTTGCTGGTCCGGGCAAAGGAGCGCGTGGTGGACAGCGCTCCATTGACCATCAGCACGGTGTTCTTTTCCGAATCGTTTCCCAGCTGCTCAACATGAACGTTGTAGTGCTTGAACAGCTTTTCAATGACAAAACTTCCATGGTTCATGTCAACGCTCCAGCTTGCCCAATCCAGGCAAGGTCGTGCATCACGTGCGCGCACGTGGGGTTAGTGGCGGGGTGCCACTAACCGTTATAACGAGGTTTTTTGCGGGCGACAACCGGCCGCACGGAGAGACGGGTGAGATGGGAATTGTCGGTAGGAAGGGACGAAATGCAGTGGCTGAAATCAATGCAAAGCAGTGTGGGAAGTGGCTTGCCTGCGCTGCAGGCACCAGGGTGTATCAGTGACACCGCGGTGATGCTATCGCAGGCCAGCCAGCTCCCACCGGGACTGGCGGTGCTTATAAAGTCAGGGTCAGGCGTTTGACCAGGGCGCCTGGCAGCAGGTTGGAGGCGGTGTTGCGCTGGCCATACGTGCTGGCCGACAGCAGCAGTTCCCGATCAGCGGTCAGTGCTTCCAGCTGCGCACCGAGCAACTGGAACACGCTGTCATCAAAGCGCATGGTGCTGACCGGCGCCTTGATCTCGCCGTCTTCCACCCAGAACGTGGCGAAGCGCGTCATGCCGGTCAGGCGGGCGGCCGGCAGGTCGGAGTAGTTCAGGTACCACAGGTTGCTGATGTACAAACCGGTGCCCAATTGCTTGAGGATGTCGGCCTGGGCGAGGGTGCCCGCCGCCATCTGCAAGGCGCTGGGGGATTCGTCACGGCTGGCGCCGTTGGCACTCAGGCCGTACTCGGCGGCGCTGCGCGAGTTCACCAATTGGCCGTCGGCCTTGCCGGCGTTGATCAACCTGACATCGCTGCGCGGGTAGCCTTCGCTGGAAAACGCCGGGCTCAGGGAGCCGTTGACCTGTTCGTCCACCGTCACCTGCGGGCTGAGGTGTTGCTCGCCGGCGTACAGGCGTTGCAGGGAGCTGCCCTTGCTGGCGATGGCCTGGGCCGAGAAACCGCCCCAGGTGATGATGCTGATGATTTCTTCCAGCGCCGCCGGGGCCAGGTAGGCGCGGTATTCACCGGGTGCCAGCGCGTGCAACGGGCGGCCGAGGAATTCCAGCTGTTCGCGGGCCAGTTGGAAGCGCCGGGCGAACTCGGCGCTGTTCCAGGCATGGCCGGCGTAGCTGGCTTTGACAGCCTCGCCATTGGCGTGGAACAGGCTGAAGTCGAAGTTGAAGCTATTGGCCTGGTGCCAGCCGAACGCGCCGTTCGAACTGGCGAAGCCGCGGCTGATCGGGCCGGCGGCGTAGAACCCGACGAGGTCGACACCTGCAGCCGCCTGGCTGATTTCGTCCAGCACCTGGGCCAGGTCCGGCAACGGCAGGTCCTGTTCGTTGTGATTCTGCCAGGCGTTGTGGTTGAGCAGCAGGTAGGGATCGTGGGGCAGCAGCGGCAGGGTTTCGCGCAGCTGTTGCAGGCCCTCGGCGAGGCGCTGGCGGTCCAGCTCCGGATCACCGGCGAGGGTGATGCCGAGGTCGGCGTGGCGGCCATCGTTGATCAGTTTCAGGTTGAGGCTGGCCTGTTGCACCTGGCCGGCCTGGCGCACTTTGGCGTGGTTGAAGCGCACGAACTCGGACGACTCGGCCGCATAGCCCAGGTGAAATTGTTCCTTGTCGGTGATGGCCTGTTTGAGCCATTGCACCAATGCCTTGAAATTGTTCATCAGGCATCTCCCCCAAATACGTCAACGTTGCTGAACACACAGGCCGGCGACGCGTGGCCGACGCGGATCACTTGGTTGGGTTCGCCTTTGCCGCAGTTCGGCGTGCCCAGGACCTTGAAGGTGCTGGCATCGCCCACGGCGCTGAGGTTGCGCCAGAACTGCGCGGAAATCGCCCGGTAGTTGGGGTTTTTCACCACGCCCTTGAGCTCGCCGTTTTCAATCAGCTGGCCCCATTCGCAGCCGAACTGGAATTTATTGCGTGCATCGTCGATAGACCAGGAACGGTTGGTCGACATCAGGATGCCGTGTTCGATGCCGCCAATCAGTTGCGCCAGGCTCTGGTCACCGGCTTCGATATTCAGGTTGGCCATGCGGTCGATCGGCGGGCGGTTCCAGCTGCTGGCGCGGCTGTTGGCGACGCCGCCCAGGCCGGCACGGAACTGCGACAGCGCGCCGCCGAGTGGCCTGAGCAGCACACCTTCGCGGATCAGGAACTCTTTGCTGGCCGGGGTCCCGTCATCGTCATGGCTGTAGCTGGCCAGTTGTTCGGGGATGTCCGGGTCGAAGGTCACGTTGAGCAGTTCGGAGCCGTATTGCAGGTGGCCGAAGTCCTCGGCCTTGACGAAGCTGGTACCGGCGTAATTGCGCTCATCGCCGAGGATGCGGTCCAGCTCCAGCGGGTGGCCGATGGACTCGTGGATCTGCAGGATCATCTGGTCGGGCATCAAGAGCAGGTCGCGCGGGCCCTGGGGCGCGTTCGGCGCCAGCAGCAGTTGCAGGGCTTCGTCGGCAATGCGCGGCGCAGCGCCGACCAGGCCGAAGCGGTCGATCACATCAAAGCCTCCTTGCTGGCCGAAGTTGCTGCCGCCAAGGGTGCGCGACTGGCTGTCGTTGCCGTCGTAGGCAGTGACATTGACGCCGGGGAACACAAAGCGCTGGGCCTGGCGCAGCTCGGCGCCGGCACTGTTGAGGTAGATCTGCTCGACATGGGTCAGGCCGAGGCTGACTTCCCAGTTCACCAGGCGCTCGTCGTGGGGCACGGCGGCGGATTCATCACCGAGCAATTGGTAGCAATCGCTCAGGGAGGGGAAGGCTTGCGCGAGGTTGGGTGACAGGTAGTCGGCGACGTCGCTGGAGACGTGTTGGTCGCGCAGGTCGAGCAGGGCGTGAGGCAAAATCCGCCGGGCTTGCTGTTCGGCGCGCTCAAGGGCGGCTTGCAGGCCATGCAGGGAAATATCGTGGGTCGCGGCGTAGGCCTCCACACCGTTGACACGTACGGTGAGCATGGCGCCTTCGTCGTGGTTCAGGTGGGGCGGTTCGGCGACGTTCTTGCGTACCGACAGGTACTGTCCGGATTCGCGGACATAACGCAGCGAGAAGAAGTCGGCGGTGGTGCGCAGGGCACTGAAATGCTTTTTGAGTGTGGCGTGGTGGTCGAACATGGGGCCTTCCTTGTGGGCGGCTCAGCGCAGGCAGGCAAACAGAGTAGGCCTGGGCTGGGAGCTGATCAAGGAGGGCGACTACTTGTAGCAGGTGAACCCTTGTGGTGAGCGGGCTTGCTCCGCGTTGGGCTGCGCAGCGGCCCCAAAAATCTTGGGAGCGCTACGCACTCCAACGCGGGGCAAGCCCGCTCGCCACAAAGTGTTTCAGTTACTGCGCAGTCGGGCCCACTTCACGCAACGGCTTGCCACGCACCGGCGCATCGCCTGCCACGTAGTAGTCGGCGGTGCTGCGCGGCAGCGGCTGGCGGCCACGGATCTTGTCGGCGATTTTCTCGGCGATCATGATCGTCGGCGCGTTCAGGTTGCCAGTGGTGATGATCGGCATGATCGACGCATCGACCACACGCAGGCCCTGCATGCCGTGCACACGGCCTTCGCCGTCCACCACCGCCATCTCGTCGGTGCCCATCTTGCACGAGCAGGACGGGTGGAACGCGGTTTCGGCGTGCTCGCGGATGAACTTGTCCAGCTGCTCATCGGTTTGCACCTCGATGCCCGGGCTGATCTCGCGGCCACGGTAGGGATCCAGCGCCGGCTGCTGCATGATTTCACGGGTCAGGCGGATGCCGTCACGGAATTCCTGCCAGTCCTGCTCGGTGGCCATGTAGTTGAAGAGGATGCTCGGGTAATCCCGTGGGTTCTTCGACTTCAGTTGCACGCGGCCACGGCTTGGCGAACGCATGGAGCCCATGTGTGCCTGGAAACCGTGCTCTTTCACACCGTTGCTGCCGTTGTAGTTAATCGCCACCGGCAGGAAGTGGTACTGGATATTCGGCCAATCGAATTCTTCACGGGTACGGATAAAACCGCCCGCTTCGAACTGGTTGCTGGCGCCGATGCCGGTGCCGTTGAACAGCCACTCGGCACCGATGGCTGGCTGGTTGTACCAGAGCAGCGATGGGTACAGCGAGACCGGTTGGGTGCACGCGTATTGCAGGTACAGCTCAAGGTGGTCCTGCAGGTTTTCACCAACGCCCGGCAGGTCGTGGACCACCGGGATGTCCAGGCTTTCGAGCAGTTTGGCCGGGCCCACGCCGGAGCGTTGCAGCAATTGCGGCGAAGCGATTGCACCGCTGCACACCAGCACTTCTTTACGCGCACGGGCTTCAACGCGCTCTTCGGCGGCACCGATCAGGTAACGCACGCCCACGGCACGCTTGCCTTCGAACAACACTTTGTCGGTGAGGGCGTGGGTGACGATGGTCAGGGTCGAACGCTTCTTGGCTGTGTCCAGGTAACCGCGCGCGGTGCTGGCGCGACGGCCGTTCGGCGTGACGGTACGGTCCATCGGGCCGAAGCCTTCCTGCTGGTAGCCGTTCAGGTCTTCGGTACGCGGGTAGCCGGCTTGCACGCCTGCTTCAACCATGGCGTGGAACAGCGGGTTGTTGCCGGCTTTAGGCGTGGTCACGCTGACCGGGCCGTCGCCACCGTGGTAGTCGTTGGGGCCGATGTCGCGAGTTTCAGCCTTGCGGAAATACGGCAGGCAGTCCAGGTAGGTCCAGTTTTCCAGGCCCGGCAGTTTCGACCAGTTGTCGTAGTCCATGGCGTTGCCACGGATGTAGCACATGCCGTTGATCAGCGAGGAACCGCCGAGGCCCTTGCCGCGACCGCATTCCATCCGGCGGCCGTCCATGTGAGGCTCTGGATCGGTTTCGTAGGCCCAGTTGTAGCGACGGCCTTGCAGCGGGAACGCCAGGGCGGCCGGCATTTGCGTACGGAAATCGAAACGGTAGTCCGGGCCGCCGGCTTCCAGCAGCAGGACGGTGACGCCTTCGTCTTCAGTCAGACGGGTCGCCAGGGTGTTACCGGCGGAACCGGCACCCACAATGATGTAATCGTATTCTTGAGTCATGGGGGTCTCCTTGAGAGCTGCTAGCTCTAAGCTTCAAGCTGCAAGAAAGAGCAGCGAGCGGTGTATCTGGGAAGTGCGGCAAACCAAACTGCTTTTACTTGCAGCTTGAAGCTTGCCGCTTGCCGCTTATCAGAACACCGAGGCGTAGTCGCCCAGCTCAACCTGTACCGATTTGATGCGGGTGAAGTTGTTCAGCGAGCTGATGCCGTTCTCACGGCCCACACCGGATTGCTTGTAGCCACCGACCGGCATTTTCGCGTCGGACTCGCCCCAGGCGTTGATCCAGCAGATACCCGCTTCCAGCTGATGAATCACGCGGTGGGCGCGGTTCAGGTCCTTGGTCACAAGGCCCGCAGCCAGGCCGAAGTCGGTGTCGTTGGCGCGACGGATCACTTCTTCTTCGGTTTCGTAAGTGAGGATGCTCATTACCGGGCCGAAGATTTCTTCACGCACGATGGTCATCTCGTCGGTGCAGTCGGTGAACACGGTCGGGGCCACGTAGGCGCCCTTGGCGAATGCACCGTCGGTCAGGCGGTCGCCGCCGCACAGTACGCGAGCGCCTTCTTCCTTACCTTTGGCGATGTAGCCGAGCACGCTTTCCATGTGGGCGAAGCTGACCAGCGGGCCGAAGTTGGTGTTTTCGTCTTGCGGGTCGCCAACGCGAATGCGTGCCACACGCTCAACGATCTTGGCTTCGAAGGCGGCTTGCAGGTGCTTGGGCACGAACACGCGAGTGCCGTTGGTGCAGACCTGACCGGAGCTGTAGAAGTTGGCCATCATCGCGATGTCGGCGGCGCGATCCAGGTCGGCGTCTTCGAACACGATCAGCGGGGACTTGCCACCCAGCTCCATGGTCACTTCCTTGAGCGAGGAGCTGGAAGCGCTGGCCATGACTTTCTTGCCGGTGTCGGTGCCGCCGGTGAAGGAGACTTTCTCGATGCGCGGGTGCTCGGTCAGCCAGGTGCCGACTTCACGGCCGCTGCCGGTCAGTACGTTGAACACGCCCGCCGGAACGCCGGCTTCGGTGTAGATCTCGGCCAGTTTCAGGGTGGTCAGCGAGGTGACTTCGCTCGGCTTGAAGATCATCGCGTTGCCGGCAGCCAGGGCCGGTGCGGATTTCCACAGGGCGATCTGGATCGGGTAGTTCCACGCGCCGATACCGGCAACCACGCCCAGCGGCTCGCGGCGGGTGTAGACGAAGGACGTGTCGCGCAGCGGGATCTGCTCACCTTCGATGGCCGGCACCAGGCCTGCGTAGTACTCCAGCACGTCAGCGCCGGTGACGATGTCGACGTATTGGGTTTCGGAGAATGCTTTACCGGTGTCCAGGGTTTCCAGGGCGGCCAACTCGTCGTTGCGCTCACGCAGGATGTCGACGGCGCGACGCAGGATGCGCGAACGCTCCATGGCGGTCATCGCGGCCCAGATCTTCTGGCCTTTTTCGGCGCTGACCACGGCACGTTCAACGTCATCGAACGTTGCGCGTTGCACTTGGGCGAGAACTTCACCGTTAGCCGGGTTGATGGCTTCGAAGGTGGCATCGCTGCCAGCGTCGCTGTAGCCGCCGTCAATGTAGAGTTTTTGCAGTTCGAAACGGGCCATAAAGTCCTCGCAAGTGCATAAGTGGTTGGCGTTGACCGCCGAAAGTGGGCCATGAGGGTCTGGCATCACTGATCGACAGCAGTTCAGGGGTTGAGCGGTTGTGTGTGCTCTAACTCACCTGCTTGGCCAATTGGAAATCCATGTATTCGTAAGCGATCCGTTGCGCTTGCGCCGTGTCGAAAGCGTCTCCCGACAGGGCGCCGCGCAACCACAAACCGTCGATCAGGGCCGCCAGGCCTCGGGCTGCTTTGCGTGCGTGCGGCAGCGGCAGCACTCGGCGGAACTGGCAGCACAGGTTGGAATACAGACGTTGATCGTTGATCCGCTGCAACCTGTGCAATGACGGGTGGTGCATGCTGGTGGCCCAGAAGGCCAGCCAGGTTTTCATTGCCGGGCCGTTGACCTGGCTGGCATCGAAGTTGCCCTCGATGATCACCTGAAGGTGCGCCCGTGGGCTGTCATCCTTCAGTGCGAGCCTGCGTTCGTGGACGTTCTCGATCAGCACATTCATCAAGTACCGCATCGTCGCGGCGATCAGGCCGTTCTTGTCCTGAAAGTAGTGACTGATGATGCCGTTCGAGACGCCGGCCAGACGGGCGATCAGCGCAATGCTGGCATCCCCCATTCCGACCTGATCGATCGCCGTCAAGGTGGCTTCGATCAACTGCTGGCGGCGTATGGGTTGCATACCGACCTTGGGCATGTAGCACCTCTCCTTAGGCCTGCCGATGGGCGTTCAACGTCCGTCGGCTTGATGGCCAGTCTATTTTGTTTTGATTGAACGTTCAATCAACAAAGAATAAGATCTGCGACAAATGGTCGCTGCCTACAGATATTTCCTACCTGCGAGCTGCGACATCTGACACCTGCAAAAGTCCTTGAAACAGGCCGTATCAGGGCCTGGGCACCGCTTCGGCGGGGCTCAAGAATTTTCGGGGTGTCTTTATAACACCCGTCCGTCGACTGCCGAAAAATCGATGTCCCGGGATAACCGTTGCCTTGTGTTTCTCTCTCGCACTGCCCGGAGCATCTGCGCCATGAGTTCTGCCTCTCTTATAAAGACCCCGCCGGAAAAGGTCCGGGTCAACGGTTGGGTGTTCTACACCTCCACCGCGCTCATTCTGTTGTTGACCGCCATTCTGATCATCGCCCCGCAGGAGGCCGGGCGCATGCTCGGCGTAGCACAGGCCTGGCTGTCGAAAAGCTTTGGCTGGTACTACATGGTGGTCATCGCCGCTTACCTGGTGTTTGTGGTCGGCCTGGCATTTTCGTCCTACGGCAAATTGAAACTGGGCAGCAAGGACGACACCCCGGACTTCAGCTACGGCGCCTGGGCCGGCATGTTGTTCTCGTCCGGGATCGGCATTTCGCTGCTGTACTTCGGCGCTTCGGAGCCGTTGGACCACTACTTCAACCCGCCCGAAGGCGCGGCCGCCAGCAATGGCGCAGCACGCCAGGCGCTGCAACTGACCTTTCTGCACTGGGGCCTGCACGGCTGGGCGATCTATGCCCTGGTCGGCCTGGCCGTGGCGTACTTCGCGTACCGGCATAACCAGCCGCTGGCGCTGCGTTCGGCGCTGTACCCGCTGGTAGGCGAGCGTTGGGTGAAGGGCGCGGCCGGCCATGCGGTGGACGGCTTCGGCATGTTCGTGACCCTGCTCGGCCTGGTGACCAACCTGGGTATTGGTTCGATGCAGGTCTCGTCCGGGTTGGAAAACCTGTTCGGCATGCAGCACAGCAACACCAACCTGTTGATCGTGATCATCGTGATGAGCACCGTGGCAACCATCGCTGCGGTGTCGGGTGTGGAGAACGGCATTCGCCGCCTGTCCAACCTCAACATCGTGCTGTTCAGCGGTTTGTTGATCTTCGTATTGCTGTTCGGCCCGACCCTGCACTTGCTCAACGGCTTTGTGCAGAACATCGGCGACTACATGAACGGCCTGGTGCTGAAAACCTTCGACCTCTATGTGTATGAAGGCGACGCCGACAAGACCGAACGCTGGATGGGCCTGTGGACCCTGTTCTACTGGGCCTGGTGGATTTCCTGGGCGCCATTCGTAGGCATGTTCATCGCGCGTATTTCCCGTGGCCGCACCGTGCGCGAGCTGGTGGCCGGCGTGCTGCTGATCCCGCTGGGCTTCACCCTGGCGTGGTTGTCGATCTTCGGCAACTCGGCGCTGGACCTGGTGCTCAATCACGGTGCGGTGGAGTTGGGCAAGACGGCGCTGGAACAGCCGTCCATGGCCATCTATCAACTGCTGGAACATTACCCGGCGTCGAAAATCGTCATCGGTGTGTCGATCTTCGTCGGCTTCGTGTTGTTCCTGACCCCGGCGGATTCCGGCGCGGTGATGATGGCCAACCTTTCCTGCAAAGGCGGCAATGTGGATGAAGATGCGCCGCACTGGCTGCGGATCTTCTGGTCGGCGGTGATCACCCTGGTGACTATCGGCCTGCTGTTCGCCGGTAACTTCGAAGCCATGCAAACCATGGTGGTGCTGGCGGGGCTGCCGTTCTCGGTGGTGCTGATTTTCTTCATGTTCGGTTTGCACAAGGCCATGCGCCAGGACGTCGCAATCGAACAGGAGCAGGCGCAGTTGGCCGAGCGTGGCCGTCGGGGGTTCAGCGAGCGCCTCACCGCGCTGGATCTGCAACCGAGCCAGGCCACTGTGCAGCGCTTCATGGACAAACACGTCACGCCGGCGCTGGAAGAAGCCGCGACGGCGTTGCGCGACCAGGGGCTGGAAGTGCAGACCCTGCTGGGCAAATCCAAGCGTTGCATCGGTGTGCGCATCGAGATGGAAGAGGGCAACCCGTTTGTCTACGAAGTGAGCCTGGATGCTTACTCGTCGGCGCCGAGCGACCTGCCGGAAGAAGAGCGCACCCGCTACTACCGTGCCGAGGTCTACCTGCACAACGGGCCTCAGGAGTACGACCTGATGGGCTTTGCCCAGGAACAGATCACCCGGGACGTGCTCGATCAGTTTGAAAGCCATCGGCAGCTCCTTGGCCGTGTCTATAGCTGATGCCTGAAAGGAGCGGCGCCCTCACTGGCGCCGCTTTTTTTATGCCGAAACAGAGATCAAATGTGGGAGCTGGCTTGCCTGCGATAGCTATGTTGGATTCACCATTGCTATCGCAGGCATGCCAGCTCCCACATTGACCCAGTTCATTCAGCCGATCTGTGCACTGCTCAGCCCAGGTTCTTGCCCAGCAGGGCATGGTAGAGCTCACTGTCCCCCAGAATCCCCACCACCTGGTTGTTGTCATGCAACACCAGCTTGTTGCCGGTGTGATAACGAATCTGCAGCGCATCGCGCATGCCGATGTTGGAGTCCACCAGTGTCGGCACCCGGCCCAGACCTTCCACCGGTTGCCCCGGCGCCCAGTTCTGCAGGTTCATCACCGCGCCATTCTGGCGAGCACCGGTGATGGTGTTGCCTTCGGCCAGGTCCAGCCATGAGTCGCCACCCGGATCGAGGCACACCGAGCCGTTCACGCGCTTGCAGTTGTCCAGGGTGCGCATCAGGCTGCGCCCGCACAGCACGTTGAGCGGGTTGGTATGGGCGACGAAGGTGCGCACATAGTCGTCCGCCGGGTTCAGCACGATCTCTTCCGGTACGCTGTACTGGATGATCTTGCCGTCTTTCATGATCGCGATGCGGCTGCCCAGCTTGAGCGCTTCATCGAGGTCGTGGCTCACGAACACGATGGTCTTGCTCAACTTGCGTTGCAGCTCCAGCAGCTCGTCCTGCAGGCCCTGGCGGATCAGCGGGTCGAGGGCGGAGAAAGGTTCGTCCATCAGCAGGATATCGGCGTCCATCGCCAACGCACGCGCCAGGCCGACGCGCTGCTGCATGCCGCCGGAGAGTTCGTCCGGTTTCTTGTTGCGCCACTGGGTCAGGCCCACCAGCTCGAGTTTCTCATCCACCAGCTTGCGGCGGTCTTTCTCCGGGCGGCCCTGCATTTCCAGGCCGAAGCTGATGTTTTCGCGCACTGTCAGCCAGGGCATCAGGGCGAACTTCTGGAACACCATGGCGATACGCTTGGTGCGCATCATTTTCAGCTCGGCGGGCGTGCACGACGCGATGTCGATCTGGCGTCCTTCATGTTCCACGAACAGCTGGCCACGGCTGACGGTATTGAGGCCGTTGATGCAACGCAGCAGGCTCGACTTGCCGGACCCGGAGAGGCCCATGAGCACGCAGATCTCGCCTTTCTCGATATCCAGGCTGGCTTTTTCAACGCCGACAATCTGCCCGGTCTTTTTCAGGATTTCGTTGCGGTGCATCCCTTGGTCCAGCAGCTTGAGGGCTTCGCGTGGGTCCTTGGAGAAGATCACATCGACCTTGTCGAATCGGATAATGCTCATGCATCACCCCCTACTTTGGCGTCGGGTTGTTTGCAGATGCGGTCGAGCATGATGGCGAGCAATACGATCGCCAGGCCGGCTTCGAAACCGAGGGCGATATCGGCGGTGTTCAGCGCGTTGACCACCGGCTTGCCGAGGCCGTCGGCGCCTACCAGGGCCGCGATCACCACCATCGACAACGACAGCATGATGCATTGGGTAATGCCGGCGGCAATGCTCGGCATGGCGTGGGGCAGTTCAATGCGCGAGAGCAACTGACGGCGCGAGCAGCCAAAGGCCTTGCCGGCGTCCATCAACTCTTGCGGTACATCGCGGATACCCAGGTAGGTCAGGCGGATCGGCGCGGCAATCGCGAACACCACCGTGGATATCAGCCCGGGCACCACACCCAGCCCGAAGAGGGTCAGGGTAGGGATGAGGTAGACGAAGGTCGGTACGGTCTGCATCAGATCGAGCACCGGCCGCATCAGGGTGTAGAACATCGGCTTGTGCGCGGCAACAATGCCCAGCGGCACACCGATGACCACGCAGACCAGGGTGGCGAACAGCACCTGCGCGAGGGTTTCCATGGTTTCCTGCCAGTACCCCAGGTTGAGGATCAGCAGGAACGAGGCAATGACAAATACAGTCAGGCCCCACTTGCGTTGAATGAAGTGAGCCAGCAGCGCAATCAGACCGATCAATGCCAGCGGATTGAACCAGGTCAGCGCAAACGTCACGCCGTGGATCATCGTTTCCAGCGTCGATGCGATTGCGTCGAAGTAGTTGGCGCCGTGTTGGGTCAACCATTCGACGAAGGCAGCGATGTACTGGCCTAGTGGGATTTTCTGTTCAGTCAGCATGGTAGTGAATGTCCACATGCGAAGGGGAAAACATCCCAGGCCAGCGCACCGGCCTGGGGTCAGCGGGTGTTATTTGGCGAGATAAGCTTTGACGGCCTCCAGACCGGGTTTGCCATCGACGGTGGTGACGCCTGCGAGCCAGGTGTCGAGCACTTGCGGGTTGGCCTTCAGCCAGGCCTTGGCCGCTGCATCGGGTTTCTGTTTTTCGTCCAGGACTTTACCCATCAGGGTGCTTTCCATGTTCAGGGTGAACACCAGGTTTTTCAGCAACTGGCCGACGTTGCTGCATTCCTGGGTGTAGCCCTTGCGGGTGTTGGTGTAGATGGTGGCCTGGCCGTAGTTGGGGCCGAACGAGTCGTCACCCCCGGTCAGGTACTTCATCTTGAAGCGAGTATTCATCGGGTGCGGTTCCCAGCCGAGGAACACGATGGCCTGGTCGCGCTTGGTGGCGCGTTCGACCTGGGAAAGCATGCCGGCTTCGCTGGATTCGACGACTTTGAAGCCGGCGGTTTTCAGGCCGAAGGCGTCTTTGTCGATCAGCGTCTGGATGGTGCGGTTGCCGTCGTTACCCGGCTCGATGCCGTAGATCTTGCCACCCAGCTCATCCTTGAATTTGGCGATATCGGCGAAGTCTTTCAGGCCTTTGTTGTACAGCGCTTCGGGTACCGCCAGGGTGTACTTGGCGTTCTCCAGGTTGGCGCGCACGGTTTCCACGGTGCCGGCATCACGGTACTGCTTGATGTCGTTTTCCATGGTCGGCATCCAGTTGCCGAGGAAAATGTCCATGTTCTTGCCGTCGGCCAGGGACTTGTAGGTCACAGGTACCGAAATCATCGTGGTGCGCGGCTTGTAGCCCAGGCCCTTGAGGACTTCGCTGGTGGTCGCGGTGGTGACGGTGATGTCGGTCCAGCCGACATCGGAGAAATTGACGGTCTGACATTGTGCCGGTTCTGCAGCGTGCGCCAGGACTGGCAGACTCAGCATGGCGGCCAACAACAACGAGGGTGAACCTTTCATCTGGGTAGACTCCTGTGTTTTTTCTGGCGGCATTCGCCGCGCTTTATATGTGTTGCGGTTGGAACGTGCGACGCAGCGGCGGCGCGGTGCCTTGCAAACGAGTCGAGACTGATCATGTACCAGTGAAAATCTGACGCCTACAGGGGGCGTCGTATCCAGTACAGGGATGGTCGTATCCAGTGTCGGTGACGTCGCTTACAGATTTTTCCAAAGGCAAAACTGCAGTTTTCAACGATCTGCACCGCTAAAAACGGCCAAAACGCCTGATCGCACGAGAGCGACGCTGGTGAGCATGGGTACGTCGGTGTGAGACGCCGTGACGGCGGATAAAAGCTTGATGATGCCGCCATCTGGGCGATCTGAGCGTAGCAGCTCCTTGGTGTCCGGTTTGCTCACCTGCGGAGTCCCACGTTAATGGCTATCAGCGTTTTCGACCTGTTCAAGATCGGCATCGGGCCTTCTAGTTCTCACACCGTCGGCCCCATGCGCGCCGCGGCGTTGTTCGTCCAGGCATTGCGTGAACGTGAACTGTTGGAACAAGTCAGGCGCGTCGAAGTTCAGCTCTACGGCTCATTGTCGGCCACCGGCATTGGCCACGGCAGCGACACCGCGACCATCATGGGCCTGATGGGCGAGTGGCCCGACGCGATTGATCCGGCGCAGATCGGCCTGCGTATCCACACCCTGCGCGAGACCGACACGCTGCTGCTGGATGGGCGTTTGCCGGTGCCGTTTGTGTGGGCACGCGACATGCGCCTGCTCGACGAAAACCTGCCCTTTCATCCCAACGCCATGACCCTGGTGGTGTTCGGCGATGACGGTGAGTTGCATCGCGACACCTACTATTCGGTGGGCGGCGGTTTTGTCGTGGATGAAGCCCAGGCGCAGAGTGGCGTGGCGGATATGGACCGCACCGAGCTGCCCTATGATTTTTCCAGCGCGGTGGAGTTGTTGCAGCTGTGCAAGACCCACAACCTGCGCGTCGCCGAGTTGATGTTGGCGAATGAAAAAACCTGGCGCTCGGAAGATGAAATCCGCAGCGGCCTGATGAAACTCTGGCGCGCCATGCAGGCGTGTGTGGAGGAGGGGCTCAAGCACGAGGGCATCTTGCCGGGCGGCCTGAACGTGCGCCGCCGCGCGGCCAAGTTGCACCGCAGTTTGCTGGAGCTGAACAAACCCAATGTGATCGGCTCGACCTTGAGCGCGATGGAGTGGGTCAACCTGTTCGCCCTGGCGGTCAATGAAGAAAACGCTGCCGGTGGACGCATGGTCACCGCACCCACCAACGGCGCGGCGGGGATCATCCCGGCAGTGCTGCACTACTTCATGAAATTCAGCGAGGAAGTGACCGAAGCCAACGTGGTCGACTACCTGCTCGGCGCTGCGGCGGTGGGCATCCTGTGCAAGAAAAACGCGTCGATCTCCGGCGCCGAGGTCGGGTGCCAGGGCGAAGTCGGCTCGGCCTGTGCGATGGCCGCCGCCGGCTTGGCGGAGATCCTCGGCGCCACGCCGGAGCAACTGTGCAACGCTGCGGAGATCGGCCTGGAACACAACCTCGGCCTGACCTGCGATCCAGTGGGCGGATTGGTGCAAGTGCCGTGCATCGAGCGCAACGCGATTGCGGCGGTGAAGGCGATCAACGCGGCGCAGATGGCCCTGCGCGGTGATGGCCAGCACTTCATCTCGCTCGACCGGGTGATCCGCACCATGCGCGATACCGGGGCGGACATGCACGACAAGTATAAGGAAACCTCACGCGGTGGGTTGGCGGTGAGTGCGGTGGAGTGTTGACCCCCTTTTTCCGGTGGGCGGCTTGTTGTGGCGAGCGGGCTTGCCCCGCGCTGGGCCGCGCAGCAGCCCCAATAACTTCACTGAGTTCGTTCAGGAATATCGAGGTGTCAGGTTCTGGGGCTGCTGCGCAGCCCAACGCGGGGCAAGCCCGCTCGCCACAATTGAGGTGCAAACTGCGCATAAAGTGAACATCCCAATCAAAAGCGCCACCTTTTAGCGCGTCGCAAACAGATAAGTAGCTCCCAAACGATTTACCCCTCGACCACCCGTCACCTGTGCGTGTGGTGACAGACTTTTCCTACGCCCTGAAAGCGCCTTCCCACAAGTGCTACCGATCTGCTCACACCCCTTGAGCAGGCTCACTCCTGCCACTGAATCGGGTCATATCCCGCACTCGCGGCGCGGGCTTATATTGACGCTTCATCAGGTCGTTTTCAGGAGTTATTGAATGGCCATTCAAATTTAGGCATGGCATTTGCTCTATCAATTCAAAGCCTCGCCTCTCCAGGACGAGCGCAATAACAAGAGCCTCGCCTGAGGCCATCACCCGCTTTGTGTGAGGAGATACCGCGATGACGTCGTTCAACTCAGGGGCCCAACCCCAGAACCGTGCGCCTCAATCCATCGGCTTTTTGCTGCTGGACAATTTCACGCTGATTTCCCTGGCGTCGGCAGTGGAGCCGCTGCGCATGGCCAACCAGTTGTCCGGCCGCGAGCTGTATCGCTGGACCACCCTGAGTGTCGACGGCAACCAGGTCTGGGCCAGCGACGGCCTGCAAATCACCCCCGATGCCTCCATGCACAAAGCCCCGGCCCTGGACACTGTGATTGTGTGCGGCGGCGTGGGTATCCAGCGCACCGTTACCCGTGAACACGTGTCGTGGCTGCAAAGCCAGGCGCGCCAGTCGCGTCGCCTTGGCGCGGTGTGCACCGGCAGCTGGGCCCTGGCCTGCGCCGGCTTGCTCGATGGGTTTGATTGCAGCGTGCACTGGGAATGCCTGGCGTCGATGCAGGAAGCCTTCCCGCGTGTCGCCATGAGCACGCGCTTGTTCACCCTCGACCGCAACCGTTTCACCAGCTCCGGTGGCACCGCGCCGCTGGACATGATGCTGCACCTGATCAGCCGCGACCACGGTCGCGAACTGTCCGCAGCCATCTCCGAGATGTTCGTGTACGAACGCATCCGCAACGAACAGGATCACCAGCGCGTGCCGCTCAAGCACATGCTCGGCACCAACCAGCCGAAGCTGCAGGAAATCGTCGCGCTGATGGAAGCCAACCTTGAAGAGCCGATCGACCTGGATGAGCTGGCGGTGTACGTCGCCGTGTCGCGGCGCCAGCTGGAGCGGCTGTTCCAGAAATACCTGCACTGCTCGCCGTCGCGCTACTACCTCAAGCTGCGCCTGATCCGTGCGCGGCAGTTGCTCAAGCAAACGCCGATGTCGATCATCGAAGTGGCGTCGGTGTGCGGGTTTGTCTCCACGCCGCACTTCTCCAAGTGCTACCGCGAATACTTCGGCATTCCGCCACGCGATGAGCGTGTGGGTTCCAACACCACGCAGCAAGTGGCGATGATGCCGATTCCGCAGGCGCTGGTGTTGTCACCGTTGTCGGGACCGATGTCGGCGTTGAGCCAGGCGCGCAATGAGTCGACTTTTGCCAGTGTAAGGCTCTAGGCCGAGCCGTCTTCATCGCAGGCAAGCCAGCTCCCACATTTTGATCTGTGAATAGATTCAAATGTGGGCGCTGGCTTGCCGGCGATGACGCTTTATCAGGCGCCAGAGTTCTGCTTGAACTGCACCAAGGCCGGCAACAACTGCTTGTCGATTGCCTCGCGTACCGCCGGCAGGATCGTCGCGCTGCCGGTGTACATCTGTTCCACCATGCCCTTGAGCGCCTTGGCCCGTGCGGCACTCAACCCGCGCACGGCGCACTCGCAGGCCTGTTCGGCGCTGGCGCCGCTGGACACCTCGAAACCCAGCGAGCGCAGTTGGCTCAGCAGGTCATCCTGGTCAATCAAATCCGCGTGCATCATGACGTTTATCCTGGTGTAGGGAGCGGGAGATTGAGGTCGATTCTGGTAGGCCATCACCGAGTCGGCAAGGCCTGAATGCGTGAATGTCCGGCACACCTATGAACAGGTCGTTTTCGGCTAACTCGCAAGGAAGAGGAGTGTGCACACTGGCATCAAGCAAGCAGCTTGAAGGTTTGGTCACCCTCGGGATGCGCAGCTCACACAAAGCACTCTGCCCCGATCCAGTCACGGCTGGATCGGGGTTTTTTTTGCTGAATTTGTAGTGGTTGTGCGGGCCCCTTCGCGAGCAAGCCCGCTCCCACATTTGACCGAGTTCCTGCTGAAAAAACGCGGTCAAGTGTGGGAGCGGGCTTGCTCGCGAAGGGCGCGCCTCGGTCTACCGCTGCAACACCAATATCCGCGACAACAACTCATCCCGGTCGATATAGCACCCCTGGAAATGCCGCGCCCCCGAAGCCGGATCAAACGCATTGCGCGCATGCAAGGTGCGGCGGTTATCGAAGCACCACAACTCACCCGGGTTCAGGCGCTTGACCAGCCGAAAACGAGCCTCGCGCGTCATCGCAATAAACCGCCGATAAGCCCGATACAACAACGGCATCTGCTCCACCGGCGCCTCGAACGGCCCGCGCAAAAAGTTCGCCATGCGAATCTCCGCCACATCGCCCAGGGCATCCAGTGCAATGATCGGCGCGAGACGGCGATAGTCGCTGTGACGGTCCTTGTTGCGAAACTCCACGGGGATTTCACACAGTGCACGAAACGCCTCGGGGTCTTCCGTGCGCAGGGCATGGGCGATGGCGAAACCATCGACAAAAATACTCTCGCCGCCGGTGGCATCGTTCACCAGGCAATGCAGAAATTGCAGCCCCGGTTGCAGCTCTCGCGTCGGCAAATCGCTGTGCAACGGCAGGTTGAAGGCGGTGTAGGCATTGCTGTCGGCATCGGCCTTGGATTGCACGTTGAACAGCACGCCGAAATTGCTTTCGCGGATAAACGCAATACGCTTGGCGATCAGCGCCAGTGAGCCGGGTTCGGTCGGTACGCCGCGCACTTGGGTCAAGCCAGAGTCGCGCACGGCCAGCAGCCACTGCAGCAGCGCCTTGGGGTCTTCCATCACGGCGGCGTAGTCGAACACCGGCAACGTGAAGCGGCTGTCCCAGAGCCTGGATTTCGGCCGGGCAGCCTGGCGTTCAGCGCGCGATTCGTCGTCGTAGGCGTGAGCCCGCAACCAGCCGGGATCGTATTGGCTGCGATGGCCGCCGAGCCACTGCACACTGAGAAAACCCTGCTCGATCTGCACATCGACGGCGGTCAGTGCCTCGTCCACGTCGACGATTTCCAGCACCTGCTCGCGGGTGACGCTGTACACGCATTCGGTGCACGGGCAGTTATCGCGCAGCCATTGATGATGAAACGGGCTGACCCGTCCATCGGCCCACCGCACGCGAATCTGATCGTTCAGCACCTGCGCATCGGCGAGGTCGCTGATCTTGGGGTAGGTACGAAAATCGGCAACAGCGGCGGCGGTTTGCATGGTGGCTCCTTATGGTTTTTTGGGTGGCAATCCAATCACTCGACCCAGCAGGGCAGGGCGGGGCAGGTCGGCTTGAGCGGTGCTGATGACCGTCAGCTTTTCCAGCGTGGCCTCGGTGAACGGCGCCGAATTCGGCCCTGCCAGGTCGACGTGCAAGAGCATCTGTTCATTGCCGGCCAGTTCCTGCTCATGACCGACTAAATGCAGGCTGTGATAGAGATGCAGGCGCTTGGCGTCGTGGGCGATCAGTTGCGTGTGTACTTCAACCTCGGCACCCAGTTTCACCTCGTGCAGGTAGTTGAGGTGCAGCTCGAGCGTGAACAACGAGTGGCCGCTGGCTTCGCGGTTTTCGCTGTCCAGCCCCAGGGTGTCCATCAGCGCGTCGGTGGCGTAGCTGAAGATCAGCAGGTAGAACGCATCGCGCAGATGGCCGTTGTAGTCCACCCAATCCGGCTGGATTTTGGTGGTATAGGTGGTCAATGCAGGCATGTCTGGGATTCCGGATCATTATTCGGTCAATTGTGGGAGCTGGCTTGCCGGCGATGGCGATGTCGGATTCACCACCGCTATCGCCGGCAAGCCAGCTCCCACAAGGATCAACTGCCGTTATTCGGCGAAGCTCATGCCGTGCTTGGCTTTAGTCACCTTGACCGCCTCCAGCACTGCCAGCAGGCAATCATCACGATAGCGTTCCAGCGCCGAAATGCTGTGGCTGCCGAGTTGATCGCGGGTGCCGTCGACCACATCGTCAATCAACTTGTCGGTGAGTTCCGGTGCCGGCAGGTATGTCCACGGCAACTTCAGCGCGGGGCCGAACTGCGCCATGAAGTGGCGCATGCCGGCATCACCGCCCGCCAGGGTGTAGGTGAGGAAGGTGCCCATGAACGACCAACGCAAGCCGGCGCCAAAACGAATCGCATCGTCGATTTCACCGGTGGTCGCCACGCCGTCATTCACCAGGTGCAGCGCCTCGCGCCACAGCGCTTCGAGCAAGCGGTCGGCGATGAAGCCGGGGACTTCCTTGCGCACATGCAACGGGCGCATGCCGAGCGATTCATACACCGTGATCGCGGCCTGAATGGCTTGCGGCGCGGTGTGCTTGCCGCCGACCACCTCCACCAGCGGCAACAGGTACACCGGGTTGAACGGATGACCCACCACGCAACGTTCCGGGTGCGTGGAGCCTTCATAAAACTCGCTCGGCAACAGCCCTGATGTACTCGAGCCAATCAATGCATTCGGCTTGGCCGCTGCACTGATCTTGCTGTGCAGTTCCAGCTTCAACTCTAGGCGCTCCGGGGCGCTTTCCTGAATGAAGTCGGCGTCTTTCACGCACTCTTCAATGGTGGCGACAAAGCGCAGGCGCCCCTGCGAGGCACCCGGCGCCAGGCCTTGTTTCTCCAGGGCGCCCCAGGCATTCGCGACGCGCTTGCGCAGGGCGGCTTCGGCACCGGGCGCCGGGTCCCAGGCGACCACGTCGAGGCCGTGGGCCAGGGCGCGGGACACCCAGCCGCTGCCGATAACGCCGCTGCCGAGGGCGGCGAAGGTTTTGATTTCAGTGATAAAGCTCATGGAAAATTCCTGAAGTATTCGGTGATCCCACATGTTTAATTCGCTTTCGGCAAGCAATCAGCCGCGCTTGGCCAGGCCCATCTTGATGCGACCTTCCGCCGGGGTCATGACCCGTGCACCCAGGCGGCTGAGGATTTCACTCGCCCGTTCCACCAGTTGGCCATTGGTCGCCAGCACGCCCTTGTCCAGCCACAGGTTGTCTTCCAGGCCGACCCGCACGTTGCCGCCCAGCAGCACCGCTTGTGCGGCCATCGGCATTTGCATGCGGCCAATGCCGAAGCCGGCCCACACCGCGTCGGCGGGCAGGTTGTCGACCATGGCTTTCATGGTGGTGGTGTCGGCCGGCGCGCCCCATGGAATGCCCAGGCACAGTTGGAACAACGGGTTATCGAGCAGGCCTTCCTTGATCATCTGCTTGGCGAACCACAGGTGGCCGGTGTCGAAGATTTCCAGCTCGGCCTTCACGCCCAGCTCTTGAATGCGCTTGGCGCCGGCACGCAGTTGCGCCGGGGTCGACACGTAAATGGTGTCGCCGTCGCCGAAGTTCAGGGTGCCGCAGTCCAGGGTGCAGATTTCCGGCAGCAGCTCCTCGACGTGAGCCAGGCGGGTCAGCGGGCCGACCAGGTCGGTATTGGGGCCGAACTCCATCGGGTGCTCGCCGCCGCCGATCTCCAGGTCGCCGCCCATGCCGGCCGTGAGGTTGACGATGATGTCGATGTCGGCCTCGCGGATGCGCTCCATCACTTCGCGGTACAGGGCGACGTCGCGGCTGAACTTGCCAGTGTGCGGATCACGCACATGGCAGTGCACCACGGTGGCACCGGCCTTGGCGGCTTCCACCGCGGCGGCGGCGATTTGCTTGGGGGTGACCGGCACGTGCGGGCTTCTGGCGGTCGTGTCGCCAGCACCGGTGAGTGCGCAGGTGATGATGACGTCGTGGTTCATGAGGCAGGTTCCTTACAGGCGTGGTGGTGCCGTTCGCAGCCAGGAGCGGCTGCGAAACGGTGATGCGGATCAGGTTATTTGCTGCTCAATTGCAGGTTGGCGGCGGCCGGTTTGCCGTCGAACGTGGTCACCCCTTCGAGCCAGCGCTGCTGGTCTTGCGGGTGATCCTTGAGCCACTGCCTGGCGGACTCGAGGGCGTCCTTGTGATCCAGCAACGGCTGCATCATTCGGCTCTCGTCGGCGGCAGTGAAGGTCAGGTTGGTCAGCAGCTTGTGGACGTTGGGGCACTGCTCGGCATAGTTCGGCGCGGTAACGCTCCACACGGTGGCCATGCCTTCGTTCGGGCCCAGGGCATCGTCGCTGCCGGTGAGGTAAGTCATGGCGACGTTGACGTTCATCGGGTGCGGCGCCCAGCCGAAGAACACCACCGCTTCCTTGCGGCGCACCGCGCGGTCGACGGCGGCGAGCATGCCGGCTTCACTGGATTCCACCAGCTGGAACTTGCCGAGGCCGAACTGATTCTTGGCGATCATGGCCTTGATCTGGGTGTTGGCGCCCGAGCCAGGCTCGATGCCGTAGATCTTGCCGCCCAGCTCTTTCTCGAACTTGGCGATGTCGGCGAAGGTTTTCAGGCCTTTGTCGGCGAGGTACGTGGGAACTGCGAGGGTGGCGCGGGCGTCTTCCAGGCTCGGCTTGTCGAGGACCTTGACCTGCTTGGCGTCGACGAACGGCGTGATGGTCTGGGTCATCAGCGGGTTCCAGTAGCCAAGGAACAGGTCCAGGCGCTGGTCGCGGATGCCGGCGAAGATGATTTGCTGGGAAGCGCTGGTCTGTTTGGTCTTGTAGCCGAGGCCGTCGAGCAACACTTGGGTCATGGCGCTGGTGGCGATTACGTCGGTCCAGTTCACCACGCCCATGCGCACGTTCTGGCAAGAGGCCGCATCGGCAGCCAGGACGTTCGTGCTCAAAATGGCGCTGGCGCTGAATGCGAGCACGCAGCGGCTGATCAGTCGGTTCATGGTGGATCCCTCGGCAGGTCGTTATTGTGGGGTCCGGCGTCTTTGTGCGCCGTGAGGCCAAGTTACGCAGCTTGCAGGTCGAGAAAACGCACGGCGGCGACTCGCTCTTGCACTGCAGCGACCTGCCCCCTTGAATCCGCCCATGAACGGGAGTATCACAGTGCCACGCTGCCCGTCCGACGAGAGCGCCACCATGTCCCAGGATTTCTACTTTCTGCTGATGCCGGGTTTCTCGGCCATCGGTTTTATCTCCGCGTTGGAGCCGCTGCGGGTCGCCAACCGCTTTCGTGGTGAGCTGTACCGCTGGCACATACTGAGCGCCGATGGAGGGGCGGTACTGGCGAGCAATGGCATGTCGGTCAACGCCGATGCCGCGCTGGAACCCCTGAAAAAAGGCGCGACGCTGCTGGTGGTGGCCGGCTTCGAGCCGCTGCAGTTCGCCACGCCTGCGCTGGAGCACTGGCTGCGCCGCCTCGACCACGATGGCGTGACCCTCGGCGCCATCGACACCGGTGCGTGTGTGCTGGCCGAAGCCGGTTTGCTCGACGGCCACCGGCTGACCCTGCACTGGGAAGCCATCGACGCCTTCAAGGAATCGTATCCACAGCTCACCGTGACCCAGGAGCTGTTCGAGATCGACCGCCGACGCATCACCTGCGCCGGCGGCACCGCTTCCATCGACCTGATGCTTGACCTGATCGCCCAGGCCCACGGCCCGGACCTGGCGATCCAGGTCTCCGAGCAATTCGTGCTCGGGCGTATTCGCCCACGCAAAGACCACCAGCGCATGCAGATCGCTACGCGCTATGGCATCAACAACAAGAAGTTGGTGCAGGTGATCGGCGAAATGGAGCAGCACACCGAACCGCCCCTGAGCACCCTGGCCCTGGCGGAGGCGATCAAGGTCACGCGGCGCCAGCTGGAGCGCTTGTTTCGCCTGCACCTGAACGACACACCGAGCAACTTCTACCTCGGCCTGCGCCTGGAAAAAGCCCGGCAACTGCTGCGCCAGAGCGATATGAGCGTGCTGGAAGTGAGCATTGCCTGCGGGTTTGAGTCGCCGTCGTACTTCACCCGGAGTTATCGGGCGCGGTTTGCGAAATGTCCGCGGGAGGACCGGCGACGGGAGGCGGTTTGACGGCCAATTATAGTAGATTATACTCGCTACTATAATTTATAGTCCTTTGCATAATTGAGTATAAAACCATGTCCAAGCACAGCGGCTTTGTATTCCGCCGTCCCGCCCTGGCCAGCAGCATTGCCGATGGCCTGGTGGGGGCTGGCATCCAGGATTTCACCTCGGGTCTGTTTCTAGCGGCGCCGCGTCGCACGGGCAAAAGTACGTTTTTGCGTGAAGACCTGATCCCGGAGTGCCAGCTGCGCGGTTGGCTGGCGGTGTATGTCGATCTGTGGGCCGACAAAGAAAAAGACCCTGCGGAGTTGATCGCCAGTGCAATCGCCGCCGCGCTGGTGCCCTATGAAAAGGGCATTCGCAAGCTGGCCAAGAACATTGGCATCGAGAAATTAAGCTTCCTGCGTACCCTGTCCTGGGATTTCACCAAGCCACAATTGCCCGTCGGTGCGACGCTGACCCAAGCCTTGGAATTGCTCCACAGTGCTGCGGAAAAACCCGTTGTGCTGGTGATTGACGAAGCGCAGCACGCCTTGACCACCGAGTCAGGCATCAATGCGATGTTCGCGCTGAAGGCCGCCCGGGACCAGCTAAATCAAGGGCGTGACGAGGAGGGCAGCGGTTTGCACCTGGTGTTCACCGGTTCCAACCGCGACAAGCTGGCCCATTTGGTGCTGGGCAAGAGTCAGCCTTTCTTCGGGTCCAGCATCACGCCGTTCCCGTTGCTCGGCAAAGAGTTCACGCGAGCCTACACCGCGCACCTCAACGCACATTTGGCTAAAACCAATCAGTTCAACGCCGCCGACATTGATGACGCCTTCGAGCTGGTAGGTCGTCGCCCCGAAATGCTGCGCACCATTATTGGCGAAGTGGCGCTGGAGCTGGGCGAAGCGAGCAACCTGGGCCAGTTGCTGCACAGTCGCGCCGAATTTCTGCGCGCCGGCGTGTGGACTGAATTCGAAAGTGCCTGGAACAACCTCACCGTCCCCCAGCGAGCCGTGCTCGAGGTCATGGTGCAGCGCTCGCAGAACAACGAACCCTTTGCGCCGTTCACCGACAGCACCCTCACGGCGGTGAGCAAGGCGCTGGAGGCCATGGGCAGCGATGTGGTGCCGGGCACCCAGACGATTCAGGCCTGTATCGATGCCCTGCGCGACAAGGAACTGGTGTGGAAGTCGAGCCGGGGCGGCTATGCCCTGGAGGACAAAACCTTCGGCGATTGGCTGCTGCGCAAGCGCTGAAGGGCAGCGCAGGTCAAATGTAGGAGCTGGCTCGCCTGCGATAGCGGTCGATCAGGCAGTGCAGGGTTGTCTGGCAAACCGTCATCGCCGGCAAGCCAGCTCCTACAGGGGGTTGGTGTGTGGCTTATTTCTTCAGCAGGGCCGAACACGCCGCCTTATAGGCTTCATGCTGATACTTGTTCAACGAGGCCGGCAGCTCGAAGTTGTGTTTCTTGTTCTGTGCATTGATGGTCTGCGGCGACAGCAGCGTCACTTCAACCCCCTCCAGCAACTGAAACACGCCTTCGATCTTGAACGTGGTCGGGCCGCCGGCGAACTCGCCTTTCTTGCTGCGCTTCTTGATCGCGATCCGGGTGATGGCGTTGGCCTGCACGAACGCCTTCACCTGTGCCGCAAAGGCTTTGACGTTGGCGGCTTCATCGTCGTCTTCAAGCGCGATTTTCTTGGTGGCCAGGGCGATGTGGGCCAGCGCCTGGTTATCCAGGGAGGCAACGGCGATGATGGCTTCGCTGCCTTTGATTTCGATGCCGCAGAGAGTCATGAGTAGCCTTGATTCAAGAGGAAAGTGACGGGGATTGTCGCTTATTCCTGCCCGATCGACTCCAAAAACTCCGACCGCTCATCACTCATCCGCGCCAGGCAGTCATTTTGCGCAATCGCGTAGGCCTTGGTCCCGTTCACCGCTGGGAAGGTGTCCACGGCGCAGTCGGCGTCACGCAGTTTTTCCCACTTTTGCTGGGCATCCTTCAGACGAGCGGTAATGTCGGCGAGTTTGGTCTTGTCGCTGCCATAGGTCGAACCCATGCGTTCCAGCAGGCCCTGGTAGTTATCCTTGAGCAGCTGTTCGGCGGTGGTTTTGTTGTAGGTGGCGCATTCCAGGGTTTGCTTGTCGTTTTCGATGCCATCGCACGGCGTGCTGTCGGTGTCTTCGGCCGCGTGGACGCCGGTTGCGATGAGTGCCAAAGCCAGGAAAATCGATTTCATTGCGCCGTCTCATATCAGGTGATGCGGAATTCTGGCTCAAGCGTAAGACAAATAACAGCCGCCAGTCAGACACCTCTTAACAGCCTTTGTCGCGGATTGACGCTTTCGGCAATTCCCCTGTCGTTTTTGCACCCGGCTCGGGTTTGCCCTGGGCATATGCTGGCCCCAAAGCGCCGGCAGACGATTCGGCGCATGAATCGCCAATAAGGGGACGCCTGATGAGCCCAGCCGAATTGCACGCCGACAGCATCGTTATCGACGGGCTGATTATTGCCAAGTGGAACCGCGACCTGTTCGAGGACATGCGCAAAGGTGGCCTCACCGCCGCCAACTGCACCGTGTCGGTGTGGGAAGGGTTCCAGGCCACGATCAACAACATCGTCGCCAGCCAGACCCTGATCCGCGAGAACAGCGACCTGGTGATCCCGGTGAAAACCACCGCTGACATCCGCAAGGCCAAGGAGCAGGGCAAGACCGGCATCATCTTCGGCTTCCAGAACGCCCATGCGTTTGAAGACCAGTTGGGCTATGTCGAGATCTTCAAGCAGCTCGGCGTCGGTGTGGTGCAGATGTGCTACAACACCCAGAACCTGGTGGGTACCGGCTGCTACGAACGCGATGGCGGCCTGTCGGGCTTCGGACGCGAGGTGGTCGCCGAAATGAACCGCGTCGGCATCATGTGCGACCTGTCCCACGTCGGCTCCAAGACTTCCGAAGAAGTCATCCTCGAATCGAAAAAACCGGTGTGCTACTCCCACTGCCTGCCTTCCGGCCTGAAAGAGCACCCGCGCAACAAGTCCGACGAAGAACTCAAGTTCATTGCCGACCATGGCGGTTTTGTCGGCGTGACCATGTTCGCGCCGTTCCTCGCCAAGGGCATCGATTCGACGATCGACGACTACGCCGAAGCCATCGAATACACCATGAATATCGTCGGCGAAGATGCCATCGGCATCGGCACCGACTTCACCCAGGGCCATGGCCAGGATTTCTTCGAAATGCTGACCCATGACAAGGGCTACGCCCGCCGCCTGACCAGCTTCGGCAAGATCATCAATCCGCTGGGCATTCGCACCGTGGGCGAGTTCCCCAACCTCACCGAGACCCTGCTCAAGCGCGGCCACAGCGAGCGCGTGGTGCGCAAGATCATGGGCGAGAACTGGGTCAACGTCTTGAAGGACGTTTGGGGCGAGTGAATACCTCCGGAGCCTACTCCGCTCGCCGATAGCTGCGTCAGGTCCTCGCGCCAAACTCGCCGTACGTCCCGTACTGCCTCGCTTGTCGCTCCGGTCCTTCCTTGCTCTCGACGTGCTCGCTACGGCTCCAAAGTCATTCACACGGCTTGTTTATAAGAGCAAAGCAAAAGCTTTGCTAAGCACTGAAAACGAATTTTCTGGAGTTAAGTTTCCATGGCCAAGATCGCCCCGCAATTGCCTATCGAAGTCGACAGCGAAACCGGTGTCTGGACCTCCGACGCCCTGCCGATGCTGTACGTGCCGCGCCATTTCTTCGTCAACAACCACATCGGTATCGAAGAAGTGCTGGGCGCCGAGGCCTATGCCGAGATCCTCTACAAGGCCGGCTACAAATCCGCCTGGCACTGGTGTGAAAAAGAAGCCGAATGCCACGGCCTGGAAGGCGTCGCGGTGTTCGAGCACTACATGAAGCGCCTGTCGCAACGTGGCTGGGGCCTGTTCAAGATCCAGGACATCGACCTCGACAAAGGCACGGCCAGCGTCAAGCTCGAACACTCGGCGTTTGTCTACGTGTACGGCAAGGTCGGGCGCAAGGTCGACTACATGTTCACCGGCTGGTTTGCCGGCGCGATGGACCAGATCCTGCAGGCACGCGGCAGCAGCATTCGCACGGTAGCCGAGCAAGTCTACGGCGGCTCCGAAGAGGGCCACGACGACGGCCTGTTCACCGTCAAGCCGTTGTAAGTCGAGGAACCCTGCCATGGCTTTCGAAGCAATGTTCGCGCCGATCCAGATCGGCAAACTGACCATTCGCAACCGCGTGCTCAGTACCGCCCACGCCGAGGTGTATGCCACCGACGGCGGCATGACCACCGACCGCTATGTGAAGTACTACGAAGAGAAAGCCAAGGGCGGGATCGGCCTGGCGATCTGCGGCGGGTCTTCCAGTGTGGCCATCGACAGCCCGCAAGGCTGGTGGAAATCGGTGAACCTGGCCGACGACCGCATCATCCCGCACTTTCAGAACCTGGCCGATGCCATGCACAAGCATGGCGCCAAGATCATGATCCAGATTACCCACATGGGCCGCCGCTCGCGCTGGGACGGCGAGCATTGGCCGACCCTGCTGTCGCCCTCGGGCATCCGCGAGCCGGTGCACCGTGCGACCTGCAAGACCATCGAGCCGGAAGAAATCTGGCGCGTGATCGGCAACTACGCCACGGCGGCGGCACGCGCCAAGGCCGGTGGCCTGGACGGGGTGGAACTGTCGGCGGTGCACCAGCACATGATCGACCAGTTCTGGAGCCCGCGGGTCAACAAGCGCACCGACGAATGGGGCGGCAGCTTTGAAAACCGCATGCGCTTCGGCCTGGAAGTGTTGAAGGCGGTGCGTAAGGAAGTCGGTCCGGATTTCTGCGTCGGCATTCGTTTGTGTGGCGATGAATTCCACCCGGACGGCCTGTCCCACGAGGACATGAAGCAGATCGCCAAGTACTACGACGACACTGGCATGCTCGACTTCATCGGTGTGGTCGGCTCGGGGTGCGACACCCACAACACCCTGGCCAACGTGATCCCCAACATGAGTTATCCACCGGAGCCGTTCCTGCACCTGGCGGCCGGTATCAAGGAAGTGGTCAAGGCCCCGGTGCTGCACGCGCAGAACATCAAGGACCCGAACCAGGCCACGCGGATTCTGGAAGGCGGCTACGTCGACATGGTCGGCATGACCCGTGCGCACATCGCCGACCCGCACCTGATCGCCAAGATCAAGATGGGCCAGGTCGACCAGATCAAGCAGTGCGTCGGCGCCAACTACTGCATCGACCGCCAGTACCAGGGCCTGGATGTGCTGTGCATCCAGAACGCTGCGACATCCCGTGAGTACATGGGCGTGCCGCACATCATCGAGAAGTCCACCGGGCCCAAACGCAAAGTCGTGGTGGTCGGTGCCGGCCCGGCCGGGATGGAAGCCGCACGGGTGGCTGCAGAACGGGGCCACGACGTGACCCTGTTCGAGAAGAAAGACTTTATCGGTGGGCAAATCACCACCGCTTCCAAAGCCCCGCAACGCGACCAGATCGCCGGCATCACCCGCTGGTTCCAGCTGGAGTTGGCGCGCCTGAACGTGGACCTGCGCCTGGGCGTGGCGGCGAATGCCGACGCGATCCTCGACCTGCGCCCGGATGTGGTGGTGCTGGCCGTCGGCGGGCATCCGTTCCTGGAACAGAATGAACACTGGGGCACAGCCGAAGGCCTGGTGGTCAGCAGCTGGGACGTGCTCGACGGCAAGGTTGCGCCGGGCAAGAACGTGCTGGTGTACGACACCATCTGCGAATTCACCGGCATGTCGGTGGCGGACTTCCTGGCGGACAAGGGCAGCCAGGTCGAGATCGTCACCGACGACATCAAGCCCGGCGTGGCCGTCGGCGGTACGTCGTTCCCGACCTACTACCGCAGCATGTACCCCAAGGAAGTGATCATGACCGGCGACATGATGCTGGAAAAGGTCTACCGCGAAGGCGACAAGCTGGTGGCGGTGCTGGAGAACGAATACACCGGCGCCAAAGAGGAGCGGGTGGTCGACCAGGTGGTGGTCGAGAACGGCGTGCGCCCGGATGAAGAACTCTATTACGGGTTGAAAGCCGGCTCGCGCAACAAGGGCCAGATGGACATCGAAGCCCTGTTCGCGATCAAGCCGCAGCCGTGTTTGAGCGAGGCGGGTGAGGGTTACTTGCTGTTCCGCATCGGTGACTGTGTAGCGCAGCGCAATACCCACGCCGCGATCTATGACGCCCTGCGCCTGTGCAAGGATTTCTGACCCAACACCGAACCAATGTGGACTCGGTCAAAAATGTGGGAGCTTCACCATGTTGAACACCTTGCTTCCTGTTCTTTTGTTCGCAGCGATAGGCCTCGCCGTCCTCGGCGCCCTGCGCCGGGTGAACATGTGGCGCCGTGGCCGTGCATCCAAAGTCGACCTGCTGGGCGGCCTGCTGGCCATGCCCAAGCGCTACATGGTCGACCTGCACCACGTGGTCGCCCGTGACAAATACATCGCCAACACCCACGTCGCCACCGCCCTGGGCTTTGTGCTCTCGGCGTTGCTGGCGATCCTGGTGCATGGGTTCGGCCTGCATAACCGCATCCTCGGCTACGCCTTGCTGCTGGCTTCGGTGTTGATGTTTGTCGGTGCCATGTTCGTCTACCTGCGTCGGCGCAACCCGCCTGCGCGGCTGTCCAAAGGCCCGTGGATGCGCCTGCCGAAAAGCCTGATGGCGTTTTCGGTGAGTTTCTTCCTGGTGACGTTGCCGGTGGCCGGGGTCCTGCCGGCGGACTTCGGCGGCTGGCTGCTCGCTGCGCTGCTGAGCGTCGGCGTGCTGTGGGGCGTGTCCGAAATGTTCTTCGGCATGACCTGGGGCGGCCCGATGAAACACGCCTTCGCGGGCGCCTTGCACCTGGCCTGGCACCGCCGGGCCGAGCGCTTCGGTGGCGGCCGCTCCACCGGCTTGAAACCGCTGGACCTCAGCGACAAGACCGCGCCATTGGGGGTGGAAAAACCCAAGGATTTCACCTGGAACCAACTGCTCGGCTTCGACGCCTGCGTGCAGTGCGGCAAGTGCGAGGCCGCGTGCCCGGCATTCGCCGCCGGCCAGCCGCTGAACCCGAAAAAGCTGATCCAGGACATGGTGGTCGGCCTGGCCGGCGGCACCGATGCCAAGTTCGCCGGCAGCCCTTATCCCGGCAAGCCTGTCGGCGAACACAGCGGCAACCCGCACCAACCGATCGTCAATGGCCTGGTGGACGCCGAGACCCTGTGGTCCTGCACCACCTGCCGCGCCTGCGTGGAAGAGTGCCCGATGATGATCGAGCACGTGGACGCCATCGTCGACATGCGCCGCCACCTCACCCTGGAAAAAGGCGCCACGCCGAACAAGGGCGCCGAGGTCCTGGAAAACCTGATCGCCACCGACAACCCCGGCGGCTTTGCGCCGGGCGGGCGCCTGAACTGGGCGGCGGATTTGAACCTGCCATTGCTCAGCGACAAAGGCCGCGCCGACGTGCTGTTCTGGGTCGGCGACGGCGCATTCGACATGCGTAACCAGCGCACCCTGCGGGCTTTCGTCAAAGTACTCAAGGCCGCCAAGGTCGACTTCGCCGTGCTCGGCCTCGAAGAGCGCGACAGCGGCGACGTGGCCCGTCGTCTCGGCGATGAAGCCACCTTCCAACTGCTGGCCACGCGCAATATCCAGACCCTGGCCAAGTACAGCTTCAAGCGCATCGTCACCTGCGACCCGCACAGTTTCCATGTGCTGAAAAATGAGTACGGCGCCTTCAACGGTGACTACGTGGTGCAGCACCACAGCACCTTCATGGCCGAGTTGATCGGCGACGGCGCGCTGAACCTGGGCCAGCACAAGGGCAACAGCGTGACCTATCACGACCCGTGCTACCTGGGGCGCTACAACGGCGAATACGAGGCGCCGAGCCAGGTGCTGCGCGCGCTGGGCATCGAGGTCAAGGAGATGCAACGCTCGGGCTTCCGTTCACGCTGCTGCGGCGGCGGTGGTGGTGCGCCGATCACCGACATCCCCGGCAAGCAACGTATCCCCGATATGCGCATGGAGGACATCCGCGAAACCGGCGCCGAGCTGGTCGCCGTGGGCTGTCCGCAATGCACTGCGATGCTGGAAGGTGTGGTCGAACCGCGCCCGATGATCAAGGACATCGCCGAACTGGTGGCTGACGCGTTGCTTGAAGACGCCACACCGGCCAAGCCCCTGAAACGCGAACCTGCGGAGGTGCACTGATGAGCGACATTATCCGCCGCGACCCACGGGCCGAATGGATCGCCCGCAACCGCCTGCACCCGTTGCATGCGGCGATGCAGCCGGCGCAACACAGCTGGATGGGGCCTAACGGTGTGATTCGCAAAAACGTCCACGGTGTCGGGTTCATCGGCCCCAACGGCATCAAGCGCATCGACCGCAGCGGCGCCCAGCAGGGCGGCGCAGCCAAGCGTACGGCGGCGGTGCAGGTGCAGTTGCCGCTGCACCAGGTGCCTGCGCCGGCGTTCTACATCAACGTGGTGCCGGACATGGTCGGCGGCCGCCTGAGCAGCCACGACCGCGACCTGCTCGGCCTCGCGCGGCAACTCGCCGGCAGTGACGGCGCGGTGCTGGCGGTGGTGTTTGGCGAGCACAAGGAAAGCGCCTTTGCCACGGCCGGGGTGGATCGCCTGCTCGTGCTCGACGGCCACGAATTCGACGGTTATGCACCGGAACAACGCGTGCAGGGCCTGCGTGCTGTGGATAACCAGTTCAACCCGCGTCATTGGTTGCTGCCCGACAGTCGCAGCGGTGGCGGTGAGTTGGGTCGGCGCTTTGCCGCCAGCCTCAAGGAACGCCCGGCCACGCGGGTGTGGCAGATCAAGGGGCAGGAGTGCATCGGCCGCGCCGGGGCAGGCCAGGAGGACTTGGCGCGACCGCTGCCGCGCCTGATCCTGGCCGCCGCCGAGTGCGCCGAGCCGGTCAGCGAGACCCGCCACGAAGTGTTGCCCGTGGAGTTATCCACAAGCCTGGCGCGCAGCCTGCCGCGCATCGAAGACCTCGGCGCGGTGGCGGTGGACCCGGCAGCGATTCCGATGGCCGAGGCCGAATTCATTTTCTCTGGCGGCAATGGCGTGAAGGACTGGGCGCTCTTCCACCAGACCGCCGCTGCATTGGGCGCCACCGAAGGCGCATCGCGCGTGGCGGTGGACGACGGCTTCATGGCCCGCGATCGCCAGGTCGGCGCCAGCGGCACCTGGGTGACGGCGCGGGTGTACGTGGCCGTGGGGATTTCCGGGGCGATCCAACACCTGCAAGGTATCGGTGCCTGCGACAAGGTGGTGGCGATCAACCTCGACGCCGGCTGCGACATGATCAAGCGTGCCGACCTGTCGGTAATCGGCGACAGCGCCGCGATTCTGCAAGCCTTGATCGATGCGGTGCAGACATACCGCAACGGCGCCAAGCGCGATGCGGCTTAAGGATATGGCCATGACCACGAATGTAATCAGCCTGGTGTCCATCGGCGCCCACCCGACCTCTGGCCGCCCACGTCGCGCCGAACAGGACGCGCGCGCGGTCGAGTTGGGCCTGCAGATGGCGGGGGACAAATTGCAGGTGCTGCACGCCGGCGATATCCACGAGCCGACCTTGCGCAGCTACCTGGGCATGGGTTTGCCGCAGCTGCACGTGCTCGAACAACCGGCCGGCGCTGATGCCTTACCGGTGCTCAGTGATTATTTGCGCGAGGCCGGCGCCCAGGTGGTGCTCACCGGCAGCCAGGCTGAAACCGGCGAAGGCTCGGGAATGTTGCCGTTCCTGCTGGCCGAGCAGTTGGGCTGGCCGCTGATTGTCGGCCTGGCGCAGGTGGAGTCCATTGATGGCGGCGTGGCCCACGTGCTGCAAGCCTTGCCCCGTGGCCAGCGGCGCCGCCTGAAGGTACGCCTGCCGTTCCTGGCGACTGTGGATAACGCCGCGCCCAAGCCACGACAAAGCGCCTATGGCCCCGCGCAACGCGGCGAGCTGGCGGCCCATGAGGTTGAGGTCGAGCAGGACGAGTTATTCACCGGCGCGCTGTTGCAGCCGGCCAAGCCACGGCCCAAGCGCCTCAAGGTGATCAAGGCCAAGAGTGGCGCTGACCGCATGAAGGCGGCCACGGCCAAGGCCAGCGGCGGCGGCGGGCAAGTACTCAAGGGCGTGAGCGCCGAAGAGGGCGCCCAGGCCATTCTCAAGCTGCTCATCGAAGAAGGCGTCGTGCGCTGATTCAGGGCATTACGAGGCCTGTGTGGGAGCTGGCTTGCCTGCGATGGCTTCATCGCGGTCTTGCCCTGGACCGGGTCGCCTGCATCGCGGGCAAGCCCGCTCCCACAGGAAAGCCGGTTGGGCCAGTGTTTTGCGGCGCGCCTGAAGGATTACCCACAATCCCTGTTGATCCACCTGTGGATAACCTGTTCGCGGTTGTCCACACCCCCTGCAAATCAAGCCCTGTAGCCCTCTGTATGAAAAACAACCAGCCTAACTGACGGTTTTTCCTTGGGTTTTTCTCTTATTCAGCGCCTCTCTGTCCACAGACTTTCCCCCAAAGTCTGTTGGCGCTTCTGTGGATAAGATGTTCGCTATCGGCTGCAGGCCATATAAACAGGGGCTTTCAAGTTGTTGGTCGAAATATGATCAATTAGGCAGTATTACCGGCTGTGTGAGCCTGGATACCCCGGTTTATGAAGGTTTGAAGCGGTTTTCCACAGCGCTGGCAAAGTTGCCCCCAAAGTCTGTTGGTGCTTCTGTGGATAAGGTGTTTGCGTACCGCTGAAGCCCACGGATTATGTGGCTTGCAAAGGATTGGTCAAAAAGTGATCAATAGGTCTCTGGAACCGTGAGCTTGAATAAGTCACGGATTTTCTTCAGTTAATTTTGGGCGGGTTGCGCAGTTGCCCACAATTGCTGTGGGTGGCTTTGTGGATAAGTTGTTGGGTAAAGGCTGGAGGGCACAGTGGTAAAGGGGTGTAGCGGAGTTGATCAATTATTGATCACTGCGTGGGACTAAAAGTGGGAGCGGGCTTGCCCGCGAAAGCGGTTTGCCAGTCGTACAATTTACCGGCTGATCCACCCCTTTCGCGAGCAAGCCCGCTCCCACATTTTTATCTGTGGTGTGTCAGTTACTCGTGAACCGCAACGCCCTTGAGGTAAGGCGCGGGCGCCGCCCCCAGGTTGTTGAGCATGCGCTCGCTGTACCAGTCCACGAAGTTCACCACGCCAAATTCATAGGTCTTCGAGTACGGTCCTGGCTGATAGGCCGTGGAGTTGATGCCGCGCTGGTTCTCTTCGGCCAGGCGCCGATCCTGGTCGTTGGTGGCGTCCCACACCTGGCGCATGCGCTCCACGTCGTAGTCCACGCCTTCGACGGCGTCCTTGTGCACGATCCACTTGGTGGTGACCATGGTTTCCTGGGCGCTGATCGGCCACACGGTGAACACGATGATGTGGTCGCCCATGCAGTGGTTCCACGAGTGCGGCAAGTGCAGGATGCGCATCGAGCCCAGGTCGGGGTTCTTGATGCGGCCCATGAGCTTGGCGCAGCCCTGCTTGCCGTCCAGGGTCATCGACACGGTGCCCTTGAGCAAAGGCATGCGCACGATACGGTTGCGCAGGCCGAAGCTGGCGTGGGCGTAAGGGATTTTCTCGGCATCCCAGGCGGCGGCCGAGGCGGCGACGTGGTCCTTGAAGGCCTGGTCGGCGCGCGGGTCGGTGACGTCGTCCCATTCCAGCAGGGTTTTCAACAGCTCCGGGTGCGACGCGTTGCAGTGGTAGCACTCGCGGTTGTTTTCCAGCACCAGTTTCCAGTTGGCTTTTTCCATCAAGGTGGTTTGCACCGCCACCTTGGTGTTCTCCATGTCGTACGGTTCCATGTAGTGATTGAGCGTCGACAGGAAGTCATCGATGGCCGGCGGATTCTCGGCCAGGCTGATGAAGATGTAGCCGCCGGCGGTCTTCACGTTCACTGGCTTGAGGCCGTACTGCTTCATATCGAAGTCGGCGCCCATCTCGGTGCCGGCGAACAGCAGGCGGCCGTCCAGCTCGTAGGTCCATTGGTGGTAGTGGCACACCAGTTTGGCGACCTTGCCCTTGTCGCTGGTGCACAGGCGCGAGCCCCGGTGGCGGCACACGTTATGGAACGCATGCACGACGCCTTCGGCGCCACGGATCACGATGATCGGGTTCTTGCCCACTTGCAGGGTCAGGTAGTTGCCCTTGGTAGGGATTTCGCAGGTCATGCCGGCGATCAACCACTCTTTCTGGAAAATCTCCTGCATGTCGATATCGAACAGCCGTTCGTCAGAGTAGAACGGCTGCGGCAGCGAGAAGGTGCGCTCGCGCTCTTGCAGCATTTGCGCGGTGGCCTTGCGTGCGGGTTCCAGCGGATCGCCCAAGCTCAGGGTTGCGGTGACGTCCATCGTGTGTGTCCTCATGGCCATTCTGTGTGGCCGGGATAAGTGGCTACGGTTGTTGCTGTGCAAGGCGTAAAGAAAGCGTCGTTGTTGGGAGCGAGTGTGGGGCCGCCGATGCCCTGAACCTTATCCATGAGCGACATGGCCCACTCTGATCCCGACGCGCAACCCCCGTGGTATGGGGGCTGGTCGCGATAAGTATGTGAATGTCGCAGATAGGTAAATGGGTGGTTCTCGCGTTACGCAGAATCGCCACCATCAGGCCGACACACGGCTACGGAGAACAGCATGTCCAACAGCTTCCTGAATCCGGTCACCACCCAGACCTGGGCCAATGGTCGACACATCGTCCGTTGCGTCAAAGTCATCCAGGAAACCTGGGACGTGCGCACCTTCTGCTTCATGGCCGACCAGCCGATCCTGTTCTTTTTCAAGCCGGGCCAGTTCGTGACCCTGGAGCTGGAAATCGACGGCCAGCCGATCATGCGCTCCTACACCATTTCCAGTTCACCGTCGGTGCCTTACAGCTTCTCGGTGACCATCAAGCGCGTGCCGGGTGGGCGTGTGTCCAACTGGCTGCACGACACCCTGCATGAAGGCCAGGAACTGGCGGTGCACGGTCCGGTGGGGTTGTTCAATGCCATCGACTTCCCGAGCCCGAAAGTGCTGTACCTCAGCGGTGGCGTGGGGATTACCCCGGTGATGTCCATGGCGCGCTGGTTCTACGACACCAACGCCAACGTCGACATGACGTTTATCCACAGCGCCCGTTCGCCCAAGGACATCATTTACCACCGCGAGCTGGAACACATGGCGTCGCGGATCGACAACTTCAGCCTGCACCTGATCTGCGAGAAACACGGGCTGGGCGAGCCCTGGGCCGGTTATCGCGGCTACTTGAACCACAAGATGCTCGAGCTGATGGTGCCGGACTTCCTGGAGCGCGAAGTATTCTGCTGCGGCCCCACGCCTTATATGAACGCAGTGAAGCGCCTGCTGGAAGCTGCCGGTTTCGACATGGCGCGCTACCACGAGGAATCCTTCGGCGCGACGCCGCCGGAAGCGCGCGCCGATGCGGTGGAGCAAGCCGAACAAGCGGCCGATGCACCGGAAATCGACCTGGCGGACCTGCACCAGGTGGAGTTCATTGCCTCGGGCAAGAGCATTCGCGTGGCTCCTGGCGAAACCGTCCACGCAGCGGCGGCCAAGCTTGGGCTGTTGATCCCCAAGGCCTGCGGCATGGGCATCTGCGGAACATGCAAAGTGATGAAGCTGGGCGGGGAGGTCGAGATGGACCACAACGGCGGGATCACCGAGGAAGACGAAGCCGAAGGCTACATCCTGTCGTGCTGCAGTGTGCCCAAGGGTGATGTGCGCATCGAATTCTGATTTACCACGCGCTTAAGCGAGCACGATCCAATGTGGGAGCGGGCTTGCCCGCGAATGCGGTGTATCAGTCAAAATCTCCAGCGACTGACACTCCGCTTTCGCGAGCAAGCCCGCTCCCACAGTTTTACCGGGTTACATCAGTGATGGCTGGGTGACTGGGGAATGCTCAAGCTAACGGTTACTGGGCATAGATATGCACGACGAAGTGCTGGCCTGATGCTGTCAATTCGTAGACTTTGTCGTAGATCCGCAAGGTCCTGGATGGTTCGCGGATGGTGTCACCGACTTTTGCGTATTTGCGAAACTCATCCCAATCAATGACGGTGGTGCTGATGGTGCCGTCGCCTTGCAGGTTGTTAGTGTTGTTTTGATATTCCATGGTGTAGTCCTCTGCTGGAGTTCCATTTCCGGCCGATTGTTCGGCAGGCGGTGTTACCCGAAAGGGGGTCGCTGCAGCGGCCTTTTCCTTCCGGGTTCCAAGAGGCTAGTCAACGAAAAGCGGGTCCGCTGCTGTCAGAAATATCAAAAAACAGTCTCGGCATTCGGCCAGTATTCGCTGGCCTTTTTCCTACGTTAAGCGTTCATCACTTCCCGAATATCCGCAGCCAATTCTCTTACGCGCTCTTCTTCGGTATCCCACGCACACATGAAGCGCGCACCGCCTTTGCCGATGAAGGTGTAGAAGCGCCAGCCCTTGGCCGTGAGTGCGGCGATGGCCGGTTCCGAGAGTTGCAGGAACACGCCGTTGGCCTGTACCGGGAACATCAATTCCACACCCGGAATGTCTGCCACCAGGCTGCTCAGCAGCTGCGCGCAGTGGTTGGCATGGCGTGCGTGTTTGAGCCAGGCGTCGTTTTCCAGCAGGCCCACCCACGGCGCGGAGAGGAAGCGCATTTTCGACGCCAGCTGGCCGGCCTGTTTGCAGCGGTAGTCGAAGTCTTCGGCCAGTTTGTGGTTGAAGAACAGGATCGCTTCGCCCACCGCCATGCCGTTCTTGGTCCCGCCAAAGCACAGCACGTCGACCCCGGCTTTCCAGGTCAGGTCGGCCGGCGAGCAGCCGAGGAACGCGCAGGCGTTGGAGAAGCGTGCGCCGTCCATGTGCAGGTTCAGGCCCAGCTCCTTGCAGGTAACGCTGATCGCGCGGATTTCTTCCGGGGTGTACACGCTGCCGACTTCGGTGGCTTGGGTCAAGGTGACCACGCGCGGTTTGGGGTAGTGGATGTCCTGGCGCTTGAGGGCGATCTCACGGATCGATTCCGGGGTCAGCTTGCCGTTTTCGGTGCGCGCGGTGAGCAGCTTGGAGCCGTTGGAGAAAAACTCCGGTGCGCCACATTCGTCGGTTTCGACGTGGGCGGTTTCCGAGCAAATCACGCTATGGTAGCTCTGGCACAACGAGGACAGCGCCAGCGAGTTGGCTGCAGTCCCGTTGAAGGCGAAGAACACTTCGCAGTCGGTTTCAAACAGATTGCGGAAACCGTCGGCGGCGCGATGGGTCCATTCATCATCGCCGTAGGCGCGTTGATGGCCCTGGTTGGCTTGTTCCATGGCGGCCCAGGCTTCCGGGCAGATGCCCGAATAGTTGTCGCTGGCGAATTGTTGGCTCTTGTCGGTCATGGCCCATTCCTGTGGTCGATGTTGGTGCGCACTGTAACCAAGATTGTCGGGCGTGCGCACGCACTGTAAATGCAAAGTCACTGGGGAATTATGCACGGCACTGAAACGATTCCTGTCAGACGCGTCCGTGATGGCGCCCTGGACCTGCTCAAGTGGCTGGCGCTGCTGTGCATGGTGCTTGATCACCTGCGCTATGTCGGGCTGAGCCTGGATGGCCTGTACGTACCGGGACGCCTGGCGTTCCCGTGGTTTTGCCTGGCGATTGCGGCGAATTTGCATCGGGTCAAGGGCGCGCCGGTGACGGGCCAATGGCGCTATCTGGGCTGGTTGCTGCTGTTCAGCGTGATCAGTGAAGTGCCGTACCGTCTGTTTATCGACGACGCCGATACCTTGAACGTGCTGCCGACCCTCGCGCTGGGTCTGCTGGTTGCCCGAGGATGGCAGCAGAAGGCGCTGGTTGATCGAGGATTGGCGCTGATTGCGTTAGTTGTCGCCGGTGTATTTTCGGCCAAACTCATGTTCGGTTTCTTTGGCGTCGTGCTGCCGCTGGCGATGCTCGTGGTGTTCCGCCGGCCCTGGTATTTCAGCATATTGCCGGGCCTGGTATGCGTGGCTGCCAATCAATGGCAGATCCTGCTCAATAGCGGCACGCCAGTGGCGTTAATGGGATTGGCGACATGCCTGATTGCGCCATTGGCCGGAGTGGTCTTGTTGCGACATGGCGGGCAGGTGTCGCCCCCCGCCATGCGCCGCTGGGCGTATGCGCTTTATCCAGCGCATTTCCTGCTGCTGCTACTCCTTCGAAAGATCATCGCCTAACCCCTGTGGGAGCGGGCTTGCTCGCGAAAGCGGTGTGTCAGGCTGCACCTATATTGGCTGGCCCACCGCATTCGCGAGCAAGCCCGCTCCCACATTTGTTTCGTGTCGCTCATCTAATGTCGTAAACGCACCTTTGCGTGGCGTCCGTAGGCATTTGACCTGCGGGCGCCAGCCCTACCATCGCATCAAAGGGCCCTGCGAGGGCCTCAACAATACGAAAGGCTGGGAGAGACGCGATGTTCAGCAAAAAAGACCAGATCCAGGGATATGACGACGCACTGCTGGCGGCCATGAATGCCGAGGAGCAGCGCCAGGAAGATCATATCGAGCTGATCGCGTCGGAGAACTACACCAGCAAACGCGTGATGGAAGCCCAGGGCAGCGGCCTCACCAACAAATACGCCGAAGGCTACCCGGGCAAGCGCTACTACGGCGGCTGCGAGCACGTGGACAAGGTCGAGGTGCTGGCGATCGAACGCGCCAAGCAACTGTTCGGCGCCGATTACGCCAACGTGCAGCCGCACTCCGGCTCGTCCGCCAACAGCGCGGTGTACCTGGCGCTGCTGAACGCCGGTGACACCATCCTCGGCATGAGCCTGGCCCACGGCGGTCACCTGACCCACGGCGCCAAGGTGTCGTCCTCGGGCAAGCTGTACAACGCGGTGCAATACGGCATCAACACCGACACCGGCCTGATCGACTACGACGAAGTCGAGCGCCTGGCGGTGGAGCACAAGCCGAAGATGGTCGTCGCCGGTTTCTCCGCGTACTCCAAGACCCTGGATTTCCCCCGTTTTCGCCAGATTGCCGACAAGGTCGGGGCGTTGCTCTTCGTCGACATGGCTCACGTCGCCGGCCTGGTTGCCGCCGGCCTGTACCCGAACCCGCTGCCGTACGCTGATGTGGTCACCACCACTACCCACAAGACCCTGCGCGGCCCGCGCGGCGGTTTGATCCTGGCCAAGTCCAACGAAGAGATTGAGAAAAAACTCAACTCCGCGGTATTCCCCGGCGCCCAGGGCGGCCCGCTGATGCACGTGATCGCCGGCAAGGCCGTGTGCTTCAAGGAAGCGCTGGAGCCTGGCTTCAAGGCCTACCAGCAACAGGTCATCGACAACGCCCAGGCCATGGCCGAGGTGTTTATCAAGCGGGGCTACGATGTGGTGTCCGGCGGCACTGACAACCACTTGTTCCTGGTCAGCCTGATCCGCCAGGGCCTCACCGGCAAAGAGGCGGACGCCGCCCTCGGTCGCGCCCACATCACCGTCAACAAGAACGCCGTGCCGAATGACCCGCAGTCGCCGTTCGTGACCTCGGGCCTGCGTATCGGCACCCCGGCGGTGACCACGCGTGGTTTCAAAGTGGCGCAGTGCATCGAACTGGCCGGCTGGATCTGCGACATCCTCGACAACCTCGGCGACGCCGACGTCGAGGCCAACGTGGCCAAGCACGTGTCTGCCCTGTGCGCTGATTTCCCGGTTTATCGCTGAGCGCGGTTTTGGAGTAATGACTATGCAACGCTACTCGGGCTTCGGCCTCTTCAAGCACTCACTCAGCCACCACGAAAACTGGCAGAAGATGTGGCGCACGCCGACCCCTAAAAAGGTCTACGACGTGGTCATCGTCGGCGGTGGCGGGCATGGCCTGGCGACCGCCTACTACCTGGCCAAGGAACACGGCATCACCAACGTGGCCGTGGTCGAGAAAGGCTGGCTGGGCGGCGGTAACACCGCGCGCAACACCACCATCGTGCGTTCCAACTACCTGTGGGACGAGTCGGCGCACCTCTACGAACACGCGATGAAGCTCTGGGAAGGTTTGTCCCAGGACCTGAACTACAACGTGATGTTCTCCCAGCGTGGCGTCTACAACCTGTGTCACACCCTGCAGGACATCCGAGATTCCGAGCGCCGCGTGAGTGCCAACCGCCTCAACGGCGTGGACGGCGAACTGCTCAACGCCAAGCAAGTGGCCGATGAGATCCCGTACCTCGACTGCTCGAAAAATACCCGCTACCCGGTGATGGGCGCCACTGTGCAACGGCGTGGCGGCGTGGCCCGTCACGATGCCGTGGCCTGGGGCTTTGCCCGCGCCGCTGATGCACTCGGCGTGGACTTGATCCAGCAGACCGAAGTGATCGGTTTCCGCAAGGAAAACGGCGTGTGCATCGGCGTGGAGACCAACAAGGGCTTCATCGGCGCCAAGCGCGTCGGCGTGGTCACCGCCGGTAATTCCGGGCACATGGCTTCGCTCGCGGGCTTTCGCCTGCCGATCGAATCCCACCCGTTGCAAGCACTGGTGTCGGAGCCGATCAAGCCGATCATCGACAGCGTGATCATGTCCAACGCCGTGCACGGCTACATCAGCCAGTCCGACAAGGGCGACCTGGTGATCGGCGCGGGTATCGACGGCTACAACGGCTACGGCCAGCGCGGCTCTTACCCGGTGATCGAACACACCATCCAGGCCATCGTCGAGATGTTCCCGGTGCTGTCGCGCGTGCGCATGAACCGCCAATGGGGCGGCATCGTCGACACCACGCCGGACGCCTGCCCGATCATCTCCAAGACCCCGGTCCCGAACATGTTCTTCAACTGCGGTTGGGGCACCGGTGGCTTCAAGGCCACGCCGGGCTCAGGCAACGTGTTTGCCGCCAGCCTCGCCAAGGGTGAAATGCACCCGCTGGCAGCGCCTTTCTCCATCGACCGTTTCCACAACGGTGCGTTGATCGATGAACACGGCGCTGCAGCCGTCGCTCACTAACAGGAGAAATTCCCTATGTTGCATATCTTCTGTCCTCACTGCTTTGAGCTGCGCTCCGAAGAGGAATTCCACGCGTCCGGCCAGGCGCATATCCCGCGCCCGCTGGACCCGAATGCCTGCACCGACGAAGAGTGGGGCGACTACATGTTCTTTCGCGATAACCCGCGTGGCCTGCACCACGAGCTGTGGATCCACGCCGCCGGGTGCCGCCAGTATTTCAACGCCACCCGCGACACCGTGACCTACGAAATTCTTGAAACCTACAAGATAGGCACCAAGCCGCAATTCACCGCCAAGGCTTCTGGAGAGAAGGTATGAGCCAGATCAATCGCCTGTCCAACGGTGGCCGGATCGACCGGAACAAAGTGCTGAGCTTCAGCTTCAATGGCCAGAGCTACAAAGGCTTTGAAGGCGACACCCTGGCCGCAGCCCTGCTGGCCAACGGCGTCGACATCATCGGCCGCAGCTTCAAGTATTCCCGCCCGCGCGGCATCTTTGCCGCCGGTGCCGAAGAGCCGAACGCGGTGCTGCAGATCGGCGCCACCGAAGCCACCCAGATTCCCAACGTGCGCGCTACCCAACAGGCGCTGTACCAAGGCCTGGTCGCCACCAGCACCAACGGCTGGCCGAGCGTCAACAACGACATGATGGGCATTCTCGGCAAGGTCGGCGGCAAGCTGATGCCGCCGGGTTTCTACTACAAAACCTTCATGTACCCGCAGTCGTTCTGGATGACGTACGAGAAGTACATCCGCAAGGCTGCCGGCCTGGGCCGCTCGCCGACCGAGAATGACCCGGACACCTACGACAACATGAACCGTCACTGCGACGTGCTGATTGTCGGCGCCGGCCCTGCCGGTTTGGCCGCTGCACTGGCCGCCGCGCGCAGCGGTGCCCGCGTGATCATCGCCGACGAGCAGGAAGAGTTCGGCGGCTCGTTGCTGGATTCGCGCGAGAGCCTCGACGGCAAGCCGGCCACCGAGTGGGTTGCCAGCGTCATCGCCGAGTTGAAAGCCCTGCCGGACGTGGTGCTGCTGCCTCGCGCGACCGTCAACGGCTACCACGACCATAACTTCCTGACCATTCACGAGCGCCTTACCGATCACCTCGGCGACCGTGCGCCGATCGGCCAGGTGCGCCAGCGTATCCACCGTGTGCGTGCCAAGCGCGTGGTGCTGGCGACCGGCGCGTGCGAGCGCCCGCTGGTGTACGGCAACAACGATGTGCCGGGCAACATGCTCGCCGGTGCGGTCTCGACTTACGTGCGCCGCTACGGCGTGGCTCCGGGCAAGAAGCTGGTGCTGTCGACCAACAACGACCACGCCTATCGCGTGGCGCTGGACTGGTTCGACGCTGGCCTGCAAGTGGTCGCCGTGGCCGATGCGCGCCACAACCCACGCGGCGCGCTGGTGGAAGAGGCCCGTGCCAAAGGCATTCGCATCCTCACCGGCAGCGCCGTGATCGAGGCCCGTGGCAGCAAGCACGTGACCGGCGCCCGCGTGGCGGCCATCGACGTCAAGGCGCATAAAGTCAGCAGCCCCGGCGAGTGGCTGGACTGCGACCTGGTCGCCAGCTCCGGCGGCTACAGCCCGGTGGTCCACCTGGCTTCGCACCTGGGCGGCAAGCCGACCTGGCGTGAAGACATCCTCGGCTTCGTCCCGGGCGAAGCGCCGCAGAAGCGCGTGTGCGTCGGTGGTATCAACGGCGTCTACGGCCTCGGCGATTCCCTGGCGGATGGTTTTGAAGGCGGCGTGCGCGCGGCCAGCGACGCCGGTTTCGCACCGGTGGAAGGCACCTTGCCGAAAGCCTTGAGCCGTCTGGAAGAGCCGACACTGGCGTTGTTCCAGGTGCCCCATGAGAAAGCTACCGCGCGGGCGCCCAAGCAATTTGTGGATTTGCAGAATGACGTCACCGCCGCCGCCATCGAACTCGCGACCCGCGAAGGTTTCGAGTCGGTCGAGCACGTCAAGCGCTACACCGCGCTGGGCTTCGGCACCGACCAGGGCAAGCTGGGCAACGTCAATGGCCTGGCCATCGCCGCCCGTTCGCTGAACGTGACCATCCCGCAGATGGGCACCACCATGTTCCGTCCCAACTACACGCCGGTGACCTTCGGCGCCGTCGCGGGCCGCCACTGTGGGCACATCTTCGAGCCGGTGCGCTACACCGCGTTGCAAGCCTGGCACGTGAAAAACGGCGCCGAGTTTGAAGACGTCGGCCAGTGGAAACGCCCGTGGTACTTCCCGCGTAACGGTGAAGACCTGCACGCTGCCGTGAAGCGCGAGTGCCTGGCCGTGCGCGACAGTGTCGGCCTGCTCGATGCATCCACCCTCGGCAAGATCGACATCCAGGGCCCGGACGCGCGTGAGTTCCTCAACCGCATCTACACCAACGCGTGGACCAAGCTCGATGTGGGCAAGGCGCGCTACGGCCTGATGTGCAAGGAAGACGGCATGGTCTTCGACGACGGCGTCACCGCCTGCCTCGCCGACAACCACTTCCTGATGACCACCACCACCGGCGGCGCCGCGCGCGTGCTGCAGTGGCTGGAGATCTACCAGCAGACCGAGTGGCCAGACCTCAAGGTGTACTTCACTTCGGTCACCGACCACTGGGCGACCATGACCCTGTCTGGTCCCAATAGCCGCAAGCTGTTGAGTGAAGTGACCGACATCGACCTGGACAAGGACGGCTTCCCGTTCATGACCTGGAAGGAAGGCCTGGTCGGCGGTGTGCCGGCGCGGGTGTTCCGCATCTCGTTTACCGGCGAGCTGTCGTACGAAGTCAACGTGCAGGCCGACTATGCGATGGGTGTGCTGGAGAAAATCGTCGAGGCCGGCAAAAAGTACAACCTCACGCCCTACGGCACCGAGACCATGCACGTGCTGCGGGCCGAGAAGGGCTTCATCATCGTCGGCCAGGATACGGACGGCTCGATGACCCCGGACGACCTGAACATGGGTTGGTGTGTCGGTCGCACCAAGCCGTTCTCCTGGATCGGCTGGCGCGGGATGAACCGTGAAGACTGCGTGCGCGAAGAGCGCAAGCAACTGGTGGGCTTGAAGCCGATCGATCCGAACGTGTGGCTGCCGGAAGGCGCGCAACTGGTGTTCGATCCGAAGCAGACGATCCCGATGAAGATGGTTGGCCACGTCACCTCAAGTTATGCGCACAACTCGCTGGGTTATTCGTTTGCGATGGCGGTGGTGAAGGGCGGCTTGAAGCGCATCGGCGAGCGGGTGTTTTCGCCGCAGGCCGACGGCAGCGTGATCGAGGCGGAGATCGTGTCTTCGGTGTTCTTTGACCCGAAAGGCGAGCGCCAGAACATCTGACAGACCGAGTCGCGGCCTTCGCGAGCAAGCCCGCTCCCACAGGGGAATGCATTCCAAATGTGGGAGCGGGCTTGCTCGCGAAGGCGCCAGTAGATTCACCACAGAATTTAGAAAGGTGCTTTATGACAGCAGCCAATGTTTACCAACAACGCCCCACCACCGGCGCCAAGGCCGAGTCGTCGCTGCACCATGCCGACCTCGCCAGCCTGGTCGGCAAGAGCCGCAAGAATGCCGGCGTGACCGTGCGTGAAAAGAAACTCCTCGGCCACCTGACCATCCGTGGCGATGGCCACGATGCCGCCTTCGCCGCCGGCGTGCACAAGGCCCTGGGCATCGAGTTGCCTGGCGCCCTGCAAGTGATCGTCAATGGCGAAACCAGCCTGCAATGGCTCGGCCCGGATGAGTGGCTACTGGTCGTGCCAAGCGGTGAAGAGTTCGCCGCCGAGAAAAGTTTGCGCGAGGCGCTGGGCGAGCTGCATATCCAGATCGTCAACGTCAGCGGCGGCCAGCAGATCCTCGAGCTCAGCGGCCCGAATGTGCGCGACGTGCTGATGAAGTCCACCAGCTACGACGTACACCCCAACAACTTCCCGGTGGGCAAGGCGGTGGGCACGGTGTTCGCCAAGTCGCAACTGGTGATCCGCCATACCGCTGAAGACACCTGGGAGCTGGTGATTCGTCGCAGCTTCTCGGACTACTGGTGGTTGTGGCTGCAGGATGCCTCGGCCGAATTCGGCCTCAACGTTCAAGCCTGACATGATCGTTCCCGCGCTCCGCGTGGGAATGCATCCCGGGGCGCCCTGCGTCCCAAGAGCGGACGCAGAGCGTCCATGGCGGCATGCCCACGCAGAACGTGGGAACGATCAAGGAGTCATGCACTATGAGCCGCGCACCCGATACATGGATTTTGACCGCCGACTGCCCCAGCGTGCTCGGCACGGTGGACGCGGTCACCCGCTATCTGTTCGAGCAGGGGTGCTACGTCACCGAGCACCATTCGTTCGATGACCGCCTCTCGGGCCGATTTTTTATCCGCGTGGAATTCCGCCAGCCCGACGGCTTTGACGAGCAGGCTTTCCGCGATGGCCTGGCCGCGCGCGGTGAAGCCTTTGGCATGATCTTCGAGCTGACGGCGCCGAACTACCGGCCAAAAGTGGTGATCATGGTCTCCAAGGCCGATCACTGCCTGAATGACCTGCTGTACCGCCAGCGCATCGGCCAGCTGTCGATGGATGTGGTCGCGGTGGTCTCCAACCACCCCGATCTCAAGCCTTTGGCCGACTGGCACCAGATTCCCTACTACCATTTCCCCCTCGACCCCAATGACAAGCCGTCCCAGGAGCGGCAGGTGTGGCAAGTGGTGGAAGACACGGGGGCAGAGCTGGTGATCCTTGCGCGCTACATGCAAGTGCTGTCGCCGGAGCTGTGCCGCAAGCTGGATGGCAAGGCGATCAATATCCACCACTCGTTGCTGCCGGGATTCAAGGGCGCCAAGCCCTATCACCAGGCCTACAACAAGGGCGTGAAATTGGTCGGCGCCACGGCGCATTACATCAACAACGACCTGGATGAAGGCCCGATCATCGCCCAGGGTGTGGAGGTGGTGGATCACAGCCACTATCCGGAGGATTTGATTGCCAAGGGGCGCGATATCGAAGGCCTGACCCTGGCCCGGGCAGTGGGGTACCACATTGAGCGGCGGGTGTTCTTGAACGCCAATCGCACGGTGGTGCTCTGATGGACGCCTTCGCGAGCAAGCCCGCTCCCACATTCGACCGGGTTCCACCTTTGGAATGCGGTCGAATGTGGGAGCGGGCTTGCTCGCGAAAGGGCCATCAGCAACAACGCAAAAACAGCATCTGTACCCGAGCACTTAAACGCGCTGCCTGCCTGGGCAACGCGGTTCCATAAAAACAACAGCGAGGTGAAAGCATGTCTGGTAATCGTGGTGTCGTGTATCTCGGCAACGGCAAGGTCGAAGTACAGAAAATCGACTATCCCAAAATGCAGGACCCCCGTGGCAGGAAGATCGAGCACGGCGTCATCCTGCGCGTGGTCTCCACCAACATCTGCGGCTCCGACCAACACATGGTGCGCGGCCGCACCACCGCCCAGACCGGCCTGGTGCTCGGTCACGAGATCACCGGCGAAGTGATCGAGAAGGGCAGCGACGTTGAAAATCTCAAGATCGGTGACCTGGTCTCCGTCCCCTTCAACGTGGCGTGCGGCCGTTGCCGTTCCTGCAAGGAGCAACATACCGGCGTCTGCCTGACCGTCAACCCGGCACGTGCGGGGGGCGCCTATGGCTATGTCGACATGGGCGACTGGACCGGCGGCCAGGCCGAGTACGTGCTGGTGCCGTACGCCGATTTCAACCTGCTTAAACTGCCGGACCGCGACAAGGCCATGGAGAAGATCCGCGACCTGACCTGCCTCTCCGACATCCTGCCTACCGGTTACCACGGCGCCGTGACGGCCGGTGTCGGCCCTGGCAGCACCGTCTACATCGCCGGCGCTGGCCCGGTCGGCCTGGCTGCAGCGGCCTCGGCACGCCTGCTGGGCGCGGCGGTGGTGATCATCGGTGACGTCAACCCGATCCGCCTGGCCCACGCCAAGGCCCAGGGGTTTGAGATTGCCGACCTGTCCAAGGACACCCCGCTGCACGAACAGATCGCCGCGCTGCTGGGCGAGCCGGAAGTGGACTGCGCCGTCGACGCCGTAGGCTTCGAAGCCCGTGGCCACGGTCATGAAGGCGCCAAGGCGGAGGCCCCGGCCACCGTGCTCAACTCGCTGATGGGCGTGGTGCGCGTGGCGGGCAAGATCGGTATCCCCGGCCTCTACGTGACCGAAGACCCGGGCGCCGTCGACGCCGCCGCGAAAATGGGCAGCCTGAGCATTCGCTTTGGCCTGGGCTGGGCCAAATCCCACAGCTTCCACACCGGGCAGACGCCGGTGATGAAGTACAACCGCCAGCTGATGCAGGCGATCATGTGGGACCGTATCAACATCGCCGAGATCGTCGGTGTGCAGGTGATCAGCCTGGATGATGCACCGCGTGGATACGGCGAGTTCGATGCGGGTGTGCCGAAGAAATTTGTGATCGATCCGCACAAGTTGTTCAGCGCGGCGTAATAAAAAAGGGCGACTTCAAGTCGCCCTTTTCAGTGGTGCGTAAATTCACACCTGGAACGGTCCAGGGCTTCGCAATAGGTGCCTCTCCACTCGCCTCTGGTGGGCGTAACGTTCCAATCAACGACAGGTGCCGTTACCGAAACGCTGGCGTCGTTATTCATGGGGCCTTTGTAGGTGCAAATGACGGCCTTGTTGTTCATGTCGTAACGGGCATCGTGGAAGGTCGAGTCAGTCAGGTCCGACACCGCCGCCTGCGGGTTTTCGCCTGTCCAGGTGAGCCCGTCAGGCTGTGAGGTTTCGTAGCGGTAACCGCCGTTGGCCATTGCCGTTTGCTTGATGTCCTGGATCGGCGGGCAGGTGGAAGTTGCCGCCGCGTGGGCAGGGCTCATCAGTGCGATCGTGACGAACACACCTGCAGACATTGCGCTGTTCATGGCCCACCTCCTGTGCCGCGCGGGAGGCTTTATGCTGCGGGTGGTTTTGCGTCGACGGCTACTGTGAGAAATCACAGTTTTCTAGAACAGATCGCGATTAACTGATGGGCTTTTATCGCGAGACACGCAAAAGGCCAACTCACCGCACTGCCAGCGCGCCCTGATACACCGTCGGCCCTGTCGGCTGTTTGCTCAACGAGCCACCCTTGGTCTCCGAACTCACCAGCAACGCCACCGGCTGGCGGATGCTTGCCTGTTGGCGCGGGTTGAGGCCGATGATGCCTTTGCCGTCCTCCGGCAATAGCCCCAGGGAGACTGGTTTGCCCCCTTCGGGCATGGCCCACAGTTCCAGGCTGCGATCGGGCTCGGGCGCTGTCGTGGCGATCGGTTCGACTTCGAGGTAATCCTTGTGCGCCATGACCTGCGCCGCCGGCTGCTGGGTGGTGGTCACCAGAGTGGCGGCGGACTTGACGTTGTCCTGGGTGTAGAACGCGCCGCCGAGGCCGGCGATCACGGCCACGCAGACGCCGATGAACAGGCGCGGACGGCTCCAGAAAGGGGGCTTGGGCTCGATGATAGTGGGGCGTGTCGCGCTCATGAAGGGGGTCCTGACAGGGCTTTCAGTCCTGTCATGGACCCTGGTTTGCGCGATGGGTTCCTGAACCGGTTGGCGCTCAAAGTGATGCCAATTGGCCCTGATACAGCACCGGTCCGGTCGGCTGCCCGGTGGGCGAACCGCCACGCGGCTCCAGGCTCACGGCCAGGGTCAGCGGTGCGGCAAGCAAGGCTTGCTGTGCCGGGCTCAGCTGAATCCGGCCTCTGCCAGCCGTCGGCACCAGGCCCAGCGAGATCGGTTTGCCACCGGGCTGGATGGCCCACAATTCCAGGTCGCGCGTCGGCTCCAGTGCGGCCAACGCCAGCGGCTCCACTTGCAGGTGATCGGCAAACGCCTTGATCTGCAGCGCCGGTTGCTGGTTGGCAGCGACGAGTGTGGCGTTGTATTCCACGCCCAGGTCGCGCTGGTACAGCACGCCCACCAGCACCGCGATGACAATCCCGAAGGCCGCCGCCCATAGCCGCAGGTTCAGCCACAACGGTTTCTTCGCCGGCAGGTGCAGGACCTGCGGCTCGATCCGCGCCTGGATGCCTTCCCACACGTGATCGGGCACCGGCCGTTCGGGCAGGGTCCCGGTCAGGCTGGCCAGGGCCGCCTGCCAATGGCCGAGTTCCACGCGTAATGCGGCGTCGTCGAGCAGCAGGGCCTCAAACCGGCGGCGGGCGGTAGCGGGCATCAGGCCGATGGCGTAGTCGCCCGCCAGGGCGCGGCGCAGGGGAGTGGTCTGGTAGTTCATGATTCAAGGCACCTGCGCAGGCGTTCCATGCCGCGACGAATCCAGGACTTGACCGAACCCAGCGGCGCGGCCAGATGGTCGGCCAATTCCGAGCACGACAGGCCCTGGAAGTAAGCCACGGTGATCGATTGGCGCTGCATGCCGTCGAGCGTGTCGAGGCAGCGGTTCAGCGCGCGCGCCTCGCGCTCGCTGTCGAGCTGTTCGAAGGTACTGGGGCCGTCATCGAGCAGGGCGTCCTGTTGGCCATCTGCCAACGGTTGTTCACGGCGTTTGCGCAGTTGGTCGATGGCCAGGTTGCGGGTGATGTTCACCATCCAGGTCATCGGCGCCGCCAGGTGGGCCTCGTAGCGCGAGGCGTTGTACCAGATACGCACGAAGGCTTCCTGCAGCACCTCTTCAGCCAGGTCCGGGCGGCCCATGAAACGCAAGGCAACGCCGTGCAGCCGCGGTGAAACCGTACGGTAGAGGGTTTCGAACGCCTGGCGGTTGCCCAGGGCGCATTGGGCCAGCAGGGGCCGCAGCGGGTCAGCGTCGGAAGTGGAAATAGGGCTTCTCCAGGCCCTGGCGACAGGGCGGTGGGACTGCACGTGCAAGCGGTGGCAGGCAGAGGGTAGTCCAGGTTGCGCGTGCGTTCCATTCACCGGCGTCGTCCTCAACAGGTGTGTGGTGGTTATACGCAGCAGACGGGGGATTGGATGCACTGGGAACAATCCTCCGGGCTACCCAGTCAAACGCCTGCTTTCGCACCTATATCCAGAGGTTGTTTCGATGAAGATTTCACGCGGTTTCGCCCTTTCCTGCCTGATGACCCTGGCGGCCGGCCCGGTGTTCGCCGCAGGGTTCAGCCTTGGCGATGCGGCCAATGCCATTTCCGGCATGCAGGGGGGCAACAACAAAGCCGCTGCCGCCGCGCCGTCGTCCGAGACGGCCGGCCTGCTGAGCGCATTGACCTCGCAATTGAATGTCACCCCCGAGCAAGCGGTCGGCGGCACCGGCGCGATGCTCGGCCTGGCCAAGAACCAACTGAGCAGCACCGACTACTCGCAACTGGGCAAGAGCGTGCCGGGCCTGGATCAGCTGTCGGGCAACAACGCGTTGGGCAGCCTCGGGGCCTTGAGCGGGATGCTCGGCCAGACCGGCGGCAGCAAGACCAGCGGCCTGGATGGCCTGCTGGGGAATGTGAAAAACACCAATGACCTGAACACCGCGTTCAGCGCCCTGGGCATGGACAGCGGCATGGTCGGCCAGTTTGCCCCGGTGATCCTGCAGTACCTGGGCGGCCAGGGCGCCAGCAGCTCCGTGTTGGGCAAACTGGCCCAGGCGTGGGGCACCGGCAGTTAAGGGTTTTCCGCGCGCAGTTGGGCGATGCGCGCGTCTTTCTCCAGCCAGAGCTGGTTCACCCAGTTCTGGACGGTCTGGCGAAACACCGGATCGTTTTCGTAATCGCCCTGCCACAACGCCGGATCCAGCTCGCGGGTCTGGATATCGATGATCACCGTCGGCACCGAGCCGCAGATCAAGTCCCAGAAGCCCGGGATCCTCTCCTGGGGATAGACGACCGTAACGTCGAGCACGGCGTCCAGTTGTTCACCCATCGCCGCCAATACAAACGCCACGCCACCCGCCTTGGGTTTGAGCAGACGCTCGAACGGCGAGTCCTGCTGCTTGCGCTTGGCCGGGGTGAACCGCGTGCCTTCCAGGTAATTGACCACCGTCACCGGCTGGCGCTTGAACAGCTCGCAGGCCTCTTTGGTGATCTTCAGATCCTGGCCGGCCAGCTCGGGGTGCTTGGCCAGGAAAGCCTTGGTGTAGCGCTTCATGAACGGGTAATCCAGCGCCCACCAGGCCAGGCCGAGGAAGGGCACCCAGATCAGCTCTTTTTTCAGGAAGAATTTGAAGAACGGTGTGCGCCGGTTGAGGGCCTGGATCAGCGCGGGGATATCCACCCACGATTGGTGGTTGCTGATCACCAGGTAGCTGGTGTCGCCGCGCAGGTCGCCGCCGCCGCGAATGTCCCAGCGGGTCGGGATGCACCACGAGAAAATAAGCTTGTCGATCTCGGCCCAGGTCTCGGCGATCCACATTACCGCCCAGGATGCGTAGTCGCGAAAACGTCCGGGAGCCACCAGCTTGAGCAGGGCAAATACCATCAACGGCCCGAACAGCACCAGGGTGTTGAGCAACAGCAGCAAGGTAACGAAACAGCCGGTGAGCAGGCGGCGCATAAGCAACTCTTGGGATCGTGTGGGCGGGTCATGATAAGAGAGCTTGGTCTGCAGGCCAAATCTCAAATCACCGGACGAATGTTTCACAATGTGCCGGGTATGCTCGGATCAGCTAACTAAGTGCCCCCTTTGCGGTCTAGAATCCGCCTACTTCTTTCCGAGGAAACCACTTCGTGAAACTGCTCCTTGCCTCGCTCGCCCTGGTTGCCCTGCCCGTCATGGCTGCCGAGCCGACCCTTTACGGTCGCTACGAATACATCCAGTTGCCGGAGATCGGCGAAACCTTCAAGGCCAAGATGGACACCGGCGCGCTGACCGCTTCGCTGTCGGCCCGTGACATCGAGACCTTCACCCGTGATGGCGACGATTGGGTGCGCTTCCGCCTCGGCGGCAAGGACGCCAGCAACAAAGTCTACGAACACAAAGTGTCGCGCATCAGCAAGATCAAGAGCCGCGCCGACGAAGACGACGACAAGGACGAAGCCAGCGTGGCCAAGCGTCCGGTGATCGACCTGGAAATGTGCCTGGGCGACGTCAAGCGCACCGTCGAGGTCAACCTGACCGACCGCAGCAGCTTCAACTACCCGTTGCTGATTGGCGCCAAGGCCCTGCGCGAGTTTGGCGCAGCGGTGAACCCGGCCCGTCGCTATACCGCTGACAAACCGGACTGCTGATCGAACCCATGCCGCACATCCTGATTGTCGAAGACGAAGCGGCGATAGCCGACACGCTGATCTTTGCCCTGCAAGGTGAGGGCTTCACCACCACCTGGCTGAGCCTTGGCCAGGAGGCGCTGGCCCATCAACGGCAAACACCGGCCGACCTGATCATCCTCGACATCGGCCTGCCGGATATCACCGGCTTTGAGACCTGCAAGCAATTGCGGCGTTTCAGCGAAGTGCCGGTGATGTTCCTGAGTGCGCGCGATGGCGAGATCGATCGGGTGGTGGGCCTGGAGATCGGCGCTGACGATTATGTGGTCAAGCCGTTCAGCCCGCGGGAAGTGGCGGCGCGGGTGCGGGCGATCCTCAAGAGGGTCGGCCCTGGCGTGGCCCCCGCCGTGTTCCAGGTTGACCTGGAGCGCATGCAGATCAGTTATCGCGGCCAGCCCCTGAGCCTCACGCGCCACGAGTTCCGCCTGCTGCAGAGCCTGCTGGAACAACCCGAGCGGGTGTTCAGCCGCGAGCAGTTGCTGGACGCGGTGGGCGTGGCGGCGGATGCCGGCTACGAGCGCAATATCGACAGCCACATCAAGAGCCTGCGCAGCAAATTGCGTGGCATTGCGGCGGACGCCGAGCCGATCCAGACCCATCGCGGCCTCGGCTACAGCTACAGCCCGGGCAACAGCTGATGCGCCTGGGGCTGCGGATTTTCCTGGTGTACGCGCTGTTCATCGGCCTGACCGGCTACTTCGTGCTTAGCACGGTGATGAAGGAAATCCGCCCCGGCGTGCGCCAGTCCACCGAAGAAACCCTGGTGGACACTGCCAACCTGCTGGCCGAGATCCTGCGCGATGACGTGAAAAACCACACCCTCGGCCAGAGCCACTGGCCGCAGCTGCTCAAGGCCTACGGCAATCGCCAGCCGGGCGCGACCATCTGGGGCCTGCCGAAAAACCAGGTCAACCACCGTATCTACGTGACCGATGCCAAGGGCATTGTGCTGCTCGATTCCAGCGGCGAAGCGGTGGGCCAGGACTACTCGAAATGGAACGACGTGTACCTGACCCTGCGCGGCGAATACGGCGCGCGTTCCACCCGCAGCGAACTGGACGACCCCGCCTCATCGGTGATGCACGTGGGCGCGCCGATCCGCGATAACGGCCAGATCATCGGCGTGGTCACGGTGGCCAAGCCCAACAGCTCGCTGCAGCCGTATGTCGATCGCACCGAGCGGCGGCTGCTCTGGTACGGCGCCGGGCTGGTGGTGCTCGGCCTGTTGCTGGGGGCGGTGTTGTCATGGTGGTTGAGCAGGGCCCTGCACCGGTTGACGGCCTATGCGCAGGCGGTCAGCGAAGGCCGGCGTGCCGAGTTGCCGCACTACCGCGGCGGCGAGCTCAAGCAGCTGTCCACCGCCGTGGAGCATATGCGCACGCAGCTGGAGGGCAAGGCCTACGTCGAGCATTACGTGCACACCCTGACCCATGAATTGAAAAGCCCATTGGCCGCGATTCGCGGCGCGGCGGAGCTGTTGCAGGGCGATATGAGCCGCGAGCAACAGCAGCGTTTCGTTGGCAATATCGACAGCGAGAGCGCGCGCCTGCAGCAGTTGATCGAGCGCCTGCTGAACCTGGCGCAAGTGGAGCAACGCCAGGGCCTGGAAGCACAGGTCAGCCTGCCGTTGGCCGGCTTGGTCGATGAGGTTCTCACGGCCCAATGCGCGCGTATCGAAGGCGCCGGCCTGCACATCGAACAAACGATCGGCGCCGACGTGAAGGTGTTCGGCGAACCTTTTCTGCTTCGCCAGGCCCTGGGCAATCTGCTCGAGAATGCCCTCGACTTCACCCCGTCCGGCGGCACCTTGAGGTTCAGTGCGCAGACACTGCACCACGCGGTGCAGGTCAGCCTGTTCAACCAGGCGGCGCCGATTCCCGACTACGCCTTGCCGCGCCTGAGCGAGCGGTTCTACTCCTTGCCACGCCCGGCCAGCGGGCGCAAAAGCACTGGCCTGGGCCTCAACTTTGTCGAGGAAGTGATGAAGCTGCACGGCGGCGCGTTGCAGATCGGCAATGTGCCGGGTGGCGTCCAGGTGGTGCTGCATCTCCACACAGTCTCCACATTGCCCACATAAATCCCCCACACGCGCGGCTCATGCTCTGCCCATCAAAACAGGGAGAGACCCATGAACCGCAGCCTGCTTTTCAAACTTGGCGCGATTGCGCTGCTGATCCTGCTGTTGCTGATTCCGTTGCTGATGATCAACGGCATTATCGGCGATCGCCAGCAACTGCGCGACGGCGTCCTGATGGACATTGCGCGCAGCTCCAGCTATGCCCAGCGCCTCACCGGACCGGTGATGGTGGTGCCGTATCGCAAGACCGTGCGCGAGTGGAAACTCAATGAAAAGCTCAACAAACGCTACGAGGTCACCCGTGAGGAGCGCGGTCGCCTGTATTTCCTGCCGGACCGTTTCGAGCTCGACGGCAAGGTGCAAACCGAACTGCGTGCCCGGGGAATCTACCAGGCGCGGCTGTTCCATGCCGACACCCGCATCAGCGGGCGTTTCGAGCTGCCTGCGCAGCTGGGGATCACCGAAGACTTTGCCGATTACCGCTTCGAACCGGCATTCCTGGCGGTGGGCATCAGTGATATTCGTGGTATCGAAAACGCGCTGAAACTCGAGCTGGGCAGCCAGCGCCTGGAGTTCTCGCCGGGCTCCCAAGTGGACTGGCTGGGAGAGGGCGTGCACGTTGCGCTGCCCGAACAGGACAGTAAAAAACCGGCCGTGGTGGACTTCGCTTTCGACCTGCGCCTGCAAGGCACCGAACAACTGCGAGTGGTGCCCGTGGGCAAGACCAGCCAGGTCTCGCTCGCCTCCAACTGGCCGCACCCCAGCTTCATCGGCAACTTCCTGCCGACCCAGCGCGAGGTCACCGATCAAGGCTTCAGCGCCAGCTGGCAGACTTCGTTCTTCTCCACCAACCTTGAGCAGGCCCTGCAAACCTGCCTGGACAGCCAGGGCTGCAACGACTTCAACAACCGCAGCTTTGGCGTGAACTTCATCGATCCGGTGGACCAGTACCTCAAGAGCGACCGCGCGATCAAATACGCGCTGCTGTTCATTGCCCTGACCTTTGCCGGTTTCTTCCTCTTCGAAGTGCTCAAGAGCTTGGCGGTGCACCCGGTCCAGTATGCGTTGGTGGGCTTTGCACTGGCGTTTTTCTACCTGCTGCTGTTGTCGTTGTCCGAGCACCTGGGCTTTGCGCTGGCCTACCTGATCTCGGCGAGTGCCTGTGTGTTGCTGATCGGATTTTATGTGTGCCACGTGCTGCGCAGCGTCGCCCATGGCCTGGGCTTTTCCGCTGGATTGGCGGCGTTGTATGGCTTGTTGTACGGGTTGTTGAGTGCCGAGGATTACGCGTTGCTGATGGGCTCGCTGTTGCTGTTTGGCCTGCTGGGGACGGTGATGGTGCTGACGCGCAAATTGGATTGGTACGGCGTGGGCAAGCGCAAGGTCGCCGAGCCGTTGCAGTTCGACCTGGAGGACGTGCAATGATCGGCTTGCGTGAGGATCAGCGAGTGAAGGCGCAGTTGGTGGCGAGGATCAACCGGCTGTTCCCCGTGGTTGTGGCGGGCGAGCCTCCTGTCGTGAGCGGGTTTTCTGTGGCGAGCGGGCTTGCCCCGCGTTGGGCTGCGCAGCAGCCCCAAGACTTGAGATGAGTTTCATTGGATAAAACGCGGGGGCCTGATGGGGCCGCTTCGCAGCCCAACGCGGGGCAAGCCCGCTCGCCACAGGGAGTTCGATCACCACAAGGTGCCCGCTCGCCACAGGGTCAGGTGGAAACAGGGCTATACCGGCGGCTGGGTCTCCAGCATCGAAGGCCGCTGGCTGACCTCGGCGTACCAGGCGGCCAGCTGTGGGTTGGCCGCGCGCCAGTGCATATCGGGGTGGCGGAAGTCGAGGTAGGCGAGGGCGCAGGCCACGCTGATCGAGGCGATGTCGAAGTGGCTGGTCAGCTCGGCGATGGCGTCCTGTTCCAGCTCGGCGAGGGTGCGGCGGATCTTGTTGCGCTGCTCGTCGAGCCACGGCGCCCAGTGTTTTTCCGCCGGGCGCAGGGCCGACTCGTAACGCACCAGTACGGCCGCATCCATGATGCCGTCAGCCATCGAGGCCAGGGTCAGGCGCCGCCAACGGGCCGAACCGTCGCGGGGGATCAGCGGGTTGCCGACATGCTGGTGGTCGAAGTAATCGAGGATCACCCGGCTGTCGTGCAACACGCTGCCGTCAGCCAGGCGCAGGGCCGGGATCTTGCCCACGGGGTTGCCTTGCACCACCTGCGCATCCGGGTTGACCGGCGTCGGCATGCAGCCGTGCAGCGCCACGCGGTCCTGCTGGCCGGTCTCGATCAGCAGCACGCGAACTTTGCGAACAAACGGTGAAGCGGGGTTGTGGAACAAGGTCATGCTGGGCACAGACATGGGCATTCCTCTGGAGGGGCGAGCGGGCTCGCGAAGGACGCTTACGATAGCGCAGTGCATCAGATTTGACGCGGTACTCTCAGGGTTTTTGCCGGTAAGCCGGCTTCCGCAGGAGGGCCCATACTCCGATCACCGCAGGTATCCCAAGCCCCACCCAACTGAGCGAATCCCACCACCCATCCCCCAGTAACGCCGCAAACAACCCGGCGGCGCTGAGCAGGCCAATCCCCAGCGGAATGCCAAACACTTTCCAGAAATTCGACTGCCGTGGCTTCATGCCTTGCCCGCCTTGCGCCTGACGATCCACAGGTAAATCCCGCTGATCAGCACGATGATGGTCAGCACATCCAGTACCGCCCAGAGGACTTTCATCGGCATGCCGCCGTAATCGCCAAAGTGCAGGGGCTGAGACATGCCCATGGCGTCCATGTACCACGGCCGTTCGGCGATGGCGGTGACGGCCAGGGTGCTGGCGTCGATCAGCACCGGCGTCAGCAGGTGGGAGGTCAGGTGCGTGCTGCCCTTCATGAACACCGCGTAGTGGTGCTCGCTGGAAAAGCGCGTGCCGGGGAAGGCAATGAAGTCCGGCTGCATGCCGGGCGCGGCCTGGGCGGCAATGCTCAGCAGCTCGGTGGCGGGCGCGCGCTGGGTCAGCGGCGGGGCATGTTTGTACGGCTCGATCATGGCGCTGAGGCTGTCCTGGCGCCAGGCTGCGATGATCAGGTCGGCACAGGCGCTGATCACGCCGGTGACGCCCACCACCAGCGCCCAGGTCAGGGTGACCACGCCGATCAGGTTATGCAGGTCGAGCCAGCGCAGGCGGGTGGATTTGTCCTGGCGCACGGTGGCGAACTTCAAGCGGCGCATGAAAGGCAGGTACAGCACCGTGCCCGACACGATGGCCAGCACAAACAGAATGCCCATGAACGCCAGCAATAACTTGCCCGGCAGGCCGGCGAACATATCCACATGCAGGCGCAGCAGGAACAGGGTCAGCCCGCCATTCGCGGACGGCATTTCGACAGCGTCGCCGGTGCGCGCATCAAGCATGAAAGTGTGCGACGAGTTGGGTTCGGTGCCGGCCGTCGCAGCCATGATCGCGATCACGCCGTTCTTGTCGTCCTCGTCCCACGCCAGGTATTGCATGGCTTCGCCAGGGCGATGGGCCTGCGCTTTGGCCACCAGCTGTTCAAGGTTGAGCTGCGGCGTATCGGCGGGCATCTGCGCCAGTTCTGGCTCGTTGCCCAGCAGGTGATCGATCTCGTGGTGGAACACCAGCGGCAGCCCGGTCAGGGCGAGCAGCAGCAGGAACACCGTGCAGACCAGGCTGGTCCAGGTGTGGATAAAGGACCAGCGGCGGATGGTTTTACTTTTCATTTTCCAGCCTTCAGGCGCACCAAAGCCGCCCCGGAGGACGGCCTGATGGTTAACTCAGTCGATTACCACTGGTAGGTGGCACTGGCGACGACGCTGCGTTGGTCGCCGAAGTAGCAGTAGGAGCCATCGCAGGTGGAAATGTAGTCCTTGTTGAACAGGTTGGTGGCGTTGAGTTTCACCGAGGCGCCTTTGAGGCTGTTGTCCAGGCGGCCGAGGTCGTAGTGCACCGCGCCGTCGAACACGGTGTAGGCGTTGGCCTTGCCCGTCCAGGTGTTGCCTTGGTCGCCATAAGTGTTGCCGGTGTAGCGCGCGCCGAAGCCGATGCCGAAGCCATCGAGTACACCGGTGTGCCAGGTGTAGTCGGTCCACAGCGAGGCTTGCTGGTTGGGGATCAGTTGCAGGCGGTTGCCTTTGTAGATACCGGTTTGCACTTCGGACTTGGACAGGGTGTAGGCGGCGATGACCTTGAGGTTTTCGGTCACGTCGGACACCGCTTCCAGTTCCAGGCCCTTGACCTTCACTTCGCCGGCCTGGTCGGTGATCGATTGGTTACCCGCGCCGATCCGGGTCACCAGCACGTTTTTCTGGGTCAAGTCGTAGACCGCCGCACTCAGCAGCGTATTGGAGCCAGGTGGCTGGTACTTGATCCCCAGTTCCCATTGTTTGCCCTCGGTGGGCTTGTACGACTTGACGGGGTCGACGCTGGCGTTGCTCGCCGGTTGGAACGACTCGGCGTACGACAGGTAGGGCACGAAGCCCGAATCGAACACATAGCTGAGCGCCGCGTTGCCGCTGAAGTTCTTGCTGCGGTCAGTGTTGGTCGCGTCCAGCTTGTTGAAGTAAGTGGTGCCCTGATGCACCCAGTCCTCACGCCCACCCAGGGTCAGGCGCCAGTTGTCGAGGGCCATCTGGTCTTGTGCGTAGAGGCCGGTCTGGATGGTTTTCTGGTTGTAGTCGTAGTACGGCGTGACGTCCGTCGGGCGCAGGGTGGGCACGGTGTTGGTCGGGTTGAAAATATTGATGTTCGACGCCGTGCCGTAGATCGTCCGGAAGGAGGTGTCGGTGCGCTGGTGGTCCAGGCCCAGCAGTACCGTGTGGGTGATGTCGCCCGTGGCGAAGTCAGCCTGGAAATTGTTATCCACTGCGAACTGGCCGATGTCCTCGTCAACGTTGGTGCTCGAGCGGCTGATATTGCCGTTGGCGTCAGCCGGGGAGTAGATATAGGAACCGACCGTCAGTTGCTGGAACGACAGCTCAGACTTGGTATAGCGCAGGTTTTGCTTGAACTGCCAGGTATCGTTGAAGCGATGCTCGAACGCATAACCCAGGGCGTAGTAGGTGCGGTCGTAGAACTCATAGTCGGGGTCGCCGAGGTTCTTGTGGTGGGAGACCTGGCCTTGGGGGAGCTTGATCTTGGTGCCCTGGATCGGCAGAAATTGACTGGTAGTGCCAGTATCGTCACGCGTGAACTGCGACAGCAGGGTCAGCTTGGTGTCGGTGTCGATGTTCCAGGTCAGGCTCGGCGCGATGTTGTAGCGCTTGTTGTCGATGTGGTCGACCTGGGTGCCGGCATCGCGCACCACGCCGCTGACGCCATAGAGGAACTGGCCTTCATCATCGATCTTGCCGGTGCTGGCGAAGTTGATCTGGCGGTAGTTGTCACTGCCGTATTGCACCTGGATGGCATTGCTCGATTCGGCGCTGGGACGGCGGCTGACCATGTCCAGCAGGCCGCCTGGCGGGGTCTGGCCATACACCGACGAGGCCGGGCCGCGCAGCAGGGCGATGCGGTCGAGGTTCCAGGTCTCGGCTTTGGGGTTGGCATACACGCCGCGCGGCAGGGGCAGGCCGTCGAGGAACTGGGTGGGTTCGAAGCCGCGCACGCGCATCCAGTCATAACGGGTGTCGCTGCCGTAGCTGGCGGACACGATGCCGGGCATGTATTTGACCGCGTCATCCAGGTTCTGCACGTTGCGGTCCTGCATCTGCTCGCGGGTCGCCACGGAGATCGAGCGCGGCGCTTCCACCAGGGCGGTGTCGGTCTTGGTGCCGGCGGCGGTGCGTGTGGCCAAGTAGCCTTGCACCGGGCCCCAGGCGCTTTCCTGGTTGCCCTCCTGCCCGGTGATGTTGGTGACCGGCAGCGCCATCACGCCTTCCGGGATCGTCACCAGGGAATAAGTCCCCGCACTGCTTTGCTCCAGCTGCAGCCCGGTGCCACGCAGTGCCTCACGCAGCGCACCCGGGGCATCGAACTGGCCCTGGACCGGCGCCGAGGTCTTGCCCGATGCCAACGCCGGGTTGAGGGTCAAGGCCAGGCCGGCCTGGCTGGCGATCTGGTTCAGGGTGCTGGACAGCGGCGCAGCCGGCAGGTTGTACGCGCGCACGCTGGATGACTGCTCGGCGGCGATCAGCGCGGTGCTCGCCAGCGGCGTGCAAAGGGCAATCGCCACGGCTAACAGGCTGGGGCGCAACAAGGTGTCTAGCGTGCGGGACATGGGCGGCTCCTGAATGGAAGTAATTCGCAATTGCCTATGTGCCGAACGAGAATCGGAAAGTGATAGGGCAGCATCAAAATATTTTTGTGGTGGGTTTGAGGGCCTCATCGGGGGCAAGTCGAATCGTCGCACCGCCCCTCCCACATTTGAGGTATTCGCACATCAACCTGTGGGAGGGGCGGTGCGACGATTCGACTTGCCCGCGATAGCCATGGCCCAGGCCCCGCCTGAGCTAAGGCTTGGCGGTCACCGTCACCCACCACGGCGTGTGCTGCTGGATCTGCACCGGCAGGGTCGGCAGCAGCGCGTTGAGGGCCAGGTCGGTGTCGTGCAACGGGAAGCTGCCGGTGATGCGCAGGTCCGCCACGCTTTTATCCACACCCAAATGACCGGTGCGGTAGCGACCAAGCTCGGCCACCACATCGCCGAGACGGGCGTTTTCGACCACCAGCATGCCGCGCGTCCACGCATCGGTAGCGGGGGTGACGGCCAGCGTAGGACTAAGGCCGTCACTGCGCATCAGCACTTGCTGGCCTTCCTTGAAGATCTGTTCCTGCGGCAATGCCTCGGGCTGGGCGCCCACTGCCGACTGCAGCACGCTCAGGCGCGTGGCGTGGTCTTCGCGCTTGACGATAAACCGCGTGCCCAGCGCCCGCAGGTTGCCGTCGCGGGTTTGCACGTAGAACGGGCGCGCATCGTTGTGGCCGGTCTCGACGAGGATTTCGCCTTCCTGCAGCACGATCAGCCGGCGCTTGTCATCGAAACGTACGTCGATGGCGCTGTGGGTATTGAGGTTGATCAGCGTGCCGTCCGCCAGTTTCAGCGTGCGTTGTTCACCGGTGGCCGTGCGTTGGTCGGCCAGCCAATAGTGGATCGGCACGTAGCGTTCGCCGGCGAACAGCGCCAGGCCGCACACCAGCGCAATGCTCGCCAGGCCGCTGCCGAGTTTGCGCACGCGCTGGCGAATGCCCTCGCGCGACTGCAGCAACGCCACCCGCGCCGGGCCCGAGGCCACGCTGAAGCGCTGGTCGAGCATGCCCAGTTGGCGCCAGGCGCGGGCGTGCTCTTCATCGCTGGCCAGCCATTTGTCGAATTCCTCGCGCTCCACCGCGCTGCCGTCACCGGAATCCAGCGACAGTTGCCAGGCGATCGCCGCATCCAGCACACGGGCCGACACGGGCTTGGAACTGATCACGCTCACAGCGGCTCGCCATACAGGGCGATGTAGCACTGGCGAATGCCCTGGGCCAGGTATTGGCGCACGCGCGGCACGGAGACGCCGAGGCGCTGGGCGATTTCCGCGTGGCCCAGGCCATCGAGGCGGTTGTAGAGGAAGGCCGCGCGGGCCTTGCTCGACAGCTTGCCGAGCAGGCGGTCGATGGCCTTGAGGTCTTCGAGGATCAACTGCTGTTCTTCGGGCGAGGGGTGTTCGCTTTCCGGGATCAGCATCAATTCGCTGAGGTACGCCTGTTCCAGCGCTGCGCGACGGAAGTAGTCGAACAACAACCCTTTGGCGATTGCCACCAGGAAGGCACGCGGCTCGCGGGGGGCGCGCAACTCGTCACGGCCGAGCAGGCGCATGAAGGTGTCCTGGCTCAGGTCCTCGGCGCGGCTCGGGCAGGCCACATTGCGCCGCAGCCAGGCCAACAGCCAGCCACGATGGTCGCGATACAACGCGCCAACAAGCTCACTGTGTGGGTTCTGGACCGACGACAAGGCATCACCGAATAAACAAGAGGTTTAAACTAACGAGAATTATTCGCGATTGTGTCAGAGGCGTGGGATGGGCGCAATTGGCGTCTGTCGGGAGATGACATTAAAACGATGGCGCCTGTTTACGCCGTTTCCATTGGCTCAAACGCTCTTGCAGCGCCTGGGGCGTGTCGATCTGCTGCTGGCGCGCACGGCTCAACAGGATGAGCATCAGCTCCGCTGTGGCCAAGGCGTCGGCGCTGGCATGATGGCGTTCGCCCACCTGCAGATTGAAGTGATGGATCCAGTCATCCAGCCCGGCTTCACGGATGTGTGCTTCGGGGCACAACAGTGGGGCGATGTCGGCCACATCCAGGAACGTGTGGGCCAGGCGATAGCCCAGGCTGTCCTTGAGCGCCCGGCACAGCATGTGCTGATCGAATGGCGCGTGGAACGCGAGCAGCGGGCTGTCGCCGACAAACGCCATGAAATCCAGCAGCGCTTCCACCGGATCACTGCCCGCGGCAATTGCACTGGGTCCCAGGCCGTGGATCAGCACGCTGGGGCTGAGCTTGGTGTCGGCGCGGTGCAAGGTGCGCTCGAACAGCTGGGAGAAATCCACCGCGCCGTCCTCGATGACCACTGCACCGATCGACAGCACCTGGTCGCGATTGAGGTTCAGGCCGCTGGTTTCCAGGTCCACCACCACCCAGCGCTGACTGCGCAGCGGACCGTCGCCCAGGGCCGCAGGCTTGGGCAATTGCGCCAGGCGTTGTTGCTGCGCGGCATCCAGCCCGGGTTTAGCCGCGCGCAGCCAGCCGAACAGGCTCACAGCTGGTACCGCAGGGTCAGGCTGCTTTGCAGGCGCTGGGCCTGGCGCAGGGACTCACGCAGGATGCGGCGGTCCAGGTGGTTGAGGCTGTCAGGGTCGACGCGGTTGGAGTACGGCTGGTTTTCCCGGGTCTGCAACTGATGCTGCTGCATGCGGGTTTGCTGGATGAAGTGGTAGGCCTCTTCGTAGGCGGCGCCGTCGAGCGGCTCGATCACCTCCTTGACCACCAGCTGGCGCAGGCGCTCCAGGGTGTTATTGGCGTGGATGCCATTGGCCAGGGCGAGCAATCGCGCGCCGTCGACGAAGGGCGTCAAGCCCTGGACCTTGAGGTCGAGGGTGGCTTTTTCCGCACCTTTGCGCGACAGCACAAAATCACGGAAACGTCCTACGGGTGGGCGCTGGCGCAAGGCGTTTTCCGCCAGCATGCGCTGGAACAGCCGGTTATCCGCGACCTGGTCGAGAATGCCCTGGCGCAGTTGTTCGCAGCCGCGCTCATCGCCCCACACCACGCGCAGGTCGAAATAAATGCTCGAACCCAGCAGGTTCTCCGGCGTCGCCTCGCGAATAAACGCGCCGAAGCGCCGCGCCCATTCGGCCCGCGACAGGCACAGCTCGGGGTTGCCGGCCATGATATTGCCCTTGCACAGACTGAAGCCGCACAGCGCCAGGCTCTGGTTGATCTGCTGCGCCAGGGGCAGCAGGCGCCCACGCAGGGTCGCAGCCTCGACGGCGTCCTTGGCGTCGAACAGGATGCCGTTGTCCTGGTCGGTGAAGAGCGTCTGCTCGCGGCGGCCTTCGCTGCCAAAACACAGCCAACTGAAGGGCACGCCTGGGTCGCCTTTTTCCGCCAGGGTCAGTTCGATCACCCGGCACACGGTGTGATCGTTGAGCAGCGTAATGATGTGGGTGATCTGCGTCGACGACGCGCCGTGGGCCAGCATGCGCTCGACCAACTGGCCGATCTCGCCGCGAATCGCCACCAGGTTCTCCACCCGGGGCGCGTTGCGGATGGTGCGTGCCAGGTGCACCAGGTCGACCCGTTGCAGGGAAAACAGGTCGCGCTCGGACACCACGCCACACAGGCGCTTTTCCTTGACCAGGCAAACGTGGGCGATATGCCGTTCGGTCATGGCGATGGCAGCGTCGAACGCGCTGTGGTCCGGGGTCAGGAAGAACGGCGCCTGGGTCATATGGGCGTCGATGCCCTGGCTGAAATCGCTGGTGCCATCGGCCACCACCTGGCGCAAATCGCGCAGGGTGAAAATCCCCAGCGGCGCCTTGTGTTCATCGACGATCACAATGCTGCCGACTTGCTGCTCGTGCATCAGCGTCACCGCCTCACGCAGCGGTGTTTGCGGGCTGCAGGTGACCGGGTGGCGCATGGCCAACTCGCCCAGGCGGGTGTTCAGGGAATATTGGGTGCCGAGGGTTTCCACGGCTTTTTGCTGCACCTGCTGGTTGACCTGGTCCAGCAGGCTGCTGACGCCGCGCAGGGCAAAGTCGCGAAACGGGCTGGAAAGGGCGAACAGCTTGATAAAGGCCGGCTTGTTCAGTTGCAGGCAAAAGGTGTCTTCGGCGGCCTTGTGCTCGGTCCGTGTGGCCCGCTCGCCCAACAGCGCGGCGAGGGGGAAACACTCGCCGGCGGTGATTTCGAAGGTGGCTTGCTTCGAGTCCGGCCGTTCACCCACCACGCGGCCTTGCTTGACGATGTAGAAGTGCTCCACCGGCCCGCCCGACGGTTTGAGGATGCTCTCGCCGGGGCCGAAGAAGCGTAATTGACACTGCTCCACCAGGAACGCCAGGTGTGCGTGCTCCATCTGGTTGAACGGTGGGAAGCGTTGCAGGAACTGCAGGGTGCCGTGGATGTTCTGCAATACAGCAGTTTTCCCCGCTTGGGCGAAGGCATCAGCTTTACTCATAACATGACCGCAATTTTTTTGTCGTTATCGTCCTGCATGGTCGACTCCTGCGCGGCAGGTGCCCATTGGACGTAAGTCTAGGTCGATGAAAACGGCGTAAAACTAAGGAAAAACCTTACATGACTATCGTCCAAACCCCGTAGAACGCCCACTAGGCAAACTTTCCGACGAAGTGCACATTGAACGCCCTTCCGCAGATGTCTGACGAGTGTGCTGGGAGATTGATGAGAACTGCTGAGAACTGTATGTCCGACCACGATATTTTGAGTGATGCCGAGCGCGAGGCGCTGAGCGCCGTGATGCTGGAGCCTGATTTACCGCCACAACGCGTGTTGATTGTTGACGACGACAAGGATGCGCGTGAACTGCTGGCGGAGATCCTGGGCCTGGACGGTATTCGCTGCATGACGGCCGACAGCGGCAAGACAGCGTGGGAATTGTTGAGCTCCAGCAGCTCCATCGGTTTGCTCATCACTGACCTGCGCATGGCCCCCAGCAATGGCCTGGAACTGATTCGCCAGGTGCGCAGTTCCACCCGTGCGGCGTTGCCGATCATCATTATGTCGGGAGACGCCGAGGCCCCGGATGTGATCGATGCAATGCATTTGAGCGTGGTGGACTTCTTGCTCAAGCCGATTGATAGCGTGAAGTTGGCGAAGATGGTCAAGCGGGAGTTGGGGATGGCGCAGTAGGTTCCGTTCGTCGCTACTGTCAATTCTGACAGTAGAGTTCATGATTTATCCAATGTTTAGTGGTTTAGCAGGCATGGAGCGAGGATCCATGTTTCATAACCATTGAACGGGAATTCATCATGAGTACGGAAAAACCACTAATCGACGAAACGCAATTACAGGCAGCTCGAGCCAATGCCCAAGAGGGTAACGCCTACATTCTGGTCATTGAGAACCAAGCAGCTCGTTTGTTTCAGGCGCAAGAAGTGCTTGGAGCCCGATCTTGGACTGCAATATTGGGGGCTGACCCCGAACGCATCGACCTGCGCTACGGCCATGACGTGCCCAACGGCTTTCACGTCTTTGAAGCGACGAGTCTTAGACCGTGGTACCGGGCACCGGATGGCGAACTGTATTATTCAGCGGTAGAAGGTGAGATTTGGCTCTGGGTCGATCGGCCTCAGTTTGGTACTGCCTTTGAACACACTGGGTGGTTGCTGAACGTTCGCTTTAAGAAGGGTGATGGGACTTTTGTCGTGCTCAATGGCACATTCAGAAACTCATATACCTGATACTTAAGTTGTCTGGATCACAAATGAAAAAGCCCCGATCTCTCGATAGGGGCTTTTCACTTACCTCACTTTATTCAAAGCCCATTCTTGGCCTTGAACTCCCGACGCCGACGATGCAACACCGGCTCGGTATACCCATTCGGCTGCTTGGTCCCTTCAATCACCAACTCCACCGCGGCCTGGAAGGCAATGTTGCTATCGAAATCCGGCGCCAGCGGACGGTACAGCGCATCCCCGGCATTCTGACGGTCCACCACCGGCGCCATGCGCTTGAGGCTTTCCAGCACCTGGGCTTCATTGACGATGCCGTGGCGCAGCCAGTTGGCGATGTGTTGGCTGGAGATACGCAGCGTCGCGCGGTCTTCCATCAGGCCGACGTCGTTGATGTCCGGCACTTTCGAACAGCCCACGCCTTGGTCGATCCAGCGCACGACATAGCCGAGGATGCCCTGGGCGTTGTTGTCCAGTTCGTTGCGGATCTCTTCCTCGGACCAGTCGGTGTTTTGCGCCAGTGGAATGGTGAGGATATCGTCCACCGAGGCGCGCTCGCGCTTGGCCAGTTCGGCCTGGCGGGCGAACACGTCGACCTTGTGATAGTGCAACGCGTGCAGCGCCGCGGCGGTCGGCGAGGGTACCCAGGCGGTGTTGGCACCGGCCAGCGGGTGCGCGATCTTCTGTTCGAGCATCGCGGCCATCAGGTCGGGCATCGCCCACATGCCTTTGCCGATCTGCGCACGGCCCTGCAAGCCAGTGCTCAGGCCGATATCGACGTTCCAGTTTTCGTAGGCGCCGATCCATTTTTCCGCCTTCATCGCCGCCTTGCGCACCATCGCGCCGGCTTCCATGGAGGTGTGGATTTCGTCACCGGTACGGTCGAGGAAGCCGGTGTTGATAAACACCACGCGCTCGCTGGCGGCCTTGATACAGGCCTTGAGGTTGACCGTGGTACGGCGCTCCTCGTCCATGATCCCGACTTTCAAGGTGTTGCGCGGCAGGTTCAGCACGTCTTCGATGCGGCCGAACAGCTCGTTGGTGAACGCAGCTTCTTCGGGGCCATGCATCTTCGGTTTGACGATGTACACCGAACCGGTGCGGCTGTTCTTGCGGCTGCTGGTGCCGTTGAGGCTGTGGATCGCCGCCAGGCTGGTGAGCAGGCCGTCGAGGATGCCTTCCGGGACTTCGTTGCCGTCTTTGTCGAGGATCGCGTCGATGGTCATCAAGTGGCCAACGTTGCGCACGAACAGCAGCGAACGGCCATGCAGGGTCACGTCCTGGCCATCCACGCCGGTGTAGACACGGTCGGCGTTCATGGTACGGGTGAAGGTCTTGCCGCCCTTGGCCACTTCTTCGGCCAGGTCGCCTTTCATCAGGCCGAGCCAGTTGCGGTAGATCACCACTTTGTCATCGGCATCGACGGCGGCGACGGAGTCTTCGCAGTCCATGATGGTGGTCAGCGCTGCTTCCATCAGCACGTCTTTGACGCCGGCGGCGTCGGTCTGGCCGACCGGGGGGCTGGCGTCGATCTGGATTTCGAAGTGCAGGCCGTTGTGCTTGAGCAGGATCGCGATCGGCTCGGCCGCGGGGCCCTGGAAACCGATCAACTGGGCGTCGTCGCGCAGGCCGCTGTTGCTGCCGCCCTTGAGGCTGACGATCAGCTTGCCGTCGACGATCTTGTAGCCGGTGGAGTCGACGTGACTGCCGGCCGTCAGCGGCGCGGCTTCGTCGAGGAAAGCGCGGGCGAAGGCGATGACCTTGTCGCCACGCACCTTGTTGTAGCCCTTGCCCTTCTCGGCGCCGTCGGCTTCGCTGATGGCGTCGGTGCCATACAGCGCGTCGTACAGCGAACCCCAGCGCGCATTCGAGGCGTTGAGGGCGAAGCGGGCATTCATCACGGGCACGACCAGCTGGGGGCCGGCCATGCGGGCAATTTCGTCATCGACGTTTTGGGTCGTTGCCTGGAAATCTGCGGCTTCTGGCAGCAGGTATCCGATATCTTGCAGGAAGGCTTTGTAGGCCACCGGGTCATGGGCCTGGCCGGCGTGAGTCTGGTGCCAGGTGTCGATCCGCGCCTGGAAATCATCGCGTTTGGCGAGTAGGGCTTTGTTCTTCGGTGCCAGGTCATGGATGACCTTGTCGGCGCCGGCCCAGAACTGGTCGGCAGTGATGCCGGTGCCGGGAATGGCTTCGTTGTTCACGAAGTCGAACAGGACTTTGGCGACCTGCAGGCCACCGACTTGAACGTGTTCAGTCATTGCTTGCCTCACTCTGCGGAGCTTATACGCTGTTTCAGATTTTCATTATGTAGTGCACGGTTGGGCATACTACATGATGACTTGCGGTTGTGAAAATTAGACTAAATACGTCGTTTAGCGACCCACTTTGGTCGTACGGTCACAGCGGAGAATGGGATGTTCTCAAAAAACTATGAGATTGTTCCAGATAAATCTAAAAATGGTACACGATTTGTTTTCGGCCACGCCTGCGTCCACCTTGTAAGAGCTGGGGGGACGCTGAGTCCTTGCCAGCGATGAGGCCCTTGAGCCTTGCGGCGATGATCAGGCCGCTGTCGCCGGCAAGCCGGCTCCTACAGAAAACAACAACATCTGAGGAATTCGCCATGGACCATCTTGTACTCACTATTATCGCCGCCGACAAACCCGGCCTGGTGGAACGCATCGCGCAGAACATCGCGGCGCACGGCGGCAACTGGCTTGAAAGCCGCATGGCGCACATGGCTGGGCAGTTTGCCGGGATCCTGCGCGTCAGTGTGCCGGCGGAAAGCCGTCAGGCCCTGGTGGCCGCGCTGGAGGACTTGTCCACCCACGGCATTCGGGTGCTGGTGGGCGAGGGCAGCAGCGGGCAGGCGTCGGCGTCCAAACCGATCCTGATGACGCTGGTGGGCAATGACCGTTCGGGCATCGTGCGCGAGATCACGGCGCTGCTGAGCAAGCAGGGGGTCAACCTTGAGCGCTTGAGCACCGATGTGCGCCCAGCGCCGATGAGCGGCGACCTGCTGTTCAGCGCCGAGGCCCTGCTGCAGGTGCCGTCGAACGTGTCCCTGGAGGCGTTGCAGGAATCCTTGGAAACCCTGGCGGATGACCTGATGGTGGAACTGCGCAACGAGGAATAACCACGCACAAGGTTATACATGGAAATCTTGCATGGGCCTGTGGATAACCTGTAGAGACCTGGCCCCAGGCCACGCACTGCGTGCGTCTTCGCGAGCTGAGCAAAAAACGAGCAGTTTCAAGGGCTTGTGCACAAATGGCGGGGATCAGGTTGTGGATAACCTTGGGGTGGATGTCTGCAAGCCACGCCACTCGTGGCCTGCAGAGATTTGTACGTTATTTGATCAGCGTTTGCGCACGCTCATCCAGGCGTCCAGGCTGTAGACCACCAGGCCGGCCCAGATAAAGGCGAACGCGATCAGCGTGCTTTGCGCCAGATGTTCGCCGAACAGCAACACGGCTTCCAGCAGCACCAGCGTCGGCGCTACGTACTGCAGGAAGCCCAATGCGGTGTAGGGCAAATGCCGCGCAGCGGCGTTGAAGCACACCAGCGGGATCAACGTGACCGGGCCTGCGGCCACCAGCCACCAGGCCTCGGATGTGCTCCAGAATTCCAGCTGCGCACTGTGCGCCGACGGATTGAACAGCAGCCACGCCACCGCAATCGGCACCAGCATCCAAGTCTCCACCACCAACCCCGGCAACGCCTTGACCGGTGCCTGCTTGCGGATCAGGCCGTAGAACCCGAAAGTCAGTGCCAGCACCAGCGACACCCACGGCAAGCTGCCCACCTGCCACACCTGCTGGGCTACACCCACCGCTGCCAGGCCTACGGCGACCCACTGCAGGCGGCGCAGGCGTTCGCCGAGGATCAGCATGCCCAGCAGCACATTCACCAACGGGTTGATGTAATAACCCAGGCTCGCTTCGAGCATGCGCCCGCTGTTCACCGACCACACATAGGTCAGCCAGTTACCCGCAATCAACGAACCGCTGAGGGCCAGGATCGCCAGGCGCTTGGGGTTGTCCCGCAGTTCGCGGAACCAGCCGGGGTGTTTCCACACCATCAGCAGCACGCCACCGAACAGCGCCGACCACAGCACCCGGTGCACGATGATTTCGGCGGCGGGTACGCTGGCGATGGCTTTGAAGTAGAGCGGGAACAGACCCCAGATGACATAGGCGCTCAGGCCCAAAATGTACCCTTTGCGAGGGTTGGCGGCGTGCATGCAGAATCCTTGCTTAGGCAGCTAACAAAGCGCGATTGTAAGGATTTTTGTCAGACAGTGGGACTGGCTTTTCTGTGGGGGCTGACTTGCCTGCGATGCAGGCAACCCGGTGTATCAGGCTCGCCGAGGTGACGCCATCGCAGGCAAGCCAGCTCCCACAGGGGCATTTCGGTCAGAACAGTTTCAGCGGTTCTTCGTTGAGCGCCGAGAGCTGTTCGCGCAACGCCAGCACCTGATCGCCCCAGTACCGCTCACTGCCGAACCACGGGAAGCTGTGGGGAAACGCCGGGTCATCCCAGCGCCGTGCCAGCCAGGCGCTGTAGTGCATCAGGCGCAAGGCGCGCAGCGGTTCGATCAGCGCGAGTTCACGCGGGTCGAAGTCGTGGAATTCCTGGTAACCGTCCATCAGTTCTGACAGCTGCCCCAGGCATTCCTGGCGGTCGCCGGCGAGCATCATCCACAGGTCCTGCACGGCCGGGCCCATGCGGCAGTCATCGAGGTCGACGATATGGAACATCTCGTCGCGGCACATTATGTTGCCGGGGTGGCAATCGCCGTGCATGCGGATGTTCTTGTGCGGGGTAGCCTTGTACACCTCTTCCACCCGCTTGAGCAGGTCGCGGGCCACCGATTCATAGGCTGGCAACAGGCTCTTGGGGATGAAGTTGCCTTCCAGCAGGGTGGTGAGGGAGTCGTGGCCAAAGTTCTTCACGCCCAAGGCTTCGCGGTGTTCGAACGGGCGCGTGGCACCCACCGCGTGCAAGCGGCCGAGCAATTGCCCGAGGCGATAGAGTTGATCGAGATTGCCCGGCTCCGGCGCACGGCCGCCACGGCGAGGAAACAGGGTGAAGCGGAAACCTGCGTGTTCGAACAGGCTTTCGCCATTGTGGATCAGCGGCGCAACCACCGGGACTTCGCACTCGGCCAGTTCAAAGGTGAAGCGGTGTTCTTCGAGGATCGCTTCGTTGGTCCAGCGCTGGGGGCGGTAGAACTTGGCGATCAGCGGTTCGGCGTCTTCGATGCCCACCTGGTAGACGCGGTTTTCGTAGCTGTTGAGCGCGAGAACGCGCGCATCGCTGAGGAAACCGATGCTTTCGACGGCGTCGAGCACCAGGTCGGGGGTGAGTGTTTCAAACGGATGGGCCATGCGAACTCCTGCGCGCAGCAGAGCGCCGCGTCCGGCCGGGTATGGTAACGCACACGGGCAGAGATAGGTGGTGGCTGTGCGGACGCCTTCGCGGGCAAGCCCGCTCCCACAGTTGACCCAGTTCCAGCATGCACCGGCGTCCAATCCGCCCACGTCCCCAGGCTGGAATGCTTTCACCTGTGGGGGCGGGCTTGCCCGCGAAGACGACCTCTCAGGCACCACCAACCCCGCAGATGCAATTAGCATCCGCCCACGTCCCCAGGCTGGAATGCATTCACCTGTGGGAGCGTGCTTGCCCGCGAAGACGGCCTATCAGGCGCCCACGACGCCACCATCATCCCGCCGAATCGCCATCACCGACGAGCGCGGCTTGCCGTTGGGTAGATGCTCCGGCCACGTCGAACCGCCCGTTTCGCCCGGGTGCTGAATCCCCACAAACAGGGTCTTCTGATCCGGCGAAAAGCTGATCCCCGTCACCTCACAGGCCACCGGTCCGACCATGAAGCGGCGAATCTCACCGGTGCTCGGGTCGGCACACAGCATCTGGTTATTGCCCATGCCGGCGAAGTCGCCCGCGTTGCTGTAGTCGCCGTCGGTGAGGATCCACAGGCGTCCGGCTTTGTCGAACCCCAGCCCGTCGGGGCTGTTGAACATGTTCTGCGGGTTGATATTCGACGAACCGCCCTTCGGCGTGCCGGCATGCACACCGGGGTTGCCGGCGACCACAAACAGGTCCCAGCTGAACGTGTTGGCACCGTGGTTATCGGCATCCGCCTTCCAGCGCAGGATCTGGCCGTAGACGTTCTTTTCACGCGGGTTGGGGCCGCCCACCGGCTGGCCGTCTTCGCCACGCTTGGCGTTGTTGGTCAGGGTGCAATAGACCTGGCCGTCGGTGGGGCTGACCACGATCCATTCCGGGCGGTCCATGCGCGTGGCTTTCACCACGCTGGCGGCCAGGCGGGCGTGGATCAGCACTTCAGCCTGGCTGGCAAAACCGCTGCTGGCATCGATGCCGTTTTTGCCGTGGGTCAGCTCAACCCATTGGCCCTTGCCCTTGGGGTGGTCGGCATCGCCGTCGCCTGCATCGAAGATCGCCACGTACAAGGTGCCGTGGTCGAGCAGGTCTTTGTTGGCCTTCGGATTCTTGTGGTTGATCTTGTCGCGGCTGACGAATTTGTAGATGAACTCACCGCGTTCATCATCGCCCATGTACACCACGGCGCGGCCGTCGCGGGTTTCGGCGAGGGCGGCGTTCTCGTGCTTGAAGCGGCCCAGGGCGGTACGCTTGACCGGCGTGGAGTGCGGGTCGAACGGGTCGATCTCCACCACCCAGCCGTGGCGGTTGAGCTCGTTGGGGTTTTTGGCGATGTCGAAGCGCGGGTCATGCAGGTGCCAGTTGATGTCTTTGCTGGCGGCCACCACGCCGTAGCGTTTCTGCCCGGCGTCGAAGCTTTGCTGGGGGTTACTGCTGCCGAAGCAGTCGGTGAAGTTCTCCTCGCACGTCAGGTAAGTGCCCCACGGCGTCTTGCCGTTGGCGCAGTTCTGAAAGGTGCCCAGCACCTGCTTGCCGGACTTGTCGGCAGAGGTTTTCAGCCAGGCGTGGCCGGCAGCGGGGCCGCCCACGCGGATCGGCGAGTTGCCGTGGATGCGGCGGTTGTAGCGCGAGTCCTGGACGAACTGCCAGCTGTCACCTTTGCGCTGCACTTCGATCACCGACACGCCTTCGCTGGCCTGGGCCTTGTGCACGTCTTCGGCCGACTGCGGCGCACCGCCGTGGGCGAAGAGGTAGCGATAGTTGGTGTATTCGTTGTTGATCGCCATCAGCGCGCGGTTATCGTCGCCGGGGAAGGCGAACAGGCTCATGCCGTCGTTGTTGTCCCCGAACTGCTGCTCCTGGGCCTTGGCGGTGCCGTTGCCGGACGGGTCGAACGCCGGCGCGTTCTTGTGCAGCGGCTGGCCCCAGCTGATCAGCACCGAAGCGCTGTAGCCGGGCGGCAGGGTGATGGCGTCGCTGGTGGCGGCGGCGATGCTGGTAAAGCCCAGCAACGGGCTGGCTGTGGCGGCGTTGACGGCCAATGCGCTGCGGCTCAGCAGGTTGCCGCCGAGGAACATCGCGGCACCGCACAGGGCGCCGGCGCCGATAAAGCGGCGGCGGGTAAGGCCGACTATCTGCTCGAGGTCGGTGGCTTGGTTTTCTTCTAATAGGCTCATCTCAGGCTCCCTGCGGTTTTTGCAGACACCTTAAGGAGCGGGCGTGACGAAATTGTTGCAGTTTGAAGGCGGGGCGCTGCTACACCGGTGTGCCGAGCAGCACATTGCTCGGCGCAAATTGCACCTGGAGCGTCTTGCCTTCAACGGCACCCAGCGCCTTGAGTGCGTCGGGCTGGGCCAGGGCGCACAAAACCTGGCCAGTGGGCAAGGCGATGCGCACTTCGCTGGGGCCGTCGTCGGCCGCGAGAATGGCCTCGACGCTGCCGCCCATGCAATTGTGTCCAGGTGTTGCAGCTTGTTCCGGAGCGAGCAGTTCCAACCAGCCCGCCTTGATCAGCGCGACCACTTCGACGCCCATTTCCAGCTCCAGCCGTTGCGTGCTGTCGTGGGTGATTTGCGCTTGCAGGGTCAGTCCGCCGGCCAGTTGCAGGTAGATCAGGTCGTTGCGGCCATGCTGCTCGATGGCGATCACTTGCCCGTGCAACTGGTTACGCGCGCTGGTGCGCAGCATCAAGCGGCCGAGCAGGCTGAAGTCGCTGGCGGCCTCATCCGAACCCAGCACCTCGGCCTGCAACATTTGCAGGCGCTGGTAAAGGCGCAACACGCGCTCGCCTTCGGCCGTCAGCTTGGCGCCGCCCCCGCCCTTGCCACCGACGCTGCGCTCCACCAGCGGTTTTTGCGCCAGGTTGTTGAGCTCGTCGATGGCGTCCCAGGCCGCCTTGTAACTCAGGCCGGCACTCTTGGCGGCACGGGTGATGGAGCCCTGCTCGGCGATATGCCCCAGCAAGGCGATGCGCTGGGGGCGACGGATAATGTGTTGGCTGAGGGAAGTCGGCAGGGACATGGGCACACGCTTCGTTGAGATGAGCGGACGTTGCAGCGCTGGCGCGCGGGAGTCAAGTCAGCCGCCCGGTTTGGGCGTGCGTGCCAGGCAATACACATCCACCTGCCGCGCCCCGGCGCTCAGCAGCAGGCGCGCCAGGCTGTGGGCGGTGGCACCGGTGGTGAGTACATCGTCCACCAGCGCAAAGTGCCGGCCCTGCACCAGCGCGCCGGGCGCCAGGGCGAAAGCGCCGAGCAGGTTGCGTCGGCGGGTCTTGGCGTCCAGCGCCTGTTGCGCGACGGTTTCCTGGGGGCGCAGCAACAGGTGTTCATCAACGCCGATGCCCAGCTCCTCGCTGAGCCAGCGCGCCAGCATCAGCGCCTGGTTGTAACCGCGTTCGCGCAGGCGTTTGCGCGCCATGGGCACCGGCAGCAGGCAATCGGGGCGGCTGAGTTCAGCGTTGTCCAGGCGATGGCGCAGGTGCTGACCCAGCAAGCGGCCCAGCAGGTGCCCGAGTGGCCAGCGGGCCTGATGCTTGAAACGGGTGATCATGGTGTCGACGGGGAAGCTGAAGGTGAAGGGCGCGACCACTTGTTTAAAGGCCGGCGGCTGGCGCTGGCATTGGCCGCAGATCAACCCGTCCATGGGCAACGGCAGGGCGCACACCTCGCAGTGTTCCGTCAGCCAGGGCAATTGCGATTCGCAGGCAGTGCATACGCACTCGGCTGTTTGGGGGCTTTCATCACAGAGTAAACATGTTTGTGTGTTTTTTAACCAGATGTAAACCTTGTGTTTGTATTCGGGTTGACAGTGCATGAATCTTCCTTAAATATGCCGAGCATCCGTGTCGCGCTTGTGGGTATTGCCCTTCCCGCAGCGCTTGCCCAAGCATAATCAAGGAATCGCCCATGAGCGCCAGCACCACCGCCACGTTGCGTCACGATTGGTCCTTAGCCGAAGTCAAAGCGTTGTTCGTGCAGCCGTTCAATGACCTGTTGTTCCAGGCGCAGACCGTGCACCGCGCGCATTTCGACGCCAACCGCGTGCAAGTGTCGACCTTGCTGTCGATCAAGACCGGCGCCTGCCCGGAAGATTGCAAATATTGTCCGCAGTCGGGCCACTACAACACCGGCCTGGAAAAAGAAAAGCTGATGGAGGTGCAGAAGGTCCTCGAAGAGGCCGCTCGCGCCAAAGCCATCGGCTCAACGCGTTTCTGCATGGGCGCGGCCTGGAAGCACCCGTCGGCCAAAGACATGCCTTACGTGCTGCAGATGGTCAAAGGGGTGAAGGCCATGGGCCTGGAAACCTGCATGACCCTTGGCCGTCTCGACCAGGACCAGACCGAAGCCCTGGCCCAGGCCGGCCTCGACTACTACAACCACAACCTCGACACCTCGCCGGAGTTCTACGGCTCGATCATCACCACCCGCACTTACGGCGAGCGCCTGCAAACCCTGGCCTACGTACGTGACTCGGGGATGAAGATCTGCTCCGGTGGTATCCTCGGCATGGGTGAGTCGCTGGATGACCGCGCCAACCTGCTGATCCAGCTGGCCAACCTGCCGGAGCATCCAGAATCGGTGCCGATCAACATGCTGGTGAAAGTCGCCGGCACGCCGCTGGAAAACGCCGAAGATATCGACCCGTTCGACTTCATTCGCATGCTCGCCGTGGCGCGCATCCTGATGCCGCAATCCCATGTGCGGCTGTCGGCCGGCCGCGAGGCGATGAACGAGCAGATGCAGGCACTGGCATTCTTCGCCGGCGCCAACTCGATCTTCTACGGCGACAAACTGCTGACCACCGCCAACCCACAGGCCGACAAGGACATGCAGCTGTTCTCACGCCTGGGCATCCTGCCGGAAGCGCGCGAAGAGCACGCCGATGAAGTGCACCAGGCGGCGATCGAGCAGGCGTTGGTGGAGCAGAAGAGCAGCGAGCAGTTCTATAACGCCGTGGTTTGACGTCGCCTTCTATTTGGAATGCATTCCAAAGGTGGGAGCGGGCTTGCTCGCGAAGGCGGTGTCTCAGTGCCAGATGTGCTGACTGACCCACCGCCTTCGCGAGCAAGTCCGCGCCCACAGTTGATCGCATTCAGTCTCAAGTTCCTTGATCTGCCGAGGCCTGCATGTCTTTCGATCTCGCCGCGCGCCTCGCTGCCCGCCGTGCCGAACACCTTTATCGCCAACGCCCCTTGCTCGGCAGCCCCCAAGGCCCGGAAGTGGTGGTGGATGGCCAGCCGTTGCTGGCTTTCTGTAACAACGATTACCTCGGCCTGGCCAATCACCCGCAAGTGATCGAAGCCTGGCGCGCCGGTGCGTCCCGCTGGGGCGTGGGCGGCGGCGCTTCGCACCTGGTGGTCGGACACGCCACGCCGCACCATGAGCTGGAAGAAGCGTTGGCCGACCTCACCGGGCGTCCACGCGCCTTGCTGTTCACCACCGGCTACATGGCCAACCTTGGCGCCGTCACGGCGCTGGTCGGGCAGGGCGATACGGTGTTGGAAGATCGCCTCAACCACGCCTCCTTGCTGGATGCCGGGCTACTGTCCGGGGCGCGTTTCAATCGCTACCTGCACAACGACCCCGCCAGCCTGGCCAAGCGCCTGGAGAAAGCCACCGGCAATACTCTGGTGGTCACCGATGGCGTGTTCAGCATGGACGGCGACCTCGCCGACTTGCCGGCACTGGCCCGTGAAGCCCGGGCCAAGGGCGCCTGGCTGATGGTGGATGACGCGCACGGCTTTGGCCCGCTGGGCGCCAATGGGGGCGGGATTGTCGAGCATTTCGGCTTGAGCCAGGAGGACGTGCCGGTGTTGGTCGGCACCCTCGGCAAAGCGTTCGGCACCGCCGGCGCGTTTGTCGCCGGCAGCGAGGAGCTGATCGAAAGCCTGATCCAATTCGCCCGGCCCTACATCTACACCACCAGCCAGCCGCCGGCGCTTGCCTGCGCCACGCTGAAAAGCCTGGAGTTGCTGCGCACCGAGCATTGGCGCCGCGAGCACCTCAATGGCCTGATTCGCCAGTTCCGCCAGGGCGCCGAGCAGCTTGGCCTGGACTTGATGGACAGCTTTACGCCGATCCAGCCCATCCTGATTGGCGACAGCGCCAAGGCTGTGCGCCTGTCCCAGCGGCTGCGCGAGCGCGGGCTGATGGTTACCGCGATCCGTCCGCCCACCGTGCCGGCCGGCAGTGCACGTTTACGCGTGACCTTGACGGCGGCCCACAGCGCAGCGCAGGTGCAGCTATTGTTAAACGCGTTGGAAGCGTGTTTTCGCTTGGAGTCCGACCATGCGTGATCGACTGATATTGCTGCCCGGCTGGGGCCTTGGCGTATCACCGCTGGAACCCCTGGCCGCCGCCTTGCAGGGGATTGATGCGCACCTGCGGGTGCAGATCGAGCCCTTGCCGCTGCTGGCTTCCAGCGACGTGGATGAGTGGCTCGACGAACTCGACGCCACGCTCCCGGACAACGCCTGGCTGGGCGGCTGGTCCCTGGGCGGCATGCTTGCCTCTGAGCTGGCGGCGCGCCGCGGCGAGCGCTGCTGCGGCCTGCTGACGTTGGCGAGCAACCCGTGTTTTGTCGCCCATGACGGCTGGCCCAGCGCGATGCCCGCCGAGACCTTCGATGCGTTTCTCGCCGGTTGCCATGCCGACTCACAGGTGACCCTCAAACGCTTCGGCCTGCTGTGCGCCAAGGGCGCCGAAGACCCGCGTGGGCTGGCGCGCCTGCTGGTCAGCGGGGCACCGACTACGGCGTCCAGCGCATTGATGAGCGGCCTGGAGCTGCTCGCCCAACTGGACACCCGCGAAGCCTTGCTGGCCTATCGCGGCCCGCAGTTGCACCTGTTTGCCGGGTTGGACGAACTGGTCCCCGCCGAGGCCGCCAGCCACTTGCTGGCCCTGCTGCCCGATGTTGAAATCGGCCTGATTGAACAGGCCGGTCACGCTTTTCTTCTGGAAGACCCCCACGGTGTGGCGGGGGCCATCCAGGCTTTTTTGCATGAGTGCGTCGATGACTGATCTATCCCAGCCTTCCTTGCCCGGCGCGTTGCCGGACAAGCGCCAGGTGGCGGCCTCCTTTTCCCGTGCGGCGGCCAGTTATGACAGCGTCGCCGAGTTGCAGCGCGCGGTAGGGCATGCGCTGCTGGCACGCCTGCCGGCGGCTATCGCGCCAGATCGTTGGCTGGACATGGGCTGTGGCACCGGCTATTTCAGCCGCGCGCTGGCCGGGTTATTGCCAGCCAGCCAGGGCGTGGCCCTGGATATCGCCGAAGGCATGCTCAACCACGCGCGTCCACTGGGCGGGGCCGAGCATTTCATCGCCGGTGATGCCGAGCGCCTGCCGTTGAAAGACGAGAGTTGTGAGCTGATCTTCTCCAGCCTGGCGGTGCAATGGTGTGCGAATTTCGACGCTGTACTCAGCGAAGCCTGGCGCGTGCTGCGGCCCGGCGGTGTGTTGGCGTTTGCGAGCTTGTGCGTGGGCACCCTGGGTGAGCTGCGCGACAGCTGGCGCGCCGTCGACGGGCTGGTTCACGTCAATCGCTTCCGCACGTTCGAGGCGTATCAGCAGTTGTGCGCCGCCAGCGGCTTGCGCGTGGTGAGCCTGGAGCGTCGCCCGCATGTGCTGCATTACCCGGATGTGCGCAGCCTCACCCACGAATTGAAGGCATTGGGCGCGCATAACCTCAACCCGGGTCGCCCGGGAGGGTTGACGGGGCGCGCGCGGATTGTTGCACTGGTGAACGCTTACGAGCAGTTCCGCCAGGCCCAGGGCCTGCCGGCGACTTACCAAGTGGTGTATGCCGTACTGGAGAAACCTCTATGAGCGCCGCCTACTTCATCACCGGCACCGACACCGATGTCGGCAAGACCACCGTCGCCGCCGGCCTGTTGCACGCCGCACGCCAGCTCGGCAAAAGCACCGCCGCCGGAAAGCCGGTGGCCTCCGGTTGCCAGGTCACGCCCAAAGGCTTGCGCAACGCGGACGCGCTGGCGCTGCTGGCCGAATGTTCATTGCCGCTGAGTTATGCCGAGGTCAACCCGGTGGCGTTCGAGCCTGCCATCGCCCCGCACCTGGCCGCGCGCGAGGCGGGGGTGGCGTTGACCGTGCAATCGCTGTTGAAGCCCATGCAGCAGATCCTGGCGCGGCAAGCGGATTTCACCTTGATCGAAGGCGCAGGCGGCTGGCGCGTACCGTTGGCCGACCAGGACAACCTGTCGGACCTGGCCATGGCGCTCAAGCTGCCGGTGATTCTGGTCGTCGGCGTGCGCCTGGGCTGTATCAGCCATGCCTTGCTCACCGCCGAAGCCATCGCGCGGGACGGTTTGCCGCTGGCGGGTTGGGTGGCGAACATCATCGATCCCAAGACCTCTCGTCTGGAAGAAAACCTCGCCACCCTGGCCGAACGCTTGCCCGCACCGTGCCTGGGCCGCGTGCCGAAACTCAAGCACGCCAGCGCCGAAGCCGTGGCGCAGCACCTGCAGTTGGACCTGCTTGACTGATTTTGGCTATCGACAAGGCATTATGCCATTAGTGTTTTTGACGGGCGTTTTGCCGGTTTCTCTGCTTCAATCAGCGTTCACGATTCTCTAAAGGCAGGCTTACGCCATGGAAATCTCTGGAAGCAGCGCGTTTTACTCGGGCCTGAGCAGCATTCAGACCGGGCAGAACCGTGTCGACCAGGCCGCCGGCAACATTGCCAGCGCCGCGACTACCCAACCGTCGGATGCGCAGATCGATCGTCTTCGCGCCAACGACCGGGCCCAGCCTTCCAACTCGGCCAGCAATATGGTCGAAATGGCCGAAGGCAAGTTTCAAGTGGAGCTGGGCGCCAAAGTCGCCAAGGCTTCGGATGAAATGCTCGGCACGCTGATCGACACCTACGCCTGATCCCCTCTTTTCAGGCATGCCTGTTCTTCTGTGGGAGCTGGCTTGCCTGCGATAGCCTCTACTCGGTCCCCTTGATACCCCGCTGCGCCTGTAAAGCAGGCAAGCCAGCTCCTGCGGTTCTATTTCTCTCCTGATCGCCTTGTGACATCCCGCCGCAGGCCTTGCCGTGCGTGGCATTGATGCGCGTCATGACAAACGGCGTCGGGACGATGCTTGACAACCCCAGGTCGTAAACGTATGTTTCAAACACCTGTTTGACCGCCACAGCAAATCCATGCGGTTGTTCATTCCAGATTCATCAGCAGAGGTTTATCGCTATGCCTGACTACAAGGCCCCCTTGCGTGATATTCGCTTCGTTCGTGACGAACTGCTCGGTTATGAAGCGCACTATCAGAGCCTGCCGGCTTGCCAGGACGCTACCCCGGACATGGTTGACGCCATCCTCGAAGAAGGCGCCAAGTTCTGTGAGCAAGTGCTGGCACCGTTGAACCGCGTGGGCGACATCGAAGGGTGTACCTGGAGCGAGTCAGGCGTTAAGACCCCTACCGGTTTCAAAGAAGCCTACAAACAGTTCGTCGAAGGCGGCTGGCCAAGCCTGGCCCACGACGTCGAGCACGGCGGCCAAGGCCTGCCGGAATCCCTGGGCCTGGCGGTCAGCGAAATGGTTGGCGCGGCCAACTGGTCGTGGGGCATGTACCCGGGCCTGTCCCACGGTGCGATGAACACTATTTCCGAGCACGGCACCCCCGAGCAGCAAACCGCTTACCTGACCAAGCTGGTGTCGGGCGAATGGACCGGCACCATGTGCCTGACCGAGCCACACTGCGGCACCGACCTGGGCATGCTGCGCACCAAGGCTGAACCTCAGGCCGACGGTTCCTACAAAGTGTCCGGCACCAAGATCTTCATCTCGGCCGGTGAACACGACATGGCCGACAACATCGTCCACATCGTGCTGGCCCGCCTGCCGGATGCACCGGCGGGTACCAAAGGTATCTCGCTGTTCATCGTGCCCAAGTTCCTGCCTAACGCAGACGGCTCGATCGGTGCGCGCAACGCAGTGACCTGTGGCTCCCTGGAACACAAGATGGGCATCCACGGCAACGCCACCTGCGTGATGAACTTCGACGCGGCCACCGGTTTCCTGATCGGCCCGGCGAACAAAGGCCTGAACTGCATGTTCACCTTTATGAACACCGCTCGCCTGGGTACCGCGCTGCAAGGCCTGTCCCACGCCGAGATCGGCTTCCAGGGCGGCCTGAAGTACGCTCGCGACCGCCTGCAAATGCGTTCGCTGACCGGCCCGAAAGCCCCGGACAAAGCCGCTGACCCGATCATCGTGCACCCTGACGTGCGCCGCATGCTGCTGACCATGAAAGCCTTCGCCGAAGGTAACCGTGCGATGGTGTACTTCACCGCCAAGCAAGTGGACATCGTCAAGTACGGCACCGACGAAGACGCCAAGAAACAGGCTGATGGCTTGTTGGCCTTCATGACTCCGATCGCCAAGGCGTTCATGACCGAAGTCGGTTTTGAATCGGCCAACCACGGCGTGCAGATCTACGGCGGCCACGGCTTCATCGCCGAGTGGGGCATGGAGCAGAACGTTCGCGACAGCCGCATCTCGATGTTGTACGAAGGCACCACCGGCATCCAGGCGCTGGACCTGCTCGGCCGTAAAGTGCTGATGACCCAGGGCGAAGCGCTCAAGGGCTTCACCAAGATCGTGCACAAGTTCTGCCAGGCCAACGAAGGCAACGAGGCCGTCAAGGAATTCGTTGCGCCGCTGGCCGCGCTGAACAAAGAGTGGGGCGAGTTGACCATGAAGGTCGGCATGGCCGCGATGAAAGACCGTGAAGAAGTCGGTGCGGCGTCGGTGGATTACCTGATGTACTCGGGTTACGCCTGCCTGGCCTACTTCTGGGCCGACATGGCCCGCCTGGCCGCCGAGAAACTGGCTGGCGGCACCACCGAAGAGGCGTTCTACACCGCCAAGCTGCAAACTGCGCGCTTCTACTTCCAGCGCATCCTGCCACGGACTCGTACACACGTGGCCACCATGCTGTCGGGCGCCAACAACCTGATGGACATGAAAGAAGAGGACTTCGGCCTGGCTTACTAAGCCTTACCGGGTTGTCTGAACAAACCGCCGCGCCTTTTGAGGCGCGGCGGTTTTTTTATGCGTGAGAAAAAACCGCAGTAATGCGCTCAGGGATTGCCGCAGGCTGCCGTTAAAGTGATGGCAATGTGATACATGTCACACAGGTTGTGCTTAACTGTCTGCGTGAAGGCACAGTGCCATTACTTCTTTGCGGGTCGGAGCTTTACCCTTGTCACGCGTGTCCGCTGTACGTTTCAGTCATTTTCTCCCTTCGTTGCTGCTCTTGCTGGCCGGGCTCTCGGCTGCGTACGTCAAGGATCTCAACGTCTTCTTCACCTCGCTGTTCAACGTGCTGCCGACCCTGGTGCTGTTGCTCGGCGGTTCGTACTGCGCGGTGTATCGCCGCCAACGTGAACTGTTCTTGATGATCACGGTGTACATCGCCTATTTCCTGCTCGACACCCAGACCGACTTTTACCGTGACAATGGGCGCGTGCGCGAAGACGCCGCCGTGGTGTTTCACTTGTGTTGCCTGTTGTTGCCACTGCTTTTCAGCATCTACGCGCTCTGGCAGGAGAAGACCCACCTGTTCCGTGACTTCGTCGCCCGTGGCGCGGTGCTGCTGGCGGTCGGCAGCGTGGCATTGGCGCTGGAGCAAAGTTATCCCCAGGCGGTGCTGAACTGGCTGGCAGAGATTCGCTGGCCGGCGCTGCATGGCACCTGGATGAGCCTGATCCAGCTGTCGTACCCGATGTTCCTGATCGGCTTCCTGACCCTCGCCGCCCAGTACTGGTACCAGCCGCGCCCGCTGCACGCGGCGCAACTGGTGGGGTTGCTGGGGTTGTTCTGGATGCTGCCGCAAACCTTCATCCTGCCGTTTACCCTGAACATCATGTGCAGCCAGGTGATGCTGATGATCGCCGCCGGCGTGGCCCACGAGGCGTATCAAATGGCCTTCCGCGACGAGCTGACCGGCTTGCCGGGGCGCCGAGCGCTGAATGAGCGCATGCAGCGCTTGGGGCGCAACTACGTGCTGGCGATGAGTGATGTCGACCACTTCAAGCGCTTCAACGACACCCATGGCCATGACGTAGGCGACCAGGTGCTGCGCCTGGTGGCGAGCAAACTGTCCAAGGTCAACGGCGGTGGGCGTGCCTATCGCTATGGCGGTGAGGAATTCGCCGTGGTGTTCGCCGGCAAGACCCTGGATGAGTGCATGCCGCACCTGGAAGAGATTCGCGAGATCATCGCCGACTACGACATCAAGCTGCGCAACTCGGACCGTCCCCAGGACGATCATCAGGGCCGTCAGCGCCGTGCCGGCAGCGGTGCATCGAGTGTGTCGGTGACCATCAGCATCGGCGTGGCCGAGCGCCAGGCCGAGCAGCGCTCCCCCGAAGAAGTGCTCAAGACCGCCGATCAGGCGCTGTACGCCGCCAAGGGCGCGGGGCGTAACTGTGTGGTGGCGGCCGGGCAAACCCGACGTGGCGCCGTGCGCACGGAGAGTGCTGCCGGTTGAGTGATGGCGCTGTATTCATCGGTTCTACAATGATTGTCCGGGGCGCCGGCCGGCAGTAGGTTAAAACCATCTGCTGCCGGAGACATTGCCATGCCTGAGTACAAAGCCCCTCTGCGCGACATGCGCTTTCTGATCGACAACGTGTTTGATTTCCACGGCCACTACGCGGCCTTGGGCGCGACGGATGCCAGCCCGGACATGGTCAGTGCCATCCTCGAAGAAGGCGCCAGATTCTGCGAGAACGTGCTCGCACCGCTCAACCGCAGCGGTGATGAAGAAGGCTGCCATTTCGACAATGGCGTGGTCACCACGCCCAAGGGCTTCAAGCAGGCCTTCGCCCAGTATGTGGAGGGCGGCTGGCACGGCGTGGCGTCGGATCCGGCCTACGGTGGCCAGGGCCTGCCGCAATCGCTCGGCCTGGTGCTCAGCGAGATGATCGGCTCCAGCAACACCTCCTGGGGGATGTACCCGGGCCTGACCCACGGCGCGATGTCGGCGATCCACGCCCACGGCACCGACGAACAGAAGGCCACCTTCCTGGGCAAACTCACCGCCGGTGAATGGACCGGCACCATGTGCCTGACCGAAGCCCATTGCGGCACCGACCTGGGCCTGATCAAGACCCGCGCCGTGCCCCAGGCAGATGGCAGTTATGCGCTCACTGGGAGCAAGATCTTCATCTCGGCCGGCGAGCACGACATGAGCGCCAATATCATCCACCTGGTGCTGGCCAAGCTGCCGGATGCACCGGCGGGTACCAAGGGCATCTCGTTGTTCATCGTGCCCAAGTTCCATGCCGATTCGGGCGAACGCAACGCGGTGCACTGCGGCTCCATCGAGCACAAGATGGGTATCAAGGGTTCGGCCACCTGCGTGCTCAACTTCGACGGTGCCAAAGGCTTCTTGATTGGCGAGGCGAACAAAGGCCTCAACTGCATGTTCACCATGATGAACCATGCGCGCCTGGGCACCGGCATGCAGGGCTTGTGCAATGGCGAGGCGAGCTTCCAGGGCGCGGTCAAGTACGCCAACGACCGTCTGCAAATGCGCTCGCTGACCGGCGCCAAGGCCCCGGAAAAACCCGCCGACCCGATCATCGTGCATGCCGATGTACGCCGCATGTTGCTGACCATGAAAGCCTTCAACGAAGGCAACCGCGCGCTGACCTATTTCACCGCGCAATTGCTCGACACCGCGCACTTGGGCAGCGACGCCGGCCAACGCCAGGAGGCCGAAGACCTGCTGGCGTTCCTCACCCCCATCTGCAAGGCCTTCATGACCGACACTGGGCTGGAGGTGACCAACCACGGCATGCAGATTTTCGGCGGCCACGGCTACATCCGCGAATGGGGCATGGAGCAACTGGCCCGCGATGCACGGATTGCACCGATCTATGAAGGCACCAACGGCATCCAGGCCCTCGACCTGCTGGGGCGCAAAGTGCTCGGCAGCCAGGGCAAGTTGTTGCGCGGCTTTACCAAAATTGTGCATAAGTTCTGCGCGGCGAATGCCGAGCATCCGCAGCTCAAGGCTTATGTGGCGCAACTCAATCAGTTGAACCAGGAGTGGGGCGAGTTGACGGTGAAGGTCGGCACCGCCGCGATGAAGAACCCCGATGAAGTCGGCGCAGCGGCCGTGGATTACCTGATGTACAGCGGCTACATCATCTTGGCCTACTTGTGGTTGCGCATGGCAATAGCGGCTCAGGCACACGACGATGCCGAGTTTGTCCAAGCCAAACTGGCTACCTGCGACTTCTACTTCAAGCGTTTGCTGCCGCGTACAGCGACTCACCGCGCCGCTGTGGAGGCGGGCAGCGAGTGTCTGATGAGCTTGCCGGCGCAGTTGTTTGCACTGTAGGCACGGATTCTCCAAGCGCTAACTGCGCAGCGGGCTTGCTTCGCGAAAGCCATGTGTCAGAAGCACCTCAGGTGACTGACACAGCGCCTTCGCGAGCAAGCCCGCTGCCATATTAGACTTACGTGTGACTTATAAATACTGAATGGTCACGAATGGACCCTATGTGTCTCAAAAGTTGTTCAGTTACACTCGGAGCCTGTAAAACCGATCCTACCGAATTACTTTTAACGTTCTCACGAGGTTTGCCATGGCTGATTACAAAGCGCCGCTGCGTGATATGCGCTTCGTCCTCAACGAAGTTTTTGAGGTCGCCAAGACTTGGGCCCAATTGCCGGCATTGGCAGACACCGTTGACGCCGAAACCGTAGAGGCAATCCTCGAAGAAGCCGGCAAAGTCACCGCCAAATCCATCGCCCCGCTCAGTCGCGGTGGCGATGAGCAGGGTTGCCGTTGGGCGGACAGCGTAGTCACCACGCCGGATGGTTATCCACAGGCCTACAAAACCTACGCCGAAGGCGGTTGGGTGGGCGTAGGCGGTGATCCGATCTTCGGCGGCATGGGCATGCCCAAGGCGGTGTCGGCGCAGGTCGAAGAGATGATCAACTCCTCGAGCCTGGCATTCGGCCTGTACCCGATGCTGACGTCCGGCGCCTGTGTGTCGATCAACACCCATGCCAGCGAAGAACTCAAGGCAACCTACCTGCCGAAGATGTACTCCGGCGAGTGGGCCGGTTCCATGTGCCTGACCGAAGCACACGCCGGGACCGACCTGGGCATCATCCGCACCAAGGCCGAGCCTCAGGCGGACGGTTCCTACACGATCAGCGGGACCAAGATCTTCATCACCGGTGGCGAACACGACCTCACTGAAAACATCATCCATCTGGTGCTGGCCAAACTGCCGGACGCGCCGGCCGGTCCCAAGGGCATCTCGCTGTTCCTGGTGCCGAAATTCATGGTCAATGCCGACGGCAGCCTGGGCGCGCGCAACCCGGTGACCTGTGGCTCCATTGAACACAAGATGGGCATCCAGGCCTCCGCCACCTGTGTGATGAACTTCGACGCAGCCGTGGGTTACCTGGTGGGCGAGCCTAACCGTGGGCTGGCGGCGATGTTCACGATGATGAACTACGAGCGTCTGGGGGTGGGTATCCAGGGCCTGGCGTCGGGCGAGCGCTCCTACCAGAACGCGATTGAATACGCGCGCGACCGTTTGCAAAGTCGTGCGCCGACTGGCGCCCAGGCCAAGGACAAAGTGGCCGACCCGATCATCGTCCACCCGGACGTGCGTCGCATGCTGCTGACCATGAAAGCCGCCAACGAAGGCGGCCGGGCGTTTTCCACCTACGTGGCGACGCAACTGGACATCGCCAAGTTCAGCGAAGACGCGGCAGCGCGCGAGCGTGCCGATAACCTGGTGGCGTTGCTGACGCCGGTGGCCAAGGCGTTCCTCAGCGACCTCGGCCTGGAAACCACCGTGCTTGGCCAGCAGGTGTTCGGTGGCCACGGTTACATCCGTGAGTGGGGCCAGGAGCAGCTGGTGCGTGATGTACGCATCACGCAGATCTACGAAGGCACCAACGGCATCCAGGCGCTGGACTTGATGGGGCGCAAGATCGTCGGCAGCGGCGGCGCGTTCTACCGGTTGTTCGCTGATGAAATCCGCCAGTTCATCACCACGGCGGGCGCTGAGTTGGGTGAGTTCACCCGTCCGCTCAGCGCAGCGCTGGATAACCTGGATGAATTGACCGCCTGGGTGCTGGATCGCGCCAAGGCCAACCCGAATGAAATCGGCGCGGCATCGGTGGAGTACCTGCACGCCTTTGGCTACCTGGCGTATGCCTATATGTGGGCGCGCATGGCCAAGGCGGCGTTGGGCAAGGAGGCTGAGGAAGATTTCTACGCCAGCAAACTGGGGACCGCGCGCTTCTACTTCGCCCGCCTGCTGCCACGTATTCATTCACTGAGTGCGTCGGTCAAAGCCGGCAGCGAATCGCTGTTCCTGCTGGATGAAGCCCTGTTCTAACGGCGTGGAGGTCGTGTAAGCATTCTCTTACATGACGTACTGCTATTCGTCCTCTATCGCCAAATTGGATCCACGGATAATCTACTTCACATGGACGTCGCGCAGGAAGCGCAAAGCAACAACACGGACACGTAGGATTCTGCCAGGACGGCGGAGTGAAATGGATGTCAGGGAAACAGTCTGCAAAGCCCCGCTTCGGCGGGGTTTTCTTTTGCCCGCGAAAAAGTCCGGACCGCCCACTTCACGGCTGTACCGGCGGGGCGTTCATCACGTCTTCCAGCAGCGTGCGCAGCAATGCCACCGTCGCCTGCTGGCGCTGCACATCGCGGCACACCAAACCTACCTTCAATGGCACCCTGGGTTCACTCAAGGGTTTCCACAGCAATGCCTTGCTGTTGTGCTCGTCCTGCGAGCGCCCCGGTAGCACGGTGGCCAGCTTGGTATGTGGCAGGCTGTCGAGAATTCCCACCATGGTATTCAGTTCGGCCTGTACCTGCGGCCGGCGCCCGAGGTTGGACAACTGGCCCTGCCAGATCTGCCGCACCTGGAATTCTTCGCCCAGCAGCAACATCGGCAACTCGGCCGCCTGTTTCAGCGAGACTTTCTTGAATTCCCGCAAGGGGTGGTCTTCAGGGATGACGACCTTCAACTCATCTTCATACAGCAGCACGCCGTGCAGGCCTGGCTGGCGCGGCGGCAGGTAGCTGATGCCGATGTCCAGCGAGCCGTTGAGCAGGCGGCGCTCGATCTCCAGCCCGGTCAATTCGTAGATCTGCACCACAAGGTGCGGCTGGGCCTTGCGCACGCGTTCAAGCATTTGCGGGACCAGGCTGGTGTGCACGGTTTGCAGCACGCCGATGGCCAAGGTGCGCATGGCCTGGCCCTTGAAGTTGCGCAAGGCTTCGACGGCCTGCTGCATGCCATCGATCAGCGGCAGGGCGTGGTTGTACAGGGTGTGGGCGGCGAGGGTCGGCAGCAGGCGCTTGCTGCTGCGCTCGAACAGGCTCACATCGAGGTTCTGCTCCAGCTGGCGAATCTGTTGCGACAACGCCGGTTGTGAGATCGACAGGCGTTCAGCCGCGCGGCCTACGTGGCCTTCTTCATACACCGCGACGAAATAACGCAGTTGCTTGAAATCCATAAGTCTTTCTTATCGAAAAAGCTGGAAAATCGAAATGGCCGTTGGCCCCCGAGACGCCTAGTCTAGCGCCTATTCGCAGGGCTTACAGGGCCGGATCGGGCAATGAACAGTGTTTATGTTGATGGTATTTACATAGGCAACGCAAAAAACCTCAAGGTCGTGAGTGCAGGGGTGACCCACCATGGTGTGCTTGCCATCGGGGGTGAAGTGTGAACCTGTTCAATATGCGCCGCCCTGTGCCGAGTCTCGACGACCTGATCGAGGACGCCTCCCACCACGACCTGTCCAGTGACTGCCTGATGCCCACCGTCGCGCGGCCTGCCCAGGTCTTCGTACGCGGCCAGGGCTCATGGCTGTGGGACAGCGACGACCGGGCTTACCTGGATTTCAGCCAGGGCAATGCCGCCAACAGCCTCGGCCACAGCCCGCAGGTGCTGATCAAAGCCTTGGCCGACCAGACCCAGGCACTGATCAATCCCGGTATCGGCTTGCATAACCGTGCCCAACTCAACCTTGTCGACCGCCTGTGCCACCGCACCGGCAGCGACCAGGCGTACCTGCTCAACAGCGGCGCGGAGGCCTGCGAAGCGGCGATCAAGCTGGCGCGCAAATGGGGCCAACTGCACCGGGGTGGCGCCTACCGCATCATCAGCGCCAGCAGTGGTTGCCATGGCCGCAGTTTTGCCGCGATGGCTGCCTCGTCGAATGCCGGTGAAAACCGCTTTGAACCGCAACTGCCTGGCTTCAGCCATGTGCCCTTTAACGATCTGCCGGCGCTGCATGCCGCCGTCGATGCGCAAACCGTTGCGATCATGCTGGAACCGATCCAGAGCGAAGCCGGCGTGATCCCTGCGACCGAGCACTACCTCAAAGGCGTCGAGCGCCTGTGCCGGGAACTGGGGATCCTGCTGATCCTCGATGAAGTCCAGACCGGCCTCGGCCGTTGCGGCGCCTTGCTCGCCGAACAGCAGTACGGCGTGCGCGCCGACATCCTCACCCTCGGCAAAGGCCTGGGCGGCGGCGTCCCGTTGGCGGCACTACTGGCGCGTGGCAAAGCCTGTTGCTTTGCGGCGGGCGAGTTGGAAGGCACCCATCATGGCAATGCGCTGATGGCCTCGGCCGGGCTGGCGGTACTCGATACGGTGCTGGGGCACGGTTTTCTTGAACAGGTGCGTGAGTCGGGTTGCTACCTGGGCGAAGGCCTTGCCCGCCTGGCCTATCGCTACGACCATGGCCAACTGCGTGGCCACGGCCTGATCTGGGGACTGACCTTGTCGGATGATTCTGCCGAGGCGGTGGTAAAAGCCGCACTGCATGAAGGCCTGATCCTAAACGCGCCACAATCCAACTGCCTGCGTTTCACCCCGGCCCTGACGGTGAGCAAGAGCAACATCGACGAAATGCTCCTGCGCCTGGCCCGTGCCTTCTCCCGCGTGCGCACAGCCCAACTGCAATGCCGCAAGGGCATCGCCGTCTAAATCCTGATTCTCGAACCGTCTCGCGGCATACGCGGCGCCTCCAGCCTGATTCTTTTGGCTGGGGGCGTTTTTTTGTCGGTGAAATTTTTGGATTGAAAAGGTTGATTGAGCGTCAGTGAAAACAATGGCTTTTTAGCGGACGTCGGCAAGGAATGCCGACCGGGCACTCATCAAGCAGCTTCGTGAAAGCAGTCATGTGAGCCAACCAGTTTTCGCCCGCTACCTGAACACCAGCGCCTCCACGGTGAAAAAATGGGAGTCCGGCGAGAAACAACGCAGCGGCATGGCGCTAAAGCTGCTGAGCATCGTGCGAAAACACGGGTTGCAGATCCTGACCTGAAGGATGGCCCAGTGCCAGATCCCACTGAACCCTCACGAACGCCCAAGGTCGATTAGCTAGACGGCTCACACGAGCCGATTTTCTGGAGCTGATCCCATGGATTTCATTCGTATCATCATCGCCATTCTGTTGCCGCCACTGGGTGTGTTCCTGCAAGTAGGTTTCGCCGGCGCGTTCTGGTTGAACATCCTGCTGACCCTGTGCGGCTACATTCCCGGCATCGTGCACGCGGTGTACATCATCGCCAAGCGCTGAGGCCGTCAGCCTTTTGCGATGAGCCTTGAGTTGCGCTCATTGCGAAAGGCCAGTTGCTCGATGGTCTGGGTGGCATGTTCGGCTTCTTCCCGCGCTTGCAGGATGATGCCGTGCTGCTCGGACTTGCTGCATACCGGGTCGGCGTTGCTCGCATCCCCCGTGAGCATGAAGGCCTGGCAGCGGCAGCCACCGAAGTCCTTCTCTTTTTCGTCGCATGAGCGGCACGGCTCGGGCATCCAGTCGTAGCCGCGAAAGCGGTTGAAACCGAACGAGTCGTACCAGATGTGCTGCATGCTGTGGTCACGCACATTCGGAAATTGCACCGGCATCTGTCGGGCACCGTGACAGGGCAGGGCAGTGCCGTCCGGTGTCACGGTCAGGAAGATGCTGCCCCAGCCGTTCATGCAGGCTTTCGGGCGTTCCTCGTAGTAATCCGGCGTCACGAATATCAGCTTGCACGGGTGGCCTTCGGCTTCCAGTTTGGCGCGGTATTCGTTGGTGATGCGTTCGGCACGCACCAGTTGCTCACGGGTCGGCAACAAGCCCACACGATTGAGTTGCGCCCAGCCGTAGAACTGGCAGGTGGCGAGCTCGACGAAGTCCGCCTCCAGCGCAATGCACAGCTCGATGATGCGGTCGATCTTGTCGATGTTGTGCCGATGGGTGACGAAGTTCAGCACCATCGGGTAGCCGTGCGCCTTGACCGCGCGGGCCATTTCGAGTTTTTGCGCGAAGGCTTTTTTCGAACCGGCCAGCAGGTTGTTCACCTGTTCGTCGCTGGCCTGGAAGCTGATCTGGATATGGTCCAGGCCGGCCTTCTTGAAGTCGCTGATCTTCTGCTCGGTGAGGCCAATGCCGGAGGTAATCAGGTTGGTGTAGAAGCCCAGCCTGCGTGCTTCTGCAATCAACTCGGCGAGGTCCTGGCGCACCAACGGCTCGCCGCCGGAAAAGCCCAGCTGCGCGGCCCCCATCTCACGCGCCTCGCGAAATACCTTGAACCACTGTTCGGTACTCAGCTCCTTGCCCTGCTCGGCGAAATCCAGCGGGTTGGAGCAATACGGGCACTGCAACGGGCAGCGGTAAGTCAGCTCGGCCAGCAGCCATAATGGCAAGCCAATGGGCGGCTGCTCAGGCAAGGGTGATCCAGTGCTCAGCACGGGCGACCTCCATGAACTGCTCGATGTCTTCACCCAGCTCCGGTACGCCGGGGAATTGCCGCTCAAGTTCGGTGATGATCGCGGCGACATCACGATCGCCGTCGATCAGGCCACCGATCAGCGCGGCGCTGTCGTTGAGCTTGATCATGCCCTCGGGATAGAGCAACACATGGCCTTTCTGCGCCGGTTCATACTGGTAGCGATAGCCCTGGCGCCAGGTCGGTTTTCTGCTGCGATCGAAGCTCATAGGGTGATCCCTTTATGCCAGACCCGCTGCTCGGTCACGCTGTGATACGGCGGGCGTTTCAATTCATAGGCCATGCTCATGGCATCCAGCATGCTCCACAGAATGTCGAGTTTGAACTGGAGAATTTCCAGCATGCGTTCCTGGCCCTCGCGGGTGGTGTAGTGCTGCAGCGTGATCGCCAGGCCATGCTCGACATCACGCCGAGCCTGCCCGAGGCGGGTGCGGAAGTACTCATAGCCGGCGGGGTCGATCCACGGGTAATGCTGCGGCCAGCTGTCGAGGCGCGATTGGTGGATCTGCGGCGCGAACAGTTCGGTCAGCGAGCTGCTGGCGGCTTCCTGCCAACTGGCGCGGCGCGCAAAGTTGACGTAGGCATCCACCGCAAACCGTACGCCGGGCAGCACCAGTTCCTGGGAGCGCAGCTGGTCCGGGTCAAGGCCGACGGCTTGGCCCAGGCGCAGCCAGGCTTCGATGCCGCCGTCTTCGCCGGGCGCGCCGTCGTGGTCGAGCAAGCGCTGGATCCACTCGCGGCGGATCTCGCGGTCCGGGCAGTTGGCCAGGATCGCGGCGTCTTTCAACGGAATGTTCACCTGATAGTAGAAGCGGTTGGCGACCCAACCCTGGATCTGCTCGCGCGTGGCACGGCCTTCGTACATCGCCACATGGTAGGGGTGATGGATGTGATAGAAGGCGCCCTTGGCGCGCAACGCGGCTTCGAATTCGGCTGTGGTCAGCGGTGTGTCAGTCATTTCGATCACTCCTACAATTCAATGCTCATGCCGTCGTAAGCCACTTCGACATTGCGTCGCCCCAGCTCGGCACGCTCGGGGGAGTCTTCATCGAGGATCGGGTTGGTGTTGTTGATATGGATCAGCACCTTGCGCTGCTTCGGCAGCTGTTCCAGCACCTCCAGCATGCCGCCGGGGCCGTTTTGTGCCAGGTGCCCCATCTCGCGGCCGGTGCGGGTGCCGACGCCACGGCGCTGCATTTCGTCGTCGTCCCACATTGTGCCGTCCACCAGCAGGCAATCGCTGCCAGCCATGATTTCCAGCAAGGGGGCGTCGACCTTGCCCAGGCCCGGGGCGTAGAACAGTTTGCCGCCGGTGCGCAGGTCTTCGACGATCAGGCCGATGTTGTCGCCTGGGTGCGGATCGAAGCGGTGCGGCGAATAAGGTGGCGCGGCGCTGCGCAACGGCAGGGGAGTGAAGCGCAGGTTGGGGCAGGCCGGGATGGTGAAACTGGCGTCCAGTTCGATACGGTTCCAGGCCAGGCCACCGTTCCAATGGGTGAGCATGGTGAACAACGGGAAGCCGGTGCTCAGGTCTTCATGGACCATGTCGGTGCACCACACCTGATGTGGGCAACCTTCGCGCAGGCTCAGCAGGCCGGTGGTGTGGTCGATCTGGCTGTCCATCAGGATGATTGCGCTGATGCCGGTGTCGCGCAGGGCGCGGCCGGGTTGCATCGGCGCAAAGCCCTGGAGTTGCGCGCGGATATCGGGCGAGGCATTGCACAACACCCAGTTCACGCCGTCGTCGGAAATCGCGATGGACGACTGGGTGCGCGCCTGCGCCCGCAGGCTGCCGTCACGAAAACCCGCGCAGTTCACGCAGTTGCAGTTCCACTGCGGGAAGCCACCGCCGGCGGCGGAACCTAGAATCTGGACAAACATGGCCGCTCCATCAAGCAAAGCTCAAAACAAAAACGCCCCGGGCGAACCGAGGCGTTGTATTACCCAGCGGATTAACGGCTGGCGAAGTACATGGTGACTTCGAAACCGATGCGCAGATCAGTGTAAGCAGGTTTGGACCAGGTCATATTCTTACTCCTACGAAGGGATGGGACATTCACTACCAAGTAATACATATAGTCCACCTCCAGTCGGAGATGTTCAGAGGTGTGCGTATGAATGTTACGCAATTCTTTTCAAGTTAGCGCTGTCTCGGTAACAAAAGCCTTTTGCAAGGGCGGCAATGATCAGCCGGGCATTTGCCAGGCATCGTTGATGCGCGGGCCGTTGGCGATGCAGCGCCAGCCGCCTGCAGCAGCCTCGAGCTGTCGGGCGGCGTGCAGCAGGTCTTCGCGGGTGCAGGCCTGGATCGCTTGTTGGAGGCGCGTGAGGTAATCCGACGGATGGCCCGCCAAATCCGCCTGCCAGAGCAGTTCGGCGGCGTGGGCGATGGGCAGCGCCTGGACCGTGAATTGTTGCGCCAGGGCCTGGTTATCCAGCGAGCGGCTGTCGATCAGCGCAGGCAACTGCGCCAGGAAAGCCTGCAGATGCTCAAGGATCCCTTCAAGTGAAACGCTGGGGGATTGCACGCCAAACAGCAGTCCGATTTGCCCGTTGATTTGTCGGACGCTGCTGAACACGGCGTAGCCTAACTGCAGCTCGACCCGCAGACGTTGGTAGAAGGGGCCCTGGAGCAAATGCCCGAGCAATCGTAACGCGGCTTCGTCCGTCAGGGACTGGGTCGGCGCAGGGCAAAACAGCAGCAACGCCGCCTCTGCGGAGTCGGTGTTCAGTTGATGCCAGAGATGTTGGCCGCTGATGCTGGTGCACGTGGATTCCAGTCGCACTGCGTGCCCGGGCAAGCGCGCGGCCGCAGCCTTGATCGCCACTTCAGAGGCGGGTGACAAACCAACGCCAAGCCCTTGCCAACGTGCGGTGGCCCAGGACATGGGTTGCTCGCTGGAGACGCTGACGCCGGCGGTGCAACAGGCAGGGAGCGCCTTGAGCAATGCCCGGATCGCCAGCATCGGTGTCGGGGCGCTGGGCGTCTCTTGCGGTTGATTCAAGTCGAGCGCCAGCGCCTCGAGTATCGCTGGCATCGGCTCTTGCAGCCCGATCAGCTTCACCAGCCAGTCATTGCCGACAGTTTCGAAAGACATTTCAACACCTGCCTGACGAGCATTCTCGCGCAGTGCCTGCAAGGTGCTATCCAGCCCGGCGGGTACGGCGGCCTCAAACCGCCAGTGCAGGTAGAGCGCGCCCTCATCGCTGTCATTCGCCAACCCTTGGCTGAATGTCAGTGCCGACAGCTCTCGCCGCCCCCGCGAACGGTCTTGGGCAAAGGTGCGCAAGCCCCGGTGGGCGCTGGTTTGGCCACGAATCAGGCCGGCGCGCTCGTCCTTGACGGGTGGGCGCAGGAACAGATTGTTGGGCGGCAGTTGCCAGGCCTGTTCGCAGGACGGTAGGTGCAGGGTCTCCAGCAGGGTCTTGAGGGCCGCGACGTCCTCATCCGTCAGGCCTTCGCTGTCGTGCCGGGCCAGGGCCAGTGCGCCTTGCACCTGCTGTTGGCGCGCCGCCAGCAGGTCGAATTCTTCTCGCAGTGAAGCCCAGTCGCTGTGTGCGAAAAAGCTCAGCCAGTCGTAAAGCAATGCCTCGACGTGTGTCGCCGAAGCGCTTTGGTTCGCGAGCGTGAAGTCGATATCCAGCACTGCTTGTCCGGCGAAGTGGTAAAGCACCGACGCCTGCACTGCGCTGGCGAGTTTTCTTGCCTTCAGTTCCGCCAACAGGCCGCCTGGTGCCGAGGCGTTTAGCCAGGTGCAGAGAAAATCCAGTGCTTCGCGGGGAACCCTGCAGGTAATGACCTGGTGCAGGTGGTTATCGGCGACATGTTGATAACTCGGTGCCTGGCCTTGCGCCAATGGCGGCGGCTCGACTTGGGGCTGCAAAGGCCCCGAGGTCAGGGCTGCGCTGAACTGCTGCGCCAAGGCTTGCAAGTCTGCCAGCGACTGGGGGCCGGCAAGGCTCAACGTCATCTGCCCGCTGCGATAGAACCCTTGGTGGAATGCCCGCAACGCTTGCTGAAAAGCCTCACGCTCCACCGGCAGGCTGTCGCGGTTACCTGCATGAAAACCCCGCAACGGATGATCCGCCGCCAGGCCTGCCAGCAACGCAACCTGCTGTTGCGCCTGGGCATCCTGGGACCAGGCCACATACTCGGCGTGCAGGACTTCGCGCTCACGCAACTGGTCTTCGACCGTCAGGCGCGGGTGAGTCAGCATGTCTGCCAGCCGCTCCAAACCTTGCGCCAAGCTCGCCACCGGCAACTCGAAGAAGAACTCCGTGGTGCGCTCGCGCGTGCTGGCATTGATTTGGCCACCCTGGCGTTGCACGTAGGCCATCAAGCCTTCGCCCGTGGGAAAACGCACAGTACCGAGAAACAACAGGTGCTCCAGAAAATGCGCCAGCCCCGGCCACGCCAGCGGCACATCATGGCTGCCGGCAGCCACCCGCAAGACCGCCGCACTGCGTTTCAAGCGCGGCGCATGGTGCAGGGAAACCCGCAGGCCGTTGGCCAGGGTCAGGTGTTGGCGATGGGGGTGGGCCGGCGCAGGCATGGGCACTTCCGAAACAAGAGAGGTGCCTATGCTAGCAAACCCGCAGGATCAGGGCTTGTGCAGTGCGCCGTACAGTTCGGGGCGGCGGTCTTGCAGGTAGTGATTGGCGGCGCGCGCGTCGCGGATCGATTGGTGATCCAGCGTGCCGACAATCAAGGCTTCATCCAGGCCGGCCTGGGCGATGCGCTGGCCGTCCGGCGCGGCGATGCTGCTTTGCCCACAGTACTGAATCTCGCCTTCATGCCCACAGTAATTGGCGTAGGCCACGTAGCACTGGTTCTCGAAGGCGCGTGCCCGCACCGTCACGTCGGCAACAAAGTCGAACGGCACCATATTGGCCGTGGGTACCAGGATCAGCTCGGCTCCGGCGAGAGCCAGGCGGCGGGTGTTTTCCGGGAACTCCAGGTCGTAGCAGATCAGGACGCCGAGCTTCCAGCCGTTGAGCTCCACCAGCGGCCAATCATCGCCGCCGGCACTGAACATCGAGTGGTCCAGGTCGCCAAACAGGTGGGTCTTGCGGTAGTTGCACAAGCGCTGGCCGTGGGCGTCGATCAATTGCACGGCGTTGTAGATCTGTCCGTCTTCGGCGCGTTCCGGGTAGCCGTACAGAATCGCCAGGCCAGCGCTTTGCGCCATTTCGGCAATTGCTTGAGCCGATGGCCCATCCTGCGCTTCGGCCAGGGCGCCAACCGCCTCGGCGCCGATGTTGTAGCCGCTGAGAAACATCTCCGGCAGCACCAGCACATCGGCAGCCGAAGCTTCATGCGCCAGTTGGTGCAGACGCTTGAGGTTGCCGGCCACATCCAGCGGCAACGGCGGGCATTGGTACAGGGCGACACGCATTCTCAACTCCTTAGTCCGCCAGGGCGATCGGCCCGATCTCGTCGAATACATCACCCGGCCCGGGATTCTCGGGGTGAGTGCTGCCGCCAAAGTGGGTCATGATGCCCCACACCGCGTTCAGCGAGGTCTGTACCGCGCCCTCGACCCAGGCAGGGGTCCAGGACACGTCATCGCCGGCGATAAAAATCCCACGTTGTTCAGCGGGCATGTCCTTCTGCATGAAGTGCGCATACATCCGCTGGTTGTAGCGATAGTGACCCGGCAGCGCGCCCTTGAAGGCCCCGAGAAAGTGCGGGTCGGCTTCCCAGGACACTGTGATCGGATCGCCGATGATGCGTGCCTTGATGTCGACGTTCGGGTAGATCTTTTTCAGCGCGTCGAGGGCCAGCTTCACGCGTTTATCGATAGGCTGCGGCAGCATTTTCAACGCGTCGCTCATCCATGAGTACGACAGGCAGATCACCCCGGGTTTGTCGTCGCCGTTGTCGAACAGATAGGTGCCACGGGTCAGGCGATCGGTGAGGGTCATGCTCATCAGGTCGCGGCCGGTTTCCGGGTCTTTGTCTTTCCAGAACGGGCGGTCGACCATCACGAAGGTTTTCGACGATTGCATGTAGCGCGTGCGGTCGAGGGCCATCCACATTTTTTGCGAGAACAGGGTTTCATCGCACTCGATCTGGGTGGTCAGCAGCCAGCTTTGGCAGGTGGTAAGCACGGCGGCGTATTCGCGCGTGTCGCCGTAGTTGTCGGTGACGGCAAAGCGGCCATCGGCAGCGTGGGCGATGCGCTTGACCCCGGCGCGCGGCGCGCCGCGGTGCAACGAGCTGAGGCTGGTGCCGGCCGGCCAGTGGGCGCAACGCTCCGGTACGTGACGCCAGATGCCCATCGGCACCTGGGCCACGCCGCCGACCACCAGGTGCTGGTGGTCGTCGCAGTTGGTCATGACCACGCGGAAGATTTCCAGCATCGAGTTGGGGAAGTCAGAGTCCCAGCCGCCGGTGCCGAAACCGACCTGGCCGAACACTTCGCGGTGCAGGAACGAGAGCTTGGCGAATGCCTTGGAGGTGGCGACGAAGTCGTAGAAAGTGCGGTCGTCCCACAGTGGCACCAGCTTGTTCCACAGCGCTTTGAGGCGAGGCACGTCACGGTCGCGGATCGCCTGCTGGATATCGCCGAACTGCGAGCCGGCTTCCAGGGCATCCGCCCACGCATCGGCGACTTCCTGGAACAGTACCGGCAAGTCTGAGAGCTTTTGGGCGTAATGGGTCTGGCCTTCGAGGTCGATCACCGTGCTGCCGGACGCCGGCGTCAGCGGGTTGGGGAAGGGTTTGGTCTCCAGGCCCAGCTTGTCGACATAGTGATAAAACGCGGTGGACGACACCGGGAAGCGCATGCCGCCCAGCTCGGCGATGATGCCTTCGGCGCCTTCGAAGGCCTGGGAGCGCAGGCGGCCGCCCATCTTCGAGGCTTCGTACACCACCGGCTTGAGGCCCAGTTTCATCAGCTCGTAGGCGGCGACCAGGCCGGCGATCCCGGCCCCGACGATCGCCACTTCGGCGCCATGGTTGGCGGCGGGAATGCTGCCCAGCCCGGCCGGGTGTTCGATCCAGTCATCGAAGGCAAACGGAAAGTCCGGGCCGAAGATGGTGATGGGTTTCTTGCCGTCTGCGGGGTGACGATTGGTCTTGCTGATGGTGCTGGACGGAATGCTCATGGCTGACCCTTGCTGACGACTCGGCAGGACGTGACCCGCTGAGTATAGGAAAAGATGGCAGCCAGTTTAGGGAGCGTTGCGCTCGTTAATAAGACGCAATGTGTCGTCGGAATGAATTGGTTTCAGTCAATATGACGAGGTTGCTGGTCAAATTGGTTGGCCGCGGTCCAATTTGTTACTGAGGATGATCGAGGTGGTGGTTTTTTCCACACCGTCGACACTGCCGATCTGGTCCAGCAGTTGGTCCAGTTGCTCCGGCGAATCGGTGCGCAGCCAGGCAACGTAATCGAACTCACCACTCACTGCACACAGCTGCTGCACCTGGGCCATGGCACTCAACTTGCGCAGCACCTCCTTGCCCGAGCGCGCCTGTACAGTGATCCCGACATAAGCCTGCAAACCGCCATCCACGACACGCTGTCCCAGGCGCACGCCGTAACCGGTGATCACCTGGGTTTTCTCCAGCCGTGCCAGGCGCGACGTCACCGTGGTACGCGCGATGCCCAGCTGCCGAGCGAGCATGGCCACGCTTTCACGCGCGTTGATCTGCAGGGCGGCGATCAGTTGACGATCGATTTCATCGAGGACGGGCAAGGGCAAAGCTCCAGAGCGGACGGCAATGGAGTGGCATGTTACAGGCTTGCGTCCTGGAACCGCACGTTCGGTTCCAGGCTGCGCTCAGCTCGCGGCGGGCGCCTTGCACACCTTCGCCGCGACGGGGTCGTCGGGCACAAACGAATCGACTGCGCCGGGCTTCAACACCACGTAGCCACGCCGCCAAGGCTGGTCGTCGATGAGGTTCCAGCGATGGCCTGAGCCGGTGTTGTCTTCGGCGACCAGCACTTCACCGGGATGCAACGTGAACGTCTCGCCACCCCGCGTAGCGAACGCCAGGGTGCCGGACAGTGTCATCACGTATTGCGGCTCCGGGTCGTTATGCCAACCGTAAGCGGCATGCGCCGGGCTTTGCTTGAAGTGAATGGCGGTGACGTCATTGCGCATGTTCTGGTCGATGCTGCCGACCAGGACGTGCGACGCATTGTCCGCGCCCGTACACAGTTTGAACGCCTTGATCGTGGCCGGGGCGGGCGTTGCTGCATGCGCGCAGCTGAAGGTCGCAAGGGTGATGGCGAGAGCGCTGCCCAGGTTGAACAGGGGGCGGATGAGCGCGTGCGGCGAACGTGGGGCTTGAGGCATGGAGCCGGTTTCCTCGTACTGAAGTCGATATTGATCGCCGGCCATGGTCTGCGTCGCAGCTGGCGCGAACAATTAACAAATCTTTCATTGCCGAGGCCGAGCGCAGCAGCGCCCCGAATTTGCAGGCGCCAGAAACGACGAAAGCCGCGCAATGCGCGGCTTTCTTGTTTGGTGGGCCCACACGGACTTGAACCGTGGACCAAAGGATTATGAGTCCTCTGCTCTGACCAACTGAGCTATAGGCCCTAAACAGGTCGCGGATTATAACGATGGTTTCTCCGCTGTGCTATCCGAAAAGTCCTCAAGGTCCATACGAAGAAACGTCGCTGCAAAAAGCTCCGGCGGCAGGGGCAGGCTGACGATGTAGCCTTGCATCTGTTCACAGCCCTCGGCGGCGAGGAATGCCTGTTGCGCAGGGTTCTCCACACCTTCGGCGATGATGGTGAATTGCATGCTGTGGCCCAAGGCAATGATGGCGCGCACGATCGCGGCGTCGTGCGGGTCGTCGGGCAGGCCGCGGACGAAGGATTGGTCGATTTTCAGGAAATCCAGCGGCAGGCGCTTGAGGTAGCTGAGGGACGAGTAGCCGGTGCCGAAGTCATCGATTGCCAGCTGTACACCCAGGCGTTTGAGCTGGTGCAGGACTTCCAGCGCTTCTTCGGCCTGGCTCATGATGAAGTTTTCGGTGATCTCCAGTTGCAGGCAGCCGGGGTCGAGGCGGTAGTCATGCAGCAGCTGTTCGATGCGCCCCAGCAGGCCGGGGTGACGCAGTTGCGCGCCAGCGAGGTTGACCGACAGCGGGCCGAAATCATCGAAGGCGGATTGCCAGGCATGCATTTGCCGGCAGGCCTGCTCCAGCACCCAGTCGCCAATCTGCAGGATCATGCCGTTCTCTTCGGCCAGGGCAATGAAGTGTTCGGGCGGTACGTCGCCAAAGGTGGGGTGACGCCAGCGAATCAGTGCTTCGGCGCCGATCAGTTCGTGGGTTTCCAGGCTGAGTTTGGGTTGGTAATACAGGCTCAGCTCGTCGCGCTCAATGGCGCGGCGCAGTTCATGTTCCAGCGCCACGCGCTCGTTGGCCTGGGCGGTAAGGTCGCGGGTGTAGCTTTCGACGCGGTTACGGCCCTTGGCCTTGGAGCGGTACATCGCCGCGTCGGCGTTTTTGACCAAGGTGGCGACGTCGGTGCCATCCTGGGGATAGAGGCTGGTGCCAATGCTGGCGCTGATGAAAAACTCGTGTTCGCCGGCCTGGAAGGGCGGCGTGAAGCAGGCCAGCAGCTTGTTCGCCAGGTACTGGGCGTCGCTGGCATGTTGCAGGCCGGGGAGCAGGATGATGAATTCATCACCGCCCAGGCGCGCAACGGTGTCGATGTCGCGCAGTTGCTCCTTGAGGCGCACCGCGATGTCTTTGAGCAGCAAGTCGCCGATCGGATGGCCGAGGCTGTCGTTGATATGTTTGAAGCGGTCCAGGTCGAGAAACAGCACGGCACCCTGTTTGCCGGTTTCCTGATGGCCATTGAGGGCGGCCTGCAAGCGGCTCTCGAACAGGGTGCGGTTGGGCAGACCGGTCAGTGGATCGTGGTGCGCCTGGTAGTCGAGACGGGCCTGGGCCAGTTTGAGGCTGGAGATATCGGCAAAGACGGCGACGAAGTGCGTGATCATCTGGTCACGGTTGCGCACGGCGCTGATGGTCAGCCAGCTGGGGTACAGCTCGCCGTTCTTGCGCCGGTTGGAAATCTCGCCCTGCCAGTGCCCCTGGGCAGTCAATTGGTGCCACATCGCGGCGTAAAACGCGCTGTCATGCAGGCCGGAGGCGAGCAGGCGCGGTGTATTGCCCAGGGCTTCAGCCTCGCTGTATCCGGTGATTTCGCTGAAGGCGCGGTTGACGGCGCTGATGTTCTGCCGAATGTCGGTGATCAAGACGCCTTCGGCGGTGCTTTCAAACACCGTCGCGGCCTGTTGCAGTTTTTCCTGCATCAGCTGGCGTTCGGTAATGTCGCGGGCGATGGTCAGCATGCAATCTTCACCGGCAATCGGCAGCGGGCGGCTGGACACTTCACATAGCCGGATCTGCCCGTCGCTGCGACGGATATGGCAGATGAAGTCACGCACAAAACCATCGCGGTGCATCAACTCCAGCATGTGCTTGCGCTCGTTGAGGTCGACCCAGATGCCCAGGTCCAGGGTGGACTGGTCGAGGGAGGTGGCACTGTTGAAGCCGGTGATGCGGCTGAAACCATCGTTGACTTCAATCAGCAGGCCATCGCGTTGCCGGCTCAGCAGCAAGCCGTCAGGGGAGGCGTGGAAGGCTTTGGCGAACTTCTCCTCGGAGGTTTGCAGTTGTTGCTGGGTTTCCTTGAGTTGGGTGATGTCGCGCACCACCACCACTAAGGCTTCGGTGGTGTCGAGCTGGAACGGCTCGGCTGAAATCAGCCCGGTGAACGCCTGGCCGTTGCTGCGCCGGAAAGGCATTTCGAGGTTGCGGATACTGGTGGTTTGCACACGTTTCAGCAGGTCGGGGCCGATGCCCGGGATGCCCCAGATATTCAGGGACGTCGCAGTTTTGCCGAGCACTTCCTCGGCCGTCAGGCCAACCTGGTCCTCGAACGCTTTGTTGACCTCCAGCAGGCAGCCATCGGACAGCCGCGCGATCACCAGAATGTCCGGGCACTGCTGGAACACGGAGGCAAATTTCTGCTCGGACAGTTGCAGCGCCTCCTCGGTGCGCTTGGCTTCGCTGATGTCGATCATCAAGCCGCGCAGTACCGGTTCGTGGCCGTGTTCGATCAGGCTGACAATGTCGCGCACCCACAGGCAGCGACCGTCGGCAGTGATCACCCGGTAATCGACACTGTGATCGCGGCTGGCGCGGGTTTCGCGGTAGCAATAGGCTTCGGTCCGCGTCAGGTCGGCCGGGTGGATGATGTTGCGCCAGAAGCCTGGAATCAGCCAATGCGCGCGGGGATAGCCGAGCAATTCCTCGGCATGTGGTGAGACGTAGCTATAGGTGAAGTCGGTGACGCTGGCTTCCCAGGCAATGGCGGACAGGCTCTCCACCAGCCCGCGATAGTGATATTCGCTGCTGCGCAGTTCCTGTTCGAGGGCGACACGGCGGGAAATTTCCGAGCTGAGCCGGCGATTGATCCGAATCACGATGGCCAGGACGGTGCTCAGCAACAGCACCGCAGGCAGGCCGTACATCAGCAGATCGGTCCAGAATGTGCGGTGATCGGTAAAGCTGCCGACCCAATGTTGCTGGATCGCGTCGGTTTCCTGCGGGCTGAGGTCGGCCAGGACCTTGTCCAGGATGCCCACCAGCATTTTGTTGTCTCGTGGCACGCCCATCGCCAGTTGGTAGCGATAGGGGGTTTCGCCGCTGACGTACAAACCATCCAGTTTGAGCTGGCGCAGGCTCCAGACGCTGGAGGCCAGGTCGCCGACCACCGCATCCACCTCATCGGTAGCCAGGGCCTGTAACGTCGAGCTGACGTTTGGCATGGCCACCAAGTTGAGGTCGGGATGATGAGTGCGCAGCAGCTCATGGGGAGCGTAGTTCTCGACCACGGCAATCTTCAGGCCGTAGAGGTCCTTCAGGGTGCGGGGAGTGGCGCCGCCTTCATGGGCCAGGATGACGATAGGGAAGTCCAGGTATGGGCGCGTGAACGCCATGTAGCCCTGGCGCTCCGGCGTGGACATGATGCCTGGCAGCAGGTCGAGCTGGTTGTTGCGGGCCTGCTCCAGCACCGCGCTCCAGTTCACAGGCTCGATCAGCTTGACCCTCACGCCGAGGCGGTCCTGGATCAGGCGCACGTAATCCGCCGCCAGGCCTTGGTAGCGGCCGTTTTCGTCGCGGTATTCAAAAGGTGGCCACGACGCGTCCACCCCCAGGCGCAGCTCCTGATGGTCCGCCAGCCAGCCACGCTCATCATCAGTAAGAGTCAACGCGCCAGCCGTTGCGGTCCAGGTCAGCAGCGACAGCAGTAACACAGTCGGCAATCTGGGCATAACGGTCTCGTTATGGCACGGGGAATGTTTCGAGTGTAGACGGGCATTGCGGGGGAGGGGTGGTGCGGGGGCAGTTAATCTGTCGAGTTAAATCGATACAAAACAAAACCCCCGGCCTGGGCCGGGGGTTCTGGTATCACTCGTCGAGGAAGGAGCGCAGATGCTCGCTTCGCGTCGGGTGGCGCAACTTGCGCAGCGCCTTGGCTTCGATCTGACGGATCCGCTCACGGGTCACGTCAAACTGCTTACCGACTTCCTCAAGGGTGTGGTCGGTATTCATGTCGATGCCGAAACGCATGCGCAGTACCTTGGCTTCACGGGCAGTGAGGCCGGACAGTACGTCGCGAGTCGCTTCTTTAAGGCTCTCAACGGTGGCGACATCGATTGGCGACTGCATGGTCGAGTCTTCGATGAAGTCGCCCAGATGGGAGTCTTCGTCATCACCGATCGGGGTTTCCATGGAGATCGGCTCTTTAGCGATCTTCAATACCTTGCGGATCTTGTCCTCAGGCATTTCCATGCGTTCGCCCAGCTCTTCCGGGGTCGGTTCGCGACCCATTTCCTGCAACATCTGCCGGGAAATACGGTTGAGCTTGTTGATCGTCTCGATCATGTGCACCGGAATACGGATGGTGCGGGCCTGGTCGGCGATCGAGCGAGTGATCGCCTGACGGATCCACCAGGTGGCATAGGTCGAGAACTTGTAGCCGCGACGGTATTCGAACTTGTCCACAGCCTTCATCAAGCCGATGTTGCCTTCCTGGATCAGATCGAGGAATTGCAGGCCACGGTTGGTGTACTTCTTGGCGATGGAGATCACCAGACGCAAGTTCGCTTCAACCATCTCTTTCTTCGCGCGGCGGGCCTTGGCCTCACCGATCGACATGCGACGGTTGATGTCCTTGATCTCGGCAATCGTCAGACCGGTTTCGGTCTCAAGCGCGGTCAGCTTCTGCTGGCAACGGATGATGTCGGGCTGCAGGCGACCAATGGCTTCGGCGTATTTCGCCTTGCCCTTGGCCAGTGCGTCGGTCCAGCTTTCGTCAACTTCGTTGCCCGGGAACTGGCGCAGGAAGTCGGCACGCGGCATGCGTGCATCACGCACACACAGCTGCATGATTGCGCGTTCTTGTGCACGCAGACGCTCAAGGGCGCTGCGAACACGCTCAACCAGGCCTTCGAATTGCTTCGGTACTAGCTTGATCGGCATGAACAGCTCAGCCAGGGCCAGCAGCTCGGCAATTGCCTGCTTGTTGGCGCGACCGTGCTTTTTCAGGGCCTTGCGGGTGATTTCCATTTGATCGGAAACCGCACCGAAACGCTGGGCAGCAATGATCGGGTCCGGACCGCTTTCGACTTCATCTTCGTCATCGCCGCTGGCTTCAGCGTCGTCGTCTTCGGAATCGTCGTCGGCTTTCGCGGCCTTGGCATCGACAGGCGGCGGTATTTCGGCGGCAGGCGGCGCAATGCCGTCGTCCGGATCGATATAACCGCTGAGGACGTCGGACAGGCGGCCACCTTCGGTGGTGACGCGAGTGTACTCGGAGAGAATGTGGTCAACCGTGCCTGGGAAGTGCGCGATTGCGCCCATCACTTCACGGATACCCTCTTCGATACGCTTGGCGATTTCGATTTCGCCTTCACGTGTCAGCAACTCGACGGTACCCATTTCACGCATATACATGCGCACAGGGTCAGTCGTGCGACCGATGTCGGTCTCCACCGCGGCCAGCGCGGCAGCGGCTTCTTCAGCGGCTGCCTCGTCGGTATCGGCGTCGGCCAACATAAGGGCGTCCGCATCCGGAGCACTCTCGTGTACGGGGATCCCCATGTCGTTAATCATGCGGATGATGTCTTCCACCTGCTCTGGATCTGAAATATCCTCAGGCAGGTGATCGTTGACCTCTGCGTAAGTCAGATACTTCTGCTCACGACCAAGGGTGATCAACTCTTTGATACGAGACTGCTGTTGCGCTTTTCCGGACATAACACCCTATCCACTGAAGGTCTTGGCGGGCAAAAAACAAGCCGAGGATTATACCCGAGCTATGACCTCACACGCCAGCTGAGGTCGGGTTTGATGCGGAAACATTCTGTTTTAAGAGGTCGCGCATCTGTTTTGCTATCTGAATTTGCTCTTCAGCCGACAATCCCGGCTGCCTTGCTCTCTTGATCAGTTCATCGAGGGTCTGCGTGTGCTGACCCGCGGATAACCTAGTAATGGTGTCTAAAAACTGTTGTTCAAGGTTATCGCCGTCAATTAGCCACTCCTTTTCCGCGAGGGCTTTCAACAAGCGGCCTTGTTCGGTTCCATGCCAACGAGCCATCAGCTGAATAGAGTTTAGCTTAGGATTTTTCTGCACGGCTTCGATCAGGGCGATCAGCACCTGGGCGTAAGTGTTGCTCTCGTTGGCAAAATGTTCGGCACTTTCAACCTTGCCCGCCAGTTGCGGGTGGTGGATAAGCGTGCGCAGGGCAATCAACGTCGGTGCCTCCACGGCAACCGGCGTGCGCGGGGCGTAGGCTTCGTCGCGATCACCGCGCTTGCCATTCTTGCTCCAGGGCTTCTTGTCCCATTTCTTGCCGCCGGCGCCGGGTTTTTTCGGCGTCCATTCCTGCTGTGGCGCGTAGGCCTCCTGCGGTTGATGGAAATCCGAATAGTCCGGCATGGCGTCGTAATCCATGCCTGGGTCGTAGGCAGGCGGCGCGTCCTGCGGGGCGTTGTGCACCAGCTGGCTGACGGCTTCACCGCTCAATCCGGTGATTTCGAGCAGGCGCATGCGCATCAGCGATTTCAGGTTCGCGCCTGGGACTTTGTCGATCAGCGGCGCAGCGAGGGTGGCCATGTGGGCCTTGCCTTCAAGCGAGCGTGGATCGGCTTCTTCGGTCAGTTGCTGGAAGAAGTAGTCGGCCAGCGGCTGTGCATGTTGGTTGATGCGCGCGCGGAACGCGTCGGTGCCTTCGGAGCGGACCAGGGTGTCCGGGTCTTCGCCTTCGGGCAAGAACAGAAAGCGAGCGCGGCGCCCGTCCTGCAGGCTCGACAGCGTGGCTTCGAGGGCGCGCCAGGCGGCGTTGCGGCCGGCCTGGTCGCCGTCGAAGCAGAACAATACGCTGGGCACCACGCGAAACAGGCGCTTCATGTGTTCTTCGCTGGTCGCGGTGCCAAGGGTGGCCACCGCATTGCGCAGGCCTTGCTGAGCCAGCGCGATCACGTCCATGTAGCCTTCAACCACAATGATTTCATCGAGGTTGCGGTTGTTCTTGCGCGCCTCGAACAGCCCGTACAGCTCCTGGCCCTTGTGAAACACCGGGGTTTCCGGGGAGTTCAGGTATTTGGGCTTGTCGTCACCCAGCACGCGGCCGCCGAAGGCGATGATGCGGCCCCGGCTGTCGCGGATCGGAAACATCACGCGGTCGCGGAAACGGTCATAGCGCTTGCCGGTCTCGGCGTTTTCCACCAGCAGGCCGGCATCGATCATGGCTTTTTGCTGCAGGGTGTCGCTGCTCAGGTGCTTGTAGAGGTTATCCCAGCCCGGCGGGGCGAAACCGAGGCCGAAGTCACGGGCGATTTCACCGGTGAGTCCGCGACCCTTGAGGTAGTCGACGGCGGCCTTGCGCTGCGGATGGCTTTTAAGCGCCTGACGATAGAAGTCGGCAGCGGCCGTCAGCAGCGGGTACAGCGGCGAATCGGTAGGCTGGCGCGGTTTGTGCGCACGGCCACTTTCCTCGCGGGGGATTTCCATGCCGGCGGCTTTGGCCAGTTCCTCGACGGCCTGGGGGAAGTCCAGGTTGTCGTGGTCCATGATGAAGCCGAGGGCGTTGCCGCCGGCGCCGCAGCCGAAGCAGTAGTAGAACTGCTTGTCAGGGCTGACGCTGAACGAGGGGGTCTTTTCTTTGTGGAACGGGCAGCAGGCGGTGTAGTTCTTGCCGGCCTTCTTCATTTGCACGCGCGAGCTGACAACATCGACGATGTCGGTGCGGTTCAGAAGGTCGTCAATAAAGCTCTGGGGAATCAGCCCGGCCATGGCGTTCTCGTCATCACTGCGTGTAAATGAGGGCCCGTGAAGTGTTCAAGCGCGCGTATCGAGTGCTCGAGCATCTAGCGTCTGCATGGGGTGTACGGAAGTGTATCTGCCGAATATTCACTGACGTTAGTTTCTAATCAGTCTTCGGTGTGGAAATGTTGCCCTGACGCCCGGTATTGGCCAACGGTGGGCCTCGGAAACGCCTTGATGGGCACAGTCGATCCAGTTGATCGCCTGTTTATGGAATAAGTGTGCTCGTCAGTAGCCTTGTTAGGCTCGTCAGAAGAGACGTGCACCGCTGGCAGAAGAGCCAGTCCTGACGTGTGAAGCAGTGTCTCGGTCGCGTGTGCGGCGTCGACGGTGAAGCATCAAGCGATATCCGCAAATGCCAACAGCCCGGCTGAGGGCCGGGCTTGGCAGAAGCTTGCTACGAACGTCTGTGTATTAGTACAGACGAACGGCGCGGCGCTGCTCGCGCTGAACTTTCTTGGCGTGACGCTTAACAGCGGCTGCTGCTTTACGCTTACGCTCAGAAGTTGGCTTCTCGTAAAATTCGCGGCTACGAACTTCAGCCAGAACACCGGCTTTTTCGCAGGAGCGCTTGAAACGACGCAGAGCTACGTCGAAGGGTTCGTTCTCTTTTACTTTGACGGCTGGCATCCAGAGCTACCTTCTTTCATTACCGGGATCAACGTTCTCGTCGCAAAAAATTCGCGGCTGAGGTCGTCGGTTTTTAAGGGTTGCGGATGTTAACCCCTCATTGCCCGGAATGCAAAGCCTCTGATCGAAAACCGCTAGTCGGGAGGGGGAGTGGCGACTATTATGCGCGCCTTCGAATTCAGCCTCTACAAGGCGCAAACCCATGCTAGTACTGGGACTTGAAACCTCCTGCGACGAAACCGGTGTCGCACTTTACGACAGTGAACGCGGGCTCCTGGCCGATGCGCTGTTCAGTCAGATCGACCTGCACCGCGCTTATGGCGGCGTGGTGCCCGAGCTCGCCAGCCGTGATCACGTCAAGCGCATGCTGCCGTTGATTCGCCAGGTGCTGGACGAAGCCGGTTGCGTGCCGACCGAGATCGACGCCATTGCCTACACCGCTGGCCCCGGATTGGTCGGAGCCCTGCTGGTTGGGGCCTCTTGCGCCCAGGCGCTGGCCTTCGCCTGGGGGATTCCGGCCCTGGGTGTGCACCACATGGAAGGCCATTTATTGGCGCCGATGCTGGAAAAAACCCCGCCGCAGTTCCCGTTCGTCGCTTTGTTGGTTTCCGGCGGTCATACGCAGCTGGTCCAGGTCGACGGGATCGGCCAATACACGTTGTTGGGCGAGTCGCTGGATGACGCTGCCGGTGAAGCATTCGACAAGACCGCGAAGATGATGGGGCTCAATTATCCCGGTGGTCCGGAAATCGCCCGGCTCGCTGAAAAGGGCGTGCCGGGCCGCTACACCTTCCCGCGCCCGATGTGCGATCGGCCGGGCCTGATGTTCAGCTTCAGCGGCTTGAAAACCTCGGCGCTGAACACCTGGCAGCAGAGCGTCAGCGCCGGGGACGACAGTGAGCAAGCCCGTTGCGACATCGCGCTGGCGTTCCAGCAGGCCGTGGTGGAGACTTTGACCATCAAGTGCAAGCGTGCCCTGAAACAGGCTGGTATGAAGCGCCTGGTGATCGCAGGCGGCGTCAGCGCCAACAAGGCCTTGCGCGCTTCGCTGGAGAAAATGCTCGGCGACATGAAGGGTGATGTGTTCTACGCGCGGCCGGAGTTCTGCACCGACAACGGCGCGATGATCGCCTATGCCGGTTGCCAGCGCCTGCAGGCCGGGCAACATGAAAGCCTGGCGATCAGCGTGCAGGCACGTTGGCCGATGGAGCAGTTGTCACCGCTGTGAGGTGCAGCGTGGGCCGCGCGCATTGGGGGTATTTAAAAATGCCGTTCGCGCCCGGCAAACAGGTCGCGTAAATTGCCCCGGTGGCGCCAGACGATCAGCAGCGTCAACACGCTCATCGGCAGCAGCGCTGCCGGTTCCTGCCAGGCCAGCAACGGCAGGGTGAGCGGGGTGGCGATCAATGCGGCCAGTGAGCTGGTGCGGGTCAGGTAGAACGTCAGCAGCCAGGCCAGCACGGCCAGCAACGCCGCCGGCGGGTAGATCCCCAGCAGCATGCCGGCTGCCGTCGCGACCCCTTTGCCGCCGCGAAAGCGGAAGTACAGCGGAAACAGATGGCCCAGGACGGCGCACACGCCCACCCAGGCCTGCTGCTGCAGGGACAGGCCGGCAGCATTGGCGATCAGTACGGGCAAGAGGCCCTTGCAGACGTCGCCGAGCAACGTCAGGACGGCAAGTTTCTTGCCCGCCAGGCGCAACATATTGGTGGCGCCGGCATTGCCTGAGCCACTCATTCGCGGGTCGGGATTTCCCGTCAGGCGGCTGAGCAAAATGGCAAAGGACAGCGAGCCGAGCAGGTAGGCGAGAATCGCCAGTGACCAAAACATGCTAACTATTCCGGGCGAGGACGCCCTGATTCTAACGGGGCATCGCGCCCTTGTCGTGCTGCGGAGAAGAGTGCTTGGACAGAGTGTTTATCGAAGGCCTGGAAGTCGACACCGTGATCGGGGCCTACGACTGGGAGCGTGGCATTCGCCAATGTCTGCGTCTGGACCTGAGTTTTGCCTGGGACAATCGCCCGGCGGCTGCGGGTGACGACCTGACCCTGGCCCTGGATTACGCCAGCGTGTGCGCGCGTATCCAGGCCTTTGCCGAGCAGTCCCAGTACCAACTGGTGGAAACCTTCGCCGAGCGCCTGGCCGAAGTGCTGATGAGTGAATTCCAGATTCCCTGGCTGCACCTCAAGTTGACCAAGCCGGGAGCCGTGCCGGCTGCCAAGGGCGTGGGCGTGGAGATCGAGCGCGGATGTCGCTAACTCAGGTGTACCTTGGTCTCGGTAGCAATATCGAGCGCGAGCCGCGTTTGCACGCAGGCCTGGACGCCCTGGCGAGCTTTTTGACGGATATGCGCTGCTCGGCGGTGTTCGAAAGCCAGCCGGTGGGCATCAAGAGCGGGCCCTTTTTCAACCTGGTGGTGTCGGGCTATACCGACCTGCCGTTGATGGAGCTGGACCGTCGGCTCAAGTTCATCGAGGCCGATAACGGTCGCTATGCGCCAGACCGCAAGGGCCTGCCGCTGGACATCGACGTGCTGCTGTATGGCGAACTGGTGGGCAATTTCGATGGTTTGATCCTGCCGCGTGCGGAGATCCTGAAGAATGCGTTTGTGCTGTGGCCGCTGTCGTTGATGGCGCCGGAGCGTGTGCACCCTGAGGTCGGCAAGACCCTGGCTGAGCTGTGGCGCGATGCGCAGATTGACCAGGTGCTGGCCCCGGTCGCGTTTGAGTGGCAAGGCCAGCAACTGACGCCGAACACGCTCCTGTAGAAGTCCGGCTTGCCGGCGATAGCGACCGCGGATACACGATCGCCGGCAAGCCGACTGCTACAGGGCGTGGTGTTCCTTGTAGATTTTTAATGCCTTGAGCCGTTCGCGCTTGAGTGCCTCGCCCAACTCCGGGCCTTTGAAACCCTTCTCCAGCAAGGGCGCGACTGCAACTTCGCGCGCGACCTTGGCCGCGCCGCGCAAATAATCCGCCTGTGGATAACTCCTTTGCTCCAGACCTTTACGGCCTCGCGCGTCCATCTCACAACTCACCACAAACTCTTCAAAGCGCTGCGGCCGCCGGTAGGCATCGAAACTCTGCAGCAAATCAAGGAGTGTCGAGGCTTTGAGCTCCAGCGCGCGATGACCATGGGTGTGATACTGGCCGACCAGCAGTGCCAATTCCTGGCAGTCCCTGGGCACTTTGAAGCGCTCGTTGACCGCCTTGATCAGCTTCAAGCCCCGGTGTTCGTGGGCAATATGCTGTGGCAACTTATCCACAGGCGTTAATCCCTTGCCCAGGTCATGCAGCAGGCAGGCCCAGCGCACGGTCAGCGGCTGTTGGTGCAAGGCAGCCTGCTGCAGCACGCTCAAGGTGTGTACACCGGTGTCGATCTCGGGATGATGGGCTTCGGGTTGTGGCACGCCGAACAGTGCGTCCACTTCCGGCATCAATGTTTTCAGCGCGTTGCAGTCTCGCAGGACCTGGATAAAGACCTGTGGCTGATCTTCCATCAGTGCGCGGGAGATTTCTTTCCAGCTGCGCTCTGGCGTGAGGGCCTCCAGTTCACCGGATTCGCTGAGCTGACGCATCAGTTCCAGGGTCTCAGGTGCGACGGTGAAGCCCAGGTGTGCGTAGCGCGCGGCAAAGCGGGCAACACGCAGTACACGCAGGGGATCTTCGGCGAACGCGGGGGAAACGTGGCGCAAGATGCGCGCTTCAAGGTCGCGTTGGCCGTGGTAAGGGTCGGTCAGGCTGCCGTCGTCGTCTTCGGCCATGGCGTTGATGGTCAGGTCGCGGCGGATCAGGTCTTCTTCCAGCGTGACCTCGGGGCTGGCGTGGAATACAAAACCACCATAACCCCTGCCGCTCTTGCGTTCAGTGCGGGCCAGGGCGTATTCATCGCCGTTTTTCGGGTCCAGGAATACCGGGAAGTCAGCACCCACCGGCTTGTAGCCCTTGGCGAGCATCTCTTCGGTCGTTGCACCGACGACGACACGGTCGATATCGGTGACCTCGATGCCCAGCAGGCGGTCCCGTACGGCGCCGCCGACTTTGTAGATTTTCATGAAAAAGCCTCCATTAGCGGCACAGGATACCGCCTGTGCCTGACCAATGGAGGCTTTGCTGTTTCAGAGATGAACGACGGCCAGGTCCAGGCGGCCGTAGTCGTTGTCGTTGTGATCGCTGCGCGGTGGCACGTGGTGGGTCTTCATCACCTGATCGCCCTGCAGGGTCTCCAGATGGATGTCGAACCCCCACAGCCGGTGCAGGTGCTTGAGCACTTCCTCGGTGGATTCACCCAGCGGTTTGCGGTCGTGCTGCTGATGGCGCAGGGTCAGCGAGCGGTCGCCACGTACGTCGATGCTGTAGATCTGCACGTTGGGTTCACGGTTGCCCAGGTTGTACTGCGCCGCCAGGGTTTCGCGGATCACGCGATATCCGGGTTCGTCATGGATGGCTGGTACCACCAGGTCATCCTTGAGGTCGTCATCCAGAATACTGAACAGCTTGAGATCGCGAATAACCTGAGGCGACAGGTACTGCAGGATGAAACTCTCGTCCTTGAAGCTGCTCATGGCGAACTTGATGGTCGAGAGCCAGTCGCTGCCGGCGATCTCCGGGAACCAGCGGCGATCCTCCTCGGTGGGGTGTTCGCACATGCGCCGGATGTCGCGGTACATGGCAAACCCCAGGGCATACGGGTTGATGCCGCTGTAGTACGGGCTGTCAAAGCCCGGCTGGAACACCACACTGGTGTGGGACGTGAGGAACTCCATCATGAAGCCGTCAGTGACCAGGCCTTCGTCGTACAGGTCGTTCATCAAGGTGTAGTGCCAGAACGTCGCCCAGCCTTCGTTCATCACCTGGGTCTGGCGCTGTGGATAAAAATACTGGGCGATCTTGCGCACGATGCGCACGATTTCCCGTTGCCATGGCTCCAGCAGCGGCGCGTGTTTTTCCAGGAAGTACAGGATGTTTTCCTGAGGTTCGGCGGGGAAGCGTGCATTGTCTTTGTCGTTGTTTTTGCCAGCCTTTTTAGGAATGGTGCGCCACAGGTCATTGATCTGCTTCTGCAGATGCTCCTCGCGCTCCTTCTGGCGCAGGCGTTCTTCCTCGGCGGAAATCGGATAAGGGCGTTTGTAGCGGTCAACGCCGTAGTTCATCAGGGCGTGGCAGGAGTCGAGCAGGTCTTCCACCGCGTCGATGCCGTGGCGTTCCTCACACTGCATGATGTACTGCTTGGCGAATACCAGGTAATCGATGATCGAGCTGGCGTCGGTCCAGGTGCGGAACAGGTAGTTGCCCTTGAAGAAGCTGTTGTGGCCATAGCAGGCGTGGGCCACCACCAACGCCTGCATGCAGATGGTGTTTTCTTCCATCAGGTAGGCGATGCACGGGTCGGAGTTGATCACGATCTCGTAGGCAAGGCCCATCTGCCCGCGGGTGTAGGACTTCTCGGTGCTGAGGAAGTGTTTGCCGTAGGACCAGTGGTGGTAACCCAGAGGCATGCCGACAGAGGCGTAGGCATCCATCATCTGTTCGGCGGTGATCACTTCGATCTGGTTGGGGTAGGTGTCCAGGGCATAACCCGCCGCGATGCGGCTGATTTCCCGGTCATAGGCCTGGATCAGTTCGAAGGTCCATTCAGACCCCGTGGAAATGGGTTGGCGCTTATGCTCTTTTTTGGCGGTCATGTCACTAACCTGCGCTGGAAGAGTTCACGGAAGACCGGGTAGATATCGCCGGCCGAGACCAGTTGCTGTTGCGCGAATGTATCGGCAAAGGCTTCGCCGATGCGCTCGTATTCGAACCACAGGGCCTGGTGCTCACGGGGGGTGATCTCGACGTACGTGTAGTACTGCACGAACGGCATGATCTGGTTGATCAGGATGTCGCGGCAGATCGGTGAATCGTCGTTCCAGTTGTCGCCGTCGGAAGCCTGGGCGGCGTAGATGTTCCACTCGTTGGCCGGGTAGCGTTCGGCCATGATCTCCTGCATCAGCTTCAGGGCGCTGGAGACGATGGTGCCGCCGGTTTCCCGTGAGTAGAAGAACTCCTCCTCGTCGACTTCCCGGGCGCTGGTGTGATGACGGATAAACACCACGTCGATCTTGTCGTAGTTCCGCTTCAGGAACAGGTACAGCAGGATGAAGAACCGCTTGGCGATGTCCTTGGTTGCCTGGGTCATGGAGCCGGACACGTCCATCAGGCAGAACATCACGGCCTTGGAGCTGGGGTTGGGCTGCTTGACCAGCAGGTTGTACTTGAGGTCGAAGGTGTCGAGAAACGGCACGCGATGGATGCGCGCGCTGAGTTTTTCGATTTCCGCTTCCATTTCCTGAATATCGCCGAAGTTGTCCGGTTCTTCGCGTTTCAGGCGTGCCAGTTCTTCCTTGGCTTCCTTCAGTTTGGCGCGGCTGCTGCCGGACAGGGCGATACGCCGGGCGTGGGCCGAGCGCAGGGTACGAATGATGTTGATCCGGGACGGGTTGCCCTCGTTGCTGATCCCGGCGCGTACGGTCTTGTAGGTATCGGTGCCGGTCAGGTTGCGCTTGACCAGGTTGGGCAGCTCCAGGTCCTCGAACATGAACTCGAGGAACTCTTCCTGGGTGATCTGGAACACGAACTCATCCATGCCTTCGCCGGAATTGCCGGCCTTGCCCGGGCCCTTGCCGCCGCCACCGCCTTGGGGGCGCTGGATATGTTCGCCGGTGGTGAATTCCTTGTTGCCGGGATGCACGACGGTCTGTTTGCCGCCCCGGCCATGGTGAAGCACCGGTTCGTCGATGTCCCTTCCGGGAATGCTGATCTGTTCGCCATGCTCCATGTCGGTGATGGAGCGGCGGCTGACGGCCTCTTCAACGGCCTTTTTGATGTGGTCACGGTAACGCCGCAGGAAACGCTGGCGGTTTACCGTGCTCTTGTTCTTGCCATTGAGGCGTCGGTCGATCACATAGCTCATGGGGAGCCCTCCGGGCAGCTTCACGTTACAAGCTTCAAGCCGCGAGCTGGAAGCTTAGAGACAAGCGGTCAGCTGCCAGGCCAAAGACCTGGCAGCGCACGCCTGCCGCTGCCTTACTGCGATTTACGAACTCGCAGGTACCACTCGGAGAGCAGCCGTACCTGTTTGTCGGTGTAGCCACGCTCGACCATTCGTGTGACGAAGTCGTTGTGTTTTTGCTGATCCTCCTTGCTGGCCTTGGCATTGAAGCTGATGACCGGCAGCAGATCCTCGGTGTTGGAGAACATTTTCTTCTCGATGACCACCCGCAGCTTCTCGTAGCTGAGCCAGGTGGGGTTCTTGCCGTTGTTGTTGGCGCGGGCGCGCAACACGAAGTTGACGATCTCGTTGCGGAAATCCTTCGGATTGCTGATGCCGGCGGGTTTTTCGATTTTTTCCAGTTCCTCGTTGAGGGCCACGCGGTTGAGGATTTCGCCAGTTTCCGGGTCGCGGTATTCCTGGTCCTGGATCCAGAAGTCGGCGTACAGCACGTAGCGGTCGAAAATGTTCTGGCCGTATTCGCTGTAGGACTCCAGGTAAGCCGTCTGGATTTCCTTGCCAATGAACTCGATGTAGCGCGGTGCCAGGTATTCCTTGAGGAAGCGCAGGTAGCGCTCGCGGGTTTCGGCCTGGAATTGTTCCTGTTCGATCTGCTGCTCCAGCACATACAGCAAGTGCACCGGGTTGGCGGCAATCTCATGGGGGTCGAAGTTGAAGACCTTGGACAGGATCTTGAACGCGAAACGTGTCGACAGGCCGTTCATGCCCTCATCCACACCTGCCGTGTCGCGATATTCCTGGATCGACTTGGCCTTGGGATCGGTGTCCTTGAGGTTTTCGCCGTCGTATACGCGCATCTTCGAATAGATATTCGAGTTCTCCGGCTCCTTGAGGCGCGACAGCACGGTGAACTGGGCGAGCATCTTCAGGGTGTCGGGTGCGCAATGCGCCTTGGCCAGGGAGCTGTTGAACAGCAGCTTGTCGTAGATCTTGATCTCATCGCTGACGCGCAGGCAGTACGGCACCTTGACGATGTAGATCCGGTCGATGAAGGCCTCGTTGTTCTTGTTGTTGCGGAAGGTGTGCCATTCCGATTCGTTGGAGTGGGCCAGCAGGATCCCGGTGAACGGAATCGCGCCGAGGCCTTCGGTACTGTTGTAGTTGCCTTCCTGGGTGGCGGTGAGCAATGGGTGCAGCACCTTGATCGGCGCCTTGAACATCTCCACGAACTCCATCAGGCCCTGGTTGGCCCGGCACAGTGCGCCCGAGTAGCTATAGGCGTCGGCGTCGTTCTGTGGGAATTCTTCCAGTTTGCGGATATCGACCTTGCCGACCAGCGCCGAGATGTCCTGGTTGTTCTCGTCGCCAGGTTCGGTCTTGGCCACGCCGATCTGGTTGAGGATCGATGGGTAGAGTTTCACGACGCGGAACTGGCTGATGTCGCCGCCGAACTCTGCCAGGCGCTTGGTGGCCCAGGGCGACATGATGGTGTTGAGGTAGCGGCGTGGGATGCCGAAGTCTTCTTCGAGGATCGCGCCATCTTCCGTGGCGTTGAACAGGCCCAGGGGCGACTCGAAGACCGGTGAGCCCTTGATGGCGTAGAAGGGCACCTTCTCGATCAGTTGTTTGAGTTTTTCGGCCAGGGACGATTTACCGCCGCCGACGGGGCCGAGCAGGTAGAGGATCTGTTTCTTCTCCTCCAGGCCTTGGGCGGCGTGGCGGAAGTAGGAGACGATCTGGTCTATGCATTCTTCCATGCCGTGGAAGTCTTCAAAGGCCGGATAGCGGCGGATCACCTTGTTGGAGAATATTCGCGACAGGCGCGAATTGTTGGCGGTTTCCACCAGCTCCGGCTCGCCAATCGCCAATAGCAGGCGCTCGGCGGCAGACGCGTAGGTGCTGCGATCCTGTTTGCACAGCTCGAGATACTCTTGAAGCGTGAGTTCTTCCTGCTGTGTGGATGCGAAGCGTTGTTGGAAGTGGCTGAAAATACTCATGACGTCGTCACCTCGCTCGATACGTGGAGCCGACGCCGGATCAATCAGTCGATGCTGGCAGTCATTGACGAACGCCAATGGCCGTTTTCCCCCCAGAACACCCTGAAACGCTACCGATGACCCGCACGCCGGTGTACCGGCTCTCCCCTGATTCGGATGGCCTGCGCTTAAGGATAGTTCGGAATCGGAGAGGTCAAGGCGCGATGCGCAATTAGTTTGGCTGCGCCGTTCGTCAGAAGCGGCGCGAGCCCAAGCGTCACGCGGGGTAGCGGGGTGTGAAAAAAATTATTGCGAATCCCCTGAAGCAATTTCTGCAGGATACGTCGTACGCCACAGCTCAAAGCCACCGTCCAGGCTGTAGACGTCGGAGAAGCCCTGGCTGACCAGATAGGCGGCCGCGCTCTGGCTGGAGTTGCCGTGGTAGCAGGCCACGATCAGCGGCGCGTCTAGGTCGGCGGCGCGGATGAAATCGGCGATGTTGACGTTGTCCAGGTGCTGGGCACCGGTGATGTGACCTGCCACATACGTCGGCTGGTCGCGGATGTCGACCACCACGGCACCTTGCTCGCGCAGGGCCTGGGCTTGTTCGGGAGGGATACGTTTGAATTCGCTCATGGCGGGCTCCTTGGGCATGGCGGCGGCGTCTAGCGCTTGGCGGCAGCCGGCAGTGTAACGGGAAGGGTGGATTGACACTGGCAGCCGTGGCGCTCGCCAGTGTCGATGTTCATCAGGGTCATGGTGCCGCCCCACACACAGCCGGTGTCGAGGGCGAACACGCCGGGCTCGTCGCATTTACCCTCAAGGGCCGCCCAATGACCGAAGACAATCTGCGTGTCGCGGGTCTTGCGCTCTTTATGGGCGAACCAGGGCTTGTAGCCGGGCAGCGCGGTGTCGGCGCCTTCCTTGCTCTTGAGGTCCAGCTTGCCCTCGGCAGTGCAGAAGCGCATGCGGGTGAAGTAGTTGGTGATGACCCGCAGGCGGGTCACGCCGGTAAGGTCGTTGTCCCACTTCACTGGCTCATTGCCATACATGCCGTCGAGGTAGGTGGTGTAGAGGGTGTCATCAGCCAGCGCGGTCTCGACTTCGGCGGCGCACTTGAGGGCTTTCTTCAACGTCCACTGCGGCGGGATGCCAGCATGCACCATGGCCATGTTGCGGCCTTCGTCGTAATGCATGAGTTTTTGCCGACGCAGCCAGTCGAGCAATTCGGCCCGATCCGGGGCTTCGAGGATTTCGCGCAGGGTGTCGCCCTTTTTCAGGCGTTCGATGTTATTGCCGGCCGCCAGCAAGTGCAGATCGTGGTTGCCGAGTACGCACACCAGCGAGTCGCGCAGGCTATAGAGGTAGCGCAGCGTCTCCAGCGATTGCGGGCCACGATTGACCAGGTCACCCACCAGCCACAGGCGATCGTGCGCCGGGTCGAAGGCGACGCGCTCGAGCAGGCACTTGAGGGGCTCCAGGCAGCCTTGCAGGTCACCGACCGCGTACGTCGCCATCAGTGCAGGGCTCCCGGCACGGCAAGGCGAAAGGGTGCAATGACGGCGTCGAACAGTTGGCCGTCGGTGGCTTTCATCTGATAGGAGCCTTGCATGGTGCCGACCTTGGAGGTCATCACCGTGCCGCTGCTGTAGGTGTGGCTGGCGCCAATGTCGATCAACGGTTGCTGGCCGACCACCCCGGCGCCGCGCACTTCCTCGACCTGGCCGTCACCGTCGGTGATCACCCAGTGGCGTGACAGCAGCTTGGCCGGCACCAGCCCGTTGTTTTTCACCGTGATGGTGTAGGCAAAGGCGAAGCGGTTCTGTTCAGGTTGCGATTGGTCCGCCAGGAAGCGGGTGACGACGCTGACGTCGATCTGGTAGCGAGGATCGGACATGCAAGAGGCCTTAAAAGCAAAAGCGGAGGACAGCAGATGCGGATCAGTCTAGGCCAATAGGTGGGCACTAGGCCAGACATGCCGTCTGGCCGGGTGGGCACGCCCCTGTTAGAGCCGGCTTGTTGGCGATAGCGAGGTTGAGGGCGCCATCGCCGGCAAGCCGGCTGCTACGGGGTTATTCGACGGCGGGGGCGGGCTGAATGGCAAGCTGGTCCGCCAGGCGCACGAACGCCGCCAGATCCAGTTGCTCGGGGCGCAGGCTGCCGTCGACGCCGGCGGCTTCGATTTCGGCGTTGCTCAGCAGCGCCTTGAGCGTGTTGCGCAGGGTCTTGCGGCGCTGGTTGAACGCTTCGCGCACCACGCGCTCGAGCAGCTTGTGATCCTTGGCCGGGTGCGGCAGCACGGCGTGCGGCACCAGGCGCACGATGGCTGAGTCAACCTTGGGCGGTGGATTGAACGCACCTGGGCCGACGTTGAACAGATGTTCCACGCGGCAGTGGTACTGGACCATGATCGACAGGCGGCCCCAATCACCACCACCAGGCCCTGCAGCCAGGCGTTCGACCACTTCTTTCTGCAGCATGAAGTGCATGTCGCGGATGATCCCGGCGTTGTTCAGCAGGTGGAAAATCAGCGGTGTGGAGATGTTGTACGGCAGGTTGCCGACTACGCGCAGGCTGTTGGGCGCGGCATTGAGGGTGTTGAAGTCGAACTTCAGTGCGTCGCCCTGGTGCAGATTGAAGTTGGGCTTGCCAGCGAACTGCTGGTTGAGGATCGGGATCAGGTCCTTGTCCAGTTCCACCACGTCCAGTTGGCCGCCGCTGGCCAACAGGCCTTGGGTCAGTGCGCCCTGGCCCGGGCCGATTTCCAGCAGGCGGTCTTCGGGCTTGGCATGGATGGAGCGCAGGATACGGTCGATCACGCCAGCGTCGTGCAGGAAGTTTTGCCCGAAGCGCTTGCGCGCCCGGTGTTGGTAATGCTCGGTCATATACGGGTCTCGGCCATCTGATAGGCGGTTTCCAGGGCCACGTGCAGGCTGCCGGTATCGATCTTGCCGCTGCCTGCCAGGTCCAGGGCGGTGCCATGGTCGACGGAGGTGCGGATGATCGGCAGGCCCAGTGTCACGTTGACTGCGGCGCCGAAGCCTTTGTATTTCAGCACGGGCAGCCCCTGGTCATGGTACATCGCCAGCACTGCATCGCAGTGCTCCAGATATTTGGGGGTAAACAGAGTGTCTGCAGGCAACGGGCCGCGCAGGTCCATGCCTTCTTGGCGCAGACGCTCCAGGGTTGGTTCGATGATGTCGATTTCTTCATGGCCCAAATGGCCGCCTTCACCGGCGTGGGGATTGAGCCCACAAACCAGGATGCGCGGTTGGGCAATGCCGAATTTATGTTGCAGGTCGGCGTGCAGGATGCGCGTTACGCGTTCGACACGTTCAACGGTGATGGCGTCGGCAATCTCGCGCAGTGGCAGGTGCGTGGTCACCAGGGCGACCCGCAGGCCGCGCGTGGCCAACATCATCACGACTTGTTCGGTGTGCGTCAGCTCGGCAAGGAATTCGGTGTGGCCGGAAAAGGCGATACCGGATTCGTTGATCACGCCCTTGTGCACCGGCGCGGTGATCATGCCGGCGAAGTCGCCGTCGATGCAGCCCTGGCCAGCACGTGTCAGGGTTTGCAGGACAAAGGCCGCATTGGCCTTGTTCAGCTGCCCGGCCACGACCTTGGCTGCAAGCGGGGTGTCCCACACGTACAGGCTGCCGGCAGGAGCAGGCAGGTCAGGCCAGTTGCCCGGCGCCACGTCCAGCAGATTGACCGCCACACCCAGCTGCGCGGCCCGCTCAAGGAGCAGGTCACGGCTGGTAATGGCAATCAGGGGGTGTGGCTGGGGTTGCGAGGCGAGCAGCAGGCACAGGTCTGGACCAATGCCGGCCGGCTCGCCGGGTGTCACCGCGAAACGCTGGGGTTTCACTGGGCTGCCTGGTCGGTGCCTGTTTGCTCGGCGCCTGGCAGCTTGTTCTCTACATAAGCTTCGTCACGGATCTGACGCAGCCAGGTTTGCAGCTCTTCGTCGTATTTGCGGTTACGCAGTACGTTCAGTGCTTGTTGCTCGCGGGCCTGACTGGTGTTGTCGGTGGCGCGACGGCCAAGGACTTCCAGTACGTGCCAGCCATATTGGGTCTTGAACGGCTTGGACAGCACGCCTTGTGGCGTCTCGGCCATCACCTGCTGGAACTCCGGCACCAGGGCTTTCGGGTCGATCCAGTTCAAGTCGCCGCCGTTGAGGGCAGAACCCGGGTCTTCCGAGAAGCTCTTGGCCAGGGTGGCGAAGTCTTCACCGCTTTCAATGCGGTCATAGATTTTCTGGGCCAGTTCCTTGGTTTGCGCTTCGCTGCGGATTTCGCTTGGTTTGACCAGGATATGACGAACATGCACTTCGTCTTTCAGCGAGGTCTCGCCGCCACGTTTTTCCAGGAGCTTGAGGATGATGAAGCCACCCGGCGTGCGTGCAGGCTGGGTGATGCCACCGACTTCCATCGCGCTCAGCTCGCGGTCGAACGGAGGTGGCAATTGAGCAGCTTTACGCCAGCCCATGTCACCGCCTTCGAGGGCGTTGTCGCTGCCCGACTGGGCGATCGCCATTTGGGCGAAGTCGGCACCGGCCTTCAGGCGATCATAGATAGCCTGGGTCTTGGCCGCAGCGGCATTCAGCTGCTCGGATGTGGCGCTGTCAGGCGTGGCGATCAGGATGTTGGCCAGGTGCAGCTCTTCGGACAGCTGCATCTTGCCCAGGTCCGACGCCAGGAAGTTCTTCACTTCCTGCTCGGACACCTGAACGCGTTCGGCCACACGACGCTGGCGCACACGGCTGATGATCATTTCACGACGGATCTGGTCACGGGCGTCCTCATAGGACAAACCATCGTGGGCCAGGGCCGCGCGGAACTGGTCAATGCTCATGTTGTTGCGCTGGGCAATGGTGCCCACGGCCTGGTTCAGTTCTTCATCCGAAATACGGATGCCGGAACGGTCGCCGATCTGCAGTTGCAGGTTCTCGACGATCAGGCGCTCAAGCACCTGCTGGTCCAGGACGCTGGTAGGCGGCACGCCACCGCCACGCTTGGCGATGGTTTGCTGGACTTCCTTGACGCGCTGGTCCAGTTGGCTCTGCATGATCACGTCGTTATCGACGATGGCCACTACTTTATCCAGTTCTTGAACCGCAGCGTGAGCCGATGCGGTACCCAGGAACAGCGCGCCCAGCACTAGCGGGCGCAGACAATCAGAAAGCTTGGTCTTCACGTTCACGATAACCTTCAATGCCTTTGTCGAGGAAGCTCTCTACCTTGGCGCCGGTCAGGCCGCCGAGTCCTTTGAGGACGATTTGCAGGAAGAGCCCGTGGTCACCCTTTTCGTTAAGCGGGGCGATCTGGCTGTATTCGTCGTTGGAAACCCAGTAACGGTTGATCAAGCGCAGTTTCCAGCAGCAGTTGTCGTACTCGAAACCACCGAAGGCTTCCAGGGTACGGTTGCGAGCGTAGTCATACTGCCAGCGGGTGATCAGGTTCCACTGTGGAATGATCGGCCACATCATCGAGAAGTCGTGTTGCTGGATTTTGTAGTAATCCTTCACGAAGTTCGGATCGCCTGGCTGGCCATAGTCACCACCGAACTGCCATTTGCCGGTCAGCTGGTTGTAGACGACCTGGTCGTTACGATATCGATAGCCGACGTTGATGATCTTGTTCGGGTTGTCTTCCGGCTGGTAGTGAAGCATCGCGCTGCCGGAACGAGGACTGTGATTCTCGGTGTCCCAGTTGTAGTCGGCAGTGGCGCGCCAGTCGCGGTTGAAGCGGAACTCGTAGTCCAGGGCGATTGGCGAGACATCGGACTGTGCGTCGGCACGGTCGGAAGCCAGGATGCCCGGCAGTTGCACTTCACGATCTTTGAAGTACAGCGCCTGGCCCACGGATACGCGCTGACGCTCGAAGCCGTTGTCTTCGATCCAGCGGCTGGTCAAGCCCAGGGACAGCTTGTTCTCGTCGCCGATACGGTCGGAGCCGCTGAAGCGGTTGTCGCGGAACAGCGACGCATAGCTGAACGAGTACTCGCTGGTGTCAAACACCGGGATATCGCTCTGGTCCTTGTTCGGTACGTACAGGTAGAACGCACGCGGCTCAAGGGTCTGGCGATAATCTTTACCGAACCAGTTGGTGTTGCGATCGAAGTACAGGCCGCTGTCGATGCTGGCCACCGGAAGCGCACGGTCCTGGGAGCTCTTGAAGGTGCCGCCCGCGTACGGGTTGGCAGCGGTGGCTGCAGCCTGATCAGCAACGATCTGGTTCTTGCCGATGTTGTCCAGGTCCAGGTCGTACTTGGTGTAGACGTACTTGAGCTTCGGCGTCACGAAGCCGTAGGTCCAGTTCATCGGGTATTCGACGGCTGGCGCTACGTTCAGGCGAGTACCGTTTGCACGGGTCAGGCCACGAACATAGGTGTCCAGGCGCGGTTCAATCTCGCCGTTTTCGTTGGTGAAGCTACCGTTTTCCAGGTCGCGGTCGAAGCGTACGGCTTCGGTCTCGTAGCTGAAGTTCAAGCCACCTGGATGGTACGGCAGGGTACCGTTGAAGGTGATCTGCGGCAGGCGGTCATACGGGGTGACCTGGGAAATCGTGGCCAACTGGTAGGCCTGCAGGTTCAGACGTGCCTGGAAGGTGTCGCCGCGATAAGTGACGGAACCCTGCTGGTTGACGTAGTCCTGGCTCTCGACACCTTCCTGGTAGGACTTGAGGTCCTGGAAGTAGTAAGGATCGCTGATCGTGGTGTAGTCGACCTGGGTCAGTACACGCGAATCCAGCCCGCCCTTGTGTTGCCAGTTGAGCATGTAGCGGGTTTTTTCGTAATCGGTCTGGCGCTTGCGTTCGTCGTTGTCGTCGTTCAGGTACGCGCCGCCGACCTGACCTTCGCTGGACTTGGTGAGGTAGCGGAACTCGCCTTCCATCATCAGGCCACGCTTGGTCATGTATTGCGGGTACAACGTGGCGTCATAGTTGGGCGCCAGGTTGAAGTAGTACGGCGTTACCAAAGTAAAGCCGGTTTCGCTGCCGCTGCTGAAGCTTGGTGGCAGGAAGCCGGATTGACGACGGTCGTCGATCGGGAAATAGATGTACGGGGTGTACAGGATCGGGATGTTCTTGACCCGCAACGTCGCGTTGGTAGCCGTACCGAAGCCGGTGGCCGGGTTCAACGTGATGTTGTTGCCCTTGAGTTGCCAGGCGTTGCTGTCTGGCTCGCACGTGGTGTACGTACCGTCCTTGAGACGGATGATCGCGTTTTCGGCACGCTTGGCGTACAGCGCGTTGCCGCGGATGCGCGACTTGTGCAGCACGTACTCGGCGTTGTCGATCTGCGCCGCGCCGGTGTCCAGCTGGACCTCGGCGTGGTCGCCGACGATCAGGGCACCGTTGTCGCGCATGCGCACATTGCCGTTCAGCTCGCCGCGGTTTTCAGCCTGGTACAGGCTGGCTTCCTCGGACTCCAGCTGCATGCTGCCCTGGCGCATGACGACGTCACCGGCCAGGGTCGCGACCTGTTGTTCCTGCTCGTAGCGAGAGGCCTTGGCACCGATGAAGGTGGGCGCATCGCTCTTGTTCGTCTTGTCGTTCATGCCAGGACGAATCGGCTCGATGTACGCACCGCCGCAGTAAGGACCGGTTTCGGCCAACTGGGCTGCGGTCAGCTTGTCGCGCGGTACCCAGTCCAGGTGGCTGTAGTCGGCGCTGCGCGAACGCAGGCCACGGCCCTTGGCTTCGGTAACCAGTGCGGTCTTAGGCTCGGCATCGGCTTTGCCACCGGTATCGGCCTGAGCCGTACTGTTGGCCGAGCTGACGGCAGCGCCGTCATGCACCGGGCGCGGTGGTAGAGGGGCAGCGGCGGTTTTCGGCGCGCAATCCCAGGCACCCGAAGCAGAGACTGAGCAGTCATACTGTTCCGCGGCGACCACGAATGAGGTGGCGAAGGGTTGCATGGCCAGCAGACTGCCGGTTACCAGCAACGGAAATTTTCTACGAAACGCGGGGGATTTCAATGCCATCTTATTAGTCCGGGCTTCCTGCGTGCCATCTGCCCGCGGTGTGGGCCGCACGCCTCTCGATGGTCTGAAAAAGATGCGTGATAATAAAGCATGACCCGCTTGACGGCTAGCGCCGTCGGAGACCCTTGTAATGCCCGAGCAAGATCTACGTTTACAACAGCTGGAAGTCTGGCTGGATGAGCAGTTGCCGATCCTTTTCAACGCTCAAGGCTGGGGTGCCGTACCCCCGGCCACATTGACCGCGGCCAGCAGCGACGCGAGTTTCAGGCGGTATTTCCGGTGGGAAGGGGGTGGTCGCACGTTCGTCGTGATGGACGCTCCACCCCCCCAGGAAAACTGCAAACCTTTCGTCGATATCGCTCATTTGCTTGCGAAGTCCGGCATAAATGTTCCAAAAATTTATGCAGAAGATTTGTCGCGAGGCTTTCTTTTACTCAATGACCTGGGCAGAAAAACCTACCTGGACGTCATCGACGAGCAAAACGCCGACCGATTGTTCGCCGATGCCATCGATGCATTGCTGGCCTTTCAGCAGTTGCCGATGGATGCGCCGTTGCCCAGCTACGACGTCGCCTTGCTGCGCCGCGAGCTGGAATTGTTTCCGGAGTGGTACGTGCGCAGGCACCTGGGTATCGAGTTCGATACACAGCAGCAAGCGCTCTGGCAGCGCGTCAGTGATCGGCTGATCGACAGCGCCCTGGCGCAGCCCAAAGTGCTGGTGCACCGCGACTATATGCCACGCAACCTGATGATCAGCGAGCCGAACCCCGGCGTGCTGGATTTCCAGGACGCGGTCTACGGCCCTGTCACCTACGACATCACCTGCCTGTTCAAGGATGCATTCCTCAGTTGGCCCCAGGCCCGCGTACGGGAATGGCAACGCGGCTATTGGCAGCGCGCGGGGCAGGCCGGCATTGCGGTGCAGGCGGATTTCGACGAGTTCCTGCGCGCCAGCGACCTGATGGGCGTCCAGCGTCACCTCAAGGTTATCGGCATCTTTGCGCGCATTTGCCATCGCGATGGCAAGCCGCGCTACCTGGCCGACGTGCCGCGCTTCTTTGCTTATATAGAAGCAGTGCTGGCCGAACGTGCCGAGTTGAGCGAACTGGCTGAGTTGCTGACCAGCCTGCGCCAGCCCGCCGAGGCCAGCGTATGAAGGCGATGATCCTGGCGGCGGGCAAAGGCGAGCGCATGCGCCCGCTCACCTTGCACACGCCCAAGCCGCTGGTGCAGGCCGGTGGCAAGCGCCTGATCGAATATCACCTGGAGGCGCTGGCCAAGGCCGGCTTCACCGATATCGTGATCAACCACGCCTGGCTGGGCCAGCAGATCGAAAGCTACCTGGGCGACGGCGCACAATTTGGCTTGCGCATCCGCTACTCCCCGGAAGGCGAGCCGCTGGAAACCGGCGGCGGGATTTTCCAGGCCTTGCCGCTGCTGGGGGATGAACCCTTCCTGGTGGTCAATGGTGATATCTGGACCGACTACGACTTCACCCGGCTGCGCCAACCGCTGCAGGGCCTGGCGCATCTGGTGATGGTCGACAACCCGGCGCATCACCCCTCCGGCGGTGATTTCTACCTTGATCAAGGCGTGCTTCATGATGCGGCGCCCGGTGCCGATAACCTGACCTTCAGTGGCATTTCAGTGCTCGACCCGAAATTGTTCGCGGGTTGCAGTGCCGGTGCCTTCAAGCTGGCGCCGCTGCTGCGCGCGGCGATGGCCAAAGGTTTGGTGACGGGGGAACACATGGCGGGACGCTGGATTGATGTCGGCACGCTGGAGCGCCTGGCGCAAGTCGAAACCCTGCTGACAGCGGGGCAGTAGCATGTTGTGGCCAGGGACGCTGATCGGCGCCGGGGCTGGCTTTGCCATTGCCAGCATTCCGGGGGCCTTGTTGGGTGCGCTGTTGGGGCAGGCGCTGGACCGCCGCCTGCAACTGCAAAGCTGGGCACAGTTGCGCGAGCGCCTGGGCGGGCGCCCGGCGTTGCGCAATGATGAATTATTGTTCGTGCTGCTGGGGCGCCTGGCCAAGAGCAATGGTCGCGTGGTGGACGGGCATATCCAGCAGGCGCGCCAGGAGATGCGTTCGCTGGACATGACCGACTCGGCCCAGCGCCGGGCGATCGCGGCGTTCAATCGCGGCAAATCCGGGTCTGACCGTGTGCGCACCTACCTGCGTATGCTCAAGGCTCAGCCGCATGCAGCCGAAGGTGTGTTGCGTGCGTGCTGGCGGATGGTCTGGGCGGACGGCCGGGCGGATGACGCCGAGCGTGACCTGATCGACCTGTGGGGCAAGTGGCTGGGCTGGACGCCGCAGCAACTGCAGGCACTGGCCGCGGACTACACGCCGGAGCGCAAGCCATTGGTCAATCGCGGTGGCAGTTATCAGGACGCGCTGCGTTTGCTTGGCGTGACCTCCACCAGCGAGCCGTCGGTGATCAAGCGCGCCTACCGCCGCTTGCTCAGCCGCCACCACCCGGACAAGATTGCCGGCAGTGGCGCAACTCCCGCGCAAGTGCGTGAGGCGACCGAGCGCACCCGCGAATTGCACAGCGCCTATGCGTTGATTCGCGAGCGCCGGGATTTCCGTTAAGTCACGCGATGTGAGTGTGACAACCCTATTGTGAGAGCGAGCAAGCCTGCTCCCACAGGAGGTCTGCGGAAACCCGGGGTTAGTCGCTGCTTGCCTGCGGGCTCAGCCAGCCGCGAATCCGCCGATACAACTGCTCCTGCTCGGCCGCGCTGTTGCCGGGCAGGGTCTTCAATGTCACTTGCTTATACCCTTCATTCTTCAAGCGCTTGGCCGCCTGCGCACGGGCCAGGGCGTTTTTGCGTGCCAGGGCGGTGTCTTGATAGAAGACATCGGCGGTCGGCAGTTTCAGGCCGGGAGCCAACTGCTCGACGTCCGGTTGGCGGCCGGTGGGCGTCTGCGCCGCGACCATGACAAATTTCTGTACCTGGGACGGCTGCTTCTCGCTCAAGTAACGCGCGGCCCACCAGGCCCCGGTGCCATGACCGACCAGCGCCACACTGCGTGCGCCCTGGGTCTGGGCGAAGGCCACCGCGGCATCGATGCGCGCGAAGATGCGTGAGGCGTCGGTCTTGTCTTGCTCGTCGGCGCCGGGTACCACGGCCGGGTCAGTGCCTTCGGCTTCGGCACTGGCGGCCTGTTCGATGGGTTTGTCGGCGGTGCTCGCGTCTTTGCTGCTGGTGTCGACAGTGGCCTTGGACGCTTCCATGACGCGCGGCGGCAGCGTGTCCATGCTGGTGTCCGGCAACGACAGGCTGAGACTGCCCCACCCGGCGTCCGGAAACTTGCGTCGCAACGGGCCGATTGCTTGCGGCCAGTCAGCATTTTCGCCGGCGCCCGGTACGATAATCACCACGCCTTCGGGTTCGGCGCTGTTGGCCGGTTTCCACAGGGCGAGGAATGAGTCGCTGCCGGCCTGCAACTGTTGCTGTTCCTGTTGCGGGATCTTTCGCTCAAGGGCACTGGCTTCTTCCTGGCTGCGCTCGGGCAAGGGCAGGCGTTCGACCGGTTTTTCCGCCGCAGGCGCGGGTGCATCCGCCGCCTGTACGGAAAAGGCACTGGTAAAGAGAAGCGACAGGCACAATGCTGGCAGTGCCGAACGGTGGAGAAAGGGCATCGTTAATTCCCGGCCAGAAGTGATTCCAGCAGCCTAATGGGTTGGTCAGTATTTGTCAGTGATGTGAGACGTGGATCATGGGTTTTCGCTGTCTGCTGGTTATCGGCTGTTTATGCTTTGCCTTGATGGCGAACGCCGCCCCTGCGCCCGCGGCCCCACAAGCGCAGCTGAATGCGGCCCAACGCGAATGGCTGGCCCGGCACCCGGAGTTGCGGGTGGGCCTGGTGTTGCAGGCGCCGTACGCACAATACGACCGCCGCCTGCAGCGGTTGTCCGGGGCCAATGTCGAGCTGATGCAATGGCTGGCCAAGGCGCTGAATATCGAACTGACCTGGCGCAACTTCCCCAGCCAGGAGCAGTTGGAGGCGGCCCTCGGCGATGGCGAAGTGGACATCGCCCCCGGCCTGCAACAGACCCCGGCCGGTTTGCGCCTGTGGCTGTTCACCGATCCCTATATGCGCGTGCCGCAACACATCGTGGGTGTCCGTGACGGTAGCGGAGCGGTCGAACTGGAAAAGCTCGACGAGCAATCGCGTGTCGCGGTGCGCATGCCCAGTGCCGTGGCCGATTACCTGCGCGGTACGTATCCCGGCCTCAATCTGCAAGGTGTGCCCATGGAGCGCCAGGCCCTGCAGTTGCTCGTCAGCCAACAGGCCCGGTATGCCGTGGTGGATCAAGCGCAGTTGAGCCGCTTGTCCGGCGAGGCCGAGTTCGCCGGGCTGGCGGTGGTGGGCGATATCGGCCTGCCGCAGCTGCTGCGAGTGGCCACGCGCCGGGATTGGCCGGAACTGGCCGGCATCATGCAAAGCGCTTTGCGCGCTATCCCGGCCCGTGACCTGGACCAACTGCACAACCGCTGGCTGCAGCCCAAATACCCACGCATGACGGAATCCCCGGGCCTGTGGCAAAACCTCAGCCTGTTTTTGGGGCTGCTCCTGCTCGCCAGCCTGGCCATTGTGTTCTGGCAGCGCCGCCAGCAACGCGTGCTCGAGCAAGGCCTGCTGGCCGCCCGCGAAGAAAGCGCGGCCCGCGCCGCCGGTGCTGAAGCCTTGCGCTTGACGCAGTTCTCCATCGACCAAAGCACCGTTGGCATCCTGTGGGTCAACTGGGACAGCCACGTGCGCTACGCCAACCGCGCGGCCGAAAACATGCTCGGTTATAACGCCGGCGCCCTGATTGAGCGGCCGCTGGCCGACCTCGATCCTTCCCTGGATATGGACCGTTGGCTCAACCTGTGGAAGCGCGCGCGGGCCAGCGAAGAGGGGCCACAGAACTTCGCCACCGATTGCCGGCGCGCCGATGGCAGCATCCTGCCGGCGAACGTGTCCCTGAGTTTTCTGCGGTTTGCCGAAGCTGAATACCTGGTGGTCTACCTCAACGACGTCACCGAACTGCGCCGTACCCTGGCAGCCCTGTTGCAAAGTGAAGCGCAGTTGCGCGAGTTGTCGGCCCACCTGGAAACGGTGCGCGAAGAAGAAAAAGCGCGCATCGCCCGCGAAGTCCACGACGAGCTGGGGCAAATGCTCACCGTGCTCAAGCTGGAAACCTCCATGTGCGAATTGGCCTATGCACAGTTGGACCCAGGCCTGCATGAGCGCCTGAACAGCATGAAGCGCCTGATCGCCCAGCTGTTCCAACTGGTGCGGGACGTGGCGACGGCGCTGCGCCCGCCGATCCTGGATGCCGGGATCGCCTCGGCCATCGAGTGGCAGGCGCGGCGCTTTGAAGCGCGCACGCAAATCCCCTGCCTGGTGCAAGTCCCGGAGAACCTGCCGACCCTGAGTGATGCCAAGGCCATCGGCCTGTTCCGGATCCTGCAGGAAGCGCTGACCAATGTGATGCGCCATGCCCAGGCGCATACTGTCGAGCTGACGCTGGTGGTGGAAGGTCCCCACCTGCGGCTGACCATCAGTGATGACGGCGTCGGTTTCGTCCAGGCCAAGGGGCGTCCCGTGTCGTTTGGCCTGGTGGGCATGCGCGAGCGGGTGTTGATCATGGGCGGGCAACTGAGCCTGGACAGCGAGCTGGAGGAGGGCACGACCCTGAGTGTCACGGTGCCGTTGGATGCATAACCCTAAGAGGAAGGCCTTGTGATTCGCGTACTGGTAGCCGAAGACCACACCATCGTTCGAGAAGGCATCAAGCAATTGATCGGCCTGGCCAAAGACCTGCAGGTCGTGGGCGAGGCGAGCAATGGCGAGCAGTTGCTCGAGACCTTGCGCCATGTGCCCTGCGAGGTGGTGTTGCTGGATATCTCGATGCCTGGCGTCAACGGTTTGGAGGCGATTGCGCGGATACGCGCGTTGAGCAATCCGCCGGCGATCCTGGTGCTGTCCATGCACGATGAAGCGCAGATGGCCGCCCGCGCCCTGAAGGTCGGTGCTGCCGGTTACGCAACCAAGGACAGCGACCCGGCGCTGTTGCTCACGGCGATCCGCAAGGTGGCGGCCGGTGGGCGCTACATCGATCCGGACCTGGCGGATCGCATGGTCTTTGAAGTCGGCCTGACCGACGCCCGTCCGCTGCATTCGCTGCTGTCGGAGCGGGAGTTCTCGGTGTTCGAGCGCCTGGCCCAGGGCGCCAATGTCAATGACATCGCCCAGCAGCTGGCGCTGAGCAGCAAGACCATCAGCACCCACAAGGCGCGGCTGATGCAGAAGCTCAATATCACTTCGTTGGCGGAACTGGTGAAGTACGCCATGGAGCACAAGCTTTTGTAAGACGCGGAGTGACGTCTATTCCTTGCCGGCGAAAGCGATTCTTCGTACGCATCGCCGCCGAGCCGGGCTTCTACAGGGAAGGGGCGTGTCTGTTTGCGACAGGTGTTTCGCAGGTAGATGCCCATTCTTGCCGCTTGCAGCGCGCATCTTGTCGCAGCACTGTCCTGTCCCCGCCATTCGTGTAGGGCGATCCCTACCCCCAACCTTCCATCCGGCTGATGCGATTCTCTCCTGGCCCCCGATTTCCGGGGTCTCGCGGCTGGACTACGCTTGTGCCACGGCAGTCCAAAACACAAAGGTGCGGGTATGAGCGAGGTGGATTCAAATGATGTGCTGGTCAGCTTTCGTGGCGTGCAGAAGAGCTACGACGGCGAGAACCTGATCGTCAAGGACCTCAACCTGGAGATTCGCAAGGGCGAGTTCCTCACCCTGCTCGGGCCGTCCGGGTCGGGCAAGACCACCAGCCTGATGATGCTCGCCGGCTTTGAAACGCCGACTGCCGGCGAAATCCAACTGGCCGGCCGCTCCATCAACAACGTGCCGCCGCACAAGCGTGATATCGGCATGGTGTTCCAGAACTACGCGTTGTTCCCGCACATGACCGTCGCCGAGAACCTCGCGTTCCCGCTGTCGGTGCGCGGCTTGAGCAAGACCGACATCAGCGAGCGGGTCAAGCGCGTGCTGAATATGGTCCAGCTCGATGCCTTCGCCCAGCGCTACCCGGCGCAACTCTCCGGCGGCCAGCAACAGCGCGTGGCATTGGCCCGGGCGCTGGTGTTCGAGCCGCAACTGGTGCTGATGGACGAACCCCTCGGCGCCCTCGACAAACAACTGCGTGAACACATGCAGATGGAGATCAAGCACCTGCACCAGCGGCTCGGCGTGACCGTGGTGTACGTGACCCACGACCAGGGCGAAGCCTTGACCATGTCTGACCGGGTAGCGGTGTTCCACCAGGGCGAGATCCAGCAGATTGCTGCGCCGCGCACCCTCTATGAAGAGCCGAAGAACACCTTCGTCGCCAACTTCATCGGCGAGAACAATCGCCTCAACGGGCGCCTGCACAGCCATACCGGCGACCGTTGCGTGGTGGAGCTGGCGCGCGGCGAGAAGGTCGAGGCGCTGGCGGTGAACGTCGGCCAGGTCGGCGGCCCGGTGACCCTGTCGGTTCGCCCTGAGCGCGTCAGCCTGAATGGTTCCAGCGAGAGCTGCAGCAACCGTTTCTCCGGGCGGGTGGCGGAGTTCATCTACCTGGGTGACCACGTGCGTGTGCGCCTGGAAGTCTGCGGCAAGACCGATTTTTTTGTGAAACAACCGATCGCCGAGCTGGACCCAGCGTTGGCGGTTGGCGACGTGGTACCGATTGGCTGGCAAGTCGAGCACGTTCGCGCACTCGACCCACTTCTAGAGGCGAATTGATCGCCCCATGGCTTCACCAACCCTGCACGTGGAGAGAACAACAATGTTGAGATCCCTTAAATATTCGGCCCTGGCGATTGGATTGATGGGCGCGACACAGGCCATGGCAGGCCCGGACCTGACGGTCGTGTCCTTCGGCGGCGCGAACAAGGCGGCCCAGGTCAAGGCCTTCTACGCACCGTGGGAAAGCGCCGGCAACGGCAAGATCGTCGCTGGCGAGTACAACGGCGAAATGGCCAAGGTCAAGGCCATGGTCGACACCAAGAGCGTGTCCTGGGACCTGGTGGAAGTCGAGTCCCCGGAACTGTCGCGTGGGTGCGACGAAGACATGTTCGAGCCACTGGACCCGAAACTGTTCGGCAACGCGGGCGACTACGTGAAGGGCGCGATCCAGCCGTGCGGCGTGGGCTTCTTCGTGTGGTCCACCGTATTGGCCTACAACGCCGACAAGCTGGCTTCTGCGCCGACCAGTTGGGCAGATTTCTGGGACACCAAGAAATTCCCGGGCAAGCGCGGCCTGCGCAAGGGCGCCAAGTACACCCTGGAATTCGCCTTGATGGCTGATGGGGTTGCACCGAAGGACGTCTACAAAGTGCTGGCCGGCAAGGATGGCCAGGACCGTGCGTTCAAGAAGCTCGACGAACTCAAGCCGTCGATCCAGTGGTGGGAAGCCGGTGCACAGCCGCCGCAGTACCTCGCCTCGGGTGACGTGGTGATGAGCTCGGCCTACAACGGTCGCATCGCTGCCGTGCAGAAAGAGAGCAACCTGAAAGTGGTGTGGAACGGCGGCATCTACGACTTCGATGCCTGGGCCATTCCAAAGGGCCTGGCCAAGGATCGCGCGGAAGCGGCGAAGAAATTCATCGCCTTCTCGGTGCAGCCGCAGCAGCAGAAAACCTATTCGGAAAACATCGCCTACGGCCCGGCCAATACCCAAGCCGTACCGTTGCTGGCCAAGGATGTGCTGAAGGATATGCCGACCACGCCAGAGAACATCGCCAACCAGGTGCAGATCGATGTGAGCTTCTGGGCGGATAACGGCGAGCAATTGGAGCAGCGCTTCAATTCCTGGGCTGCCAAATAACCTGCAACACCGCTGGACCCATGTGCGAACCGGTAAGTGTGGGAGCGGGCTTGCTCGCGAATACGGTGGATCAGTCTCCTCTTGGGCTGACTGTCACACCGCATTCGCGAGCCAGCGCGCTCCCACACAAGCCCGCCCCCACATGAAATCTGCTGTGTTGGGCAGAGCGCATTCATTTTCAAGTTCCGGAGTTTGCCATGGTTATCGCCATTCCCAGCCCCACCCTCAAGCAGCGCCTGGCGCGTGCCGAGCGGCTCAATCGCTGGAAGGCGCAGGCCTTGATTGCGCCGCTGGTGCTGTTTTTGCTGCTGGTGTTCCTGGTGCCGATTGTTGCGCTGCTTTACAAAAGCGTCGGCAACCCGGAAGTGGTGGGCGGTCTGCCGCGCACCGTGGTCGCGGTGAAGACCTGGGATGGCCGGGGTTTGCCGGGCGAGCCGGTGTATCAGGCCCTCAGCGAGGACCTGGGCGAAGCGCGTAAAAACCAGACCCTGGGCGACCTGTCCAAGCGCTTGAACATGGAACTGGCCGGCTATCGCAGCTTGCTGACCAAAACCGCGCGGGCGCTGCCGTTCAGCGACGCACCCGCTTCCTATAAAGAAGCGCTGGAAAGCCTCGATGAACGCTGGGGCGACCCGGCGTACTGGCAGGCGATCCGGCGCAATACCAGCAGCCTCACACCGTATTACCTGCTGGCGGCCGTCGATCATCGAATCGACGACCTCGGCGAAGTCGCCCCGGCCACGCCGGACCAGGCGATCTACCTGGACATCTTCGCCCGCACCTTCTGGATGGGCCTGGTGATCACCTTCGTGTGCCTGCTGCTGGCCTATCCCCTGGCCTACCTGTTGGCCAACCTGCCGGCGCGCAAAAGCAACCTGCTGATGATCCTCGTGCTGCTGCCGTTCTGGACCTCGATCCTGGTGCGGGTGGCGGCGTGGATCGTGTTGCTGCAGTCCGGTGGCCTGATCAATAGCGCGTTGATGGGCATGGGCCTGGTCGACAAACCGGTGGAGTTGGTGTTCAACCGCACCGGGGTCTACATCTCGATGGTGCACATCCTGCTGCCGTTCATGATCCTGCCGATCTACAGCGTGATGAAGGGCATCTCGCCCACCTATATGCGTGCGGCAATTTCCCTGGGTTGTCACCCATTCGCGAGCTTCTGGCGCGTGTACTTCCCGCAGACCTACGCCGGGGTCGGCGCCGGATGCCTGCTGGTGTTCATCCTGGCGATTGGTTACTACATCACGCCGGCGCTGCTCGGCAGCCCGAACGACCAGATGGTCAGCTACTTCGTGGCCTTCTACACCAACACGAGCATCAACTGGGGCATGGCGACGGCGCTGGGCGGCTTGCTGCTGCTGGCGACCGTGGTGCTGTACCTGATCTATAACCGGCTGGTGGGCGCCAGTCGCCTGCGCCTGAGCTGAGGAGACCTTGCGATGCTGAGCCCTTATATGTCGCCCGTCGAGCGGGTGTGGTTCTACAGCTTGCGGATTCTCTGCGGCCTGATCCTGCTGTTCTTGATCCTGCCCGTGCTGGTGATCATCCCTCTGTCGTTCAACAGCGGCAGTTTCCTGGTGTACCCGCTGCAGGGTTTTTCGCTGCACTGGTACCAGGACTTCTTCGCCTCGGCCGAATGGATGCGTGCCTTGAAGAACAGCATCATCGTCGCCCCGGCGGCCACGGTGCTGGCCATGGTGTTCGGCACGCTGGCGGCGATTGGCCTGACGCGCGGGAATTTCCCCGGCAAAGCCTTGGTCATGGCCTTGGTGATTTCGCCGATGGTGGTGCCGGTGGTGATCATTGGCGTGGCCAGTTACCTGTTCTTTGCGCCGCTGGGCCTGGGCAACAGTTTCTTCTCGCTGATTGTGGTGCACGCCGTGCTCGGCGTGCCGTTTGTCATCATCACCGTGTCGGCGACGTTGCAGGGGTTCAACCATAATCTGGTGCGGGCGGCTGCCAGCCTGGGCGCTTCGCCATTGACCGCGTTTCGCCGGGTGACCCTGCCGTTGATTGCACCGGGGGTGATCTCCGGCGCGCTGTTCGCCTTCGCCACGTCGTTCGACGAGGTGGTGGTGACGCTGTTCCTCGCCGGCCCCGAGCAAGCGACCCTGCCGCGCCAGATGTTCAGCGGCATCCGCGAGAACCTCAGCCCGACCATTGCTGCGGCGGCGACCTTGTTGATTGCCTTCTCGGTCTTGCTGTTGCTGACATTGGAATGGCTGCGCGGCCGCAGCGAAAAACTGCGTACCGCCCAGGTCTAAACCCAAGCGGAGATCAAAATGTGGGAGCGGGCTTGCTCGCGAGAGCGGTGGATCAGTAAAAGGTCTGTTGACTGACACACCGCTTTCGCGAGCAAGCCCACACACATTGGTTTTGTGTTCATTCAGACCATTCAGTTGCTGAATGGCTGACAACCTATTTCCCTCAGCTACTCTAGTGCCAGCCCATTTCCGAATAAGAGGCCGCGCACATGAGTACTTCCTCATTCAAGATCGCCCACAAACTGCTGACCGGCGCTGGCGCCATCGAACAACTGGCTGCCGAACTCACACGCCTGGATGTGGACAACCCGCTGATCGTCACCGATGCCGCACTGGTCAAGTCCGGCACCGTGGCGCTGGCGCTTGAACACCTTGGTGAGCGCACTTACGAAATCTTCGACCGCGTGCTGCCCGACCCGGAAATCGCCATCGTCGAGGACTGCATGCGCGTGTACCGCGAAGGCGGGCACGATGGCCTGATCGGCGTGGGCGGTGGCAGTGCCATCGACATCGCCAAGAGTGTCGCGGCCTATGCCGGTTACCACGGCGCGCTGGCGGATTTGTTCGGCGTCGACCAGGTGCCGCGCAAGGGCCCGCCGCTGATCGCGATCCCTACCACTGCCGGCACCGGCTCCGAGGTGACCAATGTGGCGATCCTCTCCGACAAGGCCGCGCAGTTGAAGAAAGGCATCGTCAGCGATTACCTGCTGCCGGATGTCGCGTTGATCAGCCCGCAAATGACCTTGACCTGCCCGCGCAGTGTCACCGCGGCCAGTGGTGTGGATGCGCTGGTGCATGCCATCGAGTCCTATTTGTCGCTGAACGCCTCGCCGATCACCGATGCCCTGGCCATTGGCGCGATCAAGCTGATTGCCACGGCGCTGCCCAAGGCCTACGCCAACCCGGCCAACCTGCAGGCCCGCGATGACATGGCCACCGCGAGCCTGATGGCCGGCATGGCATTCGGTAACGCCGGGGTCGGCGCGGTGCACGCATTGGCGTACCCGCTGGGCGGACGCTTTAATATCGCCCACGGCGTGAGCAACGCCCTGTTGCTGCCGTATGTGATGCACTGGAACAAGCTGGCCTGTGTCGAGCGCATGCAGGACATTGCCCAGGCCATGGGCGTGAATGTGAGCGGGCTCAGCGTCAACGATGCGGCCGACCAGGCAGTCGAGGCGATGACACGCTTGTGCGCTGCCGTGGAGATCCCGGCAGGCCTGCGCAGCTTTGGCGTGCCCGAGGAGGCTATCGCGTCCATGGCCACCGAAGCGGCCGGTATCGAGCGCCTGATGCGCAACAATCCGCGCAAGCTCAGCGCGGCGGATATCGAGAAAATCTATCGGGCTGCGTACTAGCCGTTGAGCCAGGTCACGGTGCGCAGGGCAAAGCATGAGGTATACAATGCGCGCCATCGTGATTTAGCTCAAAAAAGGTGCGTCATGCAGCCCTTCGTCATTGCTCCATCGATTCTCTCCGCCGACTTCGCCCGCCTGGGTGAGGAAGTGGACAAAGTGTTGGCCGCCGGTGCCGACTTCGTGCACTTCGATGTCATGGACAACCACTACGTGCCCAACCTGACCATCGGCCCGATGGTCTGCGCGGCGCTGCGCAAGTACGGCGTCACCGCGCCGATCGACGCGCACCTGATGGTCAGCCCGGTGGACCGCATCGTCGGCGACTTCATCGAGGCCGGCGCCACCTACATCACGTTCCACCCGGAAGCCACGCTGCACGTCGACCGCACCCTGCAACTGATCCGCGAAGGCGGCTGCAAGGCGGGCCTGGTGTTCAACCCGGCGACCCCGTTGAGCGTGCTTGAATACGTGATGGACAAGGTCGACATGGTCTTGCTGATGAGCGTCAACCCAGGCTTCGGCGGGCAGAAGTTCATCCCCGGCACCCTGAACAAACTGCGCGAAGCCCGCGCGCTGATCGATGCCTCGGGCCGCGATATCCGCCTGGAAATCGACGGCGGGGTCAACGTCAACAATATCCGTGAAATCGCAGCAGCAGGCGCCGACACCTTTGTGGCCGGCTCGGCGATCTTCAACGCCCCCGATTACCAGGAAGTCATCGACAAGATGCGTGCAGAACTGGCGCTGGCGCGTCCATGAGCGGCTTCGAGCAGCTGTTTCCCGGCAAGCTGCCACGGCTGGTGATGTTCGATCTGGACGGTACGTTGATCGATTCGGTGCCTGACCTGGCAGCGGCGGTGGACGAGATGCTGCTCAAGCTGGGGCGCAAGCCGGCGGGGATCGAATCGGTGCGCGAGTGGGTCGGCAACGGCGTGCAGATGCTGGTGCGCCGGGCCTTGGCCAATCACATCGATGCCGAAGGCGTCGACGATGTCGAGGCCGAGCACGCCCTGGAACTGTTCAATGCCGCCTATGAAAGCGGCCACGAACTGACCGTGGTCTACCCCGGCGTGCGCGACACGCTCAAATGGCTGAGCAAGCAGGGCGTGGAAATGGCCCTGATCACCAACAAGCCGGAGCGTTTCGTCGCGCCGCTGTTGGACCAGATGAAAATCGGCCGGTATTTCCGCTGGATCATCGGTGGCGATACCTTGCCGCAGAAGAAGCCCGACCCGGCAGCGCTGTTTTTCGTGATGAAAATGGCCAATATCCCGGCCTCCCAGTCGTTGTTTGTCGGCGATTCGCGCAGTGATGTGCTGGCGGCAAAGGCCGCTGGCGTGCAGTGCGTGGCGCTCAGTTACGGCTACAACCATGGCCGGCCGATCGCCGAAGAGTCGCCGGCGCTGGTGATTGATGACCTGCGACTGTTAATCCCCGGTTGCTTGGGAGCGGGCGCTGAGATAACGTTGCCCGACATCGATCCGTCCCCTTCTGGAAATTCCATCGTGGTGGTCACTCGCAAACTCTGGATGAAAGTCATCAAGGCCCTGGCCCGCTGGCGTTGGCGCGCCTGACTGATCCTGGCCGCGCTGCGGCACGTTTGCATACCTGACTGTTAGACCCTCATGCCACGAGGCACATCATGACCCGCGAAGAATTCCTGCGTTTGGCCGCTGCCGGCTATAACCGCATTCCCCTGGCCTGTGAAACCCTGGCCGACTTCGATACGCCGCTGTCGATCTACCTGAAACTGGCCGACGAGCCCAACTCCTACCTGCTCGAATCGGTACAGGGCGGCGAGAAGTGGGGCCGTTACTCGATCATCGGCCTGCCGTGCCGCACCGTACTGCGGGTGCACGACCATCACGTGAGCATCACCCATGATGGCGTCGAGATCGAAAGCCATGACGTGGAAGACCCGCTGGCGTTCGTCGAAACCTTCAAGGCGCGCTACAACGTGCCGACCATCCCTGGCCTGCCGCGTTTCAACGGCGGCCTGGTGGGGTATTTCGGCTACGACTGCGTGCGCTACGTGGAAAAACGCCTGGGCAAATGCCCGAACCCGGATCCGCTGGGTGTGCCTGACATTCTGTTGATGGTCTCGGATGCGGTGGTGGTGTTCGACAACCTCGCCGGCAAGATGCACGCGATCGTGCTCGCCGACCCGTCCAAGGCCGACGCCTTCGAGCAGGGCCAGGCCAGCCTCGAAGCCCTGCTGGAAAAACTGCGCCAGCCGATCACCCCGCGTCGCGGCCTGGACCTCAGCCGTCCACCGGCAGCCGACCCGATCTTTCGTTCAAGCTTTACTCAGGATGACTACGAGCGCGCGGTCGATACCATCAAGGAATACATCCTCGCCGGTGACTGCATGCAAGTCGTGCCGTCGCAGCGCATGTCCATCGACTTCAAGGCTGCGCCGATCGACCTGTATCGCGCGCTGCGCTGCTTCAACCCGACGCCGTACATGTACTTCTTCAACTTTGGCGACTTCCACGTGGTGGGCAGTTCGCCGGAAGTGCTGGTGCGGGTCGAAGACAACCTGATCACCGTGCGCCCGATCGCCGGCACACGCCCGCGTGGCGCGACCGAAGAAGCCGACCTGGCGCTGGAAGAAGACCTGCTCAGTGACGACAAGGAAATCGCCGAGCACCTGATGCTGATCGACCTGGGCCGCAACGACACGGGGCGTGTGTCGGAAATCGGTTCGGTGAAACTCACCGAGAAGATGGTGATCGAGCGTTACTCGAATGTGATGCACATTGTGTCCAACGTCACCGGTGAGCTGAAAGCCGGCTTGACCGCGATGGACGCGCTGCGCGCGATTCTGCCGGCGGGCACCTTGTCGGGTGCGCCGAAGATCCGCGCGATGGAGATCATCGACGAGCTGGAACCGGTCAAGCGCGGTGTCTACGGCGGCGCCGTGGGTTATTTCGCCTGGAACGGCAACATGGACACCGCCATTGCGATCCGTACGGCGGTGATCAAGGACGGGGAACTGCACGTGCAGGCCGGCGGCGGGATCGTCGCCGACTCGGTGCCGGCCCTCGAATGGGAAGAAACCCTGAACAAGCGCCGCGCGATGTTCCGCGCCGTTGCGCTGGCTGAACAGACCCCCAATTCCTGAGGTTTCCCCCATGTTGCTGATGATTGATAACTACGACTCCTTTACCTACAACGTTGTGCAGTACCTGGGCGAGCTGGGTGCCGAGGTCAAGGTAGTGCGCAACGACGAACTGAGCGTGGCCGAGATCGCTGCCCTGAACCCGGAGCGTATCGTGGTTTCGCCAGGCCCGTGCACGCCGACCGAGGCGGGTATTTCCCTGGAAGCAATCCAATATTTCGCCGGCAAGCTGCCGATCCTGGGCGTGTGCCTGGGCCACCAGTCCATCGGCCAGGCCTTTGGCGGTGACGTGGTGCGCGCGCGCCAGGTGATGCACGGCAAGACCAGCCCGGTGTTCCATAATGATGTGGGCGTGTTTCACGGCCTCAACCTGCCGGTGACCGTGACCCGCTACCATTCGCTGGTGGTCAAGCGCGAGACCCTGCCGGAATGCCTGGAACTCACCGCCTGGACCCAGCTGGAAGACGGTTCGGTCGACGAGATCATGGGCCTGCGTCACAAGACACTGAATATCGAAGGGGTGCAATTTCACCCCGAATCGATCCTGACCGAGCAGGGCTACGAGCTGTTCGCCAACTTTCTCAAGCAGAGCGGCGGCACGCGCTAAGGACTTTCCATGGATATCAAGACTGCCCTGAGCCGTATCGTCGGCCACCTGGACCTGAGCACCGCTGAAATGAGCGATGTGATGCGCGAGATCATGACCGGTCAATGCACCGACGCGCAGATCGGCGCGTTCATGATGGCCATGCGCATGAAGAGCGAGAGCATCGACGAGATCGTCGGCGCCGTGTCGGTCATGCGCGAGCTGGCGGACAAGGTTGAGCTCAAGACCCTCGATGGCGTGGTCGACGTGGTCGGCACCGGCGGCGACGGTGCGAATATTTTCAACGTGTCGACGGCGTCCTCCTTTGTGGTCGCGGCGGCGGGTTGCACCGTGGCCAAGCACGGCAACCGTGCGGTGTCCGGCAAGAGCGGCAGTGCCGACCTGCTGGAAGCAGCCGGCATCTACCTCAACCTGACCCCGGTACAAGTGGCGCGCTGCATCGACAACGTCGGCATCGGCTTCATGTTTGCCCAGTCCCACCATGGCGCGATGAAGCACGCCGCCGGCCCGCGCAAGGACCTCGGCCTGCGCACCCTGTTCAACATGCTCGGCCCGCTTACGAATCCGGCCGGTGTGAAGCACCAGGTGGTCGGCGTGTTCAGCCAGGCCCTTTGCCGGCCCCTGGCGGAAGTATTGCAACGCCTGGGCAGCAAGCATGTGCTGGTGGTGCATTCCAAGGACGGCCTGGACGAATTCAGCCTGGCAGCACCGACCTTCGTGGCGGAGTTGAAGGACGACCAGGTCACCGAATACTGGGTCGAGCCTGAAGACTTGGGCATGAAAAGCCAGAGCCTGCACGGCCTGGCGGTGGAAAGCCCGGCGGCATCGCTGGAACTGATTCGCGATGCCCTCGGGCGTCGCAAGACCGAGAACGGTCAAAAAGCGGCGGAAATGATTGTTCTGAATGCTGGCGCGGCACTTTACGCAGCCGACCACGCCTATAGTCTTAAGGAAGGTGTCGCCTTGGCCCACGATGCGCTGCACACTGGTCTGGCTCGCGAGAAGCTCGAAGAACTGGGAGCATTCACCGCAGTATTCAAGATGGAGAATGAAGGATGAGTGTGCCGACCGTTCTGGAAAAGATCCTGGCCCGCAAGGCCGAAGAAGTCGCCGAGCGCCGTGCTCGCGTCAGCCTCGCCGAGCTGGAAAGCCAGGCGAAAATCGCTGACGCACCGCGTGGCTTTGCCAATGCGCTGATCAAGCAGGCCAAGGAAAAACAGCCTGCCGTCATTGCTGAAATCAAGAAGGCTTCGCCCAGCAAGGGTGTGATTCGCGAGATCTTCGTTCCTGAAGACATTGCCAAGAGCTATGAGAAGGGCGGGGCGACTTGCCTCTCCGTGCTCACCGATATCGATTACTTCCAAGGCAGCGACCTGTTCCTGCAGCAGGCTCGCGCGGCGTGCAAGTTGCCGGTGATCCGCAAGGATTTCATGGTCGACCCGTACCAGATCGTCGAAGCCCGCGCCTTGGGCGCCGACTGCGTGCTGCTGATCGTCTCCGCGCTGGATGATGTGAAGATGGCGGAGCTGGCGGCCGTGGCCAAGAGTGTCGGCCTGGATGTGCTGGTCGAAGTACACGACGGTGATGAGCTGGAACGTGCGCTGAAAACCCTCGACACGCCGCTGGTGGGCGTCAACAACCGTAATCTGCACACCTTCGAAGTCAGCCTGGAAAACACCCTCGACCTGCTGCCGCGGATTCCGCGCGACCGTCTGGTGATTACCGAGAGTGGCATCGTCAACCGTGCCGATGTGGAACTGATGGAAATCAGTGGGGTGTACTCGTTCCTGGTGGGCGAGACCTTCATGCGCGCCGAGAACCCGGGGGCGGAGTTGCAGCGTCTGTTCTTCCCGGAGCGTGGCGTGGCGGTGAGTGGTTCGACCCTCGACTGACTTTCAACGTCGGTAAGTGTGGGGGGCTGGCTTTTGTGGGAGCTGGCTTGCCTGCGATAGCGTCACCTTGGTGATATAGATACACCGAGGTGCCTGCATCGCAGGCAAGCCAGCTCCCACATTTGGTTCTGTGCTGATCCAGAGAGGTAAGTGTTCGATGACCAAGCCAATGTCGATGACTGTCCAAGCAGGTCTTGCCGCTGAGCAAGACCTCCTGGCGGCCGTTTGCGCGGGTGAGCAGGAATTCGGCCTATTGTTCTGGCAACCCAGCGACCAAGCCCTGGTAATGCCCCGCCGCTTGAGTCGGCTGCCGGCATTCGAAACCGCCAGCCAGGTCTCGGCGGACGCCGGTTGGCCGGTATTGCTGCGCGAAACCGGCGGCGAGCCGGTGCCGCAGTCGAGTGCCACGGTGAATATTGCCCTGGTCTACGCCCCCCCGCGTAGCGAAGGCGACCAAGGCCGCATCGAAACCGGTTACCAGCGTTTATGCCAGCCGATCTGCGATCTGTTGATCGAGTTGGGCGGTGACGCCTCGGTCGGTGAAATCGACGGGGCGTTTTGTGACGGTCGCTATAACGTCAACCTCAACGGTCGCAAGATGGTCGGCACTGCGCAGCGCTGGCGACAAGTCGGCGGTCGTCCGGTGGGGTTGGTGCACGGTGCGCTGTTGCTGGAAAACGACCGCGATGAGTTGATCGCGGCGGTCAATCGCTTCAACCAGGCGTGTGGCCTTGAGCAGCGGGTGCGTGCCGACAGCCATATCGCCCTGCACGAAGCCTTCGCCGCGCCGGACGCCATCAGCCGGCTCGACACGTTGTACCGTCAGATGCTGGCCAGCTTCCTGCCGGTTTAACGGGTACCGAACACCACCATCGTCTTGCCTTTGACGTGCACCAGGTTGCGCTCTTCGAGGTCCTTGAGCACCCGTCCGACCATCTCCCGTGAACAGCCGACAATGCGCCCGATTTCCTGGCGCGTGACTTTGATCTGCATGCCGTCGGGATGGGTCATGGCGTCGGGCTGCTTGCACAACTCCAACAGGCAGCGCGCCACGCGGCCGGTGACATCAAAGAACGCCAGGTCGCCGACCTTGCGCGTGGTGTCACGCAGACGCTGGGCGATTTGCCCGCTGAGGGCGTAGAGAATGTCGGGATCGTGCTGGGCCAGTTCGCGAAATTTGGCGTAACTTATCTCGGCCACTTCGCATTCGACCTTGGCGCGCACCCAGGCACTGCGCTCCTGCTCCTTGCCGGCCTGTTCAAACAGCCCCAGCTCCCCAAAGAAATCCCCGGTGTTCAGGTAGGCGATGATCATTTCACGGCCGTCTTCATCCTCGATCAGGATGGTGACCGAGCCTTTGATAATGAAGAACAGCGTTTCGGAGCGCTCGCCCGCGCAGATGATGTTGTGCTTGGCCGGATAGCGCCGGCGCTGGCAGTGCATCAGCAGCTTGTCGAGATTCTTGATCTTGGGTATGGGAGTAAGAGCAACCATGGTTGTATCCCGAAAAGACTGCACGGTGTAGATGGATTTGTTTTTATACCAGCGGTATCGGCATTGATACACGCTGTACAAAGGATGGCAATGCGCCATTGAGTTGGCGCCAGCTTACCAGACACATTCTGTCTCTATTAGCCAAATTAGCCGGGAAACCCTGCTATTGATCGCTTTCATGGGAAACACTGCCGTGATCAGCCCCTGTGCTAAGCTGGCGACCCTTTTTTAGCAGTGGAGTCTGGGCGATGAAGGCACGCATCCAATGGGCGGGCGAAGCCATGTTCCTCGGTGAGTCGGGCAGTGGCCATGTGGTGGTCATGGATGGCCCGCCGGAAGCCGGTGGCCGTAACCTGGGCGTACGCCCGATGGAAATGCTCCTGCTGGGTGTAGGCGGTTGCAGCAATTTCGACGTGGTCAGTATCCTGAAGAAGTCCCGCCAGGCCGTGGAAAGCTGCGAAGCGTTCCTGGAAGCCGAGCGCGCCACTGAAGATCCCAAGGTGTTCACCAAGATCCACATGCACTTTGTGGTCAAGGGGCGGGCGCTGAAGGAAGCCCAGGTCAAGCGGGCCATCGAGCTGTCGGCAGAGAAGTACTGCTCGGCGTCGATCATGCTGGGCGCGGCCGGTGTGGCCATCACCCATGATTACGAAATCATCGAGCTGGGTTGATCGCACAATCTGCTGGCAAAAAGAAAGGGCGCTTTGAAAGCGCCCTTTTTTTGCGACTCAGGCTTGCTGTATTCAGATCCGATACGTGCTTTTGGTCATGACCTTGGCCAGCACGCTCATGCCAAACCGCACCGGAGCCGGGAAACGAAAGCCGCCGGCATCCAGCGCGCTTTCGGCGTGGTGCTCTTCGTCGATGCGCATTTGTTCGAGAATCGCCCGCGACTTTTCGTCTTCGGCCGGCAGTTGCTCAAGGTGTTCATCCAGGTGCTTGCACACCTGATGTTCGGTTGCTGCGACAAAACCCAGGCTGACCTTGTCGCTGATCAGCCCTGCGGCGGCGCCGATGCCAAACGACAAGCCATAAAACAGCGGGTTCAGCACGCTGGGGTGGCTCCCCAACTGGCGGATGCGTTGCTCGCACCAGGCCAGGTGGTCGATTTCTTCCTCGGCCGCATGCTCCATGGCTGCACGCACCTGCGGCAACTTGGCGGTCAAGGCCTGGCCTTGATACAGCGCCTGGGCACAGACTTCACCGGTATGGTTGATACGCATCAGGCCAGCGACATGGCGGGTATCGGTCTCGCTCATCTGTGCATCGGGCTGCACGATGGCGGGCGACGGGCGATACGGTTGGCCGCTGAAAGGCAGCAGCGTGCGCATGGCCATGTCGGCTTGCAGCAACAGGCGATCAATCGGCGAGTAGTGACGTTGGGTAGTCATGCTGACCTCCGGGAAGAATCTCGGCGGCCAGTTTACCGCAAGAGAGGGGGGAGCGTTTGCGCTGAGTCAATTTGCCCTTGTGGCGAGGGAGCTTGCTGCCGTTCGACTACGAAGCAGTCGCAAGCTCCAACGGGGAATCAGCCCGGCGGCCAGTTCATCTGGCGCTGACCCAGCACATGCATATGGATGTGATAAACGGTCTGTCCGCCTTTCGGGTTGCAGTTCATCACCACCCGGAAGCCTTCTTCGCAGCCTTGTTCCACCGCCAGGCGCTGGGCAGTGAACAGAATATGGCCAGCCAGGGCTTTGTCTTCCTCAGTCAGGTCGTTGAGGGTGGGAATGTGTTTCTTCGGGATCACCAGGAAATGCACGGGGGCTGCCGGGTGGATGTCCTTGAAGGCAAGGACTTGATCATCTTCGTAGATGATATCCGCGGGTATTTCTCTGTTGATGATCTTGGTGAACAGAGTATCCACAGCTGTTTCTCCATTATGAAAGTGCAGGGTGAGTGTACTCAGGCAATCAGCGCGGGCAATAGGCCTTGTTGATGGCCCCGGCAATCTTGCGGGTGAGCCAGCGCGGGCTGAAACGCGGGCTGAAGGCGATCCAGCGGTTGCGTCGGCCGGGAATGATGATGGCTTTGTTCTTTTCCAGCGCACGCACGGTATAAAGCGCCACTTCTTCCGGGCTCATCAGCTTGTCGCTGCCCTCGAGCTTGGCCGTGTCCATTTGCGCGGTGCCGTAGAACGCGGTACGCGTCGGGCCCGGGCAGAGTACCGAAACCTTGATGCCGCAGGTCTTGAGTTCTTCACGCAGTCCTTCGGAGAAGTGCAGTACATAGGCTTTGCTGGCGTAATAGCTGCTCATCCACGGGCCGGGTTGGAACGCCGCGACCGAGGCAACGTTGAGGATCTGCCCGCCGCCATGCAACGCCATGGCATTGCCAAGGGCGTGACACATGCGGGTCAGGGCCAGGATGTTGACTTCGATCAGGTCCTGCTCGGTCATCCAGTCCTGGGCCAGGAATGGGCCGCTGGTGCCGATGCCGGCGCAGTTCACCAGTAAATCGATCTGCCGCTCGCCTTCTTCCAGCTCCAGCAGGAACCCGGACAAGCGCAGTGGCTCGCCCAGGTCGCAGGCGCGAAACAGCACTTCGACGCCAAAGCGTTGAGTCAATTCGATTGCAATGCTTTCCAACTGATCACGCTGGCGGGCCACCAGAATCAAGCTGCGGCCGCGACGGGCAAGGGCTTCGGCCAAGGCCAGGCCGATGCCGCTGGAGGCACCGGTGATCAGAGCGTAACGGGTCATGCCTTTCTCCATCGCAACGCCCCCGGCCTGTGACGGAGGCATCACAGGCGGCGGGCGTTTCTTTACTGTTCTGGAGAGTCTACAGGTTCGGCCGCTTCGTCAGCACTTTGCGCGTCGTCTTCCTCGACAGTGGCGGCTTGATCGGCGTCGTCATCGGAGGTGATGGAGCTGCTTTCGTAGCTGCTGTCCATGTTGGCTTCGAGCTGGTCCAGGTAACCGTTCATGCCCAGCGTGACGACGATGGCCAGCACCACCGGGATAAACGCCAGCCACAACGTGGCGAGGACTTTTACCGCCGTGGAGTTGCGCGGAGGCGGTGCGCCGTATTGGTTGGCGCCCGCATTACCTGGCAATACCAGCAGCAGGATCGGGAAGACGCTGTTCACCAGCGGTACGAGGTTGAGAAAGTACAGCCAGCCGGACCATCCCAGGTCGTGCAGGCGCTGCACACCGATTTGCACGCTGACCCACACCAGCGCAACGAACAGTGCCAGGCCGAGCACCACGCCAATGAGGGTGCCCAATACTGGCGAGGCCGTGGCTACCGCGAAACTGACGGTGCTGATAATGCCGCCAGCCACCAGCAGCGCGAGAGTCAGTACCAGCGTCCAGGCCAGATACCGCAGACGGCCAATGCGCCCATGGATGGTGAAGACCTTGAGGGTGGCGTATTCCGGCAGGTCATCGCCCACGGTGGCGCGTGGCGGGGCGTAAGGTGAGGCCGCCGGTCGCGAGTAATCAGTGTTGGAGGACTCCGTCTCGTGGGTTTCGGCGAGGCTGAAGGCCACTGGTTGTTCGGGTTCGATGCGCGCATCCACCCCGGCGTTTTTCAGCGCAGTGAGGTAGGTTTCGGCATCCGGACGGGATAGATCGCGTTTGAGTGCAACCGGGCGGCCAGTGAAGAGTTTCTCGATGGCTTCGACTTCACTCTTGAACAGCTCGGCCAGGTTCAGTTTGGCCGTGGTGCTTTCGACACCCGGGAGCAAGGCTCCATCAAACACAATCTTGAAACGGTTGTCGCTCATGCGGGCTTCCTTGTCACTTGTTCAGGGAGGTGGTGCAGGCTTGCCGGATGGGCAGGCCTTGCGATGGGTTCAGCGTGGCCAGCGCAATTGTGCCGCCTGCTCGCGCGCCTTGCGGTATTCGGCATCCAGGCGGGCAACGAGTTCATCGACGCTGGGCAAATCGTCAATCTCGCCGACACCCTGGCCGGCAGACCATACCGTCTTCCAGGCTTTCGCTTCGTCGCTCAACGGCTTGAGCTTGGAGCCGAAGTTGACTTCGCCCTTGCCTTGCAGCGCAGCCAGGTCGAAACCGGCGTTTTCCAGGCTCTGGCGCATGAAGCTGGCAGGCACGCCGGAGACAGCGGGAGTGTGCACGATGTCGGCGGCGCGCGATGTGAGCAGCATCTCTTTATAGGCATCCGGGGCGTGGCTTTCGGTGGTGCCGATAAAGCGCGTGCCGAAATACGCCAGGTCTGCGCCCAGCAACTGGGCCGCGAGGATTTCATGTCCATGGTTGAGGCAGCCGGCTAGCAGCAGGGTCTTGTCGAAGAACTGGCGAATCTCGGCGATCAGTGCGAATGGGCTCCAGGTGCCAGCATGACCACCGGCTCCGGCGGCTACGGCAATCAAGCCATCCACGCCGGCTTCAGCGGCCTTTTCGGCATGGCGCCGGGTCGTGACATCGTGGAATACCAAGCCGCCGTAGCTGTGGACGGCATCCACCAGCTCCTTCACTGCACCGAGGCTGGTGATGACGATGGGCACCTTGTGCTCGACGCAGATCGCCAGGTCAGCCTCAAGCCGTGGGTTGCTGTTATGCACGATCAGGTTGACGGCATACGGCGCGGGATTGTCCAACTGCGCCAGGCCCGCTTCGATTTCCTCCAGCCAAGCCTTGAAGCCGCTGCTCTCGCGCTGATTGAGCGCCGGAAAGCTGCCGACCACCCCGTTGCGACAGCACGCCAGGACCAGCTGGGGGTTGGAAATCAGAAACATCGGCGCAGCGACGACCGGCAGGCGCAGACGTTGTTCAAGCAAAGCGGGCAGCGACATTGGAGGTACCCCTAGTAATTGAAATTAGAACGGTTTGACCACGACCAAAATTACGATAGCCAGCAATATCAGAACGGGCACTTCATTGAACCAGCGATAAAAGACATGGCTGCGGGTGTTTTCGCCACGGGCGAAGCGTTTTACCTGCGCGCCGCACATGTGGTGGTAGCCGATCAGCAACACCACCAGGGTGAGCTTGGCGTGGATCCAGGCGCCGGATTTAAAGATCGCAGGGTTGAGCGCAATCAGCCAGATGCCGAATACCAGGCTGGCGACCATCGCCGGGCCCATGATGCCGCGGTAGAGCTTGCGCTCCATGATGCTGAAGCGTTCCTTGCTGACGGTGTCTTCGCTTTGGGCGTGGTAGACAAACAGGCGTGGCAGGTAGAACAACCCGGCAAACCAGCAGACGATGCTGACGATGTGGAAGGCTTTGATCCATAGATAGAGCATTTCTAGTTATTCCCAGGTTCACGGTAACTGAAGATAGTAGTGGCTCATGCGCCCGTACGTCACGTTGACGGTTGTCGCAGGACGATACGGCCCCTATTATCGACGGCTTTCCAGTGGGTTCGTTGAGGGCAGGTTTATGGTCAAGGTCGGTATCGTCGGCGGCACGGGTTACACCGGTGTCGAATTGCTGCGTCTGTTGGCTCAGCATCCGCAAGCTGAGGTGGTGGTCATCACTTCCCGATCCGAGGCCGGACTGGCCGTGGCCGATATGTACCCGAACCTGCGCGGCCACTATGACGGCCTGGCGTTCAGCGTTCCGGACATCAAGACACTGGGCGCCTGCGATGTGGTGTTCTTTGCCACTCCTCACGGCGTTGCTCACGCGTTGGCTGGCGAATTGCTGGCTGCGGGCACCAAGGTGATCGACTTGTCGGCGGACTTTCGCCTGCAGGACGCCGATGAGTGGGCCAAGTGGTACGGCCAGCCCCACGGTGCGCCGCAATTGCTGGAGGAAGCGGTCTACGGTCTGCCGGAAGTCAATCGTGAGCAGATCAAGCAAGCGCGGCTGATCGCGGTACCGGGGTGCTATCCGACCGCCACGCAGTTGGGTTTCCTGCCATTGCTGGAAGCGGGCCTGGCGGATGCTTCGCGCCTGATCGCGGACTGCAAGTCGGGTGTGAGTGGCGCCGGTCGTGGTGCGGCTGTGGGTTCGCTGTACTCCGAGACGTCGGAAAGCATGAAGGCATACGCGGTAAAAGGGCATCGCCATCTGCCGGAAATCCGCCAAGGGCTGCGCCGTGCCGCAGGTAAGGAGGTGGGCCTGACTTTCGTGCCGCATCTGACGCCGATGATCCGTGGCATTCACTCCACACTCTACGCAACCGTGGTCGATCGGTCGGTGGATCTGCAGGCATTGTTTGAAAAGCGCTACGCCAATGAACCGTTCGTCGACGTGATGCCAGCCGGCAGCCACCCGGAAACCCGCAGCGTGCGCGGCGCCAACGTTTGCCGGATTGCCGTGCACCGTCCTCAGGATGGCGATCTGGTCGTGGTGCTGTCGGTGATCGACAACCTGGTCAAGGGCGCGTCGGGCCAGGCGGTGCAGAACATGAACATCCTGTTTGGCCTGGATGAGAAGCTGGGCTTGTCCCACGCGGGCATGCTGCCTTAAAAACAGCTTCAAGGTGTAGGTGGCAAGCTTGAAGCTCATGGCTTGAAGCTTGCCACTGCTCCCATAATAGTTGACCGCTTTTCTAGGAGAAGCGGATAATGCCGGCCATTACGCATATGGCGGCGCTACGCCGGGAGATTATCAGCATGAGCGTTGAATCCTTCACCCCCACGGCTTTGCAATTCACCCACGGTGCTGCGCACAAGGTGAAGAGCCTGGTCGATGAAGAGGGTAATGATCGCTTGAAGCTGCGCGTATTCGTTACGGGCGGCGGTTGTTCAGGGTTTCAGTACGGTTTTACCTTCGATGAAGATGTGGCCGATGACGACACCATCGTCGAGCGCGAGGGCGTGAGCCTGGTCGTGGATCCGATGAGCTTCCAATACCTGGCAGGTGCCGAGGTGGATTACCAGGAAGGTCTGGAGGGGTCGCGTTTCGTGATCAAGAACCCTAACGCTACCACTACCTGTGGTTGCGGGTCTTCGTTCTCGATCTGATCGACGTCCTGGTCTGCAACGGATACAAAAACGCCGCTTGGCTTTGATCGGCCAAGCGGCGTTTTGCTGTCTGGGTATTGTTACGCGGGGTAAATGGCACCCAGTACCCGTAGTCCGCGTGCACCGGTGACGCTCGGGCGGTTGGCGGCAATGCCTGCCAGGCAACAATGGGCCAGCCAGGCGAAGGCCATCGCTTCGACCCAGTCGGGGTCTACGCCGAAAGTGGCAGTACTGCTGACCTGGGTCGCAGGGAGCAGCGCGGCCAGCCGCTTCATCAGTGTGCCATTGTGGGCGCCGCCGCCACAGACCAGCAGCGTCTCTGTCTGGGCCTGTGCAGCCTGCAAGGACTCGACGATAGTCTGGGTCGTCAGTTCCAGCAGGGTAGCCTGGACATTTTGGGGCTCGAACACGGGCAAGCGTGCGAGGTGTCGTTGCAGCCACTCGAGGTTGAACACTTCGCGCCCGGTGCTTTTCGGGCCTTGGGTCTGAAAGAAGGGATCGGCCAGCAGCGCGTTGAGCAGTTGGGGTTCTACCTTGCCGCTGGCAGACCACTGGCCGTCGCGATCAAAGTGTTCGCCGCGCTGCAGGTGAATCCAGGCGTCCAACAAGACGTTGCCCGGGCCGCAGTCGAAACCGGCGACAGGCTTGCCGGTCTCGATCAGGCTGAGATTGCTGAAGCCTCCCACATTCAATACGGCACGGTTGCCGGTGCGTTCACCAAACAATGCCTCATGAAACGCGGGCACCAATGGCGCGCCCTGGCCGCCGGCAGCCACATCGCGGCTGCGAAAGTCACTGACAACCGTGATGCCTGTCAGCTCTGTGAGTAGAGCAGGGTTGCCAATCTGCACCGTAAAACCCCGAGCGGGTTCGTGGCGGATGGTCTGGCCATGGCTGCCAATCGCGCGGATGTCCTGGGGCTTGAGGTTTTGCTGCTCGAGCAAGGCGTGAATGCCTTGCGCGGCGAGTTCTACCCAGTGCTGCTGGGCGATGGCCGAGCGCGCTATCTCATCCGGGCCGCTGGCGCAAAGACCCAGCAGCTCGGTGCGCAGTGCGCTGGGCATGGGGATGTAGTGCGTGGCGATCAGTTTGATCGCCGGGTCTTGTTCGATCAGGGCTATGTCCAGGCCATCAAGGCTGGTCCCGGACATCACACCTATATAGCGTGGCATGGCTTAGCGCTTCGCCGAGGCGAGCAGGGTGGAGCGCTCCTGGTCCATGCGCGCCATCAGCGGCTGGCTTTGTTGCAGGAAGCGTGCGCGCTCGGCCTTGGCGATCGGGTCGGCCATTGGCAGTTTCTGGCCCAGTGGATCGACGTGCACGCCATTCACCTGGAACTCGTAGTGCAAGTGCGGGCCGGTCGACAGGCCGGTGGTGCCGATGTAGCCGATGACCTGGCCTTGCTTGACATTACTGCCGGTCGACACGCCCTTGGCGAAGCCCTGCATGTGGCCATACAGCGTGCGGTAGGTATTGCCGTGCTGGATGATCACGGTATTGCCGTAACCGCCGCGACGTCCGGCCAGCAGCACTTTGCCGTCACCGGCTGCCTTGATGGGCGTGCCGCGCGGGGCTGCGTAGTCCACGCCCTTGTGAGCGCGAATTTTGTTCAGAATTGGATGCTTGCGACCCATGGAGAAACGCGAGCTAATACGAGCGAAGTCTACCGGGGTGCGGATGAAGGCCTTGCGCATGCTATTGCCATCGGCGGTGTAGTAGCTGCTGTTGCCTTGCTTGTTGGTGTAGCGCACGGCGGTGTAGGTCTTGCCGCGGTTGGTGAAGCGCGCGGAGAGAATATTGCCGGTACCGACCACTTTGCCGTTGGCGACTTTCTGCTCGTAGATCACGTCGAATTCGTCGCCCTGGCGGATGTCCTGAGCGAAGTCGATGTCGTAGCCAAACACGCTGGCCATGTCCATGGTCATGCTATGGGACAAGCCAGCGCGCGCGGCGGATTGTGACAGCGAGCTGTTGATCACGCCGTGGACGTAGGCGGAGCGCATCACCGGCTTGGTGGTAATGCGGTTGAAGGCGAAGCCTTTGGCACCCTTGGTCAGGGTGATGCTTTCAAGGTCGCTGACATTGCTGTGCAGGTTGTTCAGCTGGCCATCGGGAGTGAATTCAAATTCAAGCTTTTGGCCATGTTTGAGCTGGGTGAATTGCTTGGCTTGTTTGTCGCTGGCCAGTACCTCGTTAACGGTAGTGGCAGGGAGGCCGACTTTCCCGAACAGGGTCGACAGGGTGTCGCCCTTGGTCACGATCACTTCGCGGTGCAGAGGGTTCTTGGCCGCGTCGGCAGCCGGTGCAGGCTGGTCCTGGGTTGCCTGCTGGGTGTCTTCGGGGCTGCTTTCTATCTGTGCGAACGGCGATTCGGTTGGCGCATTTGTGGCTTGTTGTGCGTCGGAAGCGTCTTGATCTTGTGTGAGTTGTTCAACCGGGCTTTCCAGGTCAAGGCTCAGGGATGTTCGTTTGGCTTCTACGTCACTGGAAGGGAATACCAGGAGTGCCAGGCTGAGAAGGGCGGCGATACCACTTGCTGCGAGCAGGTGGGTCTTCGGGTAAAGCGGCGGCGCTTTAGACGGTTCTGTGGTCATAAGTAATTTTGACTTTGAAGATGAAATGGAAAAGATGAATGACATGATGAAGATGAAATAACTGTATAAAATATAACCAAATCATCTGTGGCGCAAGCTCGCGAACGCTGGGCTTGCTGAACGGTGTCCGTGCGCAGGGCAAAACTTGTAATTAGTCCCTGATCTTGTATGGTTGGTTCCCTTTTGAATCTGAGCCTTGCGGGTCTGTTATGAAGTCGGTTGAAGAGCAGCTAGCGCTGATAAAACGTGGTGCGGAAGAACTGTTGGTCGAGGCCGAGCTGATCGAAAAGCTCAAGCGTGGCCAGCCCCTGCGTATCAAGGCTGGCTTTGATCCGACGGCGCCGGATCTGCACCTGGGGCATACCGTGCTTATTAATAAGCTGCGCCAGTTCCAGGAACTGGGGCACCAGGTCATCTTCCTTATAGGTGACTTCACCGGGATGATCGGTGATCCGAGCGGCAAGAGTGCAACGCGTCCGCCGCTGACGCGCGAGCAGGTTCTCGACAATGCCGAGACCTACAAGACTCAGGTGTTCAAGATTCTCGATCCGGCGAAAACCGAGGTGGCGTTCAACTCCACCTGGATGGATCAGATGGGTCCGGCGGATTTCATTCGCTTGACCTCCCAGTACACCGTGGCGCGCATGCTTGAGCGCGATGACTTCGACAAGCGTTACTCGACAAATCAGCCGATCGCCATTCATGAGTTCCTATATCCGCTGGTTCAGGGCTATGACTCGGTAGCGTTGCGTGCTGACGTTGAGTTGGGCGGCACTGACCAGAAGTTCAACCTGTTGATGGGGCGTGAACTGCAGCGTGCTTATGGGCAGGAGGCCCAGTGCATTCTGACCATGCCGTTGCTGGAAGGGTTGGATGGCGTCAAGAAGATGTCCAAGTCCCTGGGCAACTATGTCGGCATCCAGGAAGCGCCGGGCGTGATGTACGGCAAGCTGGTTTCCATTCCCGACGCGCTGATGTGGCGCTACTTCGAGCTGTTGAGCTTCCGCTCCATGGATGAGATCAATGCCCTGCGCGCCGATGTCGAGGCGGGCGCCAATCCGCGTGACGTCAAGATCAAGCTGGCTGAAGAGATCGTTGCGCGCTTCCATGGTGAAGAGGCAGCGGCCAGTGCGCATCGCGCGGCGGGCAATCGCATGAAGGATGGCGAGCTGCCGGATGATCTGCCGGAGATTGAGCTGTCTGCCGCTGAGGCGATGCCGATTGCTGCTGTGCTTAATAAGGCAGGCCTGGTCAAGAACTCGGCGGTTGCGCGTGACCTCCTGGGCTCCGGTGGTGTGCGTATAGATGGTGAGGTTGTCGATCGCACCTTTATATACGCGCTGGGCGCTACCCACGTCTGCCAGGCCGGGAAGAAGGCATTTGCGCGTATTACGCTCAAATCCGAATAAACCTGAAATTAAGTGTTGACGGCGAATTATATCTGTCTATAATTCGCCCCACTTCCGGCGCAGTCGAAACGGAAAACTCCTTGGTAAACAAAGAGTTACGCGAGATTCGGCAGCGACTTGCTTCAGTTCATCGAAGCCCAGAAGGAGTTGGTAGAGCAGTGGTGTTTGGCTCTATTAACGTTTCGATCTTCTCGGTCGAAAGCGGAGAAAAAGAGGTGTTGACAGCAGCGTGTGACGCTGTAGAATTCGCCTCCCGCTAACGAGAGATCGGAAGCGCAAGTGGTTGAAGTTGTTGAAGAAATCTTCGAAAG
>NZ_JBWKSN010000010.1:0-290403 GCF_059419825.1 Pseudomonas sp. GW821-FHT05D12 | reverse complement strand
TGTGGGAGCCGTCGAGCCCCGGCGAGGCCGCGAAAGCGGTGTGTCAGGCACTAAATTCATTGGCAATGCCGCCGCCTTCGCGGCCTCGCTTGGGCTCGACGGCTCCCACATTTGGTCTTTGGGGCGGCGGATTATTGGGGTGTGACTCAAGGCTGCTTGCGGTAGGCCCGTATCGAGGCGAACACCGCCGTTCCCCTGTGGGAGCCGTCGAGCCCCGGCGAGGCCGCGAAAGCGGTGGGTCAGGCACTAAATTCATCGGCAATGCCGCCGCCTTCGCGGCCTCGCCAGGGCTCGACGGCTCCCACAGGAGGGGATCGGGGCGTTTGCTCGTTCTCGTTCAATGCCCACGACAATCCGTGTAGCGCCCGCGAGGCTGCGATGGTGGTGGAGCTGTCTAGAGCAAGACCCGCTGAAGGTAACCCTCAAGAACGTCAACCTGCGCGGATGAAACAATCGCGGCGATATACCCGTCAGGGCGCACCAGCACCCAGTCACCGAGCGCCAGTCCATAAGCGCGCTGAAAGTGCCCCTGCGCATCGATCATGTCGCCTTGCAGGCCGAACCGATGGATATGCAGCCCCGGCCGCGCGGCCACCGAGCCGCGTTTTACCCCGTACCCGAGCAATGTCCAATGCGTGCCCTGGAAGAGGTTGAACAGTCGCAACGATTGGCCTGCCGCCCCCCGGATCGGTGCATCCGGTGCCCGGTCGCCGGCGCGCAGGCTGGCGGTACGTGTCGGCTGCGCCAGGGCCAGCGAGGACTGCGGGTAGCCGATATCCAGCTGGTGCACTTCCCTGCCCCGGCGCAAGTCGCCGTTGGCCATCGCGCCCAGCAGTTGGGTGGCCAGGCCGAGTACGGATGCGGCGACGGGACGGCGCTCTGCCTCGTAGCTGTCGAGCAGATCATCGGACGCGCCGTGGGCCTCTGCGGCGAGTTTCCAGCCGAGGTTGTAGGCGTCCTGCACACTGGTATTGAGGCCCTGGCCGCCGGTGGGTGGATGGATATGGGCGGCGTCGCCCACCAGCAACACACGGCCGACGCGGTAGTGGTCGGCCAGGCGCGCATTCATGCTGTAGGCCGATGCCCAGGACACGCAATGCACCTCAATATCCTCACGCCCAGTGCGCTGGGCGATGAGCGCCGTCAGGCCTTCTGCACTCATGTCGACATCAACCTCCAGAGGAATCGGGCCCTGGATCTGGAACAGATCGGTGCCGGCCAACGGGCATATCGCGACTTGTCGCTGCACATCGCCCTCGCCAAAACGGTGCCAATGGTCACGCGACAGCCCGGTGAGCACCACGTCCGCCACCAGCGCGCGTACGCCCAGCGTCTTGCCAGGAAAGCCAATCTGCAGCGCATGCCGCACAAAACTGCGACCGCCATCGGCGCCCACCAGCCAGCGCGCGCGAACGGTGTCGGCGCCCGTCGGCCCCATCACCTGCGCCGTGACGCCGTCGTCGTCCTGGACAAAGTCCAGCAGTTCACAGCCGAATTCAGGCCGATGCCCCAGCTCCAACAGACGCTCGCGCAGCACTTGCTCAGTCAGAAATTGCGGCACCATCAGCGGCTGTTGATAGGGCTCGGCCGGTGTCGCAGGATGCTGCGCGATAGAATTGCCGTCACTGAAGCTGCCATCGTCGCGGTAGCGCCGCTCAGTCGGATAGACTCCCCCCATTGCCACCAGGCGGTCGAGAACCCCCAGGTCTTCGAAGACTTCCTGTGACCTTGGCTGGATGCCCTTGCCGCGCGAGCCGTGGAACGGCTGTGGGCTCTTCTCGATCAGACGGAAGGTGATGCCCCGTCTGGCCAAGTCGATCGCGAGGGTCAAGCCGGCAGCACCGGCACCGCAAATCAGTACATCGACAGCGCATCGCTCGTTCATACGGACCACCTATATGTGCAATACGCACATATTAAGAGGGAGAAGCACAGTGTCAATTAAAAATGTGCAAAGCGCACATATATCCGCCCAACTGCGCGACCTGCATGGATCGCTGGTGGAAATCGTCGGCGTGATGAATCGCCCGCAACGCGACGAGGCGATGGTGCGCGAAGCCGGGATTTCCCTGGATCGCGCGCTGTTTCCGCTGCTGGTGCTGGTGGAGCGGCTGGGCCCGATTGGCGTGGTCGAACTGGCCGATCGTGTCGGCCGCGACTACACCACCGTAAGCCGGCAGGTGGCGAAACTGGAAAGCCTCGGCCTGATCCTGCGCCAGGAAAGTGCAGCGGACCGCCGCGTGCGTGAGTCGGTGATTACCGACAAGGGCAAGGCTATGACGGACCGTGTCGATGAGGCGCGGGAAAGGATCGGCCAGTCGATCTTCTCGACCTGGGACGAGGGTGATTTCGACAACCTGGTGCGGCTGATGCGCAAGTTTGCCGAGGACATCAAGGACGATTCAGTGCGGGCGACGAAGGGGATGTAGTGAAGCCATGCACTGCGCTCTGGTGAGCCAGGCTGGGTTGTTGTGGCAAGGGGGCGTCCTGTGGTGAGCGGGCTTGTTGTGGTGAGCGGGCTTGTCGAATCGTCGCACCGCCCGCGTTGGGCTGCGCAGCAGCCCCAAAACCTAACCCCTCGGTTTACCTGAAACAGCGCAGTGATCTTGAGAGGGGCCGCTGCGCGCCCCAACGCGGGGCAAGCCCGCTCACCACAACAAGCCCGCTCACCACAACAGGCCCGCTCACCCCAGGAAGCACCACTAGCCACAGGAAGCCCACTCACCACAACAAGCCCACTAGCCACTGGAAGCCCACTCACCACAACAAACCCACTAGCCAAAGGAAGCCCGCTCACCACAACAAACCCGCCAGCCACATAAGCACAACCGCCCCGCGCCCTATCAATCCACCCCCAACTCCACCACCCCGCCGTTCAACCGCACCGGCCATACCCGCAACCGCTGCTCCGGCGCCTCAAGGCATTGGCCGTCCTGCAGCCGATAATGCTGCTTGTAGATCGGCGCAGCCACCACCAGTTGGCCCTTGATGCTGCCGACCAGGCCGCGGCCGATGACGTTCGCGCCGGACTGCGGGTCATGGTTGTCGATGGCGTACAGCGTCTGGTCCGGCGCCTGCGGCAGGTAGAACAGCGCCACCTGCACGCCGTCGACCCATACCACCACGCCGGAATTGCTCACCAGGTCTTTTTCGGTACACACGCGTTTCCAGCTGGCCAGGTGTCGCTGGCTGTTGGGCTGGCTCATCAGGCAATCTCCTCGGTGACGGCAATCAGGTTGAGTTCGGCGGCCATGATCGGCCGGCGCTGGCCGCGTTCCTGCACAAAGTGAATGTCCGGGTCGGCGCGCTTGTCGTTGACGAACGTGCGGAAGCGCTTGAGTTTCTCCGGGTCCTTGAGGGCGTTGGCCCACTCGCATTCGTAGCGGTCGACCACCCGTTGCATCTGCGCTTCAAGTTCCGCGCCGAGGCCCAGGCTGTCGTGCACGATCACGTCCTTGAGGAACTCCAATCCGCCCTCCAGGCTTTCGCGCCACACCGAGGTGCGTTGCAGCTTGTCGGCGGTGCGGATGTAGAACATCAGGAAGCGGTCGATGTACTGGATCAGCGTGGCGTCATCGAGGTCGGTGGCGAACAGTTCCGCATGGCGTGGGCGCATGCCCCCATTGCCGGCGATATACAGGTTCCAGCCCTTCTCCGTGGCGATCACGCCGACGTCCTTGCTCTGCGCTTCGGCGCACTCGCGAGTGCAGCCCGACACCGCGAATTTGAGCTTGTGCGGCGAGCGCAGGCCCTTGTAGCGGTCTTCGATGAGCAGCGCCATTTTCACGCTGTCCTGCACACCGTAGCGGCACCAGGTGCTGCCCACGCAGGACTTCACCGTACGCGTGGACTTGCCATACGCATGCCCGGTTTCGAAGCCGGCGGCGATCAGCTCGGCCCAGATGTCCGGCAGCTCATGCAGTTGCGCGCCGAACAGGTCGATGCGCTGGCCGCCGGTGATCTTGGTGTAGAGGTCGTATTTCTTCGCGACCTCGCCGATCACGATCAGCTTGTCGGCGGTGATCTCACCGCCCGGAATACGCGGGACCACCGAGTAGGTGCCGTTCTTCTGCATGTTGGCCATGAACGTGTCGTTGGTGTCCTGCAGCGGCACCAGGGACGGGTCCATGATCGGCTGGTTCCAGCAGGAGGCGAGGATCGAACCCACCGCCGGCTTGCACACATCGCAGCCGGTGTGGCCACGCCCATGCTTGGCGAGCAGCTCCTCGAAGGTGCTCAGCCCTTCCACCCGCACCAGCGCATACAGCTCCTGCCGGGTGTGGGCAAAGTGTTCGCACAGGCTTTTATCGACACTGACGCCACGCGCGATCAGCTCATGCTCGAACACCTGCTTGAGCAACCCGGCGCAGCCGCCACAACCGGTGCACGCCTTGGTCTGGGACTTGAGCACCCCGAGGTCGCTGCAGCCGCCGTCGATGGCCGAGCAGATCGCGCCTTTGGTGACGTTGTGGCACGAACACACCGTGGCCGATTCCGGCAACGCGCCAGGGCCGAGTGTCGGTGCGCCGCTGGACGACGGCAGGATCAGGCTCGCCGGTTCCGCCGGCAACGCGATGCGGTTCTGCAGGTATTGCAGCAGGGTGTCGTAGTAGCTGTTGTCGCCGACCAGCACCGCGCCGATCACGTGCTTGCCGCTCGCATCCACCACCAGGCGACGGTAGCTGGCGCTCGCCTCGTCGATAAACTGGTAGCTGCGCGCGCCGGGCGTGTGGGCATGCGCATCGCCGATGGAGCCGACGTCGACGCCAAGCAATTTGAGCTTGGTCGACATATCGGCGCCCACAAAAGGCTCGGCGGCCTCCCCGCTCAACAACGCAGCCACGCCGCGGGCCATCTGGTAGCCCGGCGCGACCAGGCCGAACAGGCTGCCGTTCCAGGATGCGCACTCGCCAATCGCGTAGATGTTTGGGTCGCAGCTCAGGCATTCGTCGTTGATCACCACCCCGCCGCGCGGGCCGATCTCCAGCCCGGCCTGGCGGGCCAGTGCGTCCTGGGCGCGGATACCGGCGGAGAACACGATCAGGTCGGTCTCCAGATACGCCTCACCGGTGAAGTTCATGCGGTAGCGGTACTGCTCGCCCGCACTGATCGATTGAGTGGCGCGCGACAAATGCACACCGACGCCGAGGCGCTCGATCTGGGCCTTGAGCGCCAGGCCGCCAAAATCATCCAGCTGCACCGGCATCAGGCGCGACGCGAACTCCACCACATGGGCTTCCAGGCCCAGGCTCTTCAAGGCGTTGGCGGCTTCCAGACCCAACAGGCCGCCGCCGACCACCACGCCGCGCCGTGCATTGGCTGCCGCCGCGCGAATGGCGTCGAGGTCTTCAAGGGTACGGTAGACCAGCCGCGAATCGCCTTCGGCGCCTTCAATCGGCGGCACAAACGGGTAGGAACCGGTAGCGAGCACCAACTTGTCGTACGCCACGCAACCATTGGCGGTGATGACCTCGCAACGGGCGCGGTCGATTTCCAGCACCGGCACGCCCAGGTGCAGGGTAACGCCCGGCGTCTGGTACAGCGACGCCTCGGACAGCGCCAACGACTCGGCATCGCGGCCGGTGAAGTATTCGGAAAGGTGTACGCGGTCATAGGCACGCATCGGCTCTTCGCTGAACACGTGCAACCGATAATGCGCCAGCGCGCCGCGCTCGATCAGTTGCTCCACACAGTGGTGGCCGACCATGCCATTGCCGACGACGATCAGGGTTTTCATCTGTTTATTCATTCCAAGCACCCGGCAACGTTCATCACGGTTTTAAAAGCAAAAAAAAACGCCTGAAACCTTGCGGTTCCAGGCGTCTTTGCCTGTTCTTCTGCGGGATCGGATCGGCGACTGCGCCGGCTCTGCCGCGATTGCCCCTGGTGTCGATCGTCGTTGACCGAGATGGGTTGAGGATGAACTTGCAGGCGGCGTGCCAACCCGCCCAGGTGCCCGTAACAGCCACACCCGGCGCCTCCTCTGCCCCTCCAATACGCCGAATCCCGCCTCCAACTGGTGCGCCCTGCTTCATAACTGCGCACTGGAGCGCTTGTGTGGCGAGGGAGCTGGCTCCCGTTGGCGTGGGTAGCGCACCGAGGATTTTGGCGCCGCTGCGCAGCCCGGCGGGAGCCAGCGCCCTCGCCACGACACGTGAGCCCGCCTGCGCTCAAACCTGGCGCGTGACTTGCTAGGAACCCCACATACAGCAGTCAACGCTGACTGCCCAATCACGACAAAGGCGCCGTGCAATCCCCGTTTCCAACGGCGGGTTGCAGGGCGCTTTTTTTATGCCGGGCACAAAGCAGTCGAGGGGTACGGATGGCAATTCAAAGCGTGCGCAGCGTGTGCCCTTATTGTGGCGTGGGCTGCGGCATCGTCATGCAGGTCGAGCACAACAAGGTGGTCAAGGTGATCGGCGACAGGGCCCACCCCACCAACTTCGGCCGCCTGTGCACCAAGGGCACTACCTGCGGGCAAGCCATCGCCGAGTCCGGCCGCATGGAAAACGCCTACGTGCGTCAGGCGCGCGATCACGACCCGGTGCGCATCGGCATCGACACGGCCATCAGCGACACGGCCAGCCGTTTGCGCCACATCCTCGACACCCACGGGCCCGACGCGCTGGCGTTCTACGTGTCCGGGCAAATGTCCCTGGAAGCCCAATACCTGGTCAACAAACTCGCCAAGGGGTTTGTGCGCACCCAGCACATCGAGTCCAACTCGCGCCTGTGCATGGCCAGCGCCAGCAGTGGCTACAAGCTGTCCCTGGGCGCCGACGGGCCTCCGGGGTCCTATGCAGATTTCGACCGCGCCGACCTGTTCTTCGTGATCGGCGCGAATATGGCCGACTGTCATCCGATCCTGTTCCTGCGCATGATGGACCGGGTCAAGGCCGGGGCGAAACTCATCGTGGTCGACCCCCGACGCAGTGCCACGGCGGACAAGGCCAGCCTGTTCCTGCAGATCGCCCCCGGCACCGACCTCGCCCTGCTCAACGGCCTGTTGCACCTGCTGGTGAAAAACGGCCACACAGACCCGGCCTTTATCGCGGCCTTCACCGAAGGCTGGGACGCCATGCCCGGTTTCCTCGAGGACTATCCGCCGGCGCAGGTTGCGCAACTGACCGGCCTGGCTGAAGCCGACATCCGCCAGGCCGCCGCCTGGATCGGCCAGGCCAGCGAATGGATGAGCTGCTGGACCATGGGCCTCAACCAGAGCACCCACGGCACCTGGAACACCAACGCGCTGTGCAACCTGCACCTGGCCACCGGCGCGATCTGCCGCCCCGGCAGCGGGCCGTTTTCCCTCACCGGCCAGCCCAACGCCATGGGCGGGCGCGAAATGGGCTACATGGGCCCGGGCCTGCCGGGGCAGCGCTCGGTGCTGGTCGAGGCCGACCGCGCCTTTATCGAAGACCTCTGGCAACTGCCCGCAGGCAGCCTGCCGCGCCAGGTCGGCGGCGGCACCGTGGCGATGTTCGAGCAGATGGCCGCCGGGCAGATCAAGGCCTGCTGGATCATCTGCACCAACCCGGTGGCCAGCGCGCCGAATCGACGCAAGGTCATTGAAGGCTTGCAGGCCGCCGAACTGGTGATCACCCAGGACGCCTTCCTCGACACCGAGACCAACCGCTACGCCGACATCCTGTTGCCCGGCGCACTCTGGGCCGAAGCCGAAGGCGTGATGATCAACTCCGAGCGCAACCTGACCCTGATGCAGAAAGCCGTCGACGCCCCCGGCGAGGCCTTGCCCGACTGGCAGATCATCGCCCGGGTCGCCTGCGCGATGGGCTTTGCCGAGGCCTTCACCTACACCTGCGCTGCCGACGTATTCGAGGAAATCAAGCGCGCCTGGAACCCCAAGACTGGCTATGACATGCGCGGCGCCAGCCATGCACGCCTGCGCGAAACGCCCTTGCAATGGCCCTGTACATCCACCGATGGCGCCGACCGCAACCCGATCCGCTACCGGCATGGCGACACACTCAAGTTCGCCACCGAAACCGGCAAGGGCCAGTTCCTCGCCCGTCCGCACATGCCGCCGGCGGAGATGCCCGATGCGGCGTTTCCCTTTGTGCTCAACACCGGCCGCCTGCAGCACCAGTGGCACACCCTGACCAAGACCGGCAAGGTCGCCACGCTGAACAAACTCAACCCCGGCCCGTTCGTGGAACTGCACCCCGAAGACGCCGCGCAACTGGGCATCAAGGACCAGGACCGAGTCGAGATTCGCTCATCACGCGGGCATGCCGTGCTGCCTGCGGTGGTCACCGACCGCGTGCGGGCGGGCAACTGTTTTGCGCCGTTTCACTGGAACGATGTGTTTGGCGAACACCTGGCGATCAATGCAGTGACCAACGACGCCGTCGACCCGATTTCGCTGCAGCCGGAGTTCAAGTTCTGCGCCGTGGCCCTGACACGGATCGAGCTGATCGACCATCAGTTCCTCGACGCGCCCAAACCCGCAACCTGCGTTATCCCCCCGTCAGCAGAGGACCTCACCATGTCACGCCTCGACGCCTTCGCCGATCTCGCGGGCCTGCGCAACGTGCCGGCGCCGGCACTCAGCGACAGCGAACGCACCTACCTTGCGGGCTTTCTCAGTGGCCTGCGCGCCAGCAGCGGCCACGAAACCGGCGTACCGGTGATGCCGGCGCAGGCCCCCTTGGCCAAAGACACTCGGTTGTGGCTCGACGGCCTGCTGGGTGGGCTGTTCAGTCGTGCAGAAGCGGGCGAAGCCAGCGCCCTGCCCGGCCCGGCCATCACCCTGCTGTGGGCCTCGCAAACCGGCAACGCCGAAACCCTGGCCGAACGCTTTGCCCAACGCCTGCGCGACGCCGGCATAGAGGTGGTGCTCAGCGCCATGGCTGACTTCCCCGCCAGCAGACTCGCCAGTACCCACACCCTGGCCCTCATCAGCAGCACCTTCGGCGACGGCGACCCACCGGACAACGGCGAAAGTTTCTGGCACAGCCTCAGCAGCGCCGACACCCGCCTCGAATCGCTGCGCTATGCGGTGCTGGCGCTGGGCGATACCAATTACGACCAGTTCTGCAAGCACGGCAAACAGCTCGACCAGCGCCTGCAGGAATTGGGCGCCACCCGCCTGCTGGAACGCGTCGACTGTGACACCGAATTCGAAAGCCGTGCCGACGCCTGGCTGGCGCAATTGCAGCAAACCCTCAACCCGGCAAAACCTGCAGCGCCCGCCACACCCGCCGGCAAAACCAAGCTGTTCGGGTCACGCCTGCTACTCAACCGGCACTTGAACCCGCAGAGCGCGCACAAGGAAACCCGCCAGTTCGCCCTCGACCTGGCCGACTCCGGGCTGAGCTATGAAGCCGGCGATGCGTTAGGGGTGATGCCGCGCAACTGTCCGGAACTGGTCAGCGAACTGCTCGACCTGACTCGCCTGCGCGCCAGCACCTGCGTGAATGTCGACACCTTCGGCGAAGTGGCCCTGCAACAGGCGCTGACCCAGCACTTCGAAATTGCCCGTCCCAGCAGCGACACGCTCGCGTTCATCGCCGAGCGCAGCGCCAATCCGGGCCTCAAGCAGTTGCTCGAACCCGAGCGCAAAGCCGAGCTGAAGGACTGGCTGTGGGGCCGACAACTGGCGGACGTGCTGCACCACTATCCGATTGAATGCACGGCGCAGGAGCTGCTCGGCACCCTCAAGCGCCTGCAACCGCGCCTGTATTCAATCGCCTCCAGCGCCAAGGCTTATCCGCGCGAAGTCCATCTGACGGTGGCTGCGGTGCGTTATGGCCGGCGCAAAGGCGTGTCGTCGACCTTCCTCGCCGACCGCGCCGGCGACGCCGAGGTGCCGGTGTTTGTGCAGCCGTCGCGGCACTTTCGGACACCCACCGACGGTGATGTGCCGATGATCATGATCGGCCCCGGCACCGGTGTGGCGCCGTTCCGCGCGTTTTTGCAGGAACGCCGGGCACAGGGGCATCAAGGCCGCAACTGGCTGTTCTTCGGTGAGCAACATGCGGCCAGCGATTTTTACTACCAGGAGGAACTGCAAGACTTGCAGCACGATGGCCTGCTGACCCACCTGAGCCTGGCGTTTTCCCGCGACCAGGCGCAGAAGGTCTACGTGCAGGACCGCCTGCGCGAACACGGTGCGGAGCTGTGGCGCTGGTTGCAGGAAGGCGCGCAGCTGTATATCTGCGGTGACGCCAGCCATATGGCCAAGGATGTCGACCAGGCACTCCGTCAGATCGCGCAAACCCACGGCGGGCTTGGCGCGGAGAGCGCGGCGGAGTACTGGCGCGCATTGAGCGAGCAGAAGCGTTATCTGCGTGATGTGTACTGATTGGATACAGAACAATAAGCACTTTGTATTGTGTACAAAAAACCCTAAAGATTTATCCGACCCGGGCCGAAACAGCAGGCATAGCAAATCGCCGCCACTCTAGGCTGGACGGCGTCGATTTGGCCGCCCTCCACGCTGATGGTCGTCTCGATGAAAATAAAAAATAAGCTTGTACTCGCGTTTGTCTCGGTCGCATTTATCCCGGTAAGCCTGGTCGCCGTGATTTCGGTGATGAACACGCGGACCCAGGCCGTCGATCAGTTCATCGACGGCAGCACGCGGGAAATCCGCCAGATCGATGGCAACATCCGGCAGTTCTTTGATGGCACGCTGCAAAACGTCGATCAAATGGCCACGGATTCTGTATACACTTCCGTGAACACCCTTAAGAACTATCAACCCGCCGATGCCGCCAGCCAGCCTATGCCGGCCGTGGCCCAAGCGATGATCGAGCGCTTCGCGCGCTTCGGTGCCACGCACCCGGCGGCGGCCATCCTGTCCATCGGCCTGGAAGACGGCACCTACGTGAAATGGCCGGATGACCCGCAGCTGGCCAAGTACGATCCGCGCACGCGCCCCTGGTACAAGGCGGCAATGGCCAGCCCCGGCAAGACCGTGCGCACCCCTGCGTACTATTACGACAAGGACGACGTGGCCCTGGTCGGCACTGCGCGCGCCTTGCTGGATAACAGCGGCAAGGCCAAGGGCGTGTTCGTGGTCAGCGTGTCGCTGAAGAACCTCACCGAGTTGGTCAAGAGCATCAAGCTCGGCGAAAGCGGCTACGTGATGCTGATCGAAGACGGCGTGGTGCTGGTCGACCCGCGCGACGCCGCCCACAGCTTCAAGCCGCTCAAGGACCTCGGCGCCGCTTATGCGCAACTGGCCGCGACGCCCCAGGGATCCACCGAGGTCGAGATCGACGGCGTGCGCTACATGGCCAACGTCTGGACTTCCCCGGGCCTGGGCTGGCGCTACATCGGCCTGATCGAACATCGCGAAGTCATGGCCGAAGCCACGCGCATGACCTACCTCACCGCTATCATCGTCGGTGTGCTGGTGTTGATCTTCGGGCTGATCGCCGCGGCGTTCTCCAAGGTCATTGTCAAACCCATCGGCCAGGTCAGCACCGGCCTGCAGTCGATCGCCCAGGGCGAAGGCGACCTGCGTCATGAGCTGCAGGTGCAGGGCAAGGATGAAACCGCCGAACTGGCCGGCTGGTTCAACAAGTTTCTCGCCGCCATTCGCCAACTGATCCAGCATATCGGCGCGGCTTCGGCCAACTTGCAGAATGCCTCGAAGGTCAACAGCGAAGTGGCGCACAACATGAACGAGGCCGCCGGGCGCCAGCGCGAAGCGGTGGAACCGGTCTCCACCGCGTTCAACGAAATGGTCGCCACCGCCAACGAAGTCGCGCGCTCCTGCAGCGGCGCGGCGGAGTCGGCCGAGAACGGCCACCGCCGTGTCGCCGAGGGCAAGCAGCAGATCGAAGTCACCACCGACAACGTCAACCGCCTGGGCCGCCGCCTGACCGAATCGTCGCAGGCGATGGTCGAGCTGGAAGCCGGCAGTCGCAGCATCAATCAGATCCTCGGCACCATTCGCGCGATTGCCGAACAGACCAACCTGCTGGCGCTGAATGCTGCCATCGAGGCCGCCCGCGCCGGTGACCAGGGCCGTGGTTTTGCCGTGGTTGCCGACGAGGTGCGCGCGTTGGCCAAGCGCACCTCCGACTCCACCGGCGAGATCGAGCAACTGCTCGGCACCCTGGAAAACAAGACCCAGGAAGTCACGCAAAAGATGGGCAGTTGCCTGGACCTGTCACGCGCGAGTGTGTCGTCCATCGAAAGCGCGCGCGACAGTTTTGAAGGCATCCAACTGTCGGTCAACGAGATCCGTGACCAGAACCTGCAGATCTCCGCCGCCGCCGAGGAACAACACAGCGTCGCCGAAGAGATCAACCGGCATATCCAGCAGATCTACGACGAGGCGCGGCTGGTGGAAAGCCTCGCCAACTCGGCGCAGGACGACTCGGGACGGCTGTCGAACCTGTCGGATGAGCTGAATGGGCTGGTGGGCCGCTTCAAGTCCTGATGAACGCCGAGATCTGCTGCCACATGGCACGCGGGTTGGAATACATCGGGAAGTGCCCGCACTCGGCGATCGGTGCCAGGCGCACGCCGTGTGCCTGGATATGCGTGAGGTAGGACAGCCCGGCGTTCTGCTCGCCGTACATGAACAGACGCGGGCACGGCAGGCCGAGGAACTTGTCCATCAGCCCGGCGTTATCCGACAGCTCCACCATCGACTGGAAAATCCCGCGCACCGCGCCGGCCCGCACCTTGTGGCGCAGGCTGGCCGAGTACAGCGCGCTGGCATATGCCGGGGCCTGGCGGGTGCGCTCGATGAAGGCGCGGAAAAACGCCTCGGGATCGTCCGCCGGGTAGTCGATGATCTGGCGGCTGAGAAAGCAGTCTTCCGGGGCGATATTGCCCTCTATGTCGATGAAGCTCAGCACACGCCCGGGAAAACGGTGCGCCAGCATCAGCGCCGTCAGGCCGCCCATGGAGTGGCCGACCAAATGAAAGCGCTCGATCTGGAAATGCGCCAGCACCTGCAATGCGGTGTCGAGCAGGAACGGGATGCTGATCTTCGTCAGGTCGGCGCACTGGCTTTCACCGCAGCCGGGGGCGTCGTAGGCAATGAACGGGTGCCCGTCGAACGCCGAATGCAGGTCGATATCGGCGTAGTCTTCCTTGGTCGAGCCAAATCCGTGCAGGAACACGATGGGCGCGCGGTCGCCAGTGCGATGGATCGCGGCGATGTCCAGCGATACGCCGTCTACCGTCAGCGGCAAGTGGGTGTGAGTGAACGACATGATGGGGTTTCCTGGAACAGACAGCCCGGCAATTTCAGCGGTTTGCTGCCTGCTGTAAATGACGGATAACGGAACGCGTTCATACGCCAATCGTATGGGTCTGGAAGTGCTCGATCAGCTCGCTCACCAGCGGGTTGGGCCGTTCGGTGTTCCAGGCGACTGCGGTGGTCACCACGTTGAGTTTCTGCGTCAGGGCGCGCAGCACTACGTTGTCCGGCGCCAGTTTTTTCAGCGCTGCCGGCACCAGCGCAATGCCCTGGCCGCAGCTGACAAAGGCGATTTGCGAGGCCACCGAGCGCACTTCGTGCAGGACCCGTGGCGAGAAACCACTGGCACGGCAGGTGGCGATGAGGTTATCGAAGTACACCGGGCTGACCTTGCGCGAAAACATCACCAGCGGCTCGCTGGCCAGGCTCGACAGGCTGATGCGCGTGCGCGACGCCAAGGGGTGGTTGCTGGGCAAGGCCACCATCAGGCGATCCTCGCGCAGCGGCAGCGACTGGATCGCCGGGCCGAGGTCGCCGTCCAGCCGGGCGAAGGCCAGGTCGATATCACCCGCTTCCAGGGCCGGCACCGCCTCGACGCTGTCGATCTCGCGCACCGACACGGTGAGGTGCGGGTAGCGTTGCTTGAGTTGGTCGATCAAGCCGGGCAACACATCGAACATCGCCGTGGAAATCGCACCGATGGTCAGCATGCCGGACTGCCCCGCTACCGCCTCTTCCACCGCCAGCTCCAGGCGCTCCAGCTGCTCGGCAAACTTGCGCACCGCCGGCAGGATCGCCGCGCCCACCGGCGTCAACTTCGCCCCACGCCGCGAACGCTCGAACAAGGTGACTTTGAGCGCCTGCTCCAGCACCTGGATCTGCTCGCTCAACGGCGGCTGCGACATCCCGAGACGCTTGGCGGCGCGGCCGAAGTTCTGCTCTTCGGCAACGGCGAGGAACAGCCAGAGGTGGCGAATCAGGCGGAAGTTGATCATGGGCGGTCCATAGGCTGTGCGTATGTAATGATGCGTTGATCGCCAATATACCTATCATTGATGTCGACCGGCATGGGTCTTTTGATCACCGGTTTCCTCGGGCGCGGTTATGGGGCTCGGATTCCAGCTACCCCACCGCCCAACTGTGGGAGTTGTCGAGCCCCAGCGAGGCTGCGAAGGCGGCGGCACTGACAACCCTTCAGTGCCTGACCCACCGCCTTCGCGGCCTCGCTAAAGCTCGACGGCTCCCACAGGAGAGCGCCTGTGTGGGTGGGATCTTCTGCAGCAAACCAGCACAGGGGTTCGCGATATTCAGCAGTATATGAAGGGGATTTGAGCAGCACCTTGCCCCACAGGGAGGTGTGCTGTGTGGCTGGGATTTGAGCAAGCACCGGGTTTCGCTATGTGGCTTGGATTCCAGCCACCCCACCGCCCAGCTGTAGGAGCTGTCGAGCTTTAGCGAGGCTGCGAAGGCGGCGGCACTGACTGTCCTTCTGTGCCTGACACACCGCCTTCGCGGCCTCGCTAAAACTCGACGGCTCCCACAGGAGAGCGCCTGTGTGGGTGGGTTCTTCTGCAGCAAGCCAGCACAGGAGTTCGCGATATTCAGCAGTATATGAAGGGGATTTGAGCAGCACCTTGCGCCACAGGGAGGTGTGCTGTGTGGCTGGGATTGGAGCAAGCACCGGGTTTCGCTATGTGGCTTGGATTCCAGCTACCCCACCGCCCCACTGTGGGAGTTGTCGAGCCCCAGCGAGGCTGCGAAGGCGGCGGCACTGACAACCCTTCAGTGCCCGACCGACCGCCTTCGCGGCCTCGCTAAAGCTCGACGGCTCCCACAGGAGAGTGCCAGTGTGAGTGGGATCTTCTGCAGCAAGCCAGCATAGGGGTTCGCTATATTCAGCAGTATATGAAGGGGATTTGAGCAAGCACCGGTTTCGCTATGTGACTTGGATTCCAGCCACCCCATCGCCCAACTGTGGGAGTTGTCGAGCCCCAGCGAGGCTGCGAAGGCGGCGGCACTGACAACCCTTCAGTGTCTGACCCACCGCCTTCGCGGCCTCGCTAAAGCTCGACGGCTCCCACAGGAGGATGAGTCACCATCCAGTCCAGGAACGCCTGCAACCGGGTACAGAACTGGTCGCCCGCCGCACTCGGGTTCCTGGCTTCAAACAGAAAGAACGCCACATGAGTGACCCTCGCCGGGTACCGCTGGACGAACAGCGCCACATACTCCTCCAGCGCCTGCGGCCATGTCACTGCCGACTCAGCACTCAAGACATGCGTCGCCCTGATCAACTTGCGCGACGCCTCGCGCTGCAAGCGAAGGCGCTCCTGCTCGGTGCCGGCCTGTGCGATGCGGGTGAGGTAGGCACTCAACACCTCAGCGAAGTCCGCATTCACCGCTGACGCAATCTCACGGCAGGGCCGAAACCGCTCGAACTGCAGCGACAGGTCGTCACCCCACAGGCAGCGGCAGTGATGCTTGAGCCAGAAGCCCCAACTGTTGCGGTGTTCAGCCGACAACACCTGCGCACGGCTGCCGATATCGAAATCTATCTTGATGACCTCGGGATGCCGCTGCTCCAGCGCAAGGCGCAGCACCTCCAGTTGCTGCACACTCTGCGCAGTCGGCGGCTCGCGCAGCACCAGCGTCAGGTCCAGGTCGCTGACACCCGGTGTGGCCTCGCCGCGCGCGACACTGCCATACAGGTAAATACCGTCCAGCCCCAACGCCGGCAGCGACAACGAGCTGCACACATCCGCCAGCAACGCCTGGAACGCCGGCTGCACGGGCACCTGGCCTACCGTCAGGATAAAGCCCTCGGCATCAAGGCCGGTGGAATGCACGGTACTCACGGACGATGCACCTCAATCACCAGTCCTTCCTCCGCACTCGGCACACAGAAATGGCGGGTGATCAGCTCAAACTCGGCATCGGTGGCGGCGAAGTCATGCTCGCCACGCGCATTGCGTGCGTGCAGCCGCGCGCGGCAGGTGGCGTCATCGAGTTCCAGGTAATGCAGGCAGTGCGGCGCCCCGGCGGCCTGCGCCAACCCCAGCAGCGCTGCGCGATTGGCCAGGGTGTTGGCGGGAAAATCCAATACCACATTGACGCCTGCTCCCAGCAGATCAACCACCAGCGGCCCCAACACCGCTTGAATCCGCTGGGTGCAGCGCAGATAGTCGGCGATCGACAGCACTTCACCCGGGTATAAGCGGGCGAGCCAGGCATCTTCACTGAGCAGGATGGCCGCGTGCTCGGCCGCCAGGGTCTTGGCCAGCGTCGACTTACCGGCGGCGATCTTGCCGCACAGCAGGTGCAGGGTAGGCATGGGCACAGCTCCATTGTCTGAATCGAGGACGCCAACGCTGCCACATTTTTGCCCCGCGTGTCGAAGCACAGCGATGCACGCTCGATCAATTAAGTTGAATTCCTGCGTTTACAGGGCGGTCACCTATAAGGACGACAGCGAGACGACAACGCAATGGAGGTGGTTATGAACCTTGCAATGACACTCTTCAGCCTGCTTGCCGGTTGGATGGCTATTGTGATCTCAATGATGTGGGGCGTACTGCGGGTGCTGCGCTGGCACCATGATTAGCACGCCGGATGGGCGCTACTTTGTGGTCAAGGGCCAACTCTGGCGCTGCACGGACCCGGCGCTGGATGACGCCACGCGACAACGCTGGGTCAATGACTTGATGGATGCCCGCCGCGCGGTCAAGGCGGCCAAGGCCAGCGGCGATCCACAACAACTCAAGGCAGCACGCCAACAGGTGCAGCGCGCCAAGGTCGCCCTCGGCGAGCGCGGTCCCGTGTGGTGGACCGACGGCAGTCCGGATTTCAATCGGTGCCAGGTTGCCAACACGCCCTATGCCGCCTGGTTCGAAAAACATCTCGAAACGAAACCCCACTGAACTTTCTTGCAAACGGCACGTTCCTTTCCTATGCGAAGTCATCGCGCCCCTGAGCCCATGGGCGCAGAACGATAAGGAGCCGCCACCCCCATGACCACCCTCCCCACCTACCGCTATACCCCAGGGCCGCTGCATGCGACGTTGCTCGCCGGCAGTGTGCCGCTGTTTCTAGGGGCCTTGCTCAGTGATATTGCCTACGGGCAGACCTACCAGATTCAATGGGCCAACTTCGCTTCCTGGCTGATCGCCGGCGCGTTGGTGTTCAGCGGTTTTGCACTGCTGTTCGCACTGGTCAATCTGCTGCGCGCGCGGCCCAAGGCTGGGCGCCCGACCGTGTATTTCCTGCTGTTGCTCGCGGCCTGGGTAGTGGGGCTGGTCAACGCCTTCCAGCATGCCAAGGACGCCTACGCCATGATGCCCACGGGCCTGGTGCTGTCGGCGATCGTCACGCTGCTGGCGGTGGCCGCGACGTGGACCGGCCTGACCAACCTGCGCTCGGGAGATGCCCAATGAAAACGTCAAGCACCCTGACCGTATTGAGTGCAGCGCTGCTGCTGAGCGCCTGCGGTGGCGAAGGTGACAAGACCCAGGCCCGCGGCCCCGACCCGAAGTTGCCGGAGCAGCAAAGCAGCCTGCTGCCGAGCATGAAGATCGCCGAACCGACGCCATGGGGCGAACAGAAACCCCAGGTCCCCGAGGGCTACAGCGTCACCGCCATTGCCACCGACCTGGCCATCCCGCGCCAGACCCTGGTGCTGCCCAACGGCGACATCCTTATCGCCGAAGGCCGTGGCGGCAGCGCGGCCAAGCTCAAGCCCAAGGACGTGATCGCCAGCGTGATCAAGGCCCAGGGCAACACCAAGGTCAAGGGCGGCAACCGCCTGACCCTGCTGCGGGATGCCGACGGTGATGGCACCTACGAACTGAAGACCGTGTTCGCCGACAACCTCAACGCGCCCTACGGCCTGGCGTTTGCCGACGGCAAGCTCTACGTCGCCAACCAGGACGCGCTGGTGCGCTTCGATTACGTCGACGGCCAGACCAAAGCCAGCGGGCCGCCGACCAAGGTCACCGACCTGCCGGCGCAGATCAACCACCACTGGACCAAATCCCTGGCCGTGAGCGCCGATGGCCGCCAGCTATACGTGGGCATCGGCTCGAACAGCAACATCACCGAACGCGGCATGGAAGTCGAAATCGACCGCGCCATGGTCTGGCAGATCGACGCGCAAACCGGCGCCCACAAGCCCTACGCCACCGGCTTGCGCAACCCGACGGCGTTGACCATCCAGCCTGATTCCGGGCAACTGTGGACGGTGGTCAACGAACGCGACGAGCTGGGCCCGGACCTGGTGCCCGACTACCTGACTTCAGTACGCGAAGGCGCCTTCTACGGCTGGCCCTACAGCTACTGGGGCCAGAACGTCGACCCGCGCGCCCAACCACAGAACCCGGCCAAAGTCGCTGCCGCGATCAAGCCGGACTACAGCCTGGGCTCCCACGTGGCGGCACTCGGCGTGGACTTCTCCATCCCGGCCCTGGGCGAGAAATTCGCCGACGGTGTGTTTGTCGGCGAACACGGCAGTTGGAACCGCGACAACCCCGTGGGCTACAAAGTGATCTTCGTGCCGTTCAGCAATGGCAAGCCTTCCGGCGAGCCGATCGACTTCGCCACCGGTTTTCGCGGCGACGACGGCAAGACCCGCGGGCGCCCGGTGGGCGTGACGGTGGACCCCAAAGGTGCGTTGATCATCGCCGACGACCTGGCCAACACCGTTTGGCGGGTGACGCGTAACCGCTGAGTAAAATGTTTGACTTGATTGCCTGAAGCAACAATATAATTGCTTCAGGCAACCATTCGAGCATCCGCCATGTCTACACCCCAGCTTGTCGAACGCGCCGGCATCGTGCGCGGCTTCAACCGCTTCTATACCCACCAGATCGGCGTGCTGCAGGAACACCTGCTGCAAAGCGATTTCTCCCTGACCGAAATCCGTGTGATGTACGAGTTGTCATCGCGAGGCGACCTGACCAGCGCCGACCTGTGCCAGATGCTCAGCCTCGACGCGGGTTACCTGAGCCGGCTGACCAGCGGCCTGGAAAAAAACCGCCTGATCCAGAAAGTCCGTTCGCCCACCGACGCACGTGCGGTGCTGTTGCACCTCAGTGATCTGGGCCGCGCCGTGCTGGCCCCGCTGGAGCAGCAGACGCAGAACGAAGTCATCGCCCTGCTCGATGCCCTGCCCGACGCCCAGCAACGCCAACTCACCGGCGCGATGCAACGCATCCAGGCCCTGCTGCAAGGCACTGCGCCGACCTACCTGCTGCGCGACCCGCAACCTGGCGACATGGGCCTGGTGGTGCAACAGCAATCGGCCTTGTACGCGCGTGAATATGGCTGGAACTGGGAGTTCGAGGCGCTGGTGGCGGAGATTGTCGCCAAGTACCTGCGCGAGTTTGACCCAACGTGCGAGCGCTGCTGGATTGCGGAAAAGGATGGCGAGGTGGTGGGTTCGGTGTTTGTGGTGCGCCATGACGCCACCACCGCCAAGTTGCGCATGCTGTATGTCGACGCCAGCGCCCGAGGCATGGGGATTGGCCAGCGGCTGGTGGATGAATGCCTGCGTTTTGCCCGGCAGGCCGGCTATACAAGCATGCTGCTGTGGACGGTGAACATCCTCACCGACGCGCGCAAGCTGTATCAGAAGGCGGGCTTCGAACTGACCGAGGAGGAACCCACCGTCAGTTTCGGCAAGACCCTGGTCAGTGAGACGTGGGTACGCGCCCTGTAGAAAAATACCTCCCGCGCTGTACTCGGCGCGGGAGGCCAGGCGTTACAAATCAGTGATTTCCTTGTGGCGCGGCACCAGCGTTTTCATCACGCTCCACGCTACCAGGTAGGCCAGTGCACAGATCGCGAACATGATCATGTAGCCGGTATGGATATCGTTGATCGACTTGTAGTAATCAAATACCCAGCCGCCGATCTTGGTCATCACCACCCCGCCGATACCGCCGGCCATGCCGCCGATGCCGACCACCGAGGCCACGGTTTTCTGCGGGAACATGTCGGACACGGTGGTGAAGATATTGCACGACCACGCCTGATGCGCCGACGCCCCCACCCCGATCAGCAACACCGGCACCCAGAAACTGATGTAGCCCAGCGGCTGCGCCAGCAATACCACCAGCGGGAACAGCGCGATCACCAGCATGGCTTTCATGCGACCGTCGTACGGTGCGTCGCCGCGCGCCATGAAGTAGCTGGGGAACCAGCCGCCGCCGATGCTGCCGACCATGGTCATGCTGTACAGCACCGCCAGGGGCATGACGATATCGGCGCCTTTCATGCCGTATTGCGCGGACAGGTAGGTGGGCAGCCAGAACAGGAAGAACCACCACACGCCGTCAGTCATGAACTTGCCGAAGGCGAAGGCCCAGGTCTGGCGGTAGGTGAGCAATTTGAACCACGAGACTTTTTTCTCCGGCGTGCCGGCCGGCGCCGCCGTGAACGGCTGCACGGTCTGGTCGCTGCGGATATACGCCAGCTCTTCGGCGGACAGGCGTTTTTGCTGGTCGGGTTTTTCGTACAGCGCCGACCACACCGCCACCCACACGAAGCCCAACATGCCGATCACCATGAAGGCGGCTTCCCAGCCCCACAGGCCGGCAATCAATGGCACGCAGATGGGGGCCAGGATCGCGCCTACGTTGGCGCCGGAGTTGAAGATTCCGGTGGCCAGCGAGCGTTCTTTCTTCGGGAAGTACTCGGCAGTGGCCTTGATCGCGATCGGGAAGTTACCCGCCTCGCCAATCGCCAGTACCGCGCGGGAGAGCATGAAGCCGGCAATCGACACCGGAATCACCGCCAGCCCGATCGCCCCGCTGACCGCCGCGATGCCCTCGCCCATCGGCACCGCGAACGCGTGCATGATTGCGCCGGTGGACCAGATGCCAATCGCCACGACATACGCGGCCTTGGTGCCGATCTTGTCGACGAAGCGCCCGGCGAACAGCATCGAAATCGCGTAGACGAACTGGAACACAGCAGCAATGTTGGCGTAGTCGGTATTGCTCCAGCCAAATTGCGTCGACAACTGCGGCGCCAGCAGGCTGAGCACCTGGCGGTCGAGGTAGTTGACGGTGGTCGCGAAAAACAACATCGCACAGATGGTCCAGCGATAGTTGCCTACCGCCTGGCCAACGCGGTGGGCGTTGATGGGCTCATTCAAGTTCATGGCATCACTTTTTATTTTTGTTAGTCAGGACATATGTAACGTCATATGTCGTCGTACAACTGTGACTTTTATAGCGGGCTGCCTAACGGCTGTCAATCTGAAAGATTGCGGTTTTTGTGGGGTATCACACCGGTGTGAAAACTGTCAGGCGCGACAAGTTGTAGGATGACGCACGCACATGACCACGCTCCGGGCTTGGCCGGGTACATCATCGAGTTCACCGAATGGCTGCATGCCGACTTTCTCCAGCACGCGAATCGAAGCGGCATGGTCCGGCCGCACCAAACCGAACACGGCGGGTAGCCCCAGGGTGTCAAACGCCAGCCTCAACGCATCACGCGCAACTTCAGTGGCATAGCCCTGCCCCCAGGCCTCCACGGCAAAGCGATAACCCAGGTTGATGCGCGGTTGCGTGAGGTAGTTCAGCGGCGCAATACCGCCGAACCCGATGATGTGCGCCGGCGCTTCGCGCCGAGCAATCGCCCACCAGCCATAGCCATGCGCCGCCCATTGCTGCAGCCAGTGATCGAGCAGGCGTTGGGCCGCTGCCAGGTCTTGCATCGGGCCGGCCGGGTTGAAGAGGTTGGTTTGCGGGTCACCGAAGATCGCGAACAATCGCTCCACATCCGTGGGCTGGGGCTGGCGGTAGGTAAGGCGTGGGGTGGTCATCGGCTAGCTCTCGTTTCTGTTTGTAGATAGTAGTGTGGCTGTTTGCGGCGCACCGACCTGTGGTGAGCTGACTTATGCTGAGCAGGCTTATGGTGAGCAGACTTTTTGTGGCGAGCGGGCTTGTTGTGGTGAGCGGGCTTGCCCCGCGTTGGGCTGCGCAGCAGCCCCCATAAGTACCCCCTTTAAACATCAGGTATACCGTGGCGTCTGGTTTTGGGGCTGCTGCGCAGCCCAACGCGGGGCAAGCCCGCTCGCCACAAAAAAAATCCAGTTCACTACAAAAAAATCCAGCTCACTATAAAGAAAGCTAGTTCACTACAAAGAAAGCCAGCTCACCCCAAACCAATCCCCCCATAAAACCCAATCGGTTTAAAACCAGTTTCCCCGCCAAGCAAAAAAACACAAATAGTGGTGAATTATTTCGTGTCCCCTTGTATCTGAAGTGACAGAGCGGTGCCATCGCAACGATGGCACCTCCCCTGTTCTGCTTTAGAGTGGCCCGCATGAAATTACGTAAGAAAAGCGTCAAACCCATCGGATTGAAAGACATCACCATCGTCGACGACACCAAGATGCGCAAGGCGATCACCGCCGCCGCCCTGGGTAACGCCATGGAATGGTTCGACTTCGGTGTCTACGGGTTCGTCGCCTATGTGTTGGGTAAAGTGTTCTTCCCGGACGCCTCGCCCAGTGTCCAAATGATCGCCGCCCTCGCCACCTTCTCCGTGCCTTTCCTGATTCGTCCGCTGGGCGGCCTGTTCTTCGGCGCGCTGGGGGATAAATACGGGCGACAGAAAGTCCTCGCCGCGACCATCGTGATCATGTCGCTGAGTACCTTCGCCATCGGCTTGATTCCAGGCTACGCCTCCATCGGCATCTGGGCACCGATCCTGTTGCTGCTGTGCAAGATGGCCCAGGGATTCTCGGTGGGCGGCGAGTACACCGGCGCGTCGATTTTCGTTGCCGAATATGCGCCAGACCGCAAGCGCGGCTTCCTCGGCAGCTGGCTGGATTTCGGCTCGATTGCCGGCTTCGTGCTGGGTGCGGGTGTAGTGGTGCTGATTTCCAGCGTGCTCGGCGAAGCGGACTTCGAAGCCTGGGGCTGGCGCCTGCCGTTCTTCCTGGCCCTGCCCCTGGGCATCATCGGCCTGTACCTGCGCCATGCGCTGGAAGAGACCCCGGCGTTCCAACAACATGTCGACAAGCTTGAACAAGGTGACCGCGAAGGCCTGACCCACGGCCCGAAAGTGTCGTTCAAAGAAATCGCCACCAAGCATTGGCGCAGCCTGCTGACCTGCATCGGTATCGTCGCGGCCACCAACGTGACGTACTACATGCTGCTCACGTACATGCCCAGCTACCTCTCGCACAACCTGCACTACGCCGAAAACAGCGGCGTGCTGATCATCATCGCGATCATGGTCGGCATGCTGTTCGTGCAGCCGTTCATTGGCTTTGTCAGTGACAAGATCGGCCGCAAGCCTTTCATCATCGCCGGCAGCATCGGCCTGCTGTTCCTGGCCATCCCGGCGTTCATGCTGATCACCAGCGGCAAGACCGGGCTGATCTTCGCTGGCCTGCTGATCCTCGCGGTCGTGCTGAACTTCTTTATCGGCGTGATGGCTTCGACGCTGCCCGCGATGTTCCCCACCCACCTGCGCTACAGCGCGCTGGCCAGTGCGTTCAACGTGTCGGTATTGATCGCCGGCGTGACGCCAACCGCCGTGGCCTGGCTGGTGGAAAGCACCAATGACCTGTTCATGCCCGCCTATTACCTGATGGTGTTTGCCGTGATCGGCCTGATCACTGGCCTGACCATGAAGGAAACCGCCAACAAGCCTTTGCGCGGCGCAGCCCCGGCCGCCTCGGACATGGAAGAAGCCAAGGAACTCCTGCAGGAGCACCACGACAATATCGAGCAGAAAATCGAAGACATCGATGCCGAGATTGCCGCCCTGGAAGCCAAGCGCCAGAACCTGGTGCAGCAGCATCCACGGATTAATTAAGCCCTTACCCGGCGTGGCGGCCCCGGCCGCCGCGCCATTGGAGTGTCAAGCATGGTTTCAAGCGTCACCGCTGCACAATCGCTACTCAGCGCCGATGAACGCGCTGCCATCGCCGAAATAGAAGCCACCACCAGCATCCTGCAATTGGTCACCCGCCTGACCGGCATGCGCTTTGCCGGCATCGCCAAATTCACCGACCTGGAATGGATCGTCTGCTCCGTGCATGACACGGTCGACATGGGCATCCACGTCGACGACGTCCTCGACCTCGAAACCACCCTGTGCAGCGAGTTCTGCATCGACCCCCAGGCCCTGTTCATTCCGCAGATCAGCGACAACGGCCGCTTTGCATCGCGCCCGGTGGTCAAGCAATACGCGATCGAGAGCTACGCCGGTGCGCCGATCTTCCTGCCCGACGGCCGCCTGTTTGGCGCGCTGTGCGCACTGGATTCGCGGTCGATGCTGTTTGATGACCCGAACCTGCCGGAAACCCTCAGCCTGTTTGCACGCCTGATCGGCTGCATTTTCTACGCTAATCTGACCCCCGCAGATCAGTGACCGCCGCCTTGCCACGCAACGCGGCCATGTCGCGTTTGGGTGGTACTCCAAACAGGCGGCTGTATTCGCGACTGAACTGCGACGGGCTCTCATAGCCAACCTTGAACGCAGCACTGGACACGTCCTGATGCTCGTTCAACATCAAGCGCCGCGCCTCGTTCAGGCGCAGCCATTTCTGATACTGCAATGGACTCATCGCCGTCAGCTGGCGAAAGTGATGGTGAAAGGTCGCGGCACTCATCTGCACGCGCGCGGCCAATTCATCCACGCGCAAAGGGCCGTGGTAATTGAGTTTCAGCCAGTCGATTGCCCGGGCAATCCGGTAACCCTGGCCGTCCACCGAACAGATCTGCCGCAGGCGACCAGCCTGATCACTTTGCAGCAGCCGGTAGTGAATCTCGCGTTGGACCAAGGGGGCCAGCACCGGTATCGCCTCAGGCTCATCAAGCAATTCCACCAGGCGCGCGAACGACGCCAGCATGCCGGTGGTGACCGTGCCGATTCCCACGCCTTTGAGCACCGCCCGCTCGCGCCTGGGCGGCGCCTCACTCTGGGCGATCAGCTCGGCGAGGATGCGCAGGTCAAGCTTGAAGGTCAGGCCGAGGCAGGGTTTTTCCGGGCTGGCGGTGAGCACTTCCGAGTTGGCGGGAATGTCCAGCGAGGTCACCAGGAAGCGCGAGGTGTCATAAGGGTAACCCTCGCCGCCCACCCACAGTCGCTTCTCGCCCTGGGCCACCAGCACGATGCTCGGCTCGACCATGCACACCACCGGGGTCGCCGGCTGCTCACGCCGATAAAAGCCCAGGCCCGGGATCGGCATGGGGCTGTCCCCGGGTACCCGGACGCGCGCGCCAATGGCCTGGATCAGCACGTCCAGGGGCGTTGAATGAATGCTCATGAAGGGCCCTTTTTTCTGTTGATCGAACTGTACCGCGGCCGCCCGCAGGTGTCCCTGGCAAACGGCGAAACTCAGAGGATCAGGCAAGTAATCCACTGGAACGCACTACAGCTCGCGTGGCAGTGCCGGGAAAATGCGCAGACTCATTTTGCTCAAGGAACCGCTCATGAACAGCCTCTTGCTCGCCCTGGGTTTGCTGGTGACTTCTCTTTCTGCGCTGGGAGCCGATATGTCCAACGGTGCTGACAACTTCTATACGAGCGACAAGGTGACCGTCGAAAAAGTCACCTTCAACAACCAATATGGCATGGCCGTCGCAGGCAACCTGTTCGTGCCCAGACATCTCGCCCCCGACGCCAAGCTTGCCGCGATTGTCGTCGGCCACCCGATGGGCGCGGTCAAGGAACAGAGCGCCAACCTCTACGCCACCAAGATGGCCGAGCAGGGTTTCGTCAGCCTGTCACTGGACCTGTCGTTCTGGGGTGCCAGCGCGGGCCAACCGCGCAACGCGGTACTGCCCGACCTCTACAGCGAAGACTTCAGCGCTGCCGTGGACTTTCTCGGCACCCGGCCCAACGTCGACCGCGAGCGCATAGGCGTGATCGGTATCTGCGGCAGCGGCAGTTTCGCCATCAGTGCGGCGAAGATCGACCCACGCCTCAAGGCCATCGCCACGGTCAGCCTGTACGACATGGGCGCGGCCAACCGTAACGGCCTCAAACACGGCGTGACCCTCGCGCAACGTCGCCAGGTGCTGCTGCAGGCTGCCAACCAGCGCTACGTGGAGTTCCAGGGTGGCGAGACCGTGTACACCGGCGGCACCCCACACACCCTGACCGGTGATCCTGTGGGTGATGAGTTCTACGACTTCTACCGCACCCCGCGCGGCGAGTTCACCCCGGCCGAGGCTTCGGCGCGCACTACTACGCGACCGACGCTGACCAGCAATGTGAAGTTCATGAATTTCTACCCGCTCAACGACATCGAGACGCTCTCCCCTCGCCCGCTGCTGTTGATCACCGGCGCCGAAGCGCACTCCCGCGAGTTCAGCGAGGACGCCTACCAGCGCGCCGCCGAGCCCAAGAAACTGGTGATCATCCCCGACGCAGGCCATGTCGACCTCTACGACCGGGTCGACCTGATCCCCTTCGCCACGCTCACGGATTTTTTCAAAGGCAACCTGAAGTAATGGCCAATACCTTTAAAACTCACTGGGGCGCGGTGTTCGCCATGGCGCTGGCCGCCTTCGCCCTGGTCGCGTCCGAGTTCCTGCCGGTCAGCCTGCTGACCCCGCTGGCGGCCGACCTGCACATTACAGAGGGCCAGGCCGGCCAGGGTATCTCGGTGTCCGGGCTGTTTGCCTTGCTCACCAGCCTGGTGATCGCCAGCGTGGCGGCGCGGGTCGAGCGCAAGCGCCTGCTGCTGGCATTGACGCTGCTGATGATTCTCTCCGGCAGCGTGGTCGCCCTCGCGCCGAACTACCTGACGTTCATGCTCGGTCGCGCGCTGATCGGCGTGGCCATCGGCGGCTTCTGGTCCCTGTCGGCCGCCACCGCCATGCGCCTGGTGCCCACGGCCCAGGTCCCGCGCGCGCTAGCGCTGGTGAATGGCGGCAATGCGTTGGCCATGGTGATTGCGGCGCCGCTGGGCAGCTTTCTTGGCGGACTGATCGGCTGGCGGGGCGCGTTTTTCTGCGTCGTGCCGGTGGCCGCGGTCGCGGCAGTGTGGCTGCTCGCGAGCCTGCCGACGATCAAGGCCGACGGCACGGCGAAAACCGGCAATGTGTTGCGGCTGATGAAACACACACCCGTGGCCTTGGGCATGCTCGCCGTCAGTGTGTTTTTCATGGGCCAGTTCATGCTGTTCACCTACCTGCGGCCATTTCTGGAAAGCGTCACCCAGGTCAGTGTGTCCACGCTGTCGCTGATGCTGCTGGTCCTCGGCCTGGCCGGGCTGGCCGGTACGTTGCTGATCGAACGTGTGCTCAAGAACAACCTGTTCGTGCCGTTGATTGCCATCCCGCTATTGATGGCAGGAATCGCCGTGCTGCTCGTCGCCCTCGGCCGTTCACCGATCATCACCACGGTCTTGCTGGGCGGTTGGGGCCTGGTGGCCACCGCCGCGCCGGTGGGCTGGTGGACCTGGCTGGCGCGCACGCTGCCCGAGGATGCCGAGGCTGGCGGCGGGTTGATGGTCGCGATCATCCAGTTGGCAATTGCGGCTGGAGCTACGGTCGGTGGCGTGACATTCGATCGCAGCGGCTACCCGGCGACGTTCGAACTGAGCGCCGCGTTGCTGGTGATTGCCGCCGTGCTTGCCGGCCTGGCCTCCCACCCGGCATTGAGGTCTGTCGAAGCGCGCCGCGCTACCTGAAAAAATGACTCGGCGTCTTACCAAACTGTTTCTTGAACATGCTGGTAAAGGCGCTCGGGCTGTCGTAACCCAGCTCCAGGGCCACGTCGATGATCTTCTCTCCCACCGCAATTCGCTCCAGCGCCAGCAGCAGCCGTGCCTGCTGGCGCCACTGGCCGAAAGTCATGCCGGTTTCCTTGCGGAACAGGCGTTGGATGGTTTTCTGGTCCAGGGCCAGGCGCTCGCTCCAGTCGGCCACGGTGGAGGCATCACCCGGATCCTCCTGCCACGCCTCGCAGATCTGATTGATGCGCGCGTCGGCGGGCTGCGGCAACGACAGCGGCAACGCTGGCAGCAGCGCCAGTTCGTCGAGGATCAGGTGCATGATCCGCGCATCCCGCGAATCCTCGGCGTACGGCGGCTTGAGGCTGACCGAGGCCTTGATCAGTTCACTCAACAGCGGCGAAATGCTCACTGCCTTGGTCTCGGTCGGCAGGTTGGGGAAACTGTCGGGGCGCACAAACACGCTGCGCATTTTCAGCGCACCCACGCAACGCAGGGAATGCACCTGCCCGCTGGGCATCCAGAAACCGCGATTGGGCGGCACCGTCCACTGGTTATGCGCCGAATGCACCACCATCACGCCTTCGGTGGCGTACAACAACTGGTGCTTTTCGTGGCGATGGTCGGGGATCACCCAGTTCTCCGGGTAGTCGGTGGCCGAGCTGATCACGGCCCAGTCGCCCGCATCGATCTCCTGCAGAAAAACATCGAGTGATTTAATCATTTCGCCCTTTTTGCGATGGTTGCTTCCCGAATTACGCGAGACAGGCATTTTCGGCGACTCTAGCATAACCATCGAAACAATTTGAAATGGACAGCCTGCTCAAGTACGGGCTGTCCCTGATCGCTGCCTTGTATGGAATGCCTGCATGTCGACCTTGACCGCATCACCTGCTGCCACCTCGAGTCCGCCTCAAGTAAGCCCGTTAGTCATGCGTATCCTCGGCGCCTGCGCCCTGGCGCATCTGATCAACGACCTGATCCAGGCCGTACTGCCCTCGATCTACCCGATGCTCAAGGCCAATTACGGGCTGAGCTTCACCCAGGTCGGCCTGATCACCCTGACATTCCAGCTGACCGCCTCGCTGCTGCAACCGTGGATCGGCTACCACACCGACCGTCATCCCAAGCCGTGGCTGCTGCCGGCCGGCATGGTGTGCACGCTGATCGGCATCCTGATGCTGGCGTTTGTCGGCAGCTTCCCGGCGATTCTGCTGGCGGCAGGCCTGGTGGGCGTCGGCTCGTCGACCTTCCACCCGGAAACCTCGCGCGTCGCGCGCCTGGCTTCCGGTGGGCGCTACGGCCTGGCGCAATCGACCTTCCAGGTCGGCGGCAACACCGGCAGTGCCCTCGGCCCGTTGCTCGCGGCGGCGATCATCATTCCCTACGGCCAGGGCCATATCGCCTGGTTCGGCCTGTTTGCGGTGTTCGCGATCCTGGTGCTCTATGGCTTGAGCCGCTGGTACCGCAACCACCTCAACCTGTTCAAGCTCAAGCAAGGCAGCAAAGCCACCCACGGCCTGTCGAAACGCCGGGTGACGTTTGCCCTGGTGGTGCTGGCGGTGCTGGTGTTCTCCAAGTACTTCTACATGTCCAGCCTGACGAGCTACTTCACCTTCTACCTGATCGAGAAATTCAACCTGTCGGTGGCCAATTCGCAGCTGTACCTGTTCCTGTTCCTCGGTGCAGTGGCGGCGGGCACGTTTTTTGGCGGCCCGATTGGCGACAAGATCGGCCGCAAGAAGGTCATCTGGTTCTCGATCCTCGGCGCCGCGCCCTTCACCCTCGCCCTGCCCTATGTCGATCTGTTCTGGACCGCCGTGCTCAGCGTGGTGATCGGCTTTATCCTGGCCTCGGCCTTTTCGGCCATCGTGGTGTTCGCCCAGGAACTGGTGCCAGGCAACGTTGGCATGATCGCCGGGGTGTTCTTCGGCCTGATGTTCGGCTTCAGCGGGATCGGCGCGGCGTTGCTCGGCCTGCTCGCCGATAACCATGGCATCGAGTACGTCTACAAGCTGTGCTCGTTCCTGCCGCTGGTGGGCATCCTGACCATCCTGTTGCCGTCGACCAAAGGCGTCTAGACCGCCGGTCATCGGATGGCTGTGTGCCATCACCCTAAGTGTTCTGAAAAACCTGCGTGTGCGCTTACAATCCCGGTTTAAACGCACACCCAGGCAGACCCGGCACGAAATGACGCTCGACCCTCCCACGATTTTGGCACTCACCGTTGCCCTGGCAGCCGCTGCCGCCCTGTACCTGGCCGTTGAATGGCGCAGCGTACGCGAACCTTCGCTGCTGTTCTGGAGCGCCGGTTTCGCCACCATTACCCTCGGTTCAACCCTGGCCCTGCTGCGCAGCAGCGGTTTCCTGATGATCGGCATCTGGTTCGCCAATGGCCTGCTGGTAGCTGCGCACCTGTTGTTTTTACTCGGCGTGGCGCGGTTCACCCAGGTGCGCCTCTCGCGCCTGTGGTGGCTGCTGCTGGTGGTCTGGCTCGGGATGCTGATGCTGCCGGCTGACCTGCCCTGGTCCAAGGCCATGCTCGGCGTGCAATCGCTGCTGGTGGCGCTGCCGACGCTGCGCGCGAGCTTCCTGCTGCGTCCGCACGGTAAATCGCTGAGCATCGGCGCGGTGCAACTGCGGTACGTGCTGTTGATCCATGGCGTGTTCTATCTGGCCAAGGCGCTGTCGGTGCTGATCCCCGGCACGTTGATCGACCTTGCCGCGTTCAAGGGCGAAATCATCCAGGTGTCACTGGTGGAAGGCGCCATGGCGATCATGCTGATCGCACTGTCGATGACCGGCTCGGAACGCTACCGGCGCGAACAACAGATCGCCCGCCTCGCCGCCCGCGACCCGCTGACCGCCCTGTACAACCGCCGCGCCCTCGACTTGCGCGCGCCACGCCTGCTGGCCCAGGTATCACCGGCGCAACCGGGTGCGCTGCTGCTGATCGACATCGATAACTTCAAAGGGGTCAACGACCTTTACGGCCACACGGCCGGTGACCGCCTGCTGATCGCCCTGAGCGAGATGATCCGCAGTGTGGTGCCCCGTGGCGCATTGGCCGCACGCCTGGGCGGTGACGAATTTGTGATCCTGCTCAGCCCGGCGTCGAGCGAGCAGATCATCGAACTGGGCAGCAGCCTGCGCGACCAGTTTTATCAACTGGCCGCGCAGACCGTGCCTACCCCGCAGCCGGTGACCCTGAGCATCGGCGCCAACCTGTTCGACCAACCGCCGGCGAGCCTCACCGCATTGATCGAGCAAGGCGACACTACGTTGTATGAATCCAAGCGTGGCGGGCGCGATAGCATCCGGTTGGTGGACCGCCGGACGATGCAGGCGCCTTAGTGACGCTGCAATCGGCCCGGTGTTGACGCGTCAGCGCCGGCAATCCAGCGCCTACAGGTCGTAGTTAACGGCCACGCTGCGCCCGGTCTGCACCGAAGCCAATGCGCAATCGGCCAGGTGCAGGGCGTACAGGCCGTCGCGCATGCTGGTGGGCAGCGCGTGGCCGTGGTTCAGCGCCTCGATGAACTGCGTCAGCTCATTGCGATAAGCATCGGCGTAGCGCTCCAGGAAGAAGTGCTGCAGCGGTTCCAGCGCCTCGGTGTGTTCGGCGCTCCAGTGGCGCACGGTGCTGGGACGATGGTTATCGGTGAGCAACACGCCGTTGGCGCCGGAAACTTCGACCCGCTGGTCGTACCCGTACACCGCCTGGCGGCAGCAGTTGATATGGCATTGTTTGCCCGAGGCGGTGCGCAGCAGGACCATCACGCTGTCGTAGTCGTCGATCGCTTCCAGGCTCGGGTCCACCAGGCGGCTGGCGATGGCGCTGACTTCCACCGGCTCCTCGCCGAGCAAGTGGCGGGCGGTGTCGAAATCGTGGATGGTCATGTCGCGCAGGATTCCGCCGGAGTGTTCGAGGTAATCGCGGGGCGCGAGGCCGGGGTCGCGGCTGGTGATGATGACCTGGCGCACTGCGCCGATCTGCCCGGCGTCGAGGGCCTGGCGCAGGCGCAGCATGTCGGGGTCGAAGCGCCGGTTGAAGCCGAGCATCACCTTGCCGCCCTGGCGCTCCACCGCTTGGGCGGCGCTGCGGGCCTTGGCGATATCGAGGTCGATGGGCTTCTCGCAGAGCACCGCCTTGCCTTCGGCGACCGCCGCCAGCAGCAGATCGACATGGGTGTCGGTGGGCGTGCCGATCACCACGGCGTCGATATCCTTGCGCGTCAGCGCGGCGGCGCAATCGTAGGCCGCCTCACAGCCCAGTTGCGCGCTGAGCGCATCGACACCTTCGCGCCAGGGATCAGCCACCAGCACCAGCGTGGCATTGGGGTGGGCGGCGACGTTGGCGGCGTGGATCTTGGCGATGCGCCCGGCACCCAGAACGGCGATACGTAGCATGGTCGAACTCCTGATGTTGTTATTGAGGGAGATTCAGTCCGGCAGGTTGAACGGCGTGACGATCTGTACCTGTGACGGCGCAATCGGGCCGGCCTTCCATAACCGGTGGTAGTGCAGGATGTGCAGGAACACGTGGCGGGCATCGATCTGCAGGTTGTGATCGATGATCGCGGCGATTTTTTCGTCGAGCAGCAACTGGCGATTTTCCTGGTCGAGGTCGTGGCCGATAAACACCTCCAGCGGGCGATCAAGCGCGGCGAAGGCATCGACAATCGCGCGGTTGCCGCCGCCGACGCTGTACACCGCCTTGAGGTCGGGATGCTGTTGCAGCGCCTGGGTGACCCGCTCGAACGTGCGCGCATACACGCCGTAGCCACCGCTGATATCGAGCACGCGCAAGTGCGGAGCACGCCCGCGCAGCCAGGCACGAAAGCCCATCTCGCGCTCTTCTTCGCCGCGAAACAGCTCGCTGCCGATCACCACCGCGACGTCCTGGGGCTGCGTCGGCAACCAGCGCGACATCAGGTAGGCGGCGGTCTGGCCGGCGGTGCGGTTGTCCATGCCGACGTAGCCGATGCGCTCGCTTTGTGGCAGGTCCGTGACCAGGGTCACCACCGGAATCCCCGCCGCGATCAGTTGCTTGACCGCCTGGTTCACCGCCGGCTCATCGGCCGCCTTGAGCACCACGCCCTGGCTGCCGTTGTCGAGGCACCGCACCAACTGGTCGTGCATGGCCTGCGGCTCGATTTCTTCGAACAGGTGAAAACGCGGGGCAATCCGAAACGGCGCCAGGCTCGCCAACTGCGCGGTGATTGCTGCCTGCACCGCCGCACTGAAGCGTTGTGGGGTGTGCATGATCACGTCGACATGAAACGTGCGCCCCACCGCCAAGCCGTTTTTCTCCTGAGCCTCCAATTCCTCCAGCGCCTGCTCGATCCGCCGCCGGGTCTGCGCGTGCACGCTGCCGCGCTGGTGCAGCACGCGGTCGACCGTGGCTTTGCTCACCCCGGCCTGGGTGGCCAGTTGCTTGATGGAGAAATGTTTTGCGCGTTCGAGCATGGGTTTCGCCTGAGGTGTTTTTGAGGTCTTTTTTGGGCGTTACTGAGGTTTTGCAATGCTAGTCTCAGTTTTGCCCGGCGTCGAGCCGGACGATCCACAACAACAAGAATCCAGGAGAAACTGCATGCCCTCTACCGATCTCGCCACCTCGTTTTCAGGCCAATACTTTGTCGTCACCGGCAGCACCCAGGGCCTCGGCGCGGCAGTCGCCCACACCCTGGCGCGCCGTGGCGCCGCCGGGCTGATCATCTGCGGGCGCCGCCTCGCCCAGGGCGAAGAGCAGGTGCGACTGCTGGCACAACTCGATTGCCCGGCGTTTTTTGTCGAGGCCGACCTTGAGAAAGTCGAGGATTGTCGCGCGATCATCGAGGCGGCACGCACCCACTTCGGCACCTTGCACGGGCTGGTGAACTGCGCGGGCATGTCGGATCGCGGCACCATTCTCGACACCTCGCCGCAGCTGTTTGATCGGTTGATGGCGGTGAACGTGCGCGCGCCGTTCTTCCTGATGCAGGACGCCTTGAAACTGATGATCAGCAACGGTGTGGAAGGCGCCGTGGTGAATATCCAAAGCGTGACCGGGCACGGCGGGCAGTCGTTCCTCAGTGCTTATGCGGCGTCCAAGGGCGCGCTGGCGATTCTGACCAAGAACGTCGCGTTCAGCGCGCTGCGCAACCGCATCCGCGTCAATGGCCTGAATATCGGCTGGATGGACACGCCCCACGAGGATGAAATCCAGCGCCACTACCACGGTGCCGAGGATGGCTGGCTGGCCAAGGCCGAAAGCGCGCAGCCGTTCGGGCGCCTGCTCAAGCCCGAGGAGGTCGCGCAAAGCGTGGCGTTTTTGCTGTCACGCGAGTCGGGGATGATGACCGGCTCGATCATCGACCTGGAACAAGGCGTGGTCGGTTGCACCGACGGCGGCAGCCCGCAACCGCACCAGGCGCTGAGCCTGCCAGGAGGTGCGTGATGTCCGCATTTGTGACCGAAGAGGCCGTGCGCCTGGCTGACTTCAGCCGCGTCTGCGCGCAGAAGGCGCAGGCCGAGGACTATCCGCTGGCCGCTGAAGTGGTCAGCAACGTGCCGATCTACCAGGCGCAGACCTTGCGCAACAGCGACCGCCTTGCGGTCATGAACGAACTGCATCGCCTGTTTCGCGACGGGCCGGGGGTGATGGTGGTGCGCCGCGCCTATGAAGACCTGGAGGTGGTGGATCGGCACAGCCAGGTGTTCGACGCGATCTTCGCGCATGAGGCCGCGCAAGGTGTGGCCGCCGACCACTTTGCCAAGGCCGGCAGCAACGGGCGCATCTGGAACGCGTTGCAAAAGGCCGCGTTGCAGTCGCCGGAATCGTTTGTCGAGTATTACGCCAACCCGTTGCTGGGGCTGATCGCCGAGGCGTGGCTGGGCCCGAGTTACCAGGTCACGGCGCAGGTAAACGTGGTGCACCCCGGCGGCCAGGCGCAACAGCCGCACCGCGATTATCACCTGGGCTTCCAGACCGTCGAGGTGGTGGAGCGCTTCCCCCTGCCCTTGCACCTGCTGTCGCAGTACCTGACGTTGCAGGGCGCGGTGGCTCACTCGGACATGCCGCTGGAAACCGGCCCGACCCAGCTGCTGCCGTTTTCCCAGCAATACGCCCTGGGCTACCTGGCCTGGCGCCGCGCAGAGTTTATCGACTACTTCCAGCACCATGCCGTGCAACTGCCACTGAACAAGGGCGACCTGCTGTTCTTCAATCCGGCGCTGTTCCATGCCGCCGGCACCAATCGCACCGCCGACTGCCAGCGCATGGCCAATCTGCTGCAAATCTCCTCGGCGTTCGGCAAGCCCATGGAAGCCCTCGACCGTGACCGCATGATGCTGGCGGTGTACCCGGCGTTGCTGGCCAATACCGGCCTGGACGCGCAGGCGGTTGCTGCGGTGGTGGCCTGCACCGCCGACGGCTATGCCTTCCCGACCAACCTCGACACCGACCCACCCTTGCACGGCCTGGCCCCGCAAACCGGACAGGCACTGATGCTGCAAGCCCTCGACGAACGCTGGACACCTGCAGACTTCGCGGCGGCCGTCACGCAGCTGCGGGCCAAGCGACAGGCGTGATGCTTTAACAACAACAAAAACAACGGAGCAATATCATGAAGAAACACCTCCTTGCGGCACTCTTCACCCTCGCCATCAGCCCCTGGGCACTCGCCGATATCCGTATCGGCGTAAGCATCGCCCAGGTCGACGACGTATTCCTCGCGCAGATGCGTGACTACATGGCCGCCCATGCCAAGGAGTTGCCGGGCGTGAGCCTGCAATTCGAAGACGCCCAGGGCGATGTGGTCCGCCAGCTCAACCAGGTGCAGAACTTCAGCGCCCAGGGCATGGACGCGATTATCGTCAACGCCGTCGACACCGCCGCCACGCAGAAAATGACCCTGAATGCCCAGCAGGCCAAGATCCCGCTGGTGTACGTCAACCGCCGTCCCGAGTTCAAGGAGGTGCCACCGGGGGTGGGCTATGTCGGCTCGGATGAGATCAAGGCGGGCGAGATCCAGATGCGCTACCTGGCCGAGAAAATGGGCGGCAAGGGCAACCTCGCGATCATGCTCGGGCTGCTCTCCAACAACGCCACGCACAACCGCACGCAGGGCGTGAAAAACGTGCTCAAGGACTACCCCGGCATCAAGATTGTCGAGGAGCAAAGCGCGGAGTGGCAGCGCAGCAAGGCGATTGACCTGATGAACAACTGGATCGTGTCCGGACGCAAGATCGACGCAGTGGCGGCGAATGCCGATGAGATGGCGATTGGCGCGGCCATGGCCATCAGCCAGGCGGGCATGCAACCGGGCAAGGACATCCTGGTCGCCGGCAGCGATGGCGGCGCGGCCGGGCTGGATGCCGTGAAGAAAGGCCAGTTGCTGGTGACGGCGTATCAGGACAACAAGGGGCAGGCCGTGGGCGCAATTGACCTGGCAGTGAAGATGGTCAAGCAAGAGCCCTACGTGGCTGAGCTGACCATCCCTTACCAGCAGATCACCAAGGACAACTACCAGGCCTTCCTCAACCCTTGACCCTCCTCTACCTCCGTGGCGAGCGGGCTTGCCCCGCGTTGGGCCGCGCAGCAGCCCCAAAAACCTGACACCTCGGACTGTCTGAAGAAACGGGGTGGCGATGACTGGGGCTGCTGCGCAGCCCAACGCGGGGCAAGCCCGCTCGCCACAGGGAATTGCCTCAGACCGGGGGCTGTGCGCGTCGCGAACACTGGTTGACGACGATATACAGCAGCGGCCCCACCGACACGAACACCGCCGTCAGCAAAAAATACGGCAGCACCGACGCCAGCGACCGCCCTCGCCCACATGCATCGTGGTACATCCACACGCAGGCGAGTACTGCCATCAGGTACAGGTCAATCACCACCTGCGCGGTGTCCGGACGCGAGATCAATTCCAATCCAAACGCCATGAGCGACTGCTCGGCCATGAGCATCGTAGCCAGGGTATACAGCGAAAACCCGAGCAAGGCGGCCAGGGCGATAGAGGGTCTGAGCATGGTTTCTTCCTTGTAGTGATCGAGCCGTCACCCTAGTGATAAGGTGGGCGCCCTCGCAATGACCTCGGAGGTCATGAACACGCCATGGACACGCCTGTTACCGCCGGCGCCTACCTGCGCCAACTGCGTCGGCACGCCAAGCTGAGCCAGCTCGACCTGGCGCTGATCACCGGTGTTTCCCAGCGCCACCTCAGCTGCCTCGAAACCGGCCGCGCCAAGCCGAGCCCCGGCACCCTGCATAACCTGCTGACCGCGCTGGAAGTGCCGCTGGACGAATGCAACCGCGTATTCCTCGCCGCCGGCTTCGCGCCGCGCTACACCGCCACGCCACTCGCCGCACCCGGCATGGCGGCGATTCGCGAGGCGGTCAGCCATGTGCTGCACGCCAACAACCCGGCCCCGGCGATCCTGCTGGGCAGCGAATGGCAGGTGCTGGCCGCCAACGCCAGCACCGCGGTGCTGTTCGAGTTGGTGGGCATCCCGCCGCAGGCCAGCGACGGCTTGAACCTGCTGGCCACCCTGCTGGAACCGTGCGGCCTCGGCGATCACCTGATCAATGCCGACGAAATCCGCACCCTGGCCTGGCAGCGCGCCAGCCGGGAGGCGCTGGGCAATCCGACGCTGGCGGCGTTGCTGGCCTCTCTGCCGGCGCCGGCCAGCACCGAACGGTCCGAGGCGCTGCCGCCGTTGGTGCTCACCCGCGTGCGCTCGACCCGTGGCGAACTGAACTTCCTGTCGACCTTCACCACCTTCGGCATGCCCCAGGACATCACCCTCGCCTCGCTGCGCATCGAACATCTGATTCCTGCTGACGACGCCACCTGGCAGGTCATGCGCGGCGCCCATGCGGATTATGCGGCGCTGGTTTTGTGAAATATCTGTACGTAGACTGCCGCCATACCCCCACTTGAAGGCGGCGAAAAAAATCTGATGCAAGTTACCGAAGTCTCCATTGCCCAATTGCGCGCGGCGCTTGAAACCGGCCAGACCACGGCCGTTGAACTGGTCCAGGCGTACCTGGCGCGGATCGATGCCTATGACGGTGCGCAGACTGCTACCGCACTCAACGCCGTGGTGGTGCGCAACCCTCAGGCCCTGAAGGAAGCCGAGGCGTCCGATGCGCGCCGGGCCAAGGGCGAAACCTTGGGGCCATTGGACGGCATTCCCTACACCGCCAAGGACAGTTACCTGGTCAAGGGGCTGACGGCTGCGTCGGGCAGCCCGGCCTTTGCCAAGCTGGTCGCCCAGCGTGACGCCTTTACCATCGAGCGCCTGCGCGCCGGTGGCGCCATTTGCCTGGGCAAGACCAATATGCCGCCGATGGCCAATGGCGGCATGCAACGCGGTGTGTATGGCCGCGCAGAAAGCCCATACAACGCCGACTACCTGACCGCGCCATTCGCCTCCGGCTCGTCCAACGGTGCCGGCACCGCGACCGCCGCGAGCTTCGCGGCCTTCGGCCTGGCGGAAGAAACCTGGTCGAGCGGACGTGGCCCGGCGTCCAACAATGGCCTGTGCGCCTACACACCGTCGCGGGGGGTGATTTCGGTGCGCGGCAACTGGCCGCTGACGCCCACCATGGACGTGGTCGTGCCCTACGCGCGCACCATGGCCGACCTGCTGGAAGTGCTTGACGTGGTGGTGGCCGACGATCCGGACACGCGCGGCGACCTGTGGCGCCTGCAGCCCTGGGTGCCGATTCCGAGCGCCACTTCGGTGCGCCCGGCGTCTTACGCGCAACTGGCGGTGACGACCGAATCCCTCGTGGGTAAACGCTTCGGCGTGCCGCGCATGTACATCAACGCCGACCCGGACGCCGGCACCAGCGAAAAACCCGGCATCGGCGGACCGACCGGGCAGAAGATCAACACCCGCGCCAGCGTGATCGACCTGTGGCAGGCCGCGCGCCAGGCCCTCGAAGCTGCTGGCGCGGAAGTCATCGAGGTGGATTTCCCGCTGGTGTCCAACTGCGAAGGCGACCGCCCCGGCGCGCCGACCGTGTTTACCCGTGGCCTGGTGTCCAAGGAATTCCTGCACGATGAACTGTGGGAGCTTTCCGCGTGGGCCTTCGATGATTTCCTGCGCGCCAACAACGACCCGGCGCTGAACCGCCTGGCGGATGTCGACGGCCCGCAGATCTTCCCGCACGACCCCGGCACCCTGCCCAACCGTGAAGATGACCTGGCCGCCGGCATGGACGAATACGTGCGCATGGCCGAGCGTGGCATCACCCCCTGGAACGAAATCAGCACCGTCCCCGATGGCCTGCGCGGTCTTGAGCAGACCCGCCGGATCGACCTGGAAGACTGGATGGACACGCTGGGGCTCGACGCGGTGCTGTTCCCCACCGTGGCCGATGTCGGCCCGGCGGATGCCGACGTCAACGAAGCCAGCGCCGACATCGCCTGGAGCAACGGCGTGTGGGTGGCCAACGGCAACCTTGCGATTCGCCACCTCGGCGTGCCCACCGTCACCGTGCCGATGGGCGTGATGGCGGATATCGGCATGCCGGTCGGGCTGACGTTCGCCGGGCGCGCGTACGATGACTCGGCGTTGCTGCGCTTTGCAGCGGCCTATGAGGCGACGGGCAGCAAACGCCAGATTCCACCGCGCACCCCGCCATTGCCCAGCGCGTAAGCCGGTGGGAACGGAAAACGCTGGCTCGCTTGCGATGCCGGCCCGTACCCCACTGACTCGCCAGCAATACCGGTCCTGTAGGAGCTGGCAAGCCAGCTCCTACAGGCGGTGCTACACCATCGGCACGGCAATCAGCAGGATCGCCGTGCCGTGGGTCAACGTCGCGGCAAGCACGCCGTAACGCATACGCACGAGCGCACAGGCCAGCCCCTCGATCAGGGTAAACAGCAACACCGGCCAGCCCAACTGGGTGACGCTCAAGGCCAGAAAGGCATGGCAGGCGGCAAACGCCACGCCGCTGAGCAAGGCCGCGCGCAACGGCGTGACCTGTTGTTCCAGGTAGCCCTGCAAGAACCCGCGAAACAACACTTCCTCAAGCGCATTGGCGCCATACGCCAGCACCAGCATGCCCGGCAGCCACGCCCAATAGCCGGGGATCGCCTGCACCTCAATCCCTTGATAGAGCCGCAACGGTACCCCGATCAGGCCGCCGACACCCAGCCCGACCACAAGCCCGATTGCACGCGGCCCCTTGACCCATACCACCCACCGCCATAGCTCGGGGGCGACATAGGCCAGCCCCCCGATCAGCACCAGCGACAACCCACCCAAGGCGGCCAGCACCAACGCATTGTCGGTGAAGGCGATGCTTACCGCATCGCTCAATGCCCACAGGCCCAAGGGCGTCATGGCATCGCGCATCAGCACAAATGCCGCCAGCAGGATCAGGATGCGCATCGCCGCAAGCGACCTGGGCGTCAGCGCGAACCACAGGCCAAACAGCAACAGTCCCGGCGCCAGGTAGGCACCGTAATTGACCAGAACCGCGATGCCCTGGGTGATCATCGGTTCAGTCGTGGGCAACGGCGATCATGTCGATCTCCACCGCTGCCGACTTCGGCAACTGCATCACACCGACCGACGTGCGCGTATGCACCCCGGCGCTGCCCAGAATCTCGTGCAGCAAGTCGGAGGCGCCATTGGCGACTTCACTCTGCTGATCAAAGTCCTCGGCGCTGCGCACATACACGGTAATGCGAGGGATGGCCTTGACCCGGTCCAGCGAACCCAAGGCTTGCTTGAGCAGCCCCAGGCAACGCAAGGCGCTGATGCCGGCGGCGATTTGCGCCTGGGCCAGGGTGATGCTGTCGCCAACCTTGCCCGGCAGCACGATGGTGTCGCCTACACGTGGAATCTGGCCACTGATGTACAAGTGATTTCCGTCACGGACCAGCGGCGTGTAGTTGCCGCCCACCTTGAATTCGTCCAACTGATAGCCGAGGCGTTGCTGGGCTGCCTGGTATTTCTCATCGGGGGTCATGCGCGTGCTTCCTCGTGGCGACGTCGCCATTCATCCACGACATCGCCCAGGGTCTTGGGCACGTCGTTGCGAATCCAGGCGATAAAAGGCCGGTCGAACTTGAACCCCGGACCACAGTGTTCAAGCATGAAACGGCGAACGTTCTGGGTGTTTTTATAGTGGCGGGTGACGGGTGTGGCACGCGTGATGGGATCGCTGTGCCAATCAAAATCCATGTTGTCGTCTCCGGGCAATTACAGTGTCCGGGCGTAGCATAGCGATGTGCTACCTGCACAGGAAGAGGCGTCAAGGACTGGCCTTGTGTTGAGACGTCGTATAAGTCGCCCAGGTTTTTAAAACGTCTTCAAGGCTAATCTTTTCAAGATATTTCAAAATTTCACTTTCCTTCAGCGCAGGAAATATTGCATGGTTGTACGACGACTTAACCGGTCGTGCCAGCCCCCAACAACAATAAGGAAACACCCATGCAAAACGTCAAAGTGCTGATCGGTTTTCTGTGCCTGTTCAGCGGTTATGTCGCCGCCGCGCCGGCCGCCGCCGAAAAGGATGTGGCCCAAGCGGTCGACCAACTGACCCAGGCCATGCTGCACCTGGACCTCAAGCAACTGCACGCGCTGACCGCCGATAAACTCACCTACGGCCACTCCAGCGGCAAGGTGCAGAACAAGGATCAATTCATCGCCGACCTGGAAACCCACACCAGCGCGTTCAAGACCCTGGAAATGCAAAACCAGACCATCACCCTCAACGGCGACACCGCGCTGGTGCGCAACCACTTCCACGCGCTGGCGGTGAACAGCGGCGTCGAAGTACCGACCGATATCGACAACTTCCAGGTCTGGCAGAAACAAAAAGGCAAGTGGCTGCTGATCGGGCGCCAGGCTTACAAATATTGATCGCCCGTGACTGAGGAACCCTCTGCGCGAAGGTGAGGATCGGGTTAGCATCAGCACTCCGAAACTCACCGAGCCTGAATATGGACACTCACTCGATCCTGGCCTTTACCCTCGTTGCCGCTATCGCCATTGCCAGCCCAGGCCCGGCCATCCTGATGGCCCTGAACAACAGCCTGGCCTATGGCGCGCGCTCCACGTTGTGGTCAACCGCAGGCAATGCCAGTGGGTTGTTCTGCATGTCGGCGGCAGCGATGCTGGGATTGGGTGCGTTGATCATCAGCTCCGAGTGGGTCTTCAATGCCGTGAAGGTGCTCGGCGCCGGCTACCTGTTCTACCTGGGCGCCAGCAACCTGCTGAAAAAATCCGGCACACTTGCGCCCGGCTCGCAGGGCCCCGCCCGCGTCAATCCACCAAGTCGCTGGAAGCTTTACAAGCTGGCGTTCCTGACCGCAGTGACCAACCCCAAGGCAGTGCTGTTTTTCACCGCACTGTTTCCACAGTTCCTCGACCAGCACGCCCCGCTGGTGCCGCAGTTCCTGGTGTTGACCCTGATTTTCATCCTGCTCTCGGCGTTGTCGTTGAGCCTGTATGCCCTGCTCGCTTCGCAGGCCAAGGGCTGGCTGGCGCGCCCGGTGTTTTCCAAGTGGGTCAACCGCGTGGTGGGGACGACGTTTATCGGCTTCGGCGCCGCGCTGCTGAGCCTGCGACGCCAGACACTCTAGTACGGCCCGACAACCCGGCGCACGGTCAGCAAGGCTTCACGCAGTGCAGGCATGTCCACCGACCCCAAGGCCAGGCGCAACGCATGCGGCACATGGGCGGAGACGGCAAACGGCTCGGCCGTCGACACGCTGACCCCCTCGCGCTGCAGGGTCATGGCGACCTGGTCGGCGCGAACCTCTTCCGCCAGGGGCAACCATAGAAAGTACGACGAGGGATGGCTGATGGTCGCCAGCCCCTTTAGCACCTGCGCGGCCAGGGCTTGCCGGGCGCGGGCGTCCTGGCGTTTCTGAGCTTCGAGTTGCGCCACCGTGCCGTCCTCGATCCACGCCACGGCGATGGCACTCATCACGCCGGGCACGTTCCAGGTGGTGGCCATGATGGTGCGCTCCAGCACCTTGACCCACGCCGGCGGCGCGGCAATAAAACCCACCCGCAAGCCGGTGGCGATGCTCTTGGACAGCCCACCGACATACACCGTGCGCTCGGGTGCCAATGTCGCCAGCGGGGGTGGCGGGTTTTCGACCAGAAACGCGTAGGCCGCATCCTCGATGAGCATCAGATTGTGCTGACGGGCAATGCTCACCAACTGCTCGCGCTGCGACATTTCCATCACCCAGCCCAGCGGGTTATGCAGGGTCGGCATGCAGTACACGGCCCGCACCGGGCGCTGGCGACACAACGTTTGCAGCGCCTGCAGGTCGGGCCCGGCGCGGGTGACCGGCACGGCGAGTATTTCCAGGTGCAGGGTCTCGGCCAGCACCTTGAAGCCCGAATACGTCAGCGCGTCGACGGCGATCACATCCCCCGGCTTGAGCAATGCCATCAGGGTCACCGCCAAGCCGTGCTGGGCGCCACTGACCACCAGCACCTGCTCGGCCTCGACCGTCAGCCCACGGTTGAGCAGGTGCCGCGCGACGGCAGCGCGTTCGTGCAGGCGGCCGGCGTGCGGCTGGTAACGCAGCAGCGCCTCAAGGTCGCCGGACAGCGCCAGCTGCCGCAAGGCGGTGCGCAGCAAATCGGCCTGGCCCGGCAGTGAGGGGTAGTTGAAATTGAGGTCGAGCAGGCCGGCGGCGACGTTCATCTGCCCACTGCCCTGCCCCGGCGGCAACGCAATTTCGCGCACGAAGGTGCCGCGCCCGGTCTCGCCGCTGACCAGCCCCATCGCTTCCAACTCGGTGTACACGCGACTGGCCGTGACCAGCGCCAGGCCATGGTCGGCGGCGAGTTGCCGGTGAGTCGGCAGGCGCGTGCCGGGGGCCAGCCTGCCGCTGCGGATGTCGTCGGCAAAGGTATCGACCAGGAATTTATAACGCGCGCGCGGCATAGGTGATGTATCCATGACAATTTTTTGATTGTCCTAATACTCGCCTCTAGGATGACGCGAACGCAACCGCTGTTTTCTTGGATACCCCTCATGGAACGCACAACCCCCTTCAGCAACCTGGACACCCGTACCCAAGGCTGGATCAACGGCTTTATCGGCGTGGTGATTTTCAGCGGCTCGCTGCCGGCCACGCGCCTGGCGGTGATGGAATTCGACCCGGTGTTCCTGACCCTGCTGCGCGCCACCATTGCCGCCGTGCTGGGCCTGCTGTTGCTCCGGCTGTTCAAGGAGAAACGCCCTGCGCGCCACCAATGGGCGCCCCTGGCGGTCGTCTCGCTGGGCGTGGTGATCGGCTTCCCTTTGCTCACGGCCCTGGCACTGCAATACGTGACCTCGGCGCACTCCATCGTGTTTATCGGCCTGCTGCCTTTGGCCACGGCGGTGTTCGGCGTGCTGCGCGGCGGCGAGCGGCCACGCCCGGTGTTCTGGCTGTTTTCGGTCCTCGGCAGTGTGCTGGTGATGGGCTATGCCGTGGCCCAGGGCTTGAGCGCCGCCCCGGCGGGTGACCTGCTGATGCTGCTGGCGGTGCTGGTGTGCGGCCTGGGGTATGCCGAAGGCGCCACGTTGTCGCGCAGCCTCGGCGGCTGGCAGGTGATCTGCTGGGCGCTGGTGGTGGCGCTGCCGGTGGTGGCGCCGCTGAGCCTGCTGCTGGCGCCGTCGACCTTGAGCGGGATCAGCCTGCCGGCCTGGTTGAGCCTGGGTTATGTGGCGCTGTTCAGCATGTTGATCGGCTTCGTGTTCTGGTACCGCGGGCTGGCCCAGGGTGGCATCGCCGCCGTCGGCCAGTTGCAACTGCTGCAGCCGTTCTTCGGCCTGGCGCTGGCGGCGGGACTGCTGCATGAACAGGTGAGCCTGGGCATGGTGCTGGTGACGCTGGCGGTGATCGGTTGCGTCGCAGGCGCCAAGCGCTTCGCCCGCTAGCGCTGTGGCGCGACCATCTTGAACTTGATGTCGATGCCGTCGGAGACCACGCTGTTGCCGGCCCACTCACCCTCGCCGATCTTGAAATCGCTGCGCTTGAGGATGAATTTGCCGTCGAACACGCCAATGCCGCCTTGCTCCTTGAGCACCACGTCGACCTCCACCTGGCGCGTGGTGCCCTTGATTGTCAGGTTGCCACTGATCTTGAAGCGGTTACCTCCCAGGGGCGTGACGGCGGTGGACTCATACACACCCACCGGGTAAGTCGCAGTGTCGAACCAGGATGCGCGTTGCAGCTCGGCGTTGGCGTCGGGGCTGCCGGCGTCGATGCTCGCCAACTGGATCTTCAGCAACGCATGCCCGGCCTCGGGCTTTTGCGTGTCAAAGCTCAGCGTGCCCTCGAAATCGCCGAAGGTGCCATACACGCTCTGCCCCAATTGCTGGTAGGTAAAGCTGATCTGGCTGGCGGTGCGGTTGACGTCGGTGTACTCCACCGCCTGGGCGCTGGCGCAAACACCGAGGAGGACAGCCAGGTAAATGAAAGGCTTCATGCAACGCTCCGCAAGAGGACAGGACACAGTACTGAGCTAACACCTCATGCCACGGATTTATTCCCATCCGGCGCGCGCCCTGCTAAATAGAGTAGTCGCCCGAGAATAATAAGGACGTTGCATGCACTCCCCTTCGCTACAGGACATCACCGCGCCGCAAGGCATCTGTTACGGCTGCGGCAGCAGCAACCCACACGGCTTGCACATCAAGAGCCGCTGGGATGCCGACGGCGTCCACGTGGTCGCCGAGCACCTGCCCGACGCCCAGTACAGCGGCTGGCCCGACCTGGTCTACGGCGGCCTGATCGCGATGCTGGTGGACTGCCATTCCAACTGGACCGCCATGGCCTATCACTACCGCGCCGAACACCGCGAGCCCGGCAGCCTGCCGCGCATCGACTGCGTCACCGGCAACCTGGGGATCAAATTCATCAAGCCCACGCCGATGGGCGTGACGCTGACCTTGCGCGCCCGCGTCGAGGGCGAGGTGGGACGTAAGACCCGCGTGGTCTGCGAGGTCTACGCCGGCGACGTGCTCACGGCCATCGGCGACTCGCTGTTCGTGCGGGTCGACACCGGTCAATTGGCCGCCGCCGCCCATGGCCGCGCAGACTGAGGCTGGTCTACAGTGTCTGTCACCGCTAATCGAGGATTGCACCGATGACTCGTCTCACCGCGAAAGACTTTGCCCCCGAACTGCTGGAACTCTACGACGGCTACGCCCACGGCAAGATCAACCGCCGTGAATTCCTCGACCGCGCCGCGCTGTTCACCTTCGGCGGCCTCACCGCCTCCGCCCTGCTCGCCGCCCTGAGCCCCAACTATGCGTTGGCCGAGCAAGTGAAGTTCACCGACCCGGACATCGTCGCCGACTACATTACCTACCCCTCGCCCAAGGGCAATGGCAACGTGCGCGGCTACCTGGTGCGTCCGGCAAAAGCCGCCGGCAAGTTGCCGGCGGTGGTGGTCGTGCACGAAAACCGTGGCCTCAATCCCTATATCGAAGACGTCGCGCGGCGCTTGGCCAAAGCCGGGTTTATCGCGCTCGCGCCGGATGGCCTGACCTCGGTCGGCGGCTACCCCGGCAACGATGAAAAAGGCGTGGAATTGCAGCAGAAAGTCGACCCGACCAAGCTGATGAACGACTTCTTCGCCGCCATCGAATGGCTGATGCACCACGACAGCAGCACCGGCAAAGTCGGCATCACCGGCTTCTGCTACGGCGGCGGCGTGACCAATGCGGCCGCAGTCGCCTACCCGGAACTGGGCGCGGCGGTGTCGTTCTATGGGCGCCAGCCGGAGGCCAAGGACGTGCCGCGCATCAAGGCACCGATCATGCTGCACTACGGCGAGTTGGACACGCGGATCAACGAGGGTTGGCCGGCGTATGAGCAGGCGTTGAAGGCGGCCGGTACTACGTACGAAGCCTATATCTACAAGGGCGCCAACCACGGTTTCCACAATGATTCGACGCCGCGCTATGACGAGGCGGCGGCGAATCTGGCCTGGGAACGCACACTGGTCTGGTTCAAAAAATACCTGGCCTGACCACGCCATGGCCGGCGATCACGGTGTGTCAGGCAGACCGCGATCGCCGGCACACCGACTCCTGCAGCAGATCAATGTTCCAGTGCGTAGCGCCGGCAATGGTTGAGATAGCCCTGCTCATGACTCCCCACCAGTTGCACCACACTGGTCCATAACCAGGACGGTGCATCCAGCTGCTTGGAGCGATTCTCCTGCAACACTGCCATCCAGTCCTTGCGCGCGTCACGGTCCATCTGCCGGGCATGCGCGATGCCGACGACCCGCGCCAGGTAGCCGGCGGCATGCATCGCATCCGTCTCGCTCAACTCATCCAGCTCCAGCTTCATGTCCTGGGGCAGCAGTTCCCGGATAAAAAACCCATGGTCGAGAAACCGCGTCGCCACCATGCGTTCGCCCAGGCTCGGTGACAGCTGGCGCGCGCCCTCCACCACCCGACGCCCGTTATCCCGCGGCATCTTGGCACGTGCCGCACGCGGTGCTGCGGCGCCGACGGCTTCCTTGATATCGATCAGGCAATATTCCTGGTCGTCCTTGTCTCCCACCCCCAGCAACGCCGCGTAACGCAGCAGGCCGAGCGAACTGCAGCCCTTGACCCAATAGGCCGAGTCCAGCAATTCAACCTTGGCATCCTTGGGCCGCCCTTTGAGCGAGGTGACCAACTGGTGGATTTCATCGGAGGCGCAGACGCTTTCCAGCGCGGTTTTTTCGGCGCGCGACAACGACCAGAAATGCTTGCCGAGTGGAATCGTCGGCCGCGCATTTTCAATGCGCTCACGCGCAAGATTCTTCCAGGTGCGCTCCACTGCGCTGCGCATCCCGGCCTTGACCTGGGACGGACGCGGCGGCGCCTCGTCGGGCTTGTCCTTGAACGCCTGTTCGTAGCCAATCATCATTTCTTCGAGCATGCGTGCGGTGGTCACACCGGGCAGGTCCGAGCCTCGTGCGGCGGTGGCCAGGGACAGGGCCAGGCGCACCAGGTCATGGGCCGGGTTGCCGATCACCGCCTGGTCCAGGTCGCGGATATGCATGTCGATGCGGCCCTTGGTATCGCCGGTCGGGCCCAGGTTGCCGGCGTGGCAATCGCCGCAGATCCAGATGGCCGGCCCCTGCGGCAGGCGCCTGCCCATCTGGCTGTGCAGCCACTCGTAGAACTGCACGGTGCTGCCGCGCACATAGGCGTGTGCCGAGCGCGCCATCTTCAGGTTGCGCAGTTGGGTAAGGTGCGGCATGCGGGCGGAGGGACGCGGTATTTTCATGGAAGAACTCAGTGCAGGTGTAGCGGTAGAGCCTCGTCCCCGGGAGAATGTTTCATTATGTTTCAAAAATAAATGGCATAACGCCGCCACCATTCATAAGCCACACCAAACAATCCCACGCCAATCGGTCTTTCTAATCGCCGTCCCCTGCGCGCTAGCATCGGTCTCACTCGATGCAGCGAGTCACAACCCTAACTGCACACATCCACAAACACTGCCGCCCTAATAAAAGAGATAACGCAGATGAATGACGTGATGAACACCGCACCCCAGGCGTCCGCCAAGATCAACCTGGTCAAGGCCCGTGGCTCGCTGGTATGGGACGACCAAGGCAAGGAATACATCGACTGCACCGCCCAGGCGTGGTCGAACAACCTGGGGGCCAATGACCCTCGCGTCGTGGAGGCGGCGATCGCGCAACTGCGCGACATGACCCATATCCGCCCCAACTTCGGCTCGCCGGCCCACACCCGGCTGGTGGCCAAGCTGCGCGAAGTCTCGCCGGCCTCCCTCAACCAGATGGGTTTCGCCCTGCATGGCAGCCTCGCCGGTGAAATGGCGATGAAGCTGGCGTTCAAGAACCGCCCCGGCGCGCAGAACCTGCTGGTGCTGCAGGACGGTTACCACGGCCGTTCCCTGGCCACGCTCGGCGCCAGCTGGCCGCACCCGAACAACCCGTTCCTGGCGATCCAGCCACGCTTCACCCGCGTGCCGCACCCCAACCCCTACCGCACCCGCCTGGGCCTGGACCCGGAAACCGAATCCCAGCTGTGCCTCGGCCTGCTCGAAGACACCATCCTCAAGGGCGTCGACGGCGGCGTGGCGGCGGTGATGATGGAGCCGATCCAGGGCAATGGCGGGCATATCGAGTTCCCGCGTTCGTACTACAAGGGCGTGCGCGAGATCTGTGATCGCCTCGGCGTGCTGTTGATTTTCGATGAAGTGCAAACCGGATTCGGGCGCATGGGCACCATGTGGGCCGCGGACTATTACGACGTACTGCCCGACATCATTGTGTTCGGCAAGGGCGTGGGCGGTGGCTTCCCGCTGGCCGGGATCCTCGCCGATGACAAGCTCAAGTGGTTCGACGAAGGCGAAGAAGCGCTGACCTTCGGCCACTTCCCGGTCTCGCTGGCCGCCGGCTACGCGGCCGTGGAGGCCATCGTCGCCGACAACCTGTGCGAGAAGGCGCGCGACTCCGGCGACTACATCACCGCGCGGCTCAAGGAGATGCAGAGCCGCCATCCGCTGATCGGCGATGTGCGCTGCCCGGGCCTGATGGCGTCCATCGAGCTGGTCAAGGATCGCACCACCAAGGAGCCGGCGTGCCGTGAATCCCAGGAGGTGTATCGCCTTGGGGTGGAACGCGGCGTATTGTTCGGCGAGAGCCGCTACGCCGGCCTGGGCAACCTGATCAAGGTCAAGCCGCCGCTGGACATCGAGCGCCCGCTGCTGGCCAAGGCCCTGGATGTGCTGGACGACGTCATCGGCATCATCGAGGAGCAACGGTCATGAGCACGATTGTCGACACCCCGGTGACCGCCCCACCGAATGCGCAGGCACCCCTGTCCGGCGACGATGCCGACCTGGCGAGCCTCGGCTACGAGCAAAAAATGCACCGCACCATGAGTGCCTTCACCTCGTTTGCGCTGGCCTTTTCCATGGTCTCGATCAACACCGGCGTGGTCACGCTGTTTGCCGACCCGTTCAACCGGGTCGGCGGTATCGGTATCCTCCTGTGGCTGCTGGTGATTCCGTTGGTGTGCTGCATCGTCATGGTCTACTGCCACCTGGCCGGGCGCATTCCGCTGACCGGCTACGCCTATCAATGGTCGAGCCGCCTGGCCGGCAATCACTTCGGCTGGTTCACCGGCTGGGTGGCGTTCACCTCGTTTGTCGCCGGCACCGCCGCCACCTCGGCGGCGATCGGCACGGTGTTCGCGCCGGAGATCTGGGCCAATCCCACCCAAGGCCAGATCCAGGGCCTGAGCATCGGCGCCACGCTGGTGGTGGGCCTGTTGAACATCTGCGGGATTCGCCTCGCCACGCGGATCAATGACATCGGCGCAATCATCGAAATCATCGGCACGGTGCTGCTGGCCATTGCCTTGTTCCTGGGAGTGCTGTTCTTCTTCGAGCACACCCAGGGCGTGGCGATCCTGACCTCGGCGCAACCGGTCAGCGGTGGCGAGATCAGCTTCACCACCCTCGCCCTCGCGACCCTGCTGCCGGTATCGGTGCTGCTGGGCTGGGAAGGCGCGGCGGACCTTTCCGAAGAGACCAAGGACCCACGCCGCGCGGCGCCCCGGGCGATGATCCGTGCGGTGCTGGTGTCCAGCGTGCTGGGCTTCGTGGTGTTCGCGCTGCTGAGCATCGCCATCCCCGGCTCGGTCAGTGACCTGCTCAGCCACAGCGAAAACCCGGTGATCAACATCGTGCGCCTGCAACTGGGCAACGCAGCGGGGGTGGGCATGATCGTGATCGCGTTCGCGTCGATCCTCGCGTGCCTGATCGCCAATATGGCGGTGGCCACGCGCATGACCTTCGCCCTGTCGCGCGACAACATGCTGCCGGGCTCCAAGGTGCTGGCGAAGATCAACCCGCACTTCGGCACGCCGGTGGCCGCCATCGTGCTGATCACCGCCATCGCCGTGCTGCTCAACCTGGCGAGCGGCGGGTTTGTCACCGCGATCTACTCGATGGTCGGGCTGACTTACTACTGCACCTACCTGCTGACGCTGATCGCGGCGTTCCTGGCCTACCGCAGCGGGCGCATGCCCGGCGCGCCCGAGGGCGTCTTCAGCCTCGGCCGCTGGCTGTTGCCGATGATCCTGCTGGGCGGCGCCTGGGCCATCGCGGTAATCCTCACCCTCAGCGTGCCCGAAGAAAGCCACACCGGCGCCCTCACCACCGGCGTTACACTGGGCGTTGGTGTGCTGTGGTGGCTGTTCTCGCTGCGCACGCGCCTCAACAATGGCAGTGCCGGGCCGAGCAGCAAATTGCTGGATCACTAACCCGCACCAGGCCCTGCATAAAACCCCGTACGCGGGGTTTTGTGTTGTCACCCTCAAGGAGATTGACCGATGTTTGCACAGGCCACCTGGCTCAACCCGCCGCAACAATGGACGCGGCAGGCTGACCACCTGACCGTCGTCACCGATGCCCACACTGACTTCTGGCGTGCAACCCACTATGGATTTGTCCGCGACAACGGCCACTTCCTGCACGTGCAAACCGCTGGCGCATTCACCGCCCAGGTGAAAGTCGAAGGCGCCTTCGCCGAGCTTTACGACCAGGCCGGCTTGATGGTGCGGGTGGATGAAGCGCATTGGGTGAAGATCGGCGCCGAGTTGTCGGATGGCGTGACGCTGCTCAGCAGCGTGTTGACCGACGAGGTCTCGGACTGGGCCACTGGTGTCTTCCCCGGTGACCCGCAGGCATTCTGGATTCGCGCCACGGTGGCCAATGGCGTGCTGCGGGTGCAAGTGTCGGTGGACGGCGTGCACTGGCCGCTGGTGCGCCTGGCGCCCTTCCCGGTCGCCGCGTCCTACCAGGTGGGCCCCTACTGCTGCACACCGGAACGCGCAGGGCTGCAGGTGCGGTTTTCCGAATGGCAGGTGGGCGCGCCCAACGGCAAGTCGCTGCACGACCTGTCCTGACTAGCCCCGGCTGCGGGCGACTTCCAGCGCCAATTCGGCAAAGTTGCGTGCGGCCACGCTGGGATGTGGCGGCAAGGCCACCGCGACGGCGCACATCGGCATATCAGCGATCACCGGAAACGCCAGCCCCGGCCGCGCGTAGAAGCGTGCCGTGGACAGCGCGGTGATGCTGATGCCGCGCTCGGCGGCGACTGCCTGCAATTCGGTTTCCACCGTCGAGGCTTCGTGCACGATGCGCGCCGGCTGGCCATTGCGATAGGCATCGGCGGTCCAGTAGCTGCGCCATACACCGCTGCCCGGCGCGGCAATGATCGGCTCGTCGAGCAGGTCATGAATGCTCACACGACTCTCCCCGGCCAAGCGATGCCCGGAGGCCAGACAGGCCACGCACGGCTCGGTGACCAGCGTGTGCAACTCGATCTCCGCCAGGCCCAGCGGCGGGCGCAACACCGCGACGTCCATGCCGTCGTCAATGCCGGCGTGGGGCGAAGCGAAATCGTATTCACGCACCACCAGTTCAATCTCGGGATAACGCCTGGCGAACACGCTGAGGATCTGTGGCATCAGGTCCACACCCGCACCGATCAAGAAACCGATATTCAAGGAACCGCGTACCCCGCGTGCGTGTTCCTGGGCGGTGCGCACCAGGCGACTGACACCGTTGACGATGTCTCGAGCTTCCACCAGCAACGCCAAGCCCGCCGCGGTCAGTGCGACGTTGCGGGTGTTGCGCTGGAACAGCTGCACGTCCAGCAGCGCCTCGAACTGGCGGATCGTCTGGGACAGCGCCGGTTGCGAGACATGCAGGCGAGTCGCGGCGCGCACAAAACTGAGCTCCTCGGCCACCACCACAAAGGCCTTGAGTTGACGGATGTCCACGCCGGAAGTTTGCATCGAGGCTCCTTGTGATAAGCCTTTGGGCCGAGGGTGAGAATCGCATGAGGCGTGACACCAAGGACAGCACAAATACTGTGGGGGGAGTTTGTCCTCTGCAGAGGTTGTCCTGTGCCAAGGGGGGGGGTTGTCCTGGGCAGAGGGGTTGTCCTGTGGCAAGGGGGCTGGTTCTGGGCAGAAGGGTTGTCCTGTGGTGAGGGGACTGTCCTGGGTAGAAGGGCTTGTCCTGTGGTGAGGGGGCTTGTCCCCCGTTGGGCTGCGAAGCGGCCCCAAAAAAAGCGGGAGCGCTTCGCACTCCAACGGGGGACAAGCCCCCTCACCACAGGTCGACCCAACTTCAGTGATCAGGCACTTCGCACAACCATGCCTTGAACGCCGCCATCGCCGGTGTTTCAGCCCGCGACTGCAAGCGCGTCAACCAATAACTGCCCGTGGTGATGCCCACCGCGAACGGCTGGCGAATCGCGTCACTCTCCAGTTGCCGCGAGAACATCATCGCCGGTGCCAGTGCCACGCCGATGCCTTGCAGCGCCGCTTCCATCATCGCCAGCGACGAGTCGAACACAATGCTGCGCGGTACCAGGGTGTCGGCGGGCAGCCCGGCGGCCTGGAACCACAGGTTCCACTCATCGGCGCGGTAGGAGCGCAGCAGCGTGTGCTTCAACAGGTCGGCCGGCGCGTGCAGTTGCTCGGCAATCTGCGGGACGCACAACACGGTCAAGGGAGCTTCGAGCAGTTGGTATGCATCGGTGCCGTGCCAGGCACCTGCGCCGAAGCGGATTGCGTAATCCAGGCCTTCGGCAGCCACGTCGACGCGGTTGTTGTGGGTCGACAGGCGCAGGTCGATAAACGGGTAGCGGCTCTGGAAGTCCGGCAGGCGTGGCAGCAGCCAGCCGACGGCAAAGGTGCCGACCGCGCCGACCGTGAGGACCTCGCGGTAATGCCCGCCCTCGAACTGGCCTAAGGTATGTGCAATGCGGTCGAACGATTCACGCACCACCGGCAGCAGGGTCTCGCCTTCGCGGGTGAGCATCAGCCCGCGTGGCAGGCGCTTGAACAAGGTGACATTGAGCTGCGCCTCGAGGCTCTTGACCTGATGGCTGACCGCCGCCTGGGTCACGCACAGTTCGATGGCGGCGCGGGTAAAGCTCAGGTGCCGGGCGGCCGCTTCGAAGGCGCGCAAGGCATTCAGCGGCAGATGGGAGCGAAGCATAGTGACCCCATAATTTCTAATGGCTGCTGCGAGATATCATCGTTTGCCCAGGGTTGGCGAACTGCATACATTTGCCTCGCCCGCGCAGGCTCTCATCAATCGATCATTCTCATGGAAGCGTTATCATGCCCAAACATTTACGGTCTGGCGTGCTTAATTTCACCGCCATCGCGGCCTTTTTAAGTGCCAGCCACTGCCTGGCCGCCGCCGACCTGCAGGCCGTTGCCGACGCCAGCATCAAACCCCTGATGCAGCAGCAGTCTATTTCCGGCCTGGTCGTCGGCGTGATCAAGGACGGCAAGGCGCAATACTTTAACTACGGCGTCGCCAGCAAAGACACGCAGCAAGCCGTCAGTGAAGACACCCTGTTTGAAGTCGGTTCGGTGAGCAAGACTTTCGCCGCGACCCTCGCCGGTTATGCGGTGGCCAGCGGCACACTCACGCTCTCCGACAAAGCCAGCCACTATTTGCCCGCACTCGCCGGCGGCACGTTCGATCACGTCAGCGTGCTCAACCTCGGCACCTACACGGCCGGCGGCCTGCCCCTGCAATTCCCCGCCGAGGCGGATAACAACCAGCACATGCTCAGCTACTTCCAGCACTGGAAACCCGACTTCGCACCTGGCACCCAGCGCTTGTACTCCAACCCGAGCCTGGGCCTGTTCGGCTACCTCGCGGCGCAAAGCCTGAAGCAGCCGTTCGATCAATTGATGGAAAAAACCCTGCTGCCCCAACTCGGGCTCAAGCACACCTTCATCAACGTGCCGAAAAGCCAAATGAGCCTCTACGCCCAAGGCTATGGCAAGGACGACAAACCGGTACGCGTCAGCCCCGGCGCCCTGGACAGCGAAGCCTACGGGATCAAGACCAGTGCCGCTGACCTGCTGCACTACGTTGAAGTGAACATGCACCCGACGCGCCTGAGTAAAACCTTGCAGCAGGCGATAGGCGCCACTCACACCGGCTATTACACCGTGGACGGCATGACCCAGGGGCTCGGCTGGGAAATGTACCCCTACCCGGTCCCGCTTCAGGTATTGCTCGACGGTAACTCCACAAAAATGGCCATGCAGCCGCACCCGGTCAACTGGCTGACCCCGCCACGAGCGCCGCACGCCGATACGTGGGTGAACAAGACCGGTTCCACCAATGGCTTTGGCGCCTATGTGGCCTACGTACCGAGCAAGGGGCTGGGGGTGGTGATCCTGGCGAACAAGAACTACCCGAATGGTGAGCGCGTGAAAGTCGCGCATGCGCTTTTGAGCGCGATGGATAACTGAGATCCGACACAAAACTGAACTGTGGGAGCGGCGGTGCGACTTGCCCGGCTCCCACAGGGTATTGCAGTGTTTTCGCCGGTTACATGCCCAGCCAGTGCGGCAACGCCAGTGAGATGAACGGCAGGTACGTGACCATGATCAGGAACACCAGCAGGATCATCAGCCACGGCAACGCCGCGCGAATCGTCTGCCCGAGGCTCAGGCCGGTCACCGCCGAGGTCACGAACAGGTTCAACCCGACCGGTGGGTGGACCAGACCGATTTCCATGTTGACCACCATCACGATCCCCAGGTGAATCGGGTCAATGCCCAGCTTCATCGCAATCGGGAAAAAGATCGGCGCCAGGATCAGCACAATCGCCGACGGCTCCATGAAGCTCCCCGCCACCAGCAACACAATATTGACCATGATCAGAAAGCCGATCGGCGTCAGCCCTTCGGAGATCACCCACGCGGTGATTTCCTGCGGGATCTGCTCGGTGGTCAGCACATGCGCAAAGAGCATGGCGTTGGCGATGATAAACATCAGCATGATCGCCAGGCGCCCGGACTCCAGCAGCACCTTGGGGCAGTCGCGAAACGTCATGTCCTTGTAGATGAACAGCGCGACAAACGCCGAGTACACCGCCGCCACCGCCGCCGCTTCGGTCGGGGTGAACATGCCGCTGTAGATGCCGCCGAGGATAATCACCAGCAGCAACAGGCCCCAGAATGCACGGCGTGCACAGGTCAGCCACTCACGAAAGGTCGCGCGCGGTTGCGCCGGCAGCTTCTTGATGCGCGCGACAATGTAGATCGCGACCATCAGCATCAGCCCCAGCAGCAGGCCGGGAATCACCCCGGCCATGAACAGCTTGCCCACCGAGGTTTCCGTCGCCGCCGAGTACACCACCATCACGATCGACGGCGGAATCAGGATGCCCAGGGTGCCGGCGTTGCAGATGATCCCCGCGCCGAATTCCTTCGGGTAACCGGAGCGCACCATTCCCGCCACGGCAATCGAGCCCACCGCTGCCACCGTCGCCGGTGACGAGCCGGACAGCGCCGCGAACAGCATGCACGCCAGCACCGCCGCAATCGCCAGGCCGCCACGAATATGCCCGACACAGGCGTTGGCGAAGTCGATCAGGCGCTGCGCCACACCGCCCGTGGTCATGAATGCACCGGACAGCAGGAAGAACGGAATTGCCAGGAAGGTGTAGGCGTCCGAGGTTTCGAACAGTTTGATCGCCAGCGAACTCACCGAGTCCTGGCTGAACATCAGGATCGACACCGCGCCGGACAGGCCCAGGGAAATCGCGATGGGCACGCCGAGGAACATGAACACGAACAACAGCAGGAATAGACAGAGCACGGCCATCAGTGACGCTCCTCATGGCTGCCAGCCAACTTGCTGGCCTCACCGGCCTCGTCGGCCAGGCCCAACCCGACCTGACGGTGGGTAAAGATGCGGTAGAAAATTTCCAGGTAGCGGATAAACACCAGAGCAAAGCCGATCGGCACGATGATCACGATGTCGCCGACGTCGACGCCGTACTGGTCAAGGTCCTCGGCGCCGATATGGGCCGTCATCACCGCGCTGACCCACTTGTAGCTGGCGACCATGAACAGCCCGGCGTAGGCCAGGCAGCACAGGCACGCGAGCATCCCGAGCACGCGTTGCACCGGGCGCTTGGTCAGCTTGACCAAGGCGTCCACGCCCAGATGGCCGGCGGTGCGCACGCCGTAGGAAATGCCAAAGAAGATCAACCAGCCGAACATCGCCTTGGTCAGCGCCACGCTCCAGGTCATGTCCTGGGCCCAGGTCATGGTGTGGTCGCCCAGGGTATTGAAGAAATTGCTGCTCAAGGCCCACTTGTCGGCCAGGGAGAAGAACAGCGTGTAGATGTTGTTGAGCATGACGTAGACGAACGTCACCAGGGTCATGGCGGCCAGCAGGAAGGCAATAAAGCCTTCCTCCAGGTGCTCCCAGACGCGCCTTAGCGTTTGCATGGCAAAACCTCGCGAAACTGGACGGGGGTATTCACGACAAGTCACTGACGAAACCGGATCAATGTGGGAGCTGGCTTGCCTGCGATGCGGGCGACTCGGTCTTTGAGGAACACCGAGGTGATGCCATCGCGGGCAAGCCCGCTCCCTCAGGAGTCGGGTTTGTTTCAGCAATCGATTACTGGTTGGAAGCGTCGGCTGCCTTGATCAGGTCGGCCCCGATCTCACCCTCGAACTTCTGCCACACCGGACGCATGGCTTCGCGCCACAGCTGGCGTTGCTCGGGGGTCAGCTCGATGATTTCGCTGGTCTTGGCGTCGACGATCTTCTGCTTGGCCGACTGGTTCAGCGCCTCGGCCTGTTTGTTCACCTCGACGGTGACCTCGACCATGATCTGCTCCAGCGTGCTGCGGATATCTGGCGGCAGGCCGTTCCAGAAGGTGGCGTTGGTGATCACCATGTAGTCGATCAAGCCATGATTGGACTCGGTGAAGTACTTCTGCACCTCGTTGACTTTCTGGCTCTCATAGTTCGACCAGGTGTTCTCGGTGCCATTCACGGTGCCGGTCTGCAAGCCCTGGTACACCTCGGCGAAGCTCATCTTGCGCGGGTTGGCGCGGATCGCCTTGAACTGCTCTTCAAGCACGCTGGAAGCCTGTACGCGGAACTTCAGGCCACGGGCGTCCTTGGGTTCATGCAGGGCCTTGTTGGACGAGAGTTGCTTGAGGCCGTTGTGCCAATAGGCCAGGCCGAGGATGTTCTTGTCCTGCATCGAGGTCAGCAGGGCCTTGCCCTGGGCAGCCTGGAAACGGTCGACGGCAGCGAGGTCGTTGAACAGGAACGGCAGGTCATAGATCTGCACTTGCTTGGTGTATTGCTCGAACTTGGCCAGCGACGGCGCCAGCATCTGCACGTCGCCCAGCAGCAGCGCCTCCATCTCCTTGCCATCGCCGAACAGCGACGAGTTGGGGTACACCTCGACCTTGACCTTGCCCGGCAGGCGTTCTTCGGCGAGTTTCTTGAACAGCAACGCGCCCTGGCCCTTGGGGGTGTTTTCGGCGACCACGTGGGCGAACTTGATGACAATCGGATCCGCCGCCTGGGCCAGGCCCGCAGCGAACAAGGTGGCGGCGCACAGCAGCGCCCGGGAAAGCTTGAGCATGGGAAATCACCTTCTTATTGTTGTGTTGTAGGGCAAGGTGCCTGATGTCATGCGTGTAGTGAATTTCGAATTTTAGATACCTGCGTTCGGCGTGGACGAACGCGGCTCCGGCACACAAAGAAGATCCAATCCGGGCGCTGGCTGGCCGGCGCCTACAGTTGGGGTTGTGTGGTTTATTTATGCGCAGCCAGCAGTCGCTGCGCACGCAACAGCACCGGCGCATCGACCATCTGCCCATCGACTTGATAGGCCCCTGCCCCATCGGCGCCGCCGTCTACCACGCGCTTGGCCCAGGCCAGGTCTGCCGCGTTCGGCGCCAGCGCCTCGTGGATCACCGCCACCTGCCGGGGATGAATGCACAGCGCGCCGGCAAAGCCCATTTCATACGCATGCCGGATCGAACGGCGCAGGCCCTCGGGGTCATCGATGGCCGGGTGCACGCCGTCCAGCGGCGCCACCAAACCTGCCGCGCGCGAATGCACGATCAACGCCAGGCGCGCCTGGTCGAGGGCGAACTGCGCGGCCGGCGTTTGGCTGCTGAGGTTCAAGTCCAGCGCCAGGTCCAGGCCACCGAACGACAGGCGTTGCACCTGCGGCGCACGGGCGATTTCAGCCACGGCCAACAAACCGCGCGCACTCTCGATAATCGGCCAGATCACTTTGCCGGTGGCGGCCACCACGGCGACCTGGGCGGCACTTTCCACCTTCGGCAACAACACGCCGGCCACATTTGCATGGGCTTTGCAAAACGCCACATCTTCGAAGTGCTCGGCATGCTCCGGCGCGTTGATGCGCACCCAGACCTGGGCACTGGGATTGGCGGTCAAAAACGCCGCGAGGTTATCCCGCGCCTGGCGCTTGAGGGGTTCTTCCACCGCATCTTCAAAATCCACGATCACTGCGTCGGCACCACTGGCCAGCGCTTTGGAAAAGCGCTCCGGTCGGCTACCGGGAACAAACAGCGCCGAGCGCACAAGAGGGTTTGGCATCACACAATTTCCTTGTTATCGCCCCCCGGTAGGCGCTGGCTGGCCAGCGATAGCGGCCCAGAGGTCAAACCAAGACTCAAGGACGCCATCGCCGGCACGCCGGCGCCTACAAAGGGTGCGGGGTCAGATGACGCCGCGTGTTTTCAGGGTTTCAATGGCTTCGGCGGTGAAGCCGAGCTGGTCGAGAATGGCTTGGCTGTGCTGGCCCAACGCAGGAACGGCATCCATGCGCGGGGTAAACGCCGCATTGCGCCCCGGTGGCAGCAACGACGGCAGCGGACCGGCCGGGCTGTCGACTTCACGCCAGCGATCACGCGCCTTGAGTTGCGGGTGGTCCCACACGCCTTGCATGTCGTTGACGCGCGCGCTGGCGATCTGCGCGTCTTCCAGGCGCTGGATCAGCGCCTCGGCATCCAGCTGCGCAAAGCTGTCGACGATGATCTGGCGCAGTACCTCACGGTTGGCCGATCGCTTGAAGTTGGCGCTGAAGCGCTCGTCCGTGGCCAATTGCGGGGTGAGCAGCACCTTGTCGCAGAACGCTGCCCATTCGCGCTCGTTCTGCAGGCCGAGCATCACCGTGCCGCCGTCGCCGGTGGGAAACGGCCCATACGGGTAGATCGTCGAATGCGCCGCGCCGGCACGGGGTGGCTGCGGTGCGCCGTCGAACGCGTAATACATCGGGTAGCCCATCCACTCCACCAGGCTTTCGAGCATGCTCACGTCAATGCGGCTGCCCTTGCCGGTCTTGCCACGCAGCAGCAGCGCCGAGAGGATGCCGCTGTAGGCGTACATGCCGGCGGAGATATCGGCGATGGAGCAACCAGCCTTGGCCATCTGGTCTTCGCCAGGGCCACCGGTGACTGACAAAAAGCCGCCTTCGCTCTGGATCAGCAGGTCGTAGGCTTTCTTCTTCTCGTAGGGCCCGCCTTCGCCATAGCCGGAAATATCGCAGACGATCAGCCGAGGAAAACGCTCGTGCAGCGCCTCGAACGACAAGCCCATGCGCGCCGCCGCACCGGGTGCAAGGTTCTGCACCAGCACGTCGGCATCCGCCAACAGGGCTTCGAGGATATCGCCGGCCTCGTCCTGCTTGAGGTCCAGGGTCAGGCTTTCCTTGGAGCGGTTGGTCCACACGAAATGCGAGGCCAGCCCACGCACGCGTTCGTCGTAGCCACGGGCAAAATCGCCGGCCCCGGGGCGTTCGATCTTGATCACGCGGGCGCCGAGGTCCGCCAGCTGGCGGGTACAGAATGGCGCGGCAATCGCATGTTCCAGGCTGACAACGGTGATGCCGTCCAGCGGTCGTTGGTTGCTCATGACAATTCCTTCCTCAAAGCCAATCGGCCATGGACGCGGCGTTGCGCAAATCCCAGACCTTGGCGATCAATGCGTCGGCCTGGTCCGGTGTGCGCGCGGCGCTGAACTGGGTGAGGCGCTGGAATTTGTCGGCCAGTTCCGCGCGACTCAAGGTGTTGCCCGGGTCGCCCTTGGGCTCGTCGATGGCGCCGTGCAGCGTGCGGCCGTCCAACGTGGTGACGGTGACGCGGCCCAGCCAGCGCTGCGGATAGGCGCGGTCGACTTCGGGGTCGAGGGTCATGCTGACCTTGTCGCGAAACGCCGCCACGCCAGGATCAGTCAACGCCCGTTCGTGGAATTCGGTGAGCCCGGCCTTGCCATGCACGGCGATCAATCCCAGCACGGTGCCCATGGAGAACTTGGCCTGGTGCACGCTGGTCGGCACGTTCACTCGCCCCAGTACATCGGTGGCGCCCTGGTGCACACGCGTTTGCACGTGGCTGATGTCGGTGGCGCTGAGGCCTTCGCGCTGCATCAAATCCAACAGCGCATCGGCGGCAGGATGGGTATGCCTGCACGAGGCGTGGAACTTGAACGAGGTTTCCAGCAGCGCCCAGCGGCTGCCCAGGCCAGCCGACAATTTGCCCGGCTCGGCGTCCGTGGACATGCCCGCCGCCAGGCCTTGGTCGCCTTCCAGGATATTGCGCGCGCCGGTCAGCCCATCCGCCGTCAGGTAAGCGGCGAGCAATCCGTCTGCTGCAGCCTTGGCCGTGTGCAGTTGCTTGGAGTCGGCGGCGTCGCGCAAAAACTCCCACAGCCCGGCGGCCTGGGTGCCGGCGCTGCCGAGCAGGTTGATGAATTGTTCTTGGTTGAACGCCAACAACTTGCCCACCGCCACGGCCGCCGCCAGCGTGCCGACAGTGGCCGTGGTGTGGAAGATGCGATAGTGGGAACGACCCATGAATTCGCCGATGCGGATCCCGGCCTCATAACCGGCCACCGCGGCCAGCAGCAACTCGCGGCCGGATTTGCCAAGGTCCTGCGCCGCGGCCAAGGCGGCGGGAAACACCACCGTTGCCGGGTGCAGCACCGAGCTGTTATGCAGGTCGTCCTGCTCCACCAGATGCGACGCGGCGCCGTTGACCAGCGCGGCGAAATACGCACTGCTGCTGCCCCCGTTGACGATCACCTGCGCCGGGCCGCTGCTCGGTCCCATCTTTTGCGCATAGCGCTCGAACAACGGAATCGGGTGTGCGCCCTGGCTGGCCAGCGCCGACGCCAGCCAATCCAGGAACAGGTCTTCGGTGCGCGCCAACACGGGCTCGGGCAAGTGTTCGTAGTGCAACTCGGCAAGGAACCGACACAGGGCTTGGGTATGGCTCATGGTCAGGGCCTCAGAAGCTGCGTGGCAGTTCGAGCAAGTGCTCGGCCACGTAGGACAGGATCAGGTTGGTCGAGATCGGCGCCACCTGGTACAGGCGGGTTTCGCGGAATTTGCGCTCGACGTCGTACTCGCAGGCAAAACCGAAGCCGCCATGGGTTTGCAGGCAGGCGTTGGCCGCCTCCCAGGACGCCTTGGCCGCCAGGTACTTGGCCATATTGGCGCTGGCCCCGGCGTTCTGGCCGCTGTCGTATTCCTCGCAGGCGCGCCAGCGCATCAGGTCGGCCGCTTCGATTTCGATATGCGCTTCGGCAATCGGGAATTGCACGCCCTGGTTCTGCCCGATGGGCCGGCCAAACACCACGCGGTCGCGGGCATACGCACTGGCCTTTTCGATGAACCAGCGGCCGTCGCCGATGCATTCGGCGGCAATCAGCGTGCGCTCGGCGTTGAGGCCGTCGAGGATGTATTTGAAGCCTTTGCCCTCCTCGCCAATCAGGCTATCGAGGGGCAGTTCCAGGTTGTCGAAGAACAGCTCGTTGGTCTCGTGGTTGACCATGTTGGCGATGGGCTGCACGGTCAGGCCGTTGCCGATGGCCTCGCGCAGATCGACCAGGAAGATCGACATGCCCTCGGACTTTTTCTTCACCTCGGCCAGGGGCGTGGTGCGCGCCAAGAGGATCATCAGGTCGGAATGCTGCACCCGCGAGATCCAGACCTTCTGGCCATTGATCACGTATTTGTCGCCGCGCTTGATCGCAGTGGTCTTGATCTTGGTGGTGTCGGTGCCGGTGGTGGGCTCGGTCACGCCCATCGACTGCAGGCGCAATTCGCCGCTGGCGAGCTTGGGCAGGTAGAAGCGTTTTTGCGCCTCGCTGCCGTGTCGCAGCAAGGTGAACATGTTGTACATCTGGCCGTGCACGGTGCCGGAATTGCCGCCGCAGCGGTTGACCTCCTCGAGGATCACCGAGGCTTCCGCGAGGCCCAGGCCGGAGCCCCCGTATTCTTCAGGGATCATTGCCGACAGCCAGCCGGCGTCGGTCAGCGCCTTGACGAACGCTTCGGGGAAGCCCTTCTCTTCATCGATCTTGCGCCAGTAAGCCGCGTCGAATTCGGCGCACAAGGCGCGCACACCGTCGCGGATGGCATTCAGTTCTTCGTTGTCATTGGGGTGCATGTCACGGCTCTCCGCCTGTTGTTCTTGGATTATTCGAAACGTACTTCGGCGGTCTGCGCGAGGCCGTCCGCATTGCCCGCCCATAGCGCGGCGACACCCTCTGCGGTCACGCGCCCGCCGACTTCAAACGGCTGCGGCGCAATCAACGGGCGTACGCCGCGATAGGCAAAATGGCGCAAGGTCGCGTCCGGATGCGCACGGCAAAAGGCTCGCAAGCTCAAGGTGGCGATCAGCGGACCATGCACCACCAGCCCGGCATAGCCTTCGGTGCTGGTGACGTAGGGGTAGTCGTAGTGAATGCGATGGCCGTTGAAGGTCACGGCGCTGTAGCGAAACAGCAGAGTCGGCGTCGGATCGACCGCCTCTTTCCACTCGCCCCGGGCCAGGGCATCGCCGCTGCCGGCCTTGGGTGGCGTCGGTTCGCGGTAGACGATGTCCTGTTCTTCGCGGATGGCCAGGCGGCCGTCCTGGGAGTAGTCGTGGCGCACGGTAACGAACAGCAGCGAACCGGTGCGGCCGGTCTTTTCTTCGACCTGGGTGATGGTCGACACGCGCGTCGCCGCCTCACCGGCACGCAAGGCGTGCAGGAACTCGATACGCCCGCCGGCCCACATGCGATTGCGATTGTCGGCCGGCGGCAGGAAACCGCCCCGGGCCGGATGGCCGTCGGTGCCCAGGGCAGTCTCCGGCAGCGGGTCTTGGAAAAAGCACCATTGCCACAGCGGTGGCAGGTCAGCACCCTGCTCTGGCACGGGTTCGCCGAAGGTGGCGGCGATTCGCCTGAGCAGGTTGGGGCTCAGGTGATCGTGGGCGGTTTCGCTTCGGCCGATCCAATCAGTGGCGCTCATCGGGTGCAGGTCCTCGGGCAGTGAGTGTCTGCCCCGGATCATGCAAGCGCGTGCCCGTTCTGAGAATTTGCATTTCAATAAACCAGCGTTCGGTTATGCTGAACGCCAGCCTCAATTACAAGCGTGTTCCTTGTAGGCGCTGGCCTGCCCGCGCCTTGTTGCCATCACCGTTGCCCGAATAGGTGTCTTGCATGCACTTTGATCTCGCCGACCTGCGCCTGTTTATCCATATCGCCGAATCCCCCAGCCTGACCCAGGGCGCCAAGCGTGCGTTTCTCTCGCCGGCTGCCGCGAGTGCGCGGATCAAAGCCCTGGAGGGCCAACTCGACACGCGCCTGCTGTACCGCGACAGCCGTGGCGTGGAGATCACCCCGGCGGGCGAACGGCTGCTGCACCATGCGCGGTTGATCATGCGCCAGGTCGATTACCTGAAGAGTGAGTTCACCCAATACGGCGTCGATTCTGCCGGGCATATCCGCATCTTCGCCAACACCACGGCGGTCACCGAGTTCCTCCCGGAGGTACTCGCGGGTTTCCTGTCGCAGCGCCCCGGCGTGACCGTGGACCTGCAGGAACGCCTGTCCCGCGATATCGTGCGCGGCGTGCTCGATGGCACCAGCGACATGGGCATCATCGCCGGCCCCGTGGAGGCCGCGGGTCTGCAGGTGCTGCACTTCAGCACCGATGAACTGGTGCTGATGGTACCGGTCGACCACCCGCTGGCGCAGCTGCCCTCGGTGACCCTGGAGCAAACCCTCGCCTACCAGCATATCGGCCTGCATGAAGGCAGCACGTTGTTGAGTTTCCTGCGTGAACACGTGGAACGCCTGGGCAAACATTTGTCGCTGCGCATCCAGGTGTCGAGCTTCGAGGCGATCTGCCGGATGGTCGAGGCCGGGGTCGGGATCGGCATCATTCCCGAGTCTGCCGCGGTGCGGCACAGTCGCACCATGCAGTTGGTGGCGGTGAAGCTGGATGAGCCCTGGGCGATTCGCGAGCGCAGCATCCTGGTACGCGAGCTGGAAGCACTGCCGGGGACCATTCGTGCATTGATTGCCACGCTGATGCCGCAGAGCGCCTAAGCTCAGCAGTCACCTTGCCAGAGGAGACGCCCCATGCAACTCGAAGGATCCTGCCATTGCGGCGCCGTGACGTTCAGCCTGAACAGCGCCCATCCCTACCCTTACCAGCGTTGCTATTGCTCGATCTGCCGCAAGACCCAAGGCGGTGGCGGCTACGCGATCAACCTGGCCGGGGACACCCAGAGCTTGAAGGTCCAGGGCCGCAAACAGATTTCGATCTATCACGCGCGGCTCAAGCCCGAGGGCGCCAGTCGCGCCCACGCCAGCACCGCCGAGCGGCACTTCTGCTCGCAGTGCGGCAGCGCCCTGTGGCTGTTCAGCCCGGAATGGCCGGAACTGATCCACCCGTTCGCCTCGGCCATCGACACGCCCTTGCCGGTACCGCCGCAACACACGCACCTGATGCTCGGTTCGAAGGCGCCCTGGGTCGAGGTCAGCGTGCGCAAGGGCGACCTGCAGTTCGAGGAATACCCAGAAGAATCCATCGCCCAATGGCATGAGCGCCTGGGGTTGACCCGTTAACAGTCTTTGACAGTTTCCCGACAAAGCTCGCAAAGATTGTCGGACCGCGCTTCCCTAGCATTCGAGCATCCAAACGGCCATCCGGGTGCTCTTCATGTTTCGCACATTGCGCGGTATTCCGCTGTTGGGTTGCCTGCTCGGCAGTCTCGGTTGCCAAGGGCAATCGCCGGCCCCGCCGCCGATTCCCAAGGGTGACTACGCCGCCGTCATTCGCTACCTGCAGGCGCGTATTCCGCGCGACATGGCGCGCGACAACGTGGCCGGCCTGTCGATTGCCTTGGTCAATGGCCAGGAACTGATCTGGGCGCGCGGCTTCGGCCTGGCCGACAAGGCGCGGGGCGTGCCGGTCACGCCAAACACGGCGTTTCGCGCCGGCGGCATTTCCAAACTGCTGACGGCTACGGCAGCTTTGCAACTGGTCGAGCAACAGCGGCTGGCCCTGGATGCCCCGATCCAGCAGACCCTGCGCGAGTTCCATGTGCGTTCGCGCTTTCATGCCGACCCGGCCGCCGCCGACCGCGATATCACCTTGCGGCGGTTGCTCAGCCACCAATCCGGCCTGCCCAGCGAACACCTGCGCGACCTGCGCAGCGACTTCGCCATGGGCCAGATGCCGATGCGCATCTCCGGCGTGTGGTTGAGCAGTCCACCGGGCTCTCAAGTGGCCTATTCCAACCTTGCTTATGCGCTGGTCGGGGCCGCCATCGAACGCGCCAGCGGCAACAGCTTCGAAGCCCAGTTGCAGCACAGCCTGCTCAAGCCGCTGGAGATGAACCAGTCGGGGTTTACCGGCACCCGCAGCGCGCAGGACTACCGCGCCCAAGGCTACGAGGACGGCATCGCCAGCCCCGATGCCCAGGTGCGCGACCTCGCCGCTGGTGGTTTGTGGACCAGTCCCAAGGACCTCGCGCGCTACCTGCAGATGCTGTTTGCCCACGGCCTCTACAAAGACCAGCGGCTGCTGCGCAGTGCCTCGATTGAGCAAATGTTCACCCAGCAAAACACCGGCAACGCGCTGGACTTCGACTGCCAGGTGGGCCTGGCCTGGTTCCTCGCGCCCTGCGGTGACGAACCGGTCGGCCCCGCCATACGCACCTACCAGCACAGCGGTGGAGGAGATGATTTTGCTGCACAGTTGACCCTGCTGCCGGACCAGCAACTGGGCGTGATCATCATGGCCAATGACAGCCATGCCGAGGAACTGGTTGCCACGCTGGCCACCGACACGCTGCGCCTGATGCTGCAGGCACAAACCGGCCAGGCAGTCTGCGCCGATGACTGCCAGGCGCCCAGCCATGGCCTGAAGTTGCGCCACGTGCCGGCGGCCATCGACCGCAAGCGCCTGGCCGGGTTCTATGCGACCGCCTGGGGCGTGTTTCGCATCAAGGATGGCCACAGCCGGTTGGCAGGCGAGCTGGCCGGCTTCGATTTCGAGTTGCTGCGCGACGACGAAGGTTGGTTGCGCGCGCAGAAAAAAGTCCTCGGCTTCTGGCTCAAGGACCTCGGCGAACTCAGCCGCATCCAGTTGGACGTTGTCACGGTGCAAGGCCGCCAGATGCTCACCGCGCGCAGCCACGGCCAACGCATCGCCATCGGCGAGCGCATCGACCCGCCGCCCTTGCCCCTGGCCTGGGCCGACACCATCGGCACGTATCAAGTGCTCAACACCCATGAGCCCGACGCACCGTTGAGCGGTGTCAGCGTGCGCCTGGAAGACGGCTTCCTGGTGATACGCGGCCAACGGCACGACGAACCGCTGACCGACTACATCCTGCTGCCGGTCGACAACGCCCACGCGGTGCTGGCCGGTAACGGCTATGGCCTGGGCGACACCGTGAGCCGCCAGGTCAACGGCCTCAGCGCCTCGGGCTACGCCTTCAAACGCACGCAATCCCCTCATAAACCCCTGGTTCTCTAACCCCCCTGGATGGACATTCTTATGCGCTCGACCACCCTGTGCCTGTCGCTCTCCTCACTGTGCCTGCTGGCCGGTGCCGACCGCGCCCTGGCCGAAGACTGGCAATACAGCCTCAAGGCCGGCGTCGCCAACGCGCCGCGCTACAGCGGCAGCGACCAGCGCATGAGCGCGCCGCTGCTGGGCGGCAAAGTCGTCAGCCCGTGGGGGATTTTCCTCGACACCGACAAAGGCCTGGGCTGGGGATATGAAGGCAACGCCTTGAGCTTCAGCACCTACGTGGGCGCCAGCAGTTCGCGTAAAGACAAGAACGAAAGCCTGCACGCCGGCTCCAAGCGACTCAAGGGCATGGGCGAGATCAAGGCCCGTCCGCAAGTGGGGGTAAGTGCCAGCTACAACCTGGGCGGCGTAATCGTCGGCGCGACCCTGAAGCACGCGCTCAAGGAAGACGACCACAAAGACAGCGGCAAGGCCTTCACTCATCTGGAACTGAGCCTGGGCACCAACCTCTATGACGGCCGCTACGGTTCGGTCGACGCCAGTCTCAGCAGCCATTTTGGTGACCGCAACTACCTGCAGACCTGGTACGGCGTGACCACCGGCCAAGCGGCGCAAAGCCGCTTCCAGGCCTACAAGGCCGGTGCGGGCAATATCAGCAACGGCGTGAACCTGGTGTGGAGCGTGCCGATCAGCGAACACACCGGATTCTCGACCCTGCTCGATGTGCAGTACCTGGCGGATGAAGCGGGCAAGAGCCCGATTGTCGAGCGCAGGCTACAAACGTCGGTGATGGGCGTGCTTGAGTACACGTTCTAATGAGGTAACCCCATCAACCTGTGGGAGCAAGCCCCCTCCCACCGGTGAGTTCTGCACGATGGACGCTTGTTACTCGGCATACGCCCAGGTCATCCGGAACGACGCCCCGCCCCATTCCGAATCGAGTACTTGGACCTGCCCGCCATGCCACTGCGAGACCCGCTGCACCAGCGCCAGGCCGAGGCCGAAGCCACCGGTGCGGCGGTCGCGGCTGGCGTCCAGGCGCATGAATGGCTGGAAGATCTTCGCGCGACCGTCCTCGGGCACACCGGGGCCGTCGTCGCACACGCGCACTTCATAGCCGCTGCCGAACTTGACCAGCGACACTTCGACCCGGCGCTCGGCGTAGCGGATGGCATTGCGCAGCAGGTTGATCACCGCACGTGCCATGAAGCGCGGTTCGATCTGGATAAAGTCCACCTCGCAGGTGCGCAGCGACAGCTGGATGCCAGCCGCCTCAGCCTCCAGCGCCACGCTGCCGATCACGCTGTCGAGCCAGCTGTGGGCCTCGATGCGCTCGCGGGTCACCTGGGTGGCGCCGCGCTCCAGGCTGGCATAGGTGAGCAGTTCGGAGACCATTTCTTCCAGCTCGCCGAGGTCGGCGTACATGTCGGCGATCAACGCGCGGCTCTCGCGTGGGTCGGCCTGTTGCTTGAGCTGGTCGAGCTCGAACGACAACCGCGCAATCGGCGTGCGCAGCTCGTGGGACACCGCGTTGGTGAGTTCACGCTGATTGGCGATCAGGCTTTCGATGCGTTCGGCCATCTGGTTGAAGTGCCCGGCCAGCTCACGCACGGTGGAGCGTCGCGGCAGCAGGATGCGCGAGCCGAGGTCGTTGTCGCCAAAGCGTTGCGCGGCCAGGCGGATATGCTCCAGGTCCCGCCAGTGCGGGCGCACCCAGAAGTACAGGACGATGGCCAGGCACAACCCGAGAAACCCATAGGCCCACAGGTACAGCCATTTGGGCTCTTCCGGCAGCTTGATTTCCAGCAACTGCGGGCCACCGTCGATGCTGGTGAGGAATTCCCGGAAGTCGCCACGCACCACCAGCAACCCTTCGGCCAGCAGTTGTTGTTCACGCGCGGTCAGCGCCTGGGTGTCTTTGGGCACCAGCTTGAGGCGCAGGCCGTAATGCACTTGCAGCTCGTCCAGCCGGGCCTGGCGCTCGTCCCCGTGCAGCGGCCGTAATTGCTCTACCAGCCCATAGGCCGGACCGCGCAGGGCTTCGCGGTTATAGGTTTCATTGGCTTCGGGCAGCAGTTCGTCGAAGGTGTAGTTGACCAGCCAGATCGCCGCCGCCAGGCCGATCGCCAAAATCACATACAGGCGCAGAAACAGCCGCAGCATCTAGACCTCCCACGCAAACGGATTGAACAGATAGCCCTTGCCCCAGATGGTCTTGATGCACACCGGCTCGCGGGGATTGTCATTGAGCTTGCTGCGCAACTTGCTGATGTACACGTCGACGCTGCGGTTAAGGCCATCGAAGGCGATGCCGCGCATGCGGTTGAGAATGTCGTCGCGCGAGAGGATCTTGCCGGCGCTGCTGGCCAGCAACCACAGCAGTTCGAACTCCATGGTGGTGAGGTCGACCTGCTCCTCCCCGAGGCTGACCACCCGGCAACTGCGGTCGATCGCCAGTCGCCCGAAGGCGATGGAGCCGCGCACCGTCGGCTCCGGCGCCTGCCGACGCTGCAGCGCGCGCAGGCGTGCGAGCAGCACCGGGGGCTTGATCGGCTTGATCACATAGTCGTCGGCCCCGGACTCCAGGCCGAGGATGTGGTCCAGGTCATCTTCCTTGGCGGTGAGGATCACAATCGGCGTGTCGGACACATTGCGAATCTCGCGGCACACATGCAGGCCGCTCTGCCCCGGCAGCATCAGGTCGAGCACGACAATTTTCGGCTTGAACTCGAGAAACGCCGCCAGGGCTTCGTCGCCCCGGTGCACCACGCGCACCTCGAAGCCATGCTGCGACAGAAAGTGCGCGATCAGCCCTGCCAGCTTCTCGTCGTCCTCAACGAGCAGGACCTTGCCCAGACCCAGGTTTTCCATAAGTTCTCAGTGTGCAAAGGCGGATTGAAGAGTGGGCATTATAGGTGGCAAGCTGGGCCTCTGACCCCACTGGTCAACGGCGGCCGACGAAGCTTCATGCTTTTAAGAGTTTTTAACAAATAGCCCGCACTCTTTAACGCCATTCACAGGGAGTTGTATGCGCAAGGATTACCTGGCGTTCTTCGTTTCACTGTTTCTGTCACGGCTGGCAGACCAGATCCTGCTGTTTATCGTGCCGTTGATCGTGTTTCAGACCACCCAGAGTGTGTCGTGGGCCGGGCTGGCGTTTTTCGTCGAGTCACTGCCACGCTTTCTCGCCTTCCCGGTGTGCGGCGCATTGTGTGACAAGTTTTCCCCGGTGCGCATCCTGCATATCAGCCAGGTCTACCGGGCGCTGGCGTGTGGGGTGGCGGTGGCACTGTACGCGGTGTTCGACGGCATTTATTGGATCGTGGGGCTTTCCGCGCTATGCGGGGTGCTGACCACCCAGGGCATCATGGCCCGCGAAGTGCTGATGCCGCATGTTTTCCAGCAATACAGTTATGCCAAGACCCTCTCCTACTCGCAGATCGCCGACCAGAGCGGCTTGGTGCTGGGGCCGCTGATTGCCGCACTGATGCTGCAAGTGTGGGCCTGGCATTGGGTGGTTCTGTGCATCGCCGGCCTGTTTGTGCTGGCGGATCTGGCCATGTGGGCCTGGCAGCGCAGCAATACCGTGACGCTTGCACACCATGCGCAGCACCGGGATATCTGGGTGCAACCGCTGCGTATTGCCTTCGGGCATATCCAGCAGTTGGCGGGGCTCAAGCGCTTGATTGCGCTGACGGTCGGGGTCAACTTGATCATCGGGGTCACGCTGGCCACGTCCGCCGCCATGGTCATCGGTCTCTACGCGGCAGACAAGGATGCCTACGCCCTGCTGCAAGCCGCCGGCGCCCTGGTGACCATCGCGATTCTGTTTTACCTGGCGCGCAGCGCACTGCCGCTGAAAGTGCTGGGTGGCCTGTCGTATGTGTTGATCGCCTTCGGCGCATTGATCACCGCCCTCAGCCCGACGCTGTGGGCTTACACCATGGGCTTTTTGCTGGTGATCGGCTTCGACAAGATGTACAGCATGTACATGCGCAGCGTCCGGCAAAAAGTCATCCCGGTGCAGGATTTCGGCAAGACCGTCGGTGTGATCACCCTGCTCAACAACCTGCCACAACCGATGGCCGGCCTGGCGGTTGCGCTGCTGGCCAGCCCGTTGGGCACGCAAACGGTGATCCTGCTGCTGACCGCGATCACCGCGTTGATCGGCGTGGCCGTGGCCTCAGGCTGGTACGCCACTGTGAAAGCGGAACTCGATGTCGGGTGACTCGATCAGTTCCTGCTCGGCCGCCCGCACCCGCTCGATCACCTGGGCGATGTCCTTGGCGTCGCCGTACTGGTAGGCCAGCTTGAGGTAACCCTGGAAGTGCCGCGCCTCGCTTTTCAGCAGGCCGAAGTAGAACTTGCCGAGTTCTTCGTCCAAATGCGGCACCAGGGCTTCGAAACGCTCGCAACTGCGCGCTTCGATAAATGCGCCGACCACCAGCGTATCCACCAACTTGACCGGTTCGTGGCTGCGCACCACCTTGCGCAACCCGGAGGCATAACGCCCGGCGTGCAACTGGCGCAGTTCAACCTTGCGCTTTTTCATCAGGCGCATGACTTGTTCGTGGTGCACCAGCTCTTCGCGGGCCAGGCGCGACATCATGTTGATCAGGTCGACATGGCCGTGGTACTTGGCAATCAGGCTGAGGGCGGTACTGGCGGCCTTGAATTCGCAGTTCTTGTGGTCGATCAGCAGGGTGTCCTGATCGGCCAGCGCAGCCTGGACCCAGGCGTCGGGGGTGCGGCAGCCGAGGAATTCGTGGATTTCGGGCAGGTTCATCGGGCTCACGGGTAAAGGATCACAAAAGGGCGCCGATTATACCGACCGCGCCGCAGACCACCAGCCACCGGCCTTGATGTGCATCAACATGACGTCCGGCGAGCAGCAACTATAGTTGTTCCAGCCCGCCCCTTTTTGGAGATCCCGATCATGCAAGCCATTCGCAGCATCCTGGTGGTCATCGAGCCCGAACATTCGGAAAGCCTGGCCCTCAAGCGCGCGAAGTTGATCGCCGGGGTCACCGGCGCGCACCTGCACCTGCTGGTGTGCGACCGCAAGCACGAGCACTCGGCGCTGTTGAGCCTGCTTAAATCCTCCCTGCAAGAGGACGGCTACAGCGTCACCACCGAGCAGGCCTGGAATGAGAGCCTGCACGAAACCATCATCGACGTGCAGCAGGCCGAAGGCTGTGGCCTGGTGATCAAGCAGCATTTCCCCGACAGCCCGTTGAAAAAGGCCCTGTTGACCCCGGCGGACTGGAAGTTGCTGCGCTACTGCCCAACGGCCGTGCTGCTGGTCAAGACCGCTACGCCGTGGGCTGGCGGGGTGATCCTGGCCGCGATCGATGTGGGCAACACCGATGGCGAGCACCGTTCGCTGCACAATTCGATCATCGATCATGGCTTTGATATCGCCAGCCTGGCCAAGGCGCAGCTGCATGTGATCAGCGCCCATCCGTCACCCATGCTGTCGGCGGCGGACCCGACCTTCCAGCTCAAGGAGACCATCGAGGCGCGCTATCGCGAGCAATGCAAGGCTTTCCAGGCTGAGTTCGATGTGGACGATGCGCACCTGCATATCGAGGAAGGCCCGGCGGATGTGCTGATCCCGTTCGCGGCGCATAAATGGCAGGCGGCGGTGACCATCATCGGCACCGTGGCGCGCACCGGGATTTCCGGGGCACTGATCGGCAATACGGCAGAGGTGGTGCTGGATAAGGTCGAAAGCGACGTGCTGGTGCTCAAGCCGCAGGAGCTGATGGATCACTTGGAGGAACTGGCCACCCAGGTCTGACACGCAGGCCGGTGCTGGCTGGCTTCAAAGGTGGGAGCTTCATCAGTACCCAAACGCGTCCTTGAGGAACCCCGGGGCGATATAGCGCTGGTAGTGGGCCTCGGACAAGATAAAGAACTCGCGGTCGATGGCGTCGCGCAAGTCCGGCAGGTTCCAGTCACGAAACTCCGGCAACAGCACCATGCCATAGGCTTCCAGGTTGGAAATCACCCGTGCGCCCCGGGCAATCAACTGATAGGCCCAGCAGTACTCGGACTGGTGCGGCACGAAGCGAATCTTGCGCTGCTCCAGCTGGCCGCGCAGGGTCTTGGGGTCGAAAATCTCCAGTTTCCCGGCCATCACCTGCACCAACAGCTGCTCCAGGCGCAGCCACACTGCCCGTTTTTCTTCTTCGTTATAGCCATTCCACTGGATCACTTCGTGGTGGAAACGCTTGCAGCCACGGCACACGAGATCGCCGTAAACCGTGGAGCACAGGCCGACGCAGGGGGTCTTGATGGTTTGGTTGGACATGGGCAACGACACGCAAATCAGCGAAACAGTGCGCCATGTTAGCCCTTTGTCTAACCTTCATCACCCTGCAAACTTGGCGAGGCAACTTACCTTTAGAAATTTTTTGCCGTAGAATCATCCGGCCTTGTAAGGCGCCAATAATCCGCTGGAAGCTGTTTTCAAAGCGTCACGAGCACAGTCGTTCCTTCAGAACGGTGTTGGCGGGGGTTCGACCCGGTAGGTCAGGACCCCCGCCAACCCTCATCAGCTCCGTTCTGCAGGCGTAAAACTTTGAAAGCAGCTTCTGTGAGGAATGCCGGCAGCGCTGGCTTTGCGGCCCAAAAAGCCCCCGAGCGCATGCGTGCCGATCATTTCTGGATGAGCGTCCCGTGGGACCACTGATGAGGGTAATAACTGTGCTTGAAGCCTACCGCAAACATATCGAAGAGCGTGCCGCCCTGGGTATCGTTCCCCAGCCGCTTAACGCCGAACAAACCGCAGGCCTGGTCGAGCTGCTGAAAAATCCTCCGGCTGGCGAAGAAGAATTCCTCGTTGACCTGATCACCAACCGCATTCCACCAGGTGTTGACGAAGCTGCCTACGTCAAGGCCGGTTTCCTGTCTGCCCTGGCCAAGGGCGAAGCCACTTCCCCCCTGATCAGCAAGCAACGCGCTGTTGAACTGCTTGGCACCATGCAAGGCGGCTACAACATCGTGACGTTGGTCGAGCTGCTGGACGACGCCACCCTGGCACCTGTCGCCGCCGCCCAACTCAAGCACACCCTGTTGATGTTCGATGCGTTCCACGACGTCGCTGAAAAAGCCCGTAACGGCAACGAACACGCCAAGGCCGTAATCCAGTCCTGGGCCGACGGCGAGTGGTTCAAGAACCGTCCGACCCTGGCCGACAAGATCAGCCTGCGCGTGTTCAAGGTCACCGGCGAAACCAACACCGACGACCTGTCCCCTGCCCCGGACGCCTGGTCGCGCCCTGACATCCCGCTGCACGCCCTGGCCATGCTGAAAATGGCTCGCGAAGGCATCGTGCCGGACGAGCAAGGCAAGACCGGCCCGATGAAGCAGATCGAAGAGATGCGCGGCCAAGGCTTCCCGATCGCCTACGTCGGTGACGTGGTCGGTACCGGTTCGTCGCGTAAATCGGCGACCAACTCTGTACTGTGGTTCTTCGGCGACGACGTCCCCTACGTGCCGAACAAGCGCGCTGGCGGCTTCTGCTTCGGCAGCAAGATCGCTCCAATCTTCTACAACACCATGGAAGATGCCGGCGCCCTGCCGATCGAATTCGACGTCACCAACATGAACATGGGCGACGTGATCGACCTGTACCCACATGCTGGCAAAGTCACCAAGCACAACAGCGATGAAGTACTGACCACCTTCGAAATGAAGACGCCAGTACTGTTGGACGAAGTCCGTGCCGGCGGTCGTATCCCGCTGATCATCGGCCGTGGCCTGACCGAGAAGGCTCGCGCCGAGCTGGGCCTGCCGCCTTCGACCCTGTTCAAGCTGCCGGAAGCACCGGCTGAAAGCACCAAGGGCTTCACCCTGGCGCAGAAAATGGTCGGCCGTGCCTGCGGCCTGGCAGAAGGCAAAGGCGTTCGTCCTGGCACCTACTGCGAACCGAAGATGACCACCGTGGGCTCCCAGGACACCACTGGTCCAATGACCCGTGACGAACTGAAAGACCTGGCGTGCCTGGGCTTCTCGACCGATCTGGTAATGCAGTCCTTCTGCCACACCGCGGCTTACCCCAAGCCGATCGACGTGACCACCCACCACACCCTGCCTGACTTCATCATGACCCGTGGCGGTGTATCGCTGCGTCCAGGCGACGGCATCATCCACAGCTGGCTGAACCGCATGCTGCTGCCGGACACCGTCGGTACCGGTGGTGACTCCCACACCCGTTTCCCGATGGGCATCTCGTTCCCGGCCGGTTCTGGCCTGGTCGCGTTCGCCGCAGCCACTGGCGTAATGCCACTGGACATGCCGGAATCGATCCTGGTGCGCTTCAAAGGCAAAATGCAACCTGGCATCACCCTGCGTGACCTGGTGCACGCCATTCCTTACTACGCGATCCAGGCTGGCCTGCTGACCGTAGAGAAGAAAGGCAAGAAAAACGCCTTCTCCGGCCGCATCCTGGAGATCGAAGGCCTGAACGACCTGACGCTGGAGCAGGCTTTCGAGCTGTCCGACGCCTCGGCTGAACGTTCGGCTGCCGGTTGCACCATCAAGCTGTCCAAGGACTCCGTCACCGAGTACCTGAACTCCAACATCACCCTGCTGCGCTGGATGATCGGCGAAGGCTACGGCGATGCACGCACCCTGGAGCGTCGTGCTCAAGCGATGGAAGCCTGGGTTGCCAACCCGGAGCTGATGGAAGCCGATGCCGACGCCGAATACGCCGAAATCATCGAGATCGACCTGGCCGAAATCAACGAGCCGATCCTCTGCGCACCGAACGACCCGGACGATGCCCGTCTGCTGTCGAGCGTTGCCGGCGAGAAGATCGACGAAGTGTTCATCGGTTCGTGCATGACCAACATCGGTCACTTCCGCGCTGCCGGCAAGTTGCTGGAACAGGTCAAGGGTCAGCTGCCAACCCGTCTGTGGCTGTCGCCGCCGACCAAGATGGACGCTCACCAACTGACCGAAGAAGGCTACTACGGCATCTACGGCAAGGCTGGCGCGCGCATGGAAATGCCGGGCTGCTCGCTGTGCATGGGTAACCAGGCACGTGTAGAACCGAACTCGACCGTGGTGTCGACGTCGACCCGTAACTTCCCGAACCGTCTGGGTGACGGCGCGAACGTCTACCTGGCGTCCGCCGAGCTGGCGGCAGTTGCCTCCACGCTGGGTCGCCTGCCGACGGTTGAAGAGTACATGGGCTACGCAGCGAAACTGGACACCATGGCCAGTGACGTTTACCGCTACCTGAACTTCGACCAGATCGCTGAGTTCCGCAAGATCGCAGCCAGCGCCAACATCCCGGTGATTCAAGCCTAAGGGTGTGTTGACGTAAAAGACGCCGCGTACCGCAAGGTACGCGGCGTTTTTTTGCAAGCTGCAAACTACAAGCTACAAGCTACAAGCTACAAGCTACAAGCTACAAGCTACAAGCTACAAGCTACAAGCTACAAGCCTCAAGCCTCAAGCCTCAAGCCTCAAGCCTCAAGCCTCAAGCCTCAAGCCTCAAGCCTCAAGCCTCAAGCTTAGAGCTTGTCGCTTGTCGCTTGTCGCTTGTCGCTTGCAGCTTGTAGCTTGCAGCTTGCAGCTTGTAGCTTGCAGCTTCTAGCTTGTGCTGGCCTCCAGCGCCAATTGCACCGCGCCGTCGACGCTCAGGCCGCTGAGCAGCACCTGCGGCGCCAACGCCTCGGGCAGTCCCTGCAGCACTTCGCGGGCGTCATGCCGCACACGGGCCAGCACCAGGCGCTTGCCCTCCCCGCGCACCTGGGCAAAAAAACCTGCCAGTGCTTCGATACTGGTGCCGTCAAGGTCGGGCGACTCTTCCAGGCTCAGCACCACTGCGTCGACTGGAGACTGACGCATCAAGCGCAACGCTGCGCCCAGGATGCGCTCGGCATTCGCGAAAAACAGCGCCTCACTGGGCCGCACGATCAATACCCCGGGCACTGCCACGGCATCGGGATGGTGCAGGCGATCGACAAAGTCGTGACTGTTGCCCAGGCGCCCGAGCACCTGCAGGTCGGCTGAGGACATCTGGCGCAACATCAGCATCACGCTGATTGCAACCGACACCAGCAAGCCATCCAGCACGCCGAGCACCAGCACGGCCGCCACCGCACAGACCACCAGCAACCGATCGCGCCGCCAGATGAAATAACGCCCCAGGGGTTGCAGGCTCAAGCCTCGACCCAAGGCATAGATGACGACGGCCGCCAGCACCGGCTCCGGGGTGAGCGCGACATACGGCAACACCGTCAGCACAATCACCAGGATCACCAGCGCGGCGAAGATTCCCGCCAAGCGCGAGTAGGCACCGGCCGCCTCGTTGGCCGAAGTCGCCGAGTAACCGGCACCCGCCGGCATGCCGTGGAACAGCCCGGACACCAGGTTGGCCGCACCGAGCGCGAGCAGATCACGGTTGGATGACACCCGGTCGCCATGCTTGAGGGCGAATGAGCTGATGGAACCGTAGGACTCGGCGTACAGGATCATCACCAGCGCAAACGCCAATTCCCCCAGGCGCAGCCAGTCGGCGAACGGCAACACCGGCAAATGCCCCAGCTCCAGGCGCAGGTCGATCATGCCGATCAGGGCCACGCCGTGGGCCTGCAGGTTCAGGTATTGCCCGGCCGCGATGCCAAGCACCACGACCACCAGCCCGCCAGGCACGCGCGGCATGCGTGCACACACCCAGAGCAGCAGCAACGCCACCCCGGCCACCATGGCCGCCGGCCAGTTCCACTGTGGCAGTTGCTCGAGCAATTGCGGCAGGAAGCGGACCAGGTTGTTATCGGTCAGGTGCACGCCCACCACACTCGCCAATTGCTTGAGGATGATGGTCAGCGCCAGGCCGAAGGCAAAGCCACGCAACACCGGCTTGGCGATAAACGAGGTGACGCCGCCGAGCTTGAACAGCCCGGCCAGCAGGAAAAACACCCCGGTGACCAGCACCAGCCCGAACGCCAGGGACAGCCGCAGCGCCGGGTCATCTGCGGCCAGGCTGGACGTTGCGGCCGCCAACACCGCCGCCGAAGACGAGGTGGCCGAGACAATCGCAAAACGGCTGGTGCCGAACAGGCCGTAGCACACCAGGCCGGCGAACAAGGCAATCACCCCGGCCTGGGGCGGCAGCGCGGCGATACTCGAATAGGCCACGGCTTCCGGCAGCAGCAGGCCGGCAATCGATAAGCCGGCGAGCAGGTCCTGGGTACGGGTGGGCGGCGCAGCCACGGGAGTAGCAGGTTCAGTGTTCAAGCGGCCCGACCATCCTGGCAAATGAGGTGCGTCAGCTTAGCCTGCATTGAGGTTTTTCGAGCGCAAAAAAAAGCCGATTCGCGGTCTGCGCGAATCGGCTTTTTGGCGTGAGTCCCGCGGTCAGGACAGCAGCGAGTAAATCAACGCGGTAATCGCCACCAGGCCGACCGCCGTGACAAACACGTTGGACGCCTGCCCACGGTACTTGGCCATCGCCGGTACCTTGCGGATCGCGTACATCGGCATCAGGAACAGGATCGACGCGATGATCGGGCCGCCCAGGGTCTCGATCATGCCGAGGATGCTCGGGTTGAGCGTGGCGACGATCCAGCACACCACCAGCATGAACGCGGCGGTGATGCGGTCCAGGGTCTTCGCAGCCGGGCGCCGGCCGCTCTTGAGCACCAGGCCCTTGAGGCCTTCGCTGGCACCGATGTAGTGACCGAGGAACGACTTGGCAATCGCCACGAACGCGATCAACGGCGCGGCGAACTCGATGGTCGGGTTGTTGAAGTGGTTGGCCAGGTACGACAGGATCGACAGGTTCTGCGCTTTCGCTTCGGCCAGTTGCGCCGGCGACAGGGTCAGCACGCAGCTGAACACGAAGAACAGCACCATCACCACCATCAACAGGTGCGCGCGGGACAGGATCTGCGAGCTGCGCTCATCGGCGTGGGCACCGTACTGGCGCTTCTGGTCCACCGCGAAGGCCGAGATGATCGGCGAGTGGTTGAACGAAAACACCATCACCGGGATTGCCAGCCACAGCGTATTGAGCAGCGCGGACGGCGCCGGCACCACACTGGCGGTGCTGAGGATGCCGCCCGTCCAGTGAGGGATCAGGTACACCGCCAGGAACAGCAAGGCGACGATAAACGGGTACACCATCAGGCTCATGGCCTTGACGATTACCTGCTCGCCGCACCGCACCACAGCCAGCAGGCCGAGGATCAGCACCAACGACAGGATCGCGCGTGGCGGCGGCATGATGTGCAGTTGATGCTCCATGAAGCTGCCGACGGTGTTGGTCAGCGCCACGCTGTAGATCAGCAGGATCGGAAAGATTGCGAAGAAGTACAGCAAGGTGATCAGCGCACCGGCGCGGATGCCGAAGTGCTCCTCGACCACGTCGGTGATGTCGGAGCCTTCGCGGCCGGACAGTACGAAACGGGTCAGGCCACGGTGGGCAAAAAACGTCATCGGGAAGGCCAGCACCGCCAGGATCACCAGGGGCCAGAAGCCGCCCAGGCCGGCATTGATCGGCAGGAACAAGGTACCGGCGCCAATGGCGGTGCCGAACAGGCCAAGCATCCAGGTGGTGTCCTGGCGGCTCCAGCTTGTGAGGGTTGCAGGTGTCGTTGCATAGCGTTCGTCGACGCTATTGGCCTGATCATTCATCCGGTCGGATCTCCGCATTTACATAGCCGGGACGAGTCAGAAAAACCTGACAGGCAGCGCCCCGACCATAGAAGGGGCGTGATTGTCCGGGATTCTCTTGAATAAGCAAAGACTTAGCTGAGGAACGGTTTGCCGGTGCAGCCGCTCCAGAGCCGCCCTGGGCGATGGTTGTCGGGAATGCTGAAACCGTTTCGAGCGATTGCAGCGTGCTATTCGTGAATGCAGCCAAGTCTTGGCGTATTAACTGGACTCGACGTATTTAGAGAACCTACCTACAACTCAATCGGACACTAACGGCTATCTAAATAAAATAATAAGCACGCCACCGCGACAATTGTTACATAAGCCTACACAGCCATTGAGTCACCGCCAAACTTGAAACTAATATCGCCCGCAGCCGACCCGAAGAAAAACAACAACACCGCTCCCTTAAAACACCAGGAGTTCGACCATGCGAAGACTTAATGCTGTATTTACCAGCCTGTTACTCAGCTGTTTTCTCATCCCGCACGCCAGTGCCACAGAACACGTGTTACCTGAAGCGGACATTCACGCGCTGGCGTCTTCGCCGCAATGGCTAACCACCAAGGTCTATATCGAAGGCGAGCCGGACAAGGACGTCAAGGCCAACTACCCCGGCGTCGTTGGCCTATCCATGTGGGACCCACTGCGCAATCGCTATGAGTTCTTCTACACCGACACCGGCCGCTCAAAGCATGCCGATGGCGGCGGCGGATACTTCATGGTCACGGGCGACCGCAAGACACATATCCTGATCCCGGACCTCGGCCCGAACCGAACCATCGTCAGGCGCCTGGAGAAACTTGATAACAGCGAATTCACTTACTCTCGCGAAGTTCCGCGCGACATGATTCCCACACAACCTCCCGTACGCATTTACGTAGTACACGCTCCGTATAAAGGCCCGCTCAAGACAGCCATGTCGAACTAATTAAACATTGATGTTTAGCACTCTTCCAAACAACAAAGAACAAGGTGCCCGACCATGAATAGACGCAACCCTCTTCGTTTGCTGTTAGTACCTGCACTGCTGGCCGCCGCGCTGTTGCCCGCTGCAGCGACCGTTGCTGCGCCGCCAGAAAAAAATACGGCCATCACTGCCGATAACGCGATCATGTTGACCGTGTTTCTTAAACACGATCAGTCGCGCCCTCTGGGCGAGTTGAAGACGCAACTGGCCAAACAAGCGTTTCACGCCGTATTCCCACCCGCCGGGGTGGAGGTGGTGAGTTGGAACATCACCATGGGCATCGGCCAGGTCGTCGTGCTGCGCCTGCCGGCCTCGCGCCTGGCAGAGGTCAACCTGGCAATCGAAAACAGCGCGTGGGGGGTGTACACCACGGAATTTTTCCCCACCTACAACTTCATGCCCATCGCACAAGCCGAGCAGGACAAGGCGCGACGCAGCGCCCCGCAGTGATCGCCTGAGCGCTGCTGCGCCCCGAATGCGGCCAGGGGCGCAACACGTGCGGCCTCTAGGGACTAATACATTCCCGCACAAATCTATTTTAGAATGGCGCCCGTTGCTGTAGTTTTCATACAGCACCCGCCATTCTTCCTGTGAGCCCCGCCATGCCTCGCGTCTCCCGCAAACAAGCCGAACTCAACCGTGAAATCATCGTCGAGGCCGCCACGCACCTGTTTCGTGAGCGGGGGTTGCACGGCATCACCCTGTCGGATGTGATGGCCGCGGCCGGCCTGACCCACGGCGGCTTCTACGGCCACTTCGCGTCCAAGGAAGCCTTGGCCACGGAGGCCTGCCAGCAGGCCTTCGAGCACGCGAACCTGGGCTGGCAGGAAAAGATCCGCACCAGCGAAGATCGGCAAGCGGCGCGCCAGGCAGTCCTGGCCCCCTATCTGTCGGCGGCCCACCGCGACAACCCGGGTGACGGCTGCCCGATCTCGGCGTTCACCCCGGATATGTGCCACGAGCCCGCCGACACAGCGCTGCAGCACACTTTCATAGACGGGGTCGAAAAGTCGCTGGAGATCTTTGCCCAGCTTCAGGATGAGGATCGCCAGGCGATGCTGGCGAAATACGCGATGATGATCGGCGCCGTCACTCTCGCCCGTGCGACACGCGGCAATCAGCTGTCGGACGAATTCCTTGAGGCCGTACGAAACACCTTGTTGCCCGTTGACAGCCCCGCGCCTGTCCCAGCATGATCGGGCCATGAACCTGATCGCGCAGTACCTCACCCGTACCACCACCACGACCGCTCAAGGCGGGTCGCGCGGTGGCTGTGGGTGCTTGAACTAAACATCCGCAGATTCAACCCAAGGCCCCGCCAGCAATGGACGGGGCCTTTTTATTGCTCCGCCACCTGGCAATCACAAGGAGCAACACCATGGCTGACGCCCTGTTGATCATCGATATGCAAACCGGCCTGTACGATGGCCCGGAGAAACCCTTCGAACGCGAGCGGGTGCTGGGCACCATCAATCAACTGATCCAGCGCGCACGCGCGGCCCATGCGCCGATCTTCGTGGCCCGCCACACCGGTCCGGCGGGTTCTCCAATCGCCGCAGGCAGCCCGTTCTGGCAGCTGTGGCCTGCGCTGGACGTCGATGCGGCCCGCGATCAGCTCTTCGACAAGACTCGCCCGAGTTGCTTCCTGGGCACCGACCTGGCGCAGCAACTGCACGCCGCGCAGGTCAAGCAACTGGTGATCGCCGGGATGAAGACCCAATTCTGCATCGACACCACGTGCCGGGTGGCCGTGGAGTTGGGCTTTGGCGTGGTACTGCCGGAAGACGCGCATACCTGCATGGACACCCCGGCACTGAAGGCCGAGGCGATTATCGAGCACCACAACGCCACGCTGGCGGGCGCCTTTGTACAGCGGGTGAAAGCCGCCGAGGTCAGTTTCTGAACCGGCAGGCGCTCGCCTTCGACCCTGCATTTTTTCTGACGCGGCGAAACGATATTACTTACAAATCGCGCATACTCATCCCTTCAAACCCTTCAGGAAGAGCGTTCCGATGACCACCACTGTTCTGGTCCTGGTTGAAACCATCAACGAATACCTGCAAATCATCGAGAGCAATGACTTTCATGTGATCCTCGCGCCGACACCGGCCGAACGTGCCCAGGCCATCAAGGCCCATGGTGGACAGATCAAGGCGGTGCTGACGCGCGGCCCACTGGGGTTGTATGCCGAGGAAATCGCCGCCCTGCCGCTGCTGGAGATCATCTGCGTGATCGGCGCCGGCTACGAGCACGTGGACCTGCAGGCCGCGAGCAACCGCGGCATCGTGGTAACCAACGGCGCCGGGGTCAACGCGCCGTCGGTGGCCGACCACGCCATGGCGCTGCTGCTGTCGCTGGTACGCGGCATCCCGCAGACCGATGCGGCGGTGCGGCGCAGCGAGTGGCCCAAGGTGATGCGCCCGTCCCTGGGTGGCAAGCAACTGGGGATTCTCGGGCTCGGCGCCGTAGGCCTGGAAATCGCCAAGCGCGCAGCCCTGGGTTTCGGCATGGAAGTGAGTTACCACAACCGCCAGCCGCGCGATGATGTCGACTACACCTACTGCGCCACCGCAGTGGAGCTGGCGCGCAACTCGGACTTCCTGATCCTGGCCACGCCCGGCGGCGCCAGCACTCGCCACCTGATCGACCGCAATGCCCTCGACGCCCTGGGCCCCAACGGTTACCTGGTGAATATCGGCCGCGGCAGCGTGGTGGTCACCGCCGACCTGGTCGCGGCCCTTGAGCAACGCCGTATCGGTGGCGCCGCGCTGGACGTGTTCGACGACGAGCCGAAGGTGCCCGACGCCCTCAAGCGCCTGAGCAATACCGTGCTCACCTCGCACGTGGCCGGCCTGTCGCCCGAAGCCGCCCACGACACCGTGCAGCGCGTGGCCGACAACCTGGTGGAATACTTTGCCGGCCGCCCGGTGCTCACGCCGGTGACCCTGCCAGCGCCCGAAAAATGACCGATCAGGCACGCTGATTATCGTCCAACACGCTAACCTATTAAGCCGCCCCGACCTTGTCGCTGGGCGGTGGTGCGCATTAGATTAGGAAATAGTCCGAGGCCTTTAGAATAAGCAGAAGGGATAAGCATGGCGCTGAACGACCAATCGACCCAGATTCGCCCAGGCGAAGAACTTGATGCCAGCCTGATCGATCCCTACCTCAAGGCCCATATCCCGGGCCTGAGCGGCACGCCCACGATCAGCCAGTTTCCGGGTGGTGCGTCGAACCTGACCTACCTGCTGGAATACCCCGGCCAGGAATTCGTGCTGCGCCGTCCACCGTTTGGCCACAAAGCCAAGTCCGCCCATGACATGGGCCGCGAATACCGCATTCTCAACCAGCTCAAAGACGGCTTCCCGTATTGCCCCAAGGCCTACGTGCATTGCACCGACGAGGCGGTGATCGGCGCCGAGTTCTACGTGATGGAGCGCGTCAACGGCATCATCCTGCGCTCCGACCTGCCAGCCGAACTGGGCCTGGACGCGACCAGGACCGAGGCACTGTGCAAGAGTTTTATCGACAAGTTCGTCGAACTCCATCAGGTCGACTACAACGCCTGTGGCCTGGCCGACCTGGGCAAACCCGAAGGCTACGTCGAGCGGCAGATCCGTGGCTGGAGCGACCGCTACGAAAAAGCCCTGACCCCCGACGCGCCGAGCTGGGAAAAAGTCCGCGCCTGGCTCAACGACAAGATGCCGGCCGACCACCCGACCTCGAGCATTGTGCACAACGACTACCGCTTCGATAACGTGATCCTCGACCCTCATAACCCGATGCAGATCATCGGCGTGCTGGACTGGGAACTGACCACCCTCGGCGACCCGCTGATGGACCTGGGCAACACCCTCGCCTACTGGATCGAGGCCGGCGACCCGGCGCCCGTGCAACTGATGCGCCGCCAGCCGAGCAATGCCCCCGGCATGCTTACCCGCCGCGAGTTCGTCGATTATTACGCTGAACGCGCCGGGATCCAGATCGACAATTTCGATTTCTACTACACCTACGGCCTGTTCCGCCTGGCCGGCATCGTGCAGCAGATCTACTACCGCTTCTTCCATGGCCAGACCCAGGACAAACGCTTTGCGCAGTTCATCCACATGAACAAGCTGCTGGAGCAGATGAGCCTGAATGTCATCGGCAAATCCGCGCTCTGATTGCACATAACAAGGAATCCCCATGTCCAAGACCAACCTGTTCGACCTCGACGGCAAGATCGCTTTTGTGTCCGGCGCCAGCCGTGGCATCGGTGAGGCCATCGCCAAGTTGCTGGCCCAGCAAGGCGCCCACGTGATCGTCTCCAGCCGCAAGCTGGAGGGCTGCCAACACGTGGCGGACGCGATCATCGCCGACGGCGGCAAGGCCACGGCCATTGCCTGCCACATCGGTGAAATGGAGCAGATCACCCAGGTCTTCGCCGGCATTCGCGAGCAGTTCGGGCGCCTGGATATCCTGGTGAACAATGCCGCCACCAACCCACAGTTCTGCAACGTGCTGGACACCGACCTCGGCGCGTTCCAGAAGACCGTCGACGTGAACATTCGCGGCTACTTCTTCATGTCGGTGGAAGCCGGCAAGCTGATGCGCGAAAACGGTGGCGGCAGCATCATCAACGTGGCGTCGATCAACGGCATTTCGCCGGGCGTGTTCCAGGGCATCTACTCGGTGACCAAGGCCGCCGTGATCAACATGACCAAGGTGTTCGCCAAGGAGTGCGCGGCGTTCGGCATTCGCTGCAACGCCCTGCTGCCGGGCTTGACCGACACCAAGTTCGCCTCGGCGCTGGTGAAAAACGATTCGATCCTGAAGATGGCCCTGGCGCAGATCCCGCTCAAGCGCGTGGCGGCCCCCAGCGAAATGGCCGGCGCGGTGCTGTACCTGGCCACCGATGCGTCCAGCTACACCACCGGCGTATCGCTGAATGTGGACGGCGGTTTCCTGTCCTGATCAAGCATTCGGCGGTTGCTGCCGAAAACTCACCGCCAGGCGGTTCCAGCCACTGATGCTGGACACCGCCATGGTCAGGTCCACCAGTTCCTGCTCGCTGAATTCCACGCGCACTGCCGCGAACAGCTCATCCGAAACGCTGGAGGTCGGCAGCGACGCCACCGACTCGCTCCAGGCCAACGCGGCCTTCTCCCGCGCCGTGAAAAACGGCGAATCGCGCCACACGCACAGGGCAAACAGACGTCGCTCAGTCTCACCGCGCTGACGCGCCGCCATCGAATGCATGTCGGTGCAAAACCCACAGTGGTTGAGCTGCGAGACGCGAATCTTGATCAGCTCCAGCAACGACTGTTCGATGGACAGGCCAAAGATCGCTGCCTCCAGCACGAGCATGCCCTTGAGCGCTTGCGGCGAAGCGGTGTAGTAATCCAGACGAGGTTCCATGGGGTGGCTCTCAGGCAGCGAATGCAATCACAACCTAGCCTAGAGCCCTCAAGGCATAAGCCCTATAGCCAATCCGGTGGTTTACGCAGAGACCATTTTGAGCGCGCCCCGCGAGCGAGTAGTCTTGGCGCAGATTGAATGCTCCTGGGTGAAACATGGAACTGCACATCGTGATCCACGGCCGCAAGGATCTGGCCGAACAGTTGTACCAGCAGTTGCGTGAAGCCATCGGTTCCGGACGCCTGGCCGCCGGTGCGCAATTGCCGCCCAGCCGCTTGCTCGCCGAACAATTGGGCGTGTCCCGCAAGACCGTCTCGGACACCTACGCGACCCTGACCTACGAAGGCCTGCTGGTCGGCAAAACCGGCCGTGGCACCTTCGTCAACGCCCGCGCACCGCAGACCGAACGCCTGCAAACCGGCGCCGACCTGGCCTGCGCTGCCAACCTGGCGACCTGGCAGGCGCTGCCCTCGCCCATGCGCCACCCCACGCGCGACAGCACCTTGCGCTACGAATTTATCGGCGGCGCGACCAGCCGCCATCAGTTCCCGCAGGATGAATGGCGACGTTGCACCCAGGACGCGCTGCGGCGCATCGCACAGAACAGTGGGTTCTACAGCCAGCCCGAAGGCTTGCCGGCACTGCGCAGTGCCATCGCCGGGCACATTGCGTTTTCACGCGGGGTCAACTGCCGTGACACCGACATCATCGTCACCAATGGCGCGCAGCAGGCCCTGGACCTGATCGCGCGGGTGGTGCTGGAACCGGGCAGCATTGTCGCCATGGAAGACCCCGGCTACAGCCCCGCGCGCCAGTTGTTCATGGCCATGGGCGCGAACGTCGCGAGTGTGCCGGTGGATGCGCAGGGGATTCAGGTCGAGCAGATCCCGCCCGGCACGCGGCTGATCTACGTCACGCCGTCGCACCAATTCCCACTGGGCATGCCCATGAGCCTGCCGCGCCGGGAAGCCTTGTTGGCACGGGCGCTGGAGCTGGGCGCGATCATCATCGAGGACGACTACGACAGCGAATTCCGCTACGAAGGCCGGCCCACCGATTCGCTGCAGAGCATGGACACCCGTGGCCTGGTGACTTACGTCGGGACCTTCTCGAAAACCCTGTTGCCGGAGCTGCGCCTGGGTTATGCGGTGCTGCCACCGGCGATCTACGGCGCGGTGCTCAAGGCCAAGCAATTGACCGACCAGCACAGTTCGACCCTGCCCCAGTGGGCGCTGGCCAAGTTCATCAGCGAAGGCTACCTGCTCAAGCACATTCGCCGCTGCCACACGGTGTACGCCGGGCGCCGCGAACGCATCCTGCAACGCCTGGCGGGCGACCTGTCGCCGTGGTTCGAAGCGGTGCCGACCGTGGCCGGGTTCCACATGGCGGCGCTGTGCAAAGTGCCGGTGAATATCGCGCTGCTGATGCAGTTGGCGCGCCAGGTGGAAGTGGGCCTGTACCCGCTCGAAGTGTTCTTCCACGACGCGCCGGTACGCCCGGGCCTGATCATCGGTTTTGGGGCGATCGAGACGCTGGACATCGACCCGGCACTGGACAAGGTGCGCGACATTCTCCAGCAGATTGGCTAGCGGCTTTTCCGCCGGATTGGACATTGGTGCTGGCGCAAACAGGCTCTAGCCTGTGCACTCCCCCAGACTCTGGAGACCCTCGCCATGACCGAATGCGCCTTCAACACTGTTCATGTCCGCGCGGCTGCCGGGCGCTCGACGCAACTGGGCCAGCGCCTGGGGCAGATCGCCGAAGCCGTGCGCAGCGCCCCCGGTTGCCTCGACTATGCCGTACAACGCAGCCAGCAAGACCCCGACCTGTGGACCGTCAAGGGCCGCTGGGCGTGTGCTGCGCAGCTCTTGGCGCACTTCGAGCTGCCGGCCCTGCAAGGCTTTATCGCGCTCACCGCTGAACAACTGGCCAGCCGCCTGCACTTCGACCATTGAGCGATTGGTCTCCTGGCCTTTGCCAGGATTGGTCATTGGTCGCCCGGGGCACGCGGCGTAGGGTGAAGAGGTCTCGAACTTCTCGGAAACTTCGCCATGAAACGACTGCTCGCCACCACCCTGATGCTCGCCTCCTTCAGCGCCTTCGCCCATGAACCCGTGTACAACCAGGAATCGATCAAGGTGCTGCAGGAGCACGCCCTGACCAATGTGCCCGGCAAGAAAACCATCATGCTCACCGTCGACTACGCCCCCGGCCAGGCCACCGTGCCGCATAGCCACACCGGCACCGCCGTGGCCTACGTGCTGGAAGGCGCGATCACGTCGCGAGTGAATGATGAGAAGGCCGTGACCTACAAGGTCGGCGAGTCGTTCTACGAGCCGGCCGGCTCGCGGCACTTTGAATCGAGCAATGCCAGCCAGACCCAGCCGGCCAAGCTGCTGGTGGTGATGGTGCTGGATGACAAGGCCGAGGTGCTGACGCCGCTGAAGCAATGATCCACCCCGCCACTGCAGGCGCTGGCGTGCCGGCGCCTCCAGGTTCAGCCGGGCTCAGGGGCGTTTGAACTGGCGGCGCAGGTCTTCGATCCGTGGCCGGCACGCGCAGCCTTCGAGGTGGTCGTTGACCATGCCCATCGCCTGCATCAGCGCGTACATCGTGGTCGGCCCGACGAAGGTCCAGCCGCGCTTCTTCAACGCCTTGGACAAACGCACCGATGCCGGTGAAGTCGGGTTGCCGGTCCAGTACGCCATGTCGACCACGGCGGGACGCTCCGTCTCGTCGGGCTCGAACGCCCACAACCAGCGCGCCAGCGAACCGGTCTCGTCCACCAGTTCACACGCCCTGCGCGCATTGTTGATAGTCGAGACGATCTTCGCGCGATTGCGCACGATGCCTGGGTCCTGCATCAGTCTCTCGATATCGGCCTCGCCATACTGCGCCACCCGGCGAAAATCAAAGCCTTCGAATGCCACGCGAAACTGCTCGCGCTTGCGCAGGATGGTGATCCAGGCCATGCCCGCCTGAAAGCCTTCCAGGCAGATTTTTTCATACAGCTGGATGTCATCCGCCACCGGCACGCCCCACTCATGGTCGTGGTAACGCGGGTACTGCGGCGCAGCCGTGCGCCAACTGCAGTGGGTCTGCCCGGTTGCATCCGTGGTCAGTCCGGGTTTATCCATCCATCACCTCCAAAGCCAAGCGGCGGATGATAAGCGAAAAAAATTCCCCTCCGCCAACCGCTCAAGCATCGGTGTTGGCGACCAACTGGTCAGACCGGGACTTGTCAACCGTCCAAGAATGACTTGTTATTTCAAAAAAACCCGGCGTAGACTGGCCGCGCACTGGACTTACCGGTATGACCACAACAATTAAGCCCTGGAACCACCAGGGCACCGAATAGAGATCCCTCCCATGCTCAGATGGTGCTCGCGTTCGATTTTCCTGCAAGTCGTGATTGGCCTGGCTCTAGGCATAATCTGCGGCCTGGCCCTTCCCGAATTCTCCTCGCAACTCAAACCCCTGGGTGACGGCTTTATCAAGCTGATCAAAATGCTGATTGGCCTGATCGTATTCTGCGTGGTGGTCAGCGGTATTTCCGGTGCCGGCGACTTGAAGAAAGTCGGGCGTATCGGCCTCAAGTCGGTGATCTACTTTGAAGTCCTTACCACCGTCGCGTTGGTGATCGGCCTGATCATGGCCTTCAGCACCGGGATCGGCACCGGCGCCAATATCCACCTGGAGCAGTTGTCCTCCGCCGGCCTCAATGAACTGGCGGACAAGGGCCAGCATATCCGTGGCACCAGCCAGTTCCTGATGGACCTGATCCCCAACTCGGTGATCGGCGCCTTCGCAGACAATAATGTGCTGCAGGTGCTGCTGTTCTCGGTGTTGTTCGGCAGCGCCCTGAACCTGGTTGGCGAAGCCGCTTCCGGCATCTCGCGGCTGATCAACGAGCTGAGCCATATCATCTTCCGCATCATGGGCATGATCGTGCGCCTGGCCCCCATCGGCGTATTCGGCGCGATTGCCTTCACCACCAGCACCTACGGCCTGGATTCCCTGCAACACCTGGGCAGCCTGGTCGGCCTGTTCTACCTGACGTGCTTTGCCTTCGTCGCCGTGATCCTGGGCCTGGTCATGCGCCTGTCGGGCCTGCGCATGCTGCCGCTGCTCAAGTACCTGCGCGAAGAGCTGCTGATCGTGATGGGCACCGCCTCCTCCGACGCCGTGCTGCCACAGATCATGCGCAAGCTCGAGCACCTGGGCATCGGCAGCTCCACCGTGGGCCTGGTGATTCCGACCGGGTACTCGTTCAACCTCGACGGTTTCTCGATCTACCTGACCCTGGCCATCGTGTTTATCGCCAACGCCACCGGCACGCCGCTGTCGATGACCGACTTGCTGACCATCCTGCTGGTGTCGCTGATCACCTCCAAGGGCGCCCACGGCATCCCCGGCTCCGCGCTGGTAATCCTCGCAGCGACGCTGACGGCGATCCCGGCGATTCCGGTGGTCGGCCTGGTGCTGGTGTTGGCGGTGGACTGGTTCATGGGCATCGGCCGCGCACTGACCAACCTGATCGGCAACTGCGTCGCCACCGTGGCCATTGCCCGTTGGGAAAAAGACATCGATATCCAGCGTGCGAACAAGGTGCTCGACGGCCAGCAGGGCTATGCCTTCCAGGCCAAGAAGCCGGTACTGCCCGCGCACCAGGAGTTCTGACCGATTTCATCAGCGGCACCGTTCAAATGTGGGAGCGGGCTTGCTCGCGAATGCGGTTATTCAGTCAATACATCTGTGACTGACCCAGCGCTTTCGCGAGCAAGCCCGCTCCCACAGTCAAGAGTCGCCATGCTCGCTAATGTATTCGCAACATAAAGGAGAGGTAGACGTGATCAGCACCTCAACCGTCGTCAATTCAGTCGTCGAAAAACTTCGCGCCGCCCTGGCGCGGGGCCAGTGGCGCCGGGGCGAAATGCTCCCCGGCCAGCGTGAACTGGCCGAACAGATGGGCATCAGCCGCCCGAGCCTGCGTGAAGCCGTGATCGTGCTGGAAACCCTCGGCCTGGTGCGCTCCATGCCCGGCAAAGGCGTGGTCGTGCTGGAAACCAGCGTCAGCGATCCACAGTCCAGTGACGCCGTGGCCGACGCCAGCCTCGAAGACATCCTGCAACTGCGCTACACCCTCGAACCCTTCATCGTCGGCCTGGTGGCGCAGTCGATCAGCAGCAAGGAAGTCGGGCAACTGCGCCTGACCCTGATGGACATGCGCGAAGCCCTCGATGCCGGTGACGCCGAAGCGGGCATGAACGCCTACATCGGCTTCCACGAGGAATTGTTCGCCCTCACCTCCAACCCGATCTTCCAGAACGTGGTGCAGCAAACCAGCAACGCGCTCAAGCAAAGCGCCCAGGTGCTGCGCAACTCGCCGGAACACCTGGCCGAACGCCTGCAGGAAAACGAGGCCGTGGTGCGCGCCATCCGCAACAAGAACAGTGCCCTGGCCAGCGCCGAAATGCGCCGGCATATCCTGCAGGAAGGCCTGCGCATGGGCATTCGCCTGAACATCCCGGACGACCACCTGGGCAGTTGATTTTTTGGAGACCGGCCATGAACGCCCACGCCTTGCAACGCGACCCCGTCCTGCCCACCCTGCGCCTGGTGGCCGGCAAGAAGCCCTCGGTGGATGACATCTACCCACGGCTGTTCGATGCCATCCTCGAGCAGCGCATCGCCCCGTCCAGCCGCTTTACCGAAGAAGGCCTGGGCGAGACCTTTGGCGTGAGCCGCAGCGTGATTCGCCGGGTGCTGGCCAAGCTGTCCCACCAGCAAGTGATCATCCTGCGCCCCAACCAGCGCGCCCAGGTTGCCGCACCGGAAGGCCAGCAGACCCGGCAAATCCTCGAAGCCCGGCGCATGACCGAAATCACCGTGGTGCAACTGGCCTGCGCCCAGGCAACGCCTGGGCAGATCCGCCAGCTGCGCGAGCTGATTGCACGCGAGCGCGACTGTATCGAGCGTGATCAACGTGGGCCGGCGATTCGTTTGTCCGGCGAGTTTCACCTGCAATTGGCGGCGATGGCCGGTAATGCGCCGTTGGCGCAGTTCCTCAACAGCCTGGTGCCGTTGACGTCGTTGATCATCGCCCAGTACGAAGCGCAGGCCTGCACGTACTGCGCGTGGCAGGAGCATGTAGCGATTGTCGATGCAATTGAGCAACGCGACACGGACACGGCAGTGCGCTTGATGACCGAGCATCTGGACCACCTGGAAACCAAGCTGCTGCAACTCAACTGAGCGCGGCGAGCGGTTGTCACCTGAGGGCGAATAATTGATAATCGCTCTCATTCCCGCCCAGACAGTTACAACATGCCGCCAGCCACGCCCCTCACCTCTTCCGACGCTTCGACCCTGCGTGAGCAGATCCTGAGGCAGTTGTTTGGCGACCACCATGGCTGGCTGCTCGACCGTCTGCGCGCCCGCCTGGGCTGCCGTCATGATGCCGCCGACATGGCCGCCGAGACGTTTGTCCAAGTCGTTGCGCTGCCCGCGCCGCAAACCATTCGCGAACCGCGCGCGCTGCTGACCACCATTGCCAAGCGGCTGATCTACGACACCTGGCGTCGCCGCGACCTGGAACGCGCCTACCTGCAAGTGCTGGCCGCCCAGCCCGAAGCGGTGGAGCCGTCACCGGAAGAGCACGCCCTGACCCTGGAAAGCCTGCTGGCCGTGGATGCCTTGCTGGATGGGTTGTCGCCGCGTGCGCGCACCGCGTTCCTGTGCAGCCAGATCGATGGCATGAAGTACGCCGACATTGCTGCGCTGCTGGGCGTGTCGACGATTCGCGTGCGCCAGTACGTAGCCAAGGGACTGCGCCTGTGCTGCCGCGAGTTGCTGGAATCATGAGTTCGCGCGCCGCCCTTGAACAAGCTATCGAGTGGAGTGCCTGCCTGCGCGATGAATCGCTGCTGCCCAGTGAACGCCATGCGTTCGAGCATTGGCTGCAGGCCGATCCGCTGAATGCCCAGGCCTGGAATACCGTGCAAAGCCATGTGCAACGCAGCCTGGCGCCGGCCCATGACGCACAGGCCCGCCGCGCCTTGCAAGCACCGCGCCCCAGTCGTCGTCAATTGCTGCGCGGCGCCTTGGCCGTCGCCGGACTCGGAGTGGTCACCCAGGCGCTGCGCCAGCCAGGCATGCCACTGGCGGAATTCGGCGCCGACCTGCGCACCGGCACCGGCGAGCGGCTGAACACATGGCTGGCAGATGGCAGCCACCTGGTACTCGATGCACAAAGCGCGGTGGATATCGATTGGCGTACGGACGAACGCCGGCTGTCGCTGCGCGCCGGCAAGATCATCCTCGACATCCGCCACGAGCCACGCCCCTTCAATATCAGCACCCCGTTTGGCCAGATACAGGGCAATGGCACACGGCTGATGGTAGCGGCGTACGCCTCATTCACCCACGTCTGGGCCCTGGGGCCGGACGTGCACATCACCACCCGCCGTGGCGCGCAACTGACGCTCAAAGCGGATCAGGGCGCACGTTTCAACGACAGCATTGAACGCCTGGCCGCCAACCACAGCGGCGAAAGCAGTTGGCAGGACGGCTGGCTCAACGAGCAGGACTGGGCACTGGGCGACGTCATCGCCGCGTTGAAACCGTACCGGCGCGGCGTGCTGCGCGTCAGCCCGAGCGCTGCGCCGATGCGCGTCTCCGGCGTGTTCTCCCTCGACCACAGCGACCGCGCCCTCGCCGCCCTGGCGCAAACCATGCCGCTGCGCATCCAGCGTTATGGCGAGTGGTGGGTAAGCGTCGACCGCGCCTGAATTATTTTTTCATCCGCCTATATCGCTTTTTCATGCTCGCTGGACATACCCCATGAACCGCCCACGAATGCGGACCGCCAATGGAGCCCTCGTTATGTCCCGCTGCACCCGTACCCTCTTTCCGCTAGCCCTGCTGGTGGCCCCCCTGGGCCTGGCCCACGCCGCCAATTTCGACTTGCCGCCCGCGGGGCTGGCGACCACCCTGGGCCGCATCGCCCAGCAAAGCGCGCGTGAAATCGTGTATGAACCGAGCCTGGTGTCCGGCCTGCAAGCGCCCGCGGTACGCGGTGACATGAGCACTGAGCAGGCCTTGAGCCGCGCCCTGTCAGGTTCCGGCCTGGGCCTGGACACCACCGAGGCCGGCGTATTGACGCTCAAGCCCCTGCCCTCCGGCACCCTCAACCTGGGCGAGACCAGCATCAACGCCAACACGTTCGACAGTGAAGAGAACGGCGACAACAGCTATGTGGTCAAGCGCAGCCGTGGCGCAACCAAGACCGATACGCCACTGGCCGAAGTTGCGCAGTCGATCTCGGTGGTGTCGCGCAAGCAGATGAATGACCAGGCCGTACAGGACGTCAGCCAGGCGGTGCGCTACACCCCCGGTATCTATGGCGAATACACCGGCAGCAACAACAGCCGCGAGCAGTTTCGCGTGCGCGGCTTTTCGCCCTACGTGTTCCAGGATGGCCTGATGCTGCCGTATGGCGAAAGTGGCCAGGGCAGCGTGTCCGAGCCCTACGGCCTGCAAAGCGTGGAAGTGCTGCGCGGCCCCAGCTCGATGCTGTATGGCCAGAGCCGTCCCGGTGGCTTGATCAACCTCACCAGCAAACTGCCGACCACCACGCCCTTGCATCAGTTGCAGGTTCAAGGCGGCAGCCATGACCTCAAGCAACTGGGCTTCGACTTCAGCGGCCCGCTGGACGACCAGGGCGTGTGGAGCTACCGGCTGACCGGCCTGGTCAAGGACAGCGGCACCCAGGTCGAACACGTCGACAACAACCGCAACTTCATCGCCCCCGCGCTGACCTGGCGCCCTAACGATGACACCTCGCTGACCCTGCTTGCCCAATACCAGCGCGACTGGGGCGGCACCACCGAGCAGTACTACCCGCAAAAAGGCTCGCAGCAGGGTTCGCCCTGGGGCCACATCGGCAGCGACACGCTGCTGGGCGATCCGGATTACGATCAGCTGCGCCGCGAAAGCTTCCAGCTCGGCTACCTGTTCGAGCACCATCTGAACGACACCTGGACCCTTCGCCAGAACCTGCGCTGGAGCAAGGTAAACATCCAGAACCGCTCGGCGTTCAACAACGGCTATGCCAGCGCCACCAGCCCGGTGCTCAATCGGCTGGCCTCCGACATCAAGCGCAACATCCAGATCTTCAACGTCGATAACCAGGCACAGGCGCGCTTCAACACCGGTGCGTTGGAGCATACCCTGCTGATGGGCCTGGATTTCCGGCGCAACGCGCTGGACAACGACGTAGTCAACGGCACGTTCAGCCCGATCAACCCGTACAACCCCACTTACGGCGGCAGCGTCAGCGGCCAGTACGTGGGTCGCGACATGTACCAGACCCAGAAGCAGACCGGCGTCTACCTGCAGGACCAGATCAAACTGGATAGCTGGATCCTGACCCTCGGCGGTCGCTACGACTGGGCCACGTCCACCAGCGACTTCCGCCCGGACCGCGCGACGCCACGCGACCGCGTGATCAAGCAGGACGATGAAAAAGGCACCTGGCGCGCGGGGCTCGGCTACCTGTTCGACAACGGCGTGATGCCCTACGTCAGCTACTCGCAATCGTTCGACCCGACGCTCAACACCAGCGTCAGCGCGACCACGCCGATCTTCAAGCCGACCGAAGGCGAGCAATATGAAGCCGGCGTGAAGTACCAACCGCCGGGCCAGGACAGCTTTATCACCGCGTCGGTCTACACCCTGACCCAGAAGAATCTCACCACGGCCGACCCGCTCGACATGCGCAATACCGTGCAGATCGGCGAAGCGCGCAGCCGTGGCTTCGAGTTGGAAGGCAAGGCGGTACTGAACCGCAACCTGTCGCTGATTGCCTCTTACACCTACACCGACAGTGAAATCACCCAGAGCGGCTACGTGACCTCGGCCTACACCGATAAAGGCTACGAACTGCCCTTCACCCCGCGCCACCAGGCGTCGGCGTGGCTGGACTACACCCTCGATGACGGCCCGTTCACCGGCCTCGGCTTGGGCGCCGGCGCACGCTACACCGGCGTGTTGTGGGGCAGCTCCGCCGTCTCCACCACCGCCGCACGCGACCGTATCCAGAGCGGCAACGTCACCGTGTTCGACGCCGCCGTGCATTACGACCTGGGCAAGCTGGCCAATGATTTGAAAGGCACCCGCATCGCGCTGAATGCCAGCAACCTGTTCGACAAGGACTACATCACCGCCTGCACCAACACCACCGCGTGCTACTACGGCCCACGGCGCAATGTGACCGCGACGCTGACCTACGACTGGTAAGGCAGCCGCTGACAACCGATGGCGAAGGCCCGCGCCATCGGGTTTGGCCCTCAAGTCGGCAGCAAGGGGTGCTGGATCAACAGCACGTGGCGTCGCGAAGAGGCGCTACGCCACACCCGACTCCAGGCGCTTGCGGCCTCAGGTTTGCTCGCGCTTGATCCACTTGGCCACGGCAGGCGCCGTATAGTCGTGCACTGCCGCCAGTAAACGATCCACGTTCGGCTCGACAATCAACATGTCGCGGTGCACCGGCTGCAAAAACGCCTCGCTGACCACGTTGTCGAGGAAGGCGGCCAAGCCATCGTAGAACCCGTTGATGTTCAACAGTGCGCAAGGCTTGGCGTGCTGGCCCAGTTGCGCCCACGTCCACACCTCAAACAACTCTTCAAACGTGCCGATGCCGCCAGGCAATGCGATAAAGCCGTCGGACAGATCCGCCATCAGCGCCTTGCGCTCATGCATGGAACCGACGATCCGCAGGTCTGCCAGGCCGGTGTGGGCCAGCTCCTTATCGGCCAGGAACGCCGGCATGACACCAATCACTTCACCGCCACTGGCCAGCGCCGCGTCGGCCACCGCGCCCATCAAACCTACCGAAGCGCCACCGTAGACCAGGCCGATACCGGCTTTGGCGAGCGCCTGACCCAATTGAGTGGCCATTTCGGCATACACCGGCAACCGGCCTGGGCTTGAGCCGGAAAAAATACACAGTCGCATAGACCCTCGCTTGCTGAGTGTTGTGGAGTACCCGGTGGATTAAACCACGCCAGGTTCTTTGCGTATTGACTGACAGCCCTGTCGGCGAGCAATCGGCAGAATGGGTGGCCGAATTGTCAACATTCCTTTGCCGATGAGTGCCCCTATGCGCCCCCTTATCCGTACCCTGATCGCCAGCGCTTTTATTCCAGCACTCAATGCGCATGCCCATCTCGGTGACGACGCCACGCAAGTGATCACCCCGGCACACCCCGTCTGGTTGCTTGAGCAACCTTACGCCGACGCTCCGATGCTGACGGCCCGCACCTTTGGTGCCAGTGCCTATGACGGGTATAGCGTCAAGGCCAACCTGGCGATCAGCTGTCACCCGCAGAACTCATCGGCGGGTATTGAACTGGAGATCTCCCCGCAGTCGCTGGGCTTCGACGTTGCGCCTTTTGAAGGCAAGGGTGCCGCCAAAGACGGACCATTGCGCATCACGACGGGAACCCGCGCCAGCGTCGATCACTCGATCAATGGCGTGTGGACCCACGGCGGTTTTTTTCAGGTCAGCACGATTTTTGTACTCCGCGGCTCCGTGCCCCGCGACGAGCTCGCCTACTGGGCCAGTGATGCCTCACGGGGTCAAAGCCTGACACTGTCATTGGCGCCAGCCCAGGAGGGGGGCAAGCCGCTGACCGCAACGTTTTTACTGCCAGCCAATAACACCGGGCTGAAAAAAGTTATCCAGCCGTGCCTGGGGACTGCCACGCCATAAAAAAAGCCCCGCATCTTACGATGCGGGGCTTTGTGTCCAGCGGTTGGATCAAGCCGGTTGCAGCACCGACTGACCGCTCAACGCCAGGTCCAGCAGTTCACGGTTGGCGACCGCGTACATGGCGTAGTCCGTGCCGACCGCAGCACGGATTTCCACCATCATCGCGCGCCAGCGATCCGCCATGTCCTGGTGCTGCTCAAGCCACAGGGCCACGCGGGCTTCCATGTCTTGTGGCGCATCGGCCATTTGCAGTACCGCGATGGTGATCGCGCGTTGCTGCCAATCCACGTCGTCGCGGAACGCTTCGCGCGCCTGGGCCTGCCAGTTGTTGGCCACTGGCAGATCGCTGATCTGCTGCAGGTACCACGGCAAGTCGAGGGCGCTGCCCACGGCGAAGTAGGCTTTCGCCACTTCGGCGGCATCGTGACCGGTGACGTCAGCGGCTTCGATGATCGGCAGCAGCGTGTACAGGTGCGTCGTACCGGCCACCATGCGTGCCAACAACTCCGGCACGCCGGCTTCGGTGTAGGCCTGGTAGCGGGTCTGCCAGCCTTCGCGGGTCGGGCCTTCCAGCAGTTCGTCGAGCTTGAGGCCCAACGCGGCCAGGTGTGGACCGAAGTGCGCGGTATCACGCCCGGCATCCTGCTCGTTGCGACGGCTGCGCAGGAACCAGCGTGTAGCACGGCGGCCCAGGCGCATCAGCTCGTCCATCAGCTCCAGTTGCACGTCGGCGGAGACCTGGTGGTCCAGGGCTTCGATCTGACGGAACCAGTGCGGGAGATGGAAGATGTCACGCACGATCACATAGGCGCCAGCCACGTTCGCCGGGCTCATGCCGGTCGACTCCTTGAGGCGCTGCACGAAGGTGATGCCCATGTGGTTGACCAGGTCGTTGGCGATCTGGGTGCTGACGATCTCGCGCTTCAGGCGATGACGACGCATGGCCTCGGAGAACTTGGCGACCAGGCTCGGTGGGAACGCGGTCTCCATGTCACGGGTCAGGTACTCGTCGTCCGGCACCAGCGACTTGAGCAGCGCTTCCTTGAGGTCGATCTTGCTGTAGGAGATCAATACCGACAGCTCTGGACGCGTCAGGCCCTTGCCGTTGGACGCGCGCTCGGTGAGCTGCTCCTCGGTCGGCAGGTACTCGATGGCGCGGTCCAGCTTGCCACGGCCTTCCAGGTCGCTCATCAGGCGCTTGTACTCGGCTGCGCGCTCGTAGGCCTTGCGGGCGGCCAGGGACAGGGCCTGGGTCTGCTTGTAGTTGTTGCCCAACACCAGGTGGCCGACTTCGTCGGTCATGCTCGCCAGCAGCTGGTTGCGCTGCTTGTCGGTCATGTCACCGGCCTGCACCACTTCGTTGAGCAGGATCTTGATGTTCACTTCGTGGTCGGAGCAGTCCACGCCACCGGCGTTGTCGATGAAGTCGGTGTTGGAACCGCCGCCATTGAGGCCGAATTCCACACGACCCAATTGGGTCATGCCGAGGTTACCGCCCTCGCCCACCACCTTGCAGCGCAGCTCGTTGCCGTTGACACGCAGTGCGTCGTTGGCCTTGTCGCCGACATCGGCGTGGCTTTCGGTGCTGGCCTTGACGTAAGTACCGATACCGCCGTTCCACAACAGGTCCACCGGCGCCTTGAGCAAGGCGTTCAGCAGTTCGGTCGGGGTCAGTTTGTCGGCCGAAATGTCGAAGCGCTCTTTCATCTGTGGCGAGATGGCAATGCTCTTCGCGCTGCGCGAGAAGATCCCGCCGCCTTCGGACATGATGCTGGTGTCGTAGTCGGTCCACGCCGAACGCGGCAGCTCGAACATGCGCTGGCGCTCGACGAAGCTGGTCGCCGGGTTCGGGTTTGGATCGATGAAGATGTGCAGATGGTTGAAGGCCGCGACCAGTTGCAGCTTGTCGGACATCAACAGGCCGTTACCGAACACGTCACCGGCCATGTCGCCGACGCCGACCACGGTGATGCTGTCTTCCTGCACATTGATGCCGCGCTCACGGAAGTGACGCTGCACGCCGACCCAAGCGCCCTTGGCGGTGATGCCCATTTTCTTGTGGTCGTAACCGGCGGAACCACCGGAGGCGAATGCATCACCCAGCCAGAAGCCGTAGTCGATGGCGATGCCGTTGGCAATGTCGGAGAAGGTCGCGGTGCCTTTGTCCGCCGCCACTACCAGGTACGGGTCATCGTCGTCATGGCGCACGACGTTGGCCGGTGGCACCAGGGCGCCGTCTTTCAGGTTGTCGGTGATGTCCAGCAGGCCGGAAATGAAGATGCGGTAGCAGGCGATGCCCTCGGCCGCGATCTCGTCGCGGCTGCCGCCCAGTGGCAGGCGACGCGGCAGGAAACCGCCCTTCGCACCCACCGGCACGATCACCGAGTTCTTCACTTGCTGGGCTTTTACCAGGCCGAGCACTTCGGTACGGAAGTCTTCCTCACGGTCGGACCAGCGCAGGCCGCCGCGCGCAACGTTGCCAAAGCGCAGGTGCACGCCTTCGACACGCGGCGAGTAGACGAAGATCTCGAACTTCGGCACCGGCTTGGGCAGCTCAGGAATCGCACGCGGGTCGAACTTGAAGCTGAAGTACGACTTGTTCTGGCCGTTGGCGTCGGTCTGGTAGAAGTTGGTTCGCAGAGTGGCCTTGATCAGGTCCAGGTAGCGACGCAGGATGCGGTCTTCGTTGAGCACCTGGACGTCGTCCAGCGCGGTGAGGATCGCTTGTTCCAGGCGTTGCTGCTTGTCTTCCAGGTCGTCGGCGGTAAGCTTGCGCGCCAGGTAGAAACGGGTCTTGAACAACCGGGTCAACTCGCGGGCGATGTCGGTGTGGTTGTTCAGGGTGCTGGCGATGTAGCCGAGGTCGAAGCCCAGGCGGATCTGCTTGAGGTAACGCGCGTAGGCACGCAGCAGCGCCACGTCGCGCCACGGCAGGCCGGCGGTGAGTACCAGGCGGTTGAACGCATCGTTCTCGGCGTCGCCATGCACGATGTGCACGAACGCGTCCTGCAGCGTGTCGTTGAGTTGCTGGATATCCAGGTTCACGCCTTCGGCGGCGATGAACGCAAAGTCATGGATCCAGAACTCACGGCCATTGGCGTGACGCAGGCGGTAAGGGAATTCACCCAGCACGCGCAGGCCGAGGTTTTCCAGGATCGGCAGCACGTCGGAGAGTGCCAGCGGGGTATCGGCGTGGTAGAGCTTGCAATGCAGCTCGCGCTGGCCGGAGACCTGGCCCAGCGGCTGGTAGAAGCTCATCACCAGCGGGTTGGCTTCGGTGAGGCTGTTGAGGTGCTGCATGTCGACCACGGCCGAATGCGCAGCAAAACGCTCGCGGTAACCGGCTGGGAAGCCTTTCGGGAAGTCGGCCAGCACGTTGGTGCCCTGGGCTTCGCCGAAGCTTTCGACGACCAGGCTGGAGTAGTCGTCCTGCCAGCTGCGGCAGGCCTGTACCACTTCTTTTTCCAGTTGCAGCGGGTCGATGTCCAGGCGGTTCTTCGGGTCGACCCGCAGAATCAGCTGCACGCGCGCCAGCACGGACTCGGAGAAGAAGGTCCAGAACTCGCAATCCGAAGCCTTCAGGCGATCCATCAGCACTTGCTGGATCTTCTGGCGCACTTCGGTGGAATAGATGTCGCGCGGCACGTAGGCCAGGCAGTAGCAGAAACGACCGTACGGGTCTTTGCGCAGGAATACGCGGATCTTGTTGCGTTCCTGGATCTGCACGATCGACATCACGGTGCTGAACAGCTCGTCGACCGGGGTCTGGAACAGGTCGTCACGCGGCAGTACCTCGACCACCTGGGCGAGTTCCTTGCCCAAATGCGCCTTGGGCTGGAAGCCCGAGCGGCGTTCGATTTCCGCGACCTTGCGACGGATATACGGGATCACCCGCACGCTCTCGCCGTACACCGAGGAGGTGTACAGGCCCATGAAGCGGTGTTCCTTGATGACCTTGCCGTCGGCATCGATCTCGCGGATCGACACGTAGTCCGGGTAGGCCGGGCGGTGCACGCGGCTTGGGTGCGCGGCCTTGGCGAACGACAGCACGGTCGGTTCACGCAGGTAGGCAACGGCATAGTCTTCGATGCGCAGGTCATCGGCGGTGAGGCCGGCGCGCAGCAGCTTGGTCAGACCGAGGAAGGAATTGGCGTCATATTCGATATGACCGCCGTCCGCCTCGTCACGTACCACGAATTCTTCATAGCCGAGGAAGGTGAAGTGGTTGCCCACCAGCCATTCCAGGAAGTTCTTGATCTCGGCTTTTTCTTCGCCATCGATCACGAACTGGCTGGCGTCGATACCGGCCAGCAGGTCCTGGACCTTGGCTTTCATCGGTTCGAAATCGGCCACGGCCACACGCACTTCGCCGAGTACCTGCTCAAGCTCTTTGCTCAGCACGTTCAGTTCGGCAGCGTTGGCGCAGCGGTCGATTTCCAGGTACATCAGCGATTCTTGCTGGATGCCTTCGCCCTGGGTGCCCTTGGGCAGGATTTCCAGCAGCTCGCCCTTGCTGCCACGGCGTACGCTGAGCACGGTGGTCTGCAGGGTGTGGATGCTGTAGCCGCGGCGGTTCAGCTCGGTACGCACCGAGTCGACCAGGAACGGCAGGTCATGGTGCAGCACTTCGACCGCGGTGTGGGTCGACTGCCAGCCATGACGTTCGTAATCGGGGTTGTAGACCCGCACTTGCGGTTGGGTGTGATCAAAGCGCTCAAGCAGGCGCCAGGCAGACAGGGTGCAACCGGCCAGGTCGGAAAGGCGACGCTGGGTCAGTTCGTCCAGGGAAATGATGCCGAAGAATTGTTCAGCGAACAGCGCCACTTGTGGCAGTGCCTGTTCACTGATGTGCTGCGCCAGTGCCGCTTGCAGTTGATGCTGGAAGTCGGCCTTGCTGGCTGCGGTGAAGAACGCCATCTGTGGTACTCCGCTTGGGCTTGTTATTGATGGAAGCGTCGCGTGTTATCCCCTTGCGGGGAGACCGTCAGCTCTGTTCGTCGATACAAGTGGATAAGTACCTTAAACGAATCAGGGTGACAGGTGGGTGAAGCTGGACAAGACAATGAGGTCACATACAACTTCCATAAGATGCGCACCTTGCCAGGTGACGGTACGACGGGCAGGTCAGGCGCCTGGCACATGCACATCCGTTGCGCAGCTTAACGACTGTAGGAAGACAGCTGCTTGCGACGCTGCGACATATTCGGTCATCGGTAAGCAGGCCAGTGGTTGCGACTTGGGCAACCCGGATTTTTTCGCAGAAAAACAGGTGTTTTCCCCGCCTGCGAGTACCAGAAATGACTGATTCAGCCCGTCAGGTCATGCACAGGGTCTGACACGGGATGCAGCACAAAATTCGCCGCAATGGCACAATTGCCCGCGCAATGCCCTACCCCAGACAGGATTCCCCATGCTGCAAATCAACACCGACGCCCTGATGGCCACTCCGTGCGACGAAGAAGAAGACAACATGGCCATGCTCTGCTGCCACGGCAAAAACGGCGAGATGTTCATGCTCACCCGGTACCCCGACGAAGACGAAGTGGAGCTGACCTGGGACTACGAGCCGTCGACCCTGGATGGCCTGAAAGTCACCCTGAGTGACACGGCATTGCTGGTCGAACTCGCTGCCGGCGACGCCGATGCACTGGGTGGCAAGGATCAACTGCAGATCAGCCATGGCACTGCTGCCTCGGACCTGGCCGAAGTTGAAGCGACCTTGCAGAACATCCTCAAAGGCACGGGTACGTTTATCCGGACGTAGTGGCCGGGCAAGCGGGCTTGTTGTGGTGAGCGGGCTTGCCCCGCGTTGGGCTGCGCAGCAGCCCCATCAAGATCGCCGCATTCCCCCAGGGGGACCGCGCTCTCTGGTTTTAGGGCCGCTTCGCGCCCCAACGCGGGACAAGCCCGCTCACCACAAAGAGCCCTATTGCCACAAGAAGCCCTATTGCCACAAGAAGCCATTGCCACAAAGAGCCTATTGCCACAGGAAGCATGCCCGCCAACGGAAGCTCGCTTGGGCCGCAAGTGCCGAGGCACTGAGTAATAACCTGGCGAAGTGCTGAAGGTGCAGCGGCCCAATACCCTTGTGGTGAGCGCGCTTGTTGTGGCAATGGGGCTCTTTGTGGTGAGCGGGCTTGCCCCGCGTTGGGCTGCGCAGCAGCCCCATCAAGATCGCCGCATTCATCCAGGGGGACCGCGTTCTCTGGTTTCAGGGCCGCTTCGCGCCCCAACGCGGGGCAAGCCCGCTCACCACAAAAAAGCCCTATTGCCACAAGAGACCCTATTGCCAGATAAGCCCGCTTGCCACAGCACAAAGGAGCAATTTGCGCGCCCACACAAAATTCCTACAAGTTTTCCCAAAAATACTCGTCACGCCGTTAGTCGCCGCCCCCTGCCATGCATTAAAGTAGGCGCCCCAGGCTGTCGTTTGTTGCAAGACGTACAGGCTCATCTCTCCAGGAACCGTCATCGATGGAACATCGTGAAGCGCTGCTCGCGCTGCGAACCTTTCTTTCTACGCAGATTCTCGGCCAGGAAAAACTCATCGATCGCCTGCTGATCGCCCTGCTCGCCGACGGCCATATGCTGGTCGAGGGCGCACCGGGCCTGGCCAAGACCAAGGCGATCAAAGAGCTGGCCGAAGGCATCGAAGCGCAGTTCCATCGTATCCAGTTCACCCCCGACCTGTTGCCCGCCGACATCACCGGCACCGAGATCTATCGCCCGGAAACCGGCAGCTTCGTGTTCCAGCAAGGCCCGATCTTCCACAACCTGGTGCTGGCCGACGAAATCAACCGTGCGCCGGCCAAGGTGCAGTCGGCGTTGCTGGAGGCCATGGCCGAGCGCCAGGTCAGCGTCGGGCGCAGCACCTACGAGCTGTCGCCGCTGTTTCTGGTGATGGCCACGCAAAACCCCATCGAGCAGGAAGGCACCTACCCGTTGCCCGAAGCCCAGCTCGACCGCTTCCTGATGCACGTCAAGATCGGCTTCCCCGACGCCGCCGTCGAGCGGCGCATCCTGCAGCAGGCGCGCGGCGAGGCGCTCAATGGCGAGACCAAGCCCGAGCGCCGCGTCAGCCAGCAGGCGATCTTCGCCGCGCGCAAGGAAATCCTCGGCCTGTACATGGCCGATGCGGTGGAGGAATACCTGGTGCAACTGGTCATGGCCACGCGCACCCCGGCCAAGTTCGATCCGGAGATGGCCGAGTGGATCGCCTACGGCGCCAGCCCGCGTGGTTCCATCGCCCTCGACCGCTGCGCACGCGCCCATGCCTGGCTGGCCGGGCGCGACTTTGTCAGCCCGGAGGATATCCAGGCGGTGCTGTTCGACGTGCTGCGCCACCGCATCATTCTGTCGTTCGAGGCCGAAGCGGCCGGCATTGACCAGGACCGCGTGGTGCAACGCATTCTCGACGTCGTTGCCGTCGCTTGAACCCCATGAACGCTAGCGATGGAATCCGCGTCACACTCAGCGAATTGATTGAGATGCGCCACCGCGTGCGCGAAGTGCAGCTGTTTTCCACCCCCAGCCAGCGCAGCCCGCTGATCGGCTTGCATCACTCCAAATTGCGCGGTCGCGGTGTCGACTTCGACCAGGTGCGCGTGTACCAGGCCGGCGACGATGTGCGCACCATCGACTGGCGCGTCACCGCACGCACCCAGGAGCCGCACACCAAACTGTTTCACGAAGAACGCGAGCGGCCGATTTTCATCATGGTCGAGCAAAGTTGCCGGCTGTTTTTCGGCTCGGGGCAGATGTTCAAGTCGGTGCTCGCCGCCCAGGCCGCCAGCTTGATCGGCTGGGCCGCGCTGGGGCATAACGACCGCGTGGGCGGGCTGGTGTTCGGCGACAGCGAGCACTACGAAATCAAGCCGCGACGCAGCAAGCAGAGCCTGCTGCAACTGCTCAACCGCCTGGTGCGCGTCAACCAGAGCCTCAACACCGAAAGCCGCCCGGAAGCCGACGCCCTGGGCATGGCCCTGCGCCGGGGCCGCGAAGTGCTGCGCCCGGGCAGCCTGGTTATCGTGATTTGCGACGAGCGCGCGCTGACCGAAGGCGCCGAACAACAGCTGAGCCTGTTGTCACGCCATTGCGACCTGCTGCTGTTGCCGATTTCCGACCCGCTCGACCACGCCCTGCCCGCCGCCGGGCTGCTGCGCTTTGCCGAACGCGGCGCGCAGCTGGAATTGGACACGCTGAACTTCGACCTGCGCCAGGCCTACAAGGCCCAGGCCGAAGCGCGCATCGCCCGCTGGGAACTGCTCGCGCAAAAACTGCGCATCCTGCTGATGCCCCTGAGCACCCAGAGCGAAATGGTCGAGCAACTGCGCGAGTACCTCAATCCTCAACGCCCGGTTAAAAAGCAATGAGCAGCCTCGACCAGCTGCAACCGCTGATCGCGCCGCCGAGCATCGGCTTCTGGCCGCCTGCGCCGGGTTGGTGGTTGTTGCTGGTGATCATCCCGTTGCTCGCTTGGGGCCTGTGGTCGCTGCGGCGTTTCCTGCCTGCGCGGCGTCCCGTGGCGCGCGCCGAACAACCGCTGGACCCGTTGCGCATCGCCGCCCTGGCGGAGCTGGCGCTGATGCCCAAGCCCTACGACGGCGCCCCTGCCGGTGCCTGGCTGCAACAACTCAACGGCCTGCTCAAGCGCCTGTGCCGCAACGACTACCCCTACAGCCAAAGTCACACCCTCAACGGCCGCAAATGGCTGGCATTCCTCGACAACCGCTGCCCCGCCGCCGGCCTGACGCGCTGGATGGTGCTGGTCGAAGGCGCCTACAAACCCGAATGCAAACTCGACGACAAGGCCATCGCCGGCCTCACCCAGGCCGTCGACACCTGGATTCGCAAACATGTTTGAGTTCGCCTGGCCGTGGATCTTCATCCTGTTGCCCTTGCCGTGGCTGATGCGCCTGGTGTTGCCGGTGGCCGACAGCGGCGAGCCGGCCCTCAAGGTCAGCTACCTCAGCGACCTCGAAGGCCTGGCCCGGCGCCGTGCCCGTGTCAATCTGCCGGGCTGGCGCCAACAGGCACCGTTCGTGGTCCTGTGGCTGCTGCTGTTGACCGCCGCCGCGCGCCCGGAATGGCTCGGCGAGCCATTGCCAATCGCCGCCAGCGGCCGCGACCTGCTGGTGGCGGTGGACGTGTCCGGCTCGATGGATTTTCCCGACATGCACTGGCAGGACGATGACGTCAGCCGCCTGAGCCTGGTCAAGCATCTGCTCGGCGACTTTTTGGAAGAGCGCGAAGGTGATCGCGTCGGCCTGATCCTGTTCGGCAGCCAGGCCTACCTGCAGGCGCCGCTGACCTTTGACCGCCACACCGTGCGCACCTGGCTGGACGAGGCGCGCATCGGCATCGCCGGCAAGAACACCGCGATCGGCGACGCCATCGGCTTGGCCTTGAAACGCCTGCGCCAGCGCCCGGCGCAAAGCCGCGTGCTGATCCTGGTCACCGACGGCGCCAACAACGCCGGGCAGATCGACCCGCTCACTGCCGCGCGCCTGGCCGCTGAAGAAGGCGTGAAGATTTACCCGATCGGCATCGGCGCCGACCCTGAGCAAACCGGCTCGCTGGGCATCCTCGGCGTCAACCCGAGCCTGGATCTCGATGAGCCCGCGCTCAAGGCGATTGCCGAGGCCACCGGCGGGCAGTACTTCCGCGCCCGCGACGGCGAAGAGCTGCAAGCGATCAAGGACACCCTCGACAAACTCGAACCGGTCGAACAGCAACCGACCCAGGCCCGCCCGGCACTCGCGCTGTACAGCGCGCCGCTGGCCCTGGCACTGGTATTGAGCATGCTGCTGGTGATCCAGGAACGCTGGCCGAATAACGCGCTGCAACGGTTGTTGCACAAATTGTCGACCCGCGGGCGTTTCCTGCAGCAGCATCCCGAATGGCGCCAGCGCCTCAAACGCCTGCGTCTGCGGAGGCGTCGATGATCGACCTGTGGCCGCACTGGTTCCGTCCCTGGTGGCTGTTGCTGCTGCCCCTGCTCGGCTGGCTGCTGTGGCAACTGTGGCACCGGCAAAAACGCGCCGGGCGCTGGCAGATGATCCTGCCGCCGGCCTTTCATGCGGTGCTGCTCAGCGGCGGCAATGGCCGCGAAAGCAAATCGCCGTGGGTGGTGCTCGGCATCGCCTGGCTGCTGGCCGTGCTGGCATTGCTTGGCCCCAGCTGGCAGCGGGTCGAACAGTCGAGCCAGAAACCTTCTGATCCCTTGGTGGTGCTGCTGGAACTGACCCCGGAGATGCTCGCCACCGACAGTCCGCCAAACCGCCTGGAACAGGCACGGCGCAAGCTGTATGACCTGTTGCAGGCGCGCACGGATGCGCAAACCGCCATCGTCGTGTACGCCGGCAGTGCCCACACGCTGGTGCCGCTGTCCGACGACCTGGCCACCAGCCGCAACCTGCTCGATGCGCTGCGCCCCTCGCTGATGCCCGAAGTCGGCCACCGCGCTGACCTCGCGGTGGAAAAAGCCCTGGGCCTGCTCAAGCAAGGTGGCCTGGGCCAGGGCCGGCTGTTGCTGATCGGTTCTTCCTTGTCCAAACAGGAACGCCAAGGCATCCGCCTGTTGCTGCAAAGCGGCCAGGCGCCGAGCTTGTCGATCCTCGGCATCGGCAGCCGCGAAGGCACGCCGGTGACTCAGGAAAGCGGCGAATTCCTCAAGGACGAACAGGGCGCGATCCTGGTGCCGCGCCTCGACAGCCCGACGCTCAAGGCCTTCGCCAGCGAAATGGGCGGCCGTTACCGCGCCGCGCGCCTGGACGACAAAGACCTGCGCCAGCTCGGCGTGCTGGACCCGCCGCAGACCCTGCGCAACGACGGCCAACTGCTGCACCTCGACACCTGGGCCGACCAGGGTTATTGGCTGCTGCTCCCGCTGTTGCTGCTCGCGGCCTGCGCCGGGCGGCGTGGCTGGCTGTTCTGCCTGCCGCTGCTGCTGTTGGTTGCACCGCAACCCAGCTATGCCTTCGGCCTGCAGGACCTGTGGCTGCGCCCCGACCAGCAAGGCCAATACCTGTTGAAGAAAAAACGCCCCGCCGAAGCCGCGGAGCACTTCGAAGACCCGCAATGGCAAGGCGTCGCACTGTACGAAGCCGGCAACTATGCCGAGGCCATCAAGCGTTTCGCCCAGAGCAATGACGCCTACGCCCACTACAATCGCGGCAACGCCCTGGCCAAGTCGGGCGAGCTGGAGGCGGCGATCGATGCCTACGAACAGGCCCTGGAAGCCCAGCCCGACCTGCAGCCGGCCCTGAAAAACAAGGCCCTGGTGGAAACCCTGATGCAGGAACAGGCAAACCCCGAGCCGCAAAAACCTGCAAAAAACCAGGATGACGAAACCACGCAACCCGGCCAAACTGCGCAACCAGGCGACAGCGGGCAAAGTGCCACGGGTGGCGAGCAGTCGTCCCAGGGACAGGGCGAAGCCGGCACCGGTGATACCAAGGCCGGCGCCACGCCACAACCCGGCGGTAACGAAGTACCGGGCAGCGAACTCGGGGACGAGCAGACCACCACCCCGCCACTGCGCCCTGCCGACGCCAGCCTCGACGGTGAACATCGCCAGGCGCTGGAGCAGTGGCTGCGGGAGATTCCGGACAACCCCGGCGAACTGCTGCGGCGTAAATTCTGGTACGAACAGCAACAACATCAGGACAAGACTCGATGAGCCGCCGCACGACCCTACTGCTTTTGCTCGCGCTGTCGGCAGGCCCCGCCCAGGCGGCGAGCCTGGTCGCCAGTGTCGACCGCAGCCGCCTCAATTCCGGCGAAACGGTAGAGCTGACGGTGGAATCCAGCGACGTCACCCAGTTCGGCAAACCCGACCTGTCGCCGCTGGACGAGCAGTTCGAAGTCAGCGGCACGCGCCAACTCAACCAGCTCACCACCCTGGGCGGCGACAACCACGCCACCACGCGCTGGATCATCACCCTGCTGCCCAAGCAAAACGGCACCGTGGTGATCCCGCCCCTGCAAGTGGGCGAGTACAAGACCCAGCCGATCAGCCTGCAAGTCGTCGAAACCACCAGCCAGGACAGCAGCGCGGAACTGGCGCCGGTGTTCGTCGAGGCCAATCTCGACCAGACCAGCGTGTACGTGCAGGCCCAGGCACTGTTGACCGTGCGCGTGTACCACTCGGTGTCGCTGTATGACGACAGCAGCCTCACGCCGTTGCAGATCCCGGATGCGCGGGTCGAGCAGTTGGGGGAGTCGCGCACCTACGAGAAAGTCATCAACAGCATTCGCCATGGCGTGATCGAAACCCGCTACGCGATCTACCCGCAGCACAGCGGCGCCCTCGAGGTTCCCGCCCAGACCTTCAGCGCGACCCTGGTGGAATCGCGCCCGCCACAGGAAAACACCTTGCAGGGCACCAAGCCCGGCAAGCTGATCCACGTGAGTTCGACGCCCCTGTCGCTGACGGTCAAACCCAAGCCGGAGCTCTACCCCGCCGACGCCGCCTGGCTGCCGGCACGCAGCCTGACCCTGAGCGAAAGCTGGAACCCCGAGCCCGAACACGTGCAGGTCGGCGACTCGCTGACCCGCAGCCTCACGGTCAAGGCCGAAGGTTTGTCCAGTGCGCAACTGCCGGCCCTGCCCAGCACCGACATCAACGGCCTGCGGCGTTACCCGGACCAGCCGGTGCTTGGCAACCAGACCAACGACCGCGGCCTGATCGGTAGCCGTGAAGACCGTGAAGCCTTGGTGCCCAATCGCGTCGGCGCCCTGGAGTTGCCCGCCGTCGAAGTGGTGTGGTGGAACACCCACGAGGACCATCTGGAACGCACCAGCCTGCCGGCGCGCACCCTGCAAGTGGCGAACAACCCGAGCCTGGTGGTGGACACCCCCGCCACGCCGACGATCATCACCGCTCCGGACGACAGCCGCCTGTGGCTGTGGCAACTGAGTACGCTGATTCTGGCCTGCACCACCTTGCTGGGCTTCGGCCTGTGGTGGCGTGCACGCTGGCAGCCGGCGGTGCTGCGCGCGGCGCAAACCGGCCCGAGCCCGCGCTCCCTGCTCGACGACCTCAAGCGCGCCACCCAGGCCAACGACCCGCAAGCCACGCGCCAGGCGCTGGACGCCTGGGCGCGCCAACAGCCGGAAACCCTGGCGGACATGGCCGCGCGCTTTGTGCCGTTGTCGGATGCGCTGGATGGCCTGAATGGTGCGCTGTACAGCGAGAGCGGCCAGTACTGGCTGGGCGAAGACCTGTGGCGCGCGATCAAGGCCATCCCGATGGCCGAGCGTGAACTCGATCCGGCGACCGATACCACCAGCCTGCCGCCGCTGTACCCCAAGTAAGCCGGACTCAGCCACACCACAAAACCCTGTGGGAGCGGGCTTGCTCGCGAATGCAGAGTGTCAGTCACTGGTGATTTGACTGACCCACCGCCTTCGCGGGCAAGCCCGCTCCCACATGGGTTAGCGCAAGCGAGGCAGAACTTCGTCGCCCGTGAAGGACTCGCAGCTCATGGTCGTCATTGGCCTAGACGCGGTAGGCGTCCAGATCCGTAAAGCATCGCGGGGCAACAGTGGCCACGGTTCAAAAATGTGGGAGCGGGCTTGCTCGCGAAAGCGGTCTATCAGTCCCCCCTGCACTGACTGACCCACCGCATTCGCGAGCAAGCCCGCTCCCACAGGAGACGACAGACCATCCGTCGCCACTGTCAATTCTGACAGGTAGACGCCCACCCCCGGCGGGTGTCTGATTTTCCTTGCCTCATGCGCGCCCGTTTCCGCGCGCATCCCCTCCAGCAAGGAGTCTTTTCCATGTCCAATCTACCCGTTGATCCCGCCGCCGATTCCCGCGGTGATGAAGCCCCACCGCTGCTGCTGTCACAGGACATGGTGGCCTACAACACCCACAATCCAACGGCCAACAGCCCCCGGCGGGTCGAAGACCTCGACCCGCCTTATTCCGCTTATCCCCATATCCCCCTGCACGCCACCTTTTACCCGGAAAACGGCGTGTACGGCCTGGGCATCCGCCATGTCACCCCGTATGCCTACTTCCTGTTCGAAAAGTGGTTCGATTGGAACTTTTTCGACTTTTACGCCCTTTACCTGGAGGACCTGCTTAACCCAGTAGCGGCCGATAATGTCTTCGAGGACGAGAACAGGTATGGCCTGTTCGTGCCAAGAGAGCACGTTCCGGAAGGCGAGATACAGATCTACGGCCGGGTATTGCGCCCCAGCTCCGGCCAGGAGAGCACCTCGCCGCTGCAAACCATCCTGATCAAGACCACCCGCCCCGGCGGCACTGATACTGACCCGGGCTGCCCGTGGCATACCGGCCTGATGATGACCGTCGAGGGCTTGCCGGAAGGCTCGACGATCAATCCGCCTATTGCCGAACGCGGGGTGTGGTGCCTGATCGAACCGTATAAACATATCCGCCAGAACGACCGCATCGAACTGTCCTGGGACGGCATCTTCGTCATACACATCGTCAGCCCCGCAGAGGCGGCTGGCAGCGGACCGATCCGGGTGTTCGTCAGTAAAGACATCATCCTCCAGGGCGGCCTAATGGGGCCCTTGACCTTGCGCTTTCGAGTGCAGGACGTGGTGGAGAACATGTCCGGGGAAAAATACGCATATTCCAAGCGTTACATCCTGATGAGCGAACTGGACCCCAGCCTGCTGGAAGCACCGCATTTCCTGGTCGATGACGAGGAGTCCAACCAGATCGACTTCGACACCCAAAGCGACTCGATCTTTGAAGTACTGGTCTTCACCGTCCGAGAAAACCCCGCGCCAAACCCACGGCACCAGATCTTCGTCAGCCTGTTCGCCACCCTGGCCGATGGCTCAACGCAGGACTTCGCGCTGCCGGCGGCGATAGACAACAACCGAGGCTCTACCACGGTGCCCGTTGACCGTGAAATTATCCAACAATTGGTCGGCGGCTCGTTCCGGGTGTCGTTCCTCTGGCAAACCGCCAGTGGCGAATCCCTGGGCCAGTCCGGCACCAACACCGTCACCGTGATCGGCACGCCGGTATTGATGCCGGGGGTGACGATCAACCCGATCGAACTGGGCTTGATTGACCCAGCCCATGACATCACCGTCACCATACCTTTCTACGAACCGCACGACCCCGACTGGCTGGAGACCCTGCACATCGAGCACCGCATACCCGGCGGCGGTGGCACCCCCTATATCGACTCTCAACTGGCGGGCGCCCAGGGTGGCAGCCGCCGTGTGAAGAAGGAGGACCTGCAACGTTTCAACGGCCTGGGCCTGATTTATTTCTACTACGTGGTGACCAATGGTGTCACCTCGCGCAAATCGACAGAGGTAGGTGCCCAAGTGGGCGAGCGTGTCGCTGACATGCCACTGCCACAACTGGAAGGTACCGAAGGCAACAATATCAACCCGGACCACATCATCGGGCCTGACGTAGTGCTGACCTTGCCCTACCTCGGGGCCCGAGACGGCAACGTGTACCACTGGAGCTGCGTCGGTTCGGCCCTGGGCGGCTCGGCCAATGGCACCATCTTGATCAACCCCGGAACGGCCGGCCGGTCCCTGCCATTCCCGGTCAGCCGCACCATACTCGACTTCAACCTCAACGGCAGCCTGCGCATCAGCTACAGCCTGGAACGCGTCGGACCACCCCGGCAGGTGTTGCGCTCGGAGGTGCTGAACCTCACCGTTGGCCCGGGTGTGGAACTGGAGCCTCCGGAAGTCGCTGAAGCCCAGCGCTTCCCAGATCGTCTCGACCCCTTGGCAGCCTTGTCGGGCGCGAACGTGTTGTTGAAATTCCGGCCGATGCATGCGACCGATCGGATTTTTGTCGACTGGTTCAGCCCGGATGGCATTGGTAGCTACGCCACAGACGTACAGGGCGACTCCGTCACCAACGAGGTCAGCGCCCTGATCCCAAGTGAGTTTATCGCCAAAGGTATTCGCGAAGGCGGCAACCGCATCACCGTGCAGTACCATTTTTTCCGCGGTGCCATTCCCTACGAGTCGGAAATATTGAATCTGGAACTGCTGCCGCTGACCGGATTGCCCACCCCGTTTATCCAGGGCGTCGGCGACGCCGTTGACCTGGTACTTTCGCAGTTGGTAGCCGGGGCTCGCACCCTGACATCGGTGTGGCCGTTCATTCATCCCGACAGCCGTATCTGGATGGAATACCACGGAACATTGAACAACGGCGACGCCTATCACGAGATGACCTATATCTCCCACCGCCTGGGCGAGGCTGACGCTATCGGCGGACTGCAACCGCCAACTCCCATCGAGGCTCTCCAGCGGCTCATGGACCGATCCTCGCTGACCATCCAGGTATGGGTCGGATTCTCTCAAAGCCTGAGTAAAGCCTTGGCCGTAGCCTTCCCGACGCGAATCTACAACGTCCGTGTCGATTATTTCCGCGACCTGACCGACTTCTACAACTTCAACTGGAACGGCTGGATGAACAGCGTCAATGGCAAGGGAGACCTGATGATTGAGGGCGCCGAAAATGTCGTCTGGCGCGCAACCAAAAGTAACTTTGAGGCCATTGAACCCGGCATACAGAAAACCTTTGAAAACTTGAAGGCAGCCACTCGATACGAAGTCAGTTTCTATTGCAAAACCACCGGTAGTGTCTCCCAGACGACAGCCAAGATCAGCTTAGGTGACACGACGGTTACGAGGATCGTGACCCCGGACCGCAATTGGGAGAAGTTCAGCCATATCTTTACAACGGCTGCGACCCCGCCCACACAAACACTACAGGCAAAAATAGCGTTCTCTATTAATGCAACCAGCACCTTTTTCATGGACCAGATCCAAATACGGGAGGTAGCCCTCGTGCAGTGAGCCATCTCGCATAGGTGAAAATGCCCAACCTGCCCACATAAACAACCCGCGACATGCGCGGGTTGTTTATGTGGGCGACTGGATAAAGAGCAGCGCTAGCGTGCAGCCCTCGGGTCAAAATACTGGTTCCTGACATTCCCGCCCCATAATACGTAAGTACCATCGACGCGACGTGCTGCAAAGGAAGGATCAGTATGCGGAGGCCTAGGAGGAGGTGGCGGTGGCAGGACCACGTAGGGGAAACGCTTGATAGAGTACAGCTCCGTTACCCCGCTGCGCAGGTATTCAGACAGCTCTGGAGGAATCTCACCGGCATCTTCCATCGCCAGTGTGGCTCCCCAGACGGATACCGCCCCGTCGGTGCCTCCCTGCGTAGTGATAACGCCGTACGCACCATTGGTGCAGTAGACATCACGAATCAGGCTGGCCATCAGTGTTTGGCGCAACGCCGGGTCCATTGTCCCGCCATGGGTGTTCAAACCTGTCAGCACAATGGCGTTGGTCCTGCCGTCATCATGACGGCTCAGTAAAAAGAAGCTGACATCGTTGCCATACAGGCTGAGATTACCGTCGACAATGATCGCCGAGGACGAAACGTTCCTGCGCAGTCTCGGCGCTTCGGCGCTTTCGCCCCGCCGGCGAGGATAACCCGGTTCGGCTTTTGCCCCCTTGATCACCTTCCTGTAGCTGTCTTTTTCTTGAGCCGTCTAGGGCGCGCCGCCATATTGAGGCGCTCCCCAAGCCTCCGCCTGGCCGCTACTGTTGGCCATCAGAAACGCCCAGCGTGCGGACCTGCACAAAATGATGTTGCCGCGTGCGGCGAGTGCAGCGGCGCTGGCGTTCATATCGCCGCCTTCAGCAGCCCGGCCCCAACTGACCGCTCTACGCCTATCTCGCGTGATGGCACAGAACGATGCCGTCGCAGCAATAACCGATTGCACACCACCGTCGTCGAGGATTCTGAGCAATCTGTCAGAGGGAATGGTTCCACCACCGTCGACGGCGCCCCACACCGCAATGTCACCATCTCTTCCGATGGCGCAGAATGAAACCGCCGACGCGACTATTCGAGTCACAAACATCGCATTCAACTGCGCGCGCACATCGGGCGGAATGTTGCCGCCATTATTGGGTTGCCCCCAGGCATACACCCTGCCGTTTCGAGTTCGAACCGCGAATGCATCGTCTGCGGCGTAGATGGCTTCGGGCGGGTCGAACCACAACTCTCGCTGGATCTGGTCAGGCACCGTCGAGGCCGGATTATTAACCGGGCCAATCGCAGCAATGCTGTTTGCGCCTGGCGCAGGATTGTCATGGATCACGGCAAACGCACTGCGGGTGCTGTAAACCGACTTTACGCCTTGAAGAATCGGCGCCGTGGGGGGAACGGTATTGCCCCAGCATAATAATTGATTGGTACTGCCGACATTCACCAAGGCGGCAAAACTGAACTCTGCCGAAAACAACTTTATCGCTTTATTATTCTTTAGAAAGTTGATGATCGCGGGCGGCACAGGCAGCCCCCAGCCGGTCTGTCCTTCCAAATGAACATCGCCGCTGGTGGGCTCAAGCAACGCGAATACCCCACCGCTGGAAACAAACAGCCTGTCTGCGGGTTCCGGGACGTGAAATGAAAAGTTACCGCGCTGTTTTAGATAACACCACTCGTTTTCTTCGTCCGATATGCCCTGGAAGCCTGAACGAATGTCGTAGAGAGGCGAAAAATACTCACTGCCTTCTGCCCCCGTCGAGTCCACCGGCACCACAGAAAACTGCAAAAACTTACCCTCGTCGGAAGGCCTGATTTTGAAGTCCAACTGTCCTTCATCCTCCAGGCGCTGACCATTGAGGTGCCAATAAAAGCGTGACAGCCCTTCATGGCTGGCACCATTTGCGTCATACCGGTAAAAGCCATGTACCGTGGCGCCCACAAATACATCGCCCAAAACCTCCACTTCACTGGCAGTGGGGACCGCATCAACAACAGCTTTTTTTTTCACGTTACTCATGATTGACTCTCCAACTCTGGGAATAAAAAGTGTTGGTAGCCCTCTGCAACAGCCTCCAAAAACGCAAGCCGCTGAGCGCCGTCCAAAACGTACGCCCTCATGAATCGACCGGGTTATACAACTCATCCGTCACACTTGTTCCGCCCCCCCAGACCACGTACTGTCCATCTGTTCGCCTGGCGGCGAAGGCTGACGCTGATCGTGCGCCGGTAGGGTAATAAGGCGGCAAGAACTTCAGCGCGTACAACCCACTCACATTTGCCCTCACGTACTCTTGCAGTTCACCCGGAATGTCACCTGCATCCTGATAAGCAGTGCCACCGCCAAATGCCGACACCACGCCACCGACAAAACCTTGGGTGCTAATCACGCCATAGGCGCCATTCGTGCAGTGCACATCTGTTATTTGACTGGCCATCAGCACTTGCCGGGTGTTTTGTGGAATAGCGCCACCTCCCGTGGGCTGGCCCCACGAAAACAGATCCTTGGTACGCCCGTCGGATTCCTTGGCAACCATGAAGAAGCTGGAGTCATTGGAGTAAAGGCTGATGATGCCATTGGGGGTGACAATTTCGCCTAAGTTGGCACCTGGGGTTGCACTTGGATCACAGTTGGCTTTGTGGCGCGTCGGCGAGCGATGTTGTTGATACCAATCGTTGACGTGCATATCGTCGAAGAGCGCTTCAATGCGGTACTTTTCTCCGCTTTTTTCAAAGACTTTCCCCGCATCGTTTTCTTGCCCATCGTCTTGACCGGCAAGCCCACCGTAACCCGCCTGGCCCCAAGAGGCGGACAGCCCGGAGTTATTGAACATGCAGAACGCCCAGGCAGACCCCCGGCATAACAGGATATTGCCGCCGGCAGCGAGTCTTTTGGCATCTTCATTCATGGTGCCTCCATAGGCTGCAGCGCCCCAACTGATCGCTCTTCTGCGGTATTTGGTAATGGCGCAGAATGCATTGCGGTTAGCCACCACCTGGTCAACACCGTCCTGGTCAAGGATGTACGTCAGGACATCGGAGGAGATTTGCCCACCATTGGCTGCGTCACCCCACGTCACGACGTGTTTGATTTCAGGGTCATTGACGGTTTGCGGACCAATAGCGCAAAACGCACCGGCAGTGCTGACAATCCGCTCAACCTTCATCGTCATTAAATAGTTCTGAGCCGCCTGCGAGATACTGCCTCCTGCTGCTGCGCTCCCCCATGCATACACCGCCCCCCTCTGAGTGATGACTGAAAATGCAGACTCCGTTGCATAGATTGCCTTGGGCGGATCGAAGAGCAGGCTACGTTGAATATCCTCTGGTACCACTCCGCCATTCGCGGCGTTGCCAAAGGCACCAATGGTGTTTTTCCCAGGTGCCGGGTTGTCATAAATAAAGGCCACTGCGGTGCGATTGCTATACACGTACTTAATGTTATTCAAATCAAGTTGCGGGGGAATATTGGCCATATTAGTCCCCCACAACAACAGCCGCTTGGTACTGCCCAAGACCGGCACCAGTGCACCAAAATCCCGCTCGGTCGAGAACATACGCGTGGCTGGATTATTTCTCAGGTAATCGCGTATTGCCTGTGGCGGTTCACCGGCATGATCAGCACGCCCTCTAACATGCACACTTTGCGTTTTGCCGTCGGTCAGCGAAAAGGCCAACGCACTGGCGACGAAGACTTTATCGTTAGGGTCGGGCACGTAATAAGAACAATGACCGCGTTGTGACATAAAACTATTACGGTGCTCTTCGTCGGAGATATTTTGATAGCCGTTTACGATGGCAATCTCCATCGAAAAAGTTTCTATACCTATTTCACCATCGGCGTTCATCGGCGTTACCGAAAACCTGATTTTTGCCCCGCTGAGGGAGGCCTGAATTTGAAAGTCGAGACTCCTGGCGTCGAGAAAGCTAACACCATCTATATACCAACGATAGATAGAGTCCTGCTCGGAAACATCATCAACGTAAAAATAACTACCGCGGACCACTGCACCCGCAACGGCCTCACCGATAATCGTCACATTAGTTGCTACAGGAATTGACATGAGATAAGCCTCAGTTATTAGAAATCACACTAACCCTCAGACTCAGTTACCGCGCGAATAATCATCTTCTCACCACGTTCACGCACCAGCCTTTCGCCATTGTCTTTGGGATAATGAAGTTGAATATTGTCCTGCTCTAAACACGCACAGACAGTAAGCGCTGCCGAAAATAGGCTGTCTACTGTCATATTTAACAGGTGAGGCGACCGTTCATCTGATGATTCAAGATTGAAACAAGCACGTATGTACGCAATAACAACTGCCGTCCTGCGCCGACAAACGATACGAGTAGCGTCTGTGGCCATGCACTATCTCTCCCCCCTGAGTCAGAGGTTTCCAAGGCGAACCCGCCTGACGTTCACCGTTGAGCATTCGGAGGGTGAAAGAATCGCGCCATTTACAGGTAAACTCCCCCTCCTCTTCATCTTCCCCACGGAGTTCGCCTTGCGTCTGTTCCACACCTCCGACTGGCACCTTGGCCAAAACCTGCACGGCCAGGAACGCGACTTCGAACACGCCTGCTTCCTTGAATGGCTGCTGCGCCAGATCGGCACCCAGCACCCGGATGTGCTGCTGATCGCCGGCGATATCTTCGACACGGTCAACCCGCCGCTCAAGGCCCAGGAGCGCCTGTATGACTTCATCATCAGCGCCCACGAACAAAACCCGAAACTGACCATTGTGATGATCGCCGGCAACCACGACTCCGGCTCGCGCATCGAACTGCCCGCGCCGTTGATGCGGCGCCTGCGCACTCATGCCCTGGGCCGCGTGTTGTGGCTGGAGGATGGCGAGCTGGATGCCGAACGCCTGCTGATCCCGCTGCCCGGCGCCAACGGCAAGGTCGCCGCCTGGTGCCTGGCGCTGCCGTTTCTGCGCCCGGCGGAAGTCACCGGCGCCCACCTCGGTGACGATTACCTGCGGGGGATTGGCCAGGTGCATGAACGGTTGATCGCGGCGGCCAATGCCAAACGCAAAAAAGGCCAGCCGTTGATAGCCATCAGTCACGCGCACATGGCTGGCGGTTCGGTGTCGGAAGATTCCGAGCGCAGCCTGATCATCGGCAACGCCGAGGCGCTGCCGGCCAGCTTGTTTGATAACAGCGTGAACTATGTGGCCCTCGGCCATTTGCACAAGCCGCAACGGGTCAATGGCGAAGAGCGCATTCGTTATAGCGGATCGCCGATTCCGCTGTCTTTTTCCGAAATCGGCTACAAGCATCAGATTCTCGATGTGACCTTCCAGGGCCAGTGCCTGGTGAGTGTCGAGCCGCTCCTGATCCCGCGTTCGGTCAACCTGCAGCGCCTGGAGGCCGCGCCACTGGCGGACATCCTCAAACAGCTGGCGGACTTGCCCGACATCGACCTGCTCGCCGAAACGCAGCGCCATCCGTGGCTGGAAGTGCGCGTGCGCCTCGACGAACCGCAACCGGACCTGCGCCAGCAAATCGAAACCGCGCTGCAAGGCAAGGCTGTGCGCCTGGTGCGCATCGCCGCCGACTATGCAGGCAAGCGCGGCAGTGACGACACCGACGAAGAGCGCCTGGTCGAACTCGACCAGCTCACGCCCCAGGAGCTGTTCAGCCGCGCCTGGCAGGACAGTTACGGCAGCGAGGTGGATGAACAGACCTTGAAGGATTTCGCCGTGCTGCTCCAGGAAGTGCAACACGCGGGGGAACAGCCATGAAGATTCTTGCCATCCGCCTGAAAAACCTCGCCTCGCTGGCCGGCCCGTTCGAGATCGACTTTACCGCCGAGCCGCTGGCGAGTGCCGGGTTGTTCGCGATCACCGGGCCGACCGGTGCGGGTAAAAGTACCCTGCTCGATGCGCTGTGCCTGGCGCTGTTTGGCGCGGTGCCACGCCTGGGTGATACCGGCCAGGCCAAGATGCCGGACGCCGACACGGATATTTCCATCGGTGACCCGCGCACCCTGGTCCGACGGGGTACCGGCGGCGGCTATGCCGAGGTGGATTTCGTCGGTGTCAATGGCCGTCGTTATCGCGCGCGCTGGGAAGCCAATCGCGCCCGCGACAAGGCCAGCGGCAAGTTGCAGAACAGCCGCCAAAGCCTGATCGACCTCGACAGCGACCAACTGCTGGCCAGCCAGAAAACCGAATACAAAACCCAGCTGGAATTGGCCCTAGGCCTGAATTTCGAGCAGTTCACCCGCGCTGTGTTGCTGGCGCAAAGCGAATTCAGCGCGTTCCTCAAGGCCAATGACAACGAGCGCAGCGAACTGCTGGAAAAGCTCACCGACACCGCGCTCTACACTCAGCTTGGTCGCCGCGCGTTCGACAAGGCCAAGGAAGCCAAGGACGCGCACAAACACCTGCAGGACCAGGCCACCGGTGTGGTGCCCCTGGCCCCCGAGGCCCGCGCCGAACTCGACGAGCAATTCGACGCTGCCCTACAGCAGTTCAAGGCGCAACAGGCGCAACTCAAGCAGCTGGAACTGCAGCACACCTGGCTCAAGGAGCTGCGTGAGTGGCAAGACCGCCAGCTCAGCGCGACCGAGCAATTGCAGCGCGCGCAGGCCGAGTGGGACAGCCTGGGCCCGCAACGCCAGGACCTGAGCCGCCTGGACCAGCTGGCGCCGCAGCGCCATCACTTTGCGCGCCAGGCCGAACTCGACAATCTGCTCACGCCCTTGGCCGCGCAGATTCAGGCGCATCTGGCGCAACAGGCCGAACTGCAGACCCGCCAGAAGCAGGCACTCCAGCAGCAGGCGGCCGCCCACGCCGCGCTGGCCGAGGCCCTCAAGCACCAAGCCGACGCCGCCCCACTGCTGCTGCAAGCCTTCGCCGAACACAACACCCTCGCCCACTTGACCAAGGACCTGGCCAAGCGCACCGAAGACAAACTCCAGCAAGAAACCGCCTGCACCGAAGGCCAGGCGTTGCTCAAGGGCTTGCAGGACAAGCACACCCACGTTGCCGAGCGCCTGCAGCGGCTGGCCGCCGAGCTTGAGCGCAGCGCCGCCCTCGCGCCACTGAGCGATGCCTGGAGCGCCTACCGCGACCGTCTGCAACAGCTGATGCTGATTGGCAATCGCCTGAACAAAGGCCAGGCCGAACTGCCGCAACTGGAACAGCGGGCCACGCGCGCCGCGGAAAAATTCGCCGAGCAACGCGACGCCCTGGACCTGCTGTATCAGGAAGCGGGTGCCGAACCCCATGCCGTGGCCGAGCAGATCCAATTGCTGGCCAGCCTGCTGCAGGACAATCGCAAGCAACAGCGCGCCTTCGAAGACCTCACGCGGTTGTGGGACAGCCAGCAACAGCTGGACCAGCAGGCCAGCGCGCTGACGCAAAAACTCGCGGACGCCCAGCGACAACGCGAACAACTGAACCAGGCCGGCCTGCAAGCCAAGGCCGAGCTGACAGTCGCCGAGCAAACCCTGACGGTGACCAAGCAATTGCTGGAACGCCAGCGCCTGGCCCGCAGTGCCAGCGTCGAGGAGTTGCGCGAGCAGTTGCAGGACGACCAGCCGTGCCCGGTGTGCGGCAGCCATGAGCACCCGTATCACCAGCCCGAAGCCTTGCTGCAAAGCCTCGGTCGGCATGACGACAGCGAAGAGGCGGCGGCGCAGACAGCCGTCGACACGCTCAAGGAAAAACTCACCGAGCTGCGCGGCGAAGTCGGCGGCCTGATTGCCCAGCAAAAGGAATTCCTGCAACAACAGGAGCAGGTGGTCAGCCAACAGCAGGGCCTCAAGCCGAGCCTGGATGCGCATCCGCTGGCGGCCGCGCTGTTCAATCAGGACACGGCCAAGCGCAGCGACTGGCTGACCCAGCAACTCAGCCAACTGACCCAAAACATCGCCCAGGACGAACAGCGCCAAGGCGCCCTGCTCAACCTGCAACAAAACGCCGGGCGCCTGCAGCAACAACTGCAGGCAGCCCAGGATGCCAGCCAGCAGGCTCGCCAGTTGCTGGTGGACCAGCAGCGCGAGCTGTCCAGCGACCGCGAGCGCCTCGACGAAGAACTCAACGCCTTCGCCAGCCTGTTGCCCGCCGACACCCTCGAAGGCTTGCGCCGCGAACCGGCCGCGACGTTCATGCAGTTGGACCAGCAGGTCAGCCAACGCCTGGAGCAACTGGGCCATCAGCGCGATGAACTGGCCGAGCAGCAGGAGCGCCAGCAGGCCATCGAAAAAGAACAAACCCACCAGCAACATCGCCAGCAGCAGCTCGACGCCCTGCTCCAGCAGGTCGCGGAATTGGCCGCACAACGGCAGGCCGCCGAGGAAAAACTCAGCGCCCTGCTCGGCGAGCATTCCAGCGCCGAACACTGGCAGCAGCAACTCGACCAGGCGGTGGCGCAGTCACGCCAGAGCGAAACCGACGCCAACCAGCAACTGCAGGACACGCGCGACGCCTTGATCCAATTGGCCGCCGACCTCAAGGCCCAGCAGGAACGCCAGCAGGCGCTGCAAGCCGAGCAACAGGGTCTCGCCACGCGCCTGCAGGCCTGGCGCGCGCTGCACCCCGAACTGGACGACGAAGGCCTGGCCCGTTTGCTGGCCCTCGACGAGGCGCACATCAACGCGCTGCGCCAACAGTTGCAGCACAGCGAAAAAGCCGTCGAACAGGCCAAGGTCCTGCTGCAGGAACGCGAGCAACGCCTCGCCGAGCACCAGGCCCTGCACAACGGCAACCTGGAGGCCGAACACCTCGACAGCACCCTGGCCGCGCTCAACCAGCAACTGGCCGAGGGCGAGAAACATTGCGCCGAACTGCGTGCGCGCCAGTCCGAAGACCAGCGCCGCCAGGACGCCAACCATGCCCTCGGCGAGCAGATCGCCAGGGCTTATGACGAATGGCAACGCTGGGCCCGCCTGAATGCACTGATCGGCTCGGCCAACGGCGACACCTTCCGCAAGATCGCCCAGACCTACAACCTCGACCTGCTGGTGCACCACGCCAACGTGCAGTTGCGTCAACTGGTGCGTCGCTATCGCCTCAAGCGCGGCGGCAGCATGCTCGGCCTGTTGGTACTGGATACGGAAATGGGTGATGAACTGCGCTCGGTGCATTCACTGTCGGGCGGCGAGACTTTCCTGGTGTCGCTGGCCCTGGCGCTGGGCCTGGCATCGATGGCGTCGAGTACGTTGAAGATCGAGTCGCTGTTTATCGACGAGGGCTTCGGCAGCCTCGACCCCGAATCCCTGCAATTGGCGATGGACGCCCTCGATGGCCTGCAGGCCCAGGGCCGCAAAGTCGCGGTGATCTCCCACGTGCAGGAGATGCACGAACGTATCCCGGTGCAGATCCAGGTCAAGCGCCAGGGCAATGGCTTGAGCACCCTGGAGGTCAAGTGAGCGACGCGCTGCTGTATTCGTTCCGGCGCTGCCCGTATGCCATGCGGGCTCGGCTGGCGTTGCGCTATTGCGGCGTGCCGGTGCAGATCGTCGAGGTGAGCCTCAAGGCCAAGCCGGCCGCGATGCTGGCGCTATCGCCCAAGGGCACGGTGCCGGTGCTGTGCGTCGACGGTCGGGTGATCGAGGAAAGCCTGGAGATCATGCAATGGGCCTTGGCGCAAAATGATCCTGAGGATTGGTTGCTCGGGGGTGACCCGCGGGTACTGGAACTGATTGCCGAGAATGACCAGGTGTTCAAACATCACTTGAATCGATACAAGTATGCCGAACGCTACCCGCAGCAGCCGATGGAACAGTATCGGGCCGAAGGCGAGGTGTTTTTGCAGCAGCTGGAGGGGTTACTGGCGAAAAATGACTACTTGCTGGCCGGGCATTTAAGCCTGGCCGACGTGGCACTGTTACCGTTTGTGCGCCAGTTTGCCCATGTGGATCGCGAGTGGTTTGCCGGTACTCCTTATCACAGGCTGCAAACCTGGTTGCAACGCTTTCTGGAGTCGCCGCTGTTTGCAGCGGTAATGGCAAAACCTTCAGGCTGAGCGCAGATCAAAATGCGGGAGCGGGATTCTTGGGGTGAAAGGGCCTCTCATGGTGGGCAGGCCTCCCATGGTGAAAGGACCTCTTGGAGTGAGCTCGCCTCCCATGGTGAAAGGACCTCTTGGGGTGAGCTGGCCTCTGATGGTGAAAGGACCTCTTGGGGGGTGAGCTCGCCTCTCATGGTGAAAGGACCTCTTGTGGTGAGCTCGCTTCTTGTGGTGAGCGGGCTTGCCCCGCGTTGGGCTGCGCAGCAGCCCCAGGACCCGGCGCCTCGGTGTGTCAGGTCAAACCCGGGCGCTTGCAATGGGGCCGCTTCGCAGCCCAACGCGGGGCAAGCCCGCTCGCCACAATAGATCTGCCAACTCCATAATCACCTGCCAGCACTCCATCACCTGACAAGCACAACCATCACCTGCCAGCACCCAGTCACCTGACAAGCACAACCATCACTTGCCAACACACCATAACCTGCCATCCACACAATCAAATGTGGGAGCTGGCTGGCCTGCGATGCTGACGACTCGGTCCAACTGATTTACCGAGTTGAGTTCATCGCAGGACAGCCAGCTCCCACATTTGATCTGTGTTGCCTGGCAATCAGTGTTGGGTCTTGTGGTCCAGTGCGGCGTAGAAATTGGCGCTTTGTTGCAGGTATTTCTGGGTGTAGGCGCTGGTGCTGGATTTTTTACCGGCAACGTCCACGCTGGCGGCGGCAGGCAAGGCTACGGTGGCGGAAACAGCGGAGGCGGCGATGATGGAGAAGAGGTTCAAGTTCATGTCAGTAACCCTTGTGTTCGTTTGGTTGAGTGGCCGGGGAAGGCCTTGGGACCCAACTTACGCCCGAGGGCTGAACCTTAGAAATGCTTTGAAACAGTAGCCGCTATTAATAGAATTAATACAAGGAGTCAGGCCCCGCCGTGCGGGGCCTGTGGCTTATTGACGCACCAGGAACTTGAGGTCGCTGGGCGCATCGATCGCCAGTTTCTGCACGGTTTTACCCAGCAGGCCGGTCTTGGGGTCACGTTCGACCACCACGATTGCATTGCTTTTCTGGTTGGCCACCAGCAGGAACTTGCCACTTGGGTCCAGACTGAACTCGCGCGGGTGATCGCCTTCAACGGAGCGGCGCTGCAGCTCCTTGAGGTGCGCGGTCGCCGGGTCAATGCTGAACACCAGCAGTTGATTGGCCGTGCCGCGATTGCTCACATAGAGGAACTTGCCATCACTGGACGCATGCAGCGCGGCACCGGCCTTGTCGGACACCGGTTGCCCGGCGGCGTAATCGAGCAGTTGAGTCTGGGTGAGCTTGCCGTCGTGGTAGTCGAACACGGCGATCTGGGCGCTCATCTCGGTGGTCAGCCAGGCGTGCTTGCCATCGGCGCTGAACAGCAAGTGACGCGGACCGCTGCCTGGCGGTAATTGCACGAAGGCTGGATCGGCCGGGGTCAGCGGCAGTTCGTGGTTGGCCTTGGGGTCGTAGTGGTAGACAAAGACCTTGTCCGCCCCCAGATCCTGCACAAACACGTACTTGCCATCCGGCGACGACACCACCGAATGCACATGGTTGGACGCCTGGCGCTCAGGGTTCACGCGGCTGGCCGGGTGCCCGCTCAACTGCACCGGCGCGGACAGCTTGCCACTGGCGTCCACCGGCAGCACGGCCAGGCTGCCACCCGGGTCTTCCAATACCGAATAGTTGGCCACGAACAGGTAACGGCCATCAGCCGCGACGCTGGAATACGTAGGCTCATTGCCCAGGCTTTGCACCTGGTTGACCAGGGTCAACTGATGGTTCTGCGGGTCGATGCTGTAGCTGCTCACACGGCCCACCGGGTCTTTCTGGCCCGGGCCGTTTTCATTCACCACAAACAGATGCTTCTGGTCCTTGGACACCGTCAACCACGAGGGATTGGCTGCCTTGGCCGCGAGCACCGGCTCGCCCTGGAACTGGCCGGTGCGGCTGTCGAACTGCAACCGGTAGATGCCTTGGCTGGTGCCGGCGGTGTAGCTGCCCACGAACAGTTCATAAGTGTCGGCCGGCGCGGCTTGTACCGACATCGCGCCGACACTGCCGGCCATCAGCAGGGGCCAGAATTTACGCATCATCATGCTCGTCTTCCTCGTCGTTATTGTTGCCGGTGAAGGCGGCCATGCACACCAGGCGGTGCTCGCCCGAATCACCGGTGAGGGTCCAACTTTGCAAGGCTTCATCAAAGGTTGCGGCCTGCACTTGCGCCAGGCTGAAGGACCAGCGTTTTTCAACGCGGCCATCCATGCACTTGATCGACAGCTTCTGGTCGTCGAGTTTGAAGTCAAAGGCATGCAGGCCATCGATTTCGAGCATGTCGCTGGTTGCAAGTTCATTAGAGAGGCTGCGGACAGTCATCAGGATCATTCATCAGTGGAAAAAACCTTGATGATAGGCCAATCCGGCGGTGCCGTCGTGTCGCGATAGCGGGCTACCGCACCCGCTGCGCCGTGGCTTGCGATTCTAGGGACTACCCCCTGACAGAATGGACTCGTTTATGCCGCAAGACACACCCGCCACCCCACTGTTGCTACCTCATCGAAGCGACACCCTCGCCCGGGCCGTGGCCCGGCAGTTCACCGGGCGCCCGACGTTGCGCCAGGTGGTCGACCAGCACGTGCACGAACGCCTGCTGGAACAATTCCCCTCACTGGTGCTGGACATGTCCAGCGTCAAGCTGGCCGTCCCCAACCAACGACGCGGCTGGGACCTGCGGCGCTTGAGCGATGTCATCCTCGATTACCTGGGCCACGGCACGCCCCTGAACATGACCGAGGTGATCGACACGCGCCGCTGCTTCCTGTCCCAGCGCCCGCCCTTGCACTTGACCTATGAGGCCGACGGCCCGCGCGAGCCGGACATGGCGGTGATCGAACGGGTGATTGCGGACCTGCCCTTCACCCTGCCCATCGCCTTTCAAGATGCCCTGACCCGCTACTGGAACGGCGCCGCCGACACCGGTGCCAGCCGTTGGCAGTGGCTCGGCGACCTGCTGGCCGACAACCTCAAGAGCACCGCCAGCCTGCTGCCAGCCGGGTTCGCCCAAGACATGCTCTACGCCGTCAGCCGCCAACCCGATCGCCGCGAACGCGAGGGTGTGCGTGCGTACTGCCTGGAGGGCTGCGTGATCCACCAGGGCCGCACCACGCGCCTGCTGAGCAGTGACCTGTTGTTGGTGCAAGGCGACCACGTACTGCTGTGCCAGGCCTCGGGCAACGTTGAAAACTTTGCCTCAGTGGACGCGTTCAACCAGGCCTGGGGTCAACGCCTGGCCGCCGCGTTGCTGGCCGAGAAGATCCAGGTCAAGCACTACGAGCCCGATGGCAACCTCTTCGATATCCAGGCCGCCTTGCTGCTGAACCAGCAGTTGGACGACCTCGACGCCCTCCGTTTGCCGGCCACTGACGGTGTACGCGCCCTGGAGCAACGCTTCGCCGACGCCACCGACCCGGTACCGGCCTTCCTCGCCACCCCGGTCCCCGACCCGACGCACCAGGCGCGTCTCCAGGCGGCGCTGCCGGACTGGCTGCAGGCGGCCAGTGCCGACCAGCGCTTTGCCTATCGCCAGGGGCTGGTGGACCAGGCGCGAGTGCAGCGAGAAAACGCTGGCGCATCGTTCCTCGACGGCGTCGAGAGCCTGCAGGCCTTCACCGTGCGCACCCTGCGCGAGCAGATACGCCGCGATCATCCCGAGTCCAGCGTGGAACCGGAAAACCTGCAACTGACCTTCCATGTCCCGGTAGGCGACCTGCACAGCGGCTACCTGGCGCCGGTGAGCATGAGCCTGACCGAACTGGCCATCCACAACCTCGCCGCTGCGCCGCAGGGCCGCATGAGCGTGCGCGACACTTCGGGTGCCGCCCTGCCCGCCTGGTTCAACGAGGATTATGTGCTCGGGGAAAAGGGCGTAGTCCACAGCACGCCGGGGCTGATTCGCCAGGTGGACATTGGCCGCCATTACCCGGCAAAAATCCGCGAGTGGCTGCTGGGGGACAGCCCTGACATACGCCGGCGCGAAGCCTTGTTTGGCGAGCAACTGAGCGTGCAGCTGCCACGCCAGGCGCTGGAACAGGCGATTCGCCAGGAGCACGGCCTGACCTTCCAGGGTTATCGCTACATCAAGGCCGTGTTGCAGCGCAGCGCACCCGGCCGGGTGGTAGAGGGCCAGGACATCGTGATCCGCCCGCTGGCCTTCGTGCGCACGCCCGACGCGCGGCCGGACAGCGTCGCGAGCATGTTCATCATCGAGCCTCGAGACCAGGGCAATGGCCCGCATCTGCTCTATCGACCGTTGTACCCGGACGCGCTGCACCAGTTCGCGAGTCGCCAGGCATTGTTCGACGCGATTGCCGAGCCTGGCGCCCTGCAAGACAGTGTGCTGGCCTGGCTGCCGGACAAGACGCGGTCGATCTATAGCCACGGCGGCTTTCAGAGCCCGCATATCCTGCGCTTCGGCCAGGGCGACGACACCGTACAGTGGCCCGCACCACCGCCCGCGCAGTTGGCGCAGGACCTCAACGGCGGCGAAGTGCCAGGCTCGCTCGCGCAATCACTGGCGACCGGCAACCTGCTGCAATACCTCTACGGCAGCAATGCCCGGGCCCTGGTGGACCTGGCCGATCGCGACTCGGTGTCGAATGCCGAAAGCCGCTGGGCCGTGCTGCTGGAGGGCGGCTGGTTGCTGTTCAACGCGCTGTTGATGCCGCTGTTGCGCGGCCCGGCGATGGCCGTGGGCTGGATCCTGCAATTGGCGGTCAGCCTCAAGCACGACCTCAGCGGCCTGCAGAGTGATGACGCGGCCGCGCGGGAACTGGCCTGGGTCGATGTGTTGCTCAATATCGGCCTGCTGGTGCTGCACGCGGCCTCGCCCACCGACACCGCGCCACGCCTGCCCACGCGCACGCCGGGCGAGCCGACCTTGCCCCTCGCCGCCCTGCGCCGCCCGGCCTCTGCGCCGTCGGCCCCCACGCTGATCGAGCACGGCCCCATCGGCCTGCCATCCGAACCGGTGGCGGGCGACCAGACCCTGGTGGATTTTATCCATTCCAACGCCCGGGATGCCTCGCGTCGGCGCCTGCTGGACGCCCTGCGCGAACTCAATGTGGCGTGGCCCGTGCCGCCGCCGACGCCCGTAGAGATTGGTCCGCACCGAGGGCTGTACAGCATCGACCGACGCTGGCATGCCTCAGTGGGCGGCTTGCTGTTCGAGGTGAACATCCAAGCCGAAACCGACGCGTTATTTATCGTGCATCCGCAAAAACCTGAGCATCCGGGCTTTGAACTCAAGACCGACGGCCAGGGCCATTGGTCGCTGGACCTGGGGCTGAAACTGCGTGGTGGCGGGCCCAAGAACCGGTTCAAGGCCAAACTGGTGCAGATTGAAGAACAACGCGCACAAGCACACGAGCACGCCAAACGCATTGAGGGCCTTATAGCGGCGGTCAGTCGTGAGCAACTGAGCTTTGTCGACGGGATATTCCCCGCCAAGGCCCTGCTTGAATCACTCGACCAGCAGTTGCTGGTTGCCCACACAGCCCTGCGGGCCGCGCCCGAGAACCCGGTGCTTATCCAGGCGCACGCCGCCACCGCCCGTTCCAGGGCCCGCGCCAAGGTGAGCTTCCAGGTGCTGCTGGAACGCTTCGAACGTACCGCCGGCCCCCAACAGCAGCATCGCCGCGACCTGCTGGAGGCCTACCGGAAAATCAAGGTGGCGGACGGCAAGTTCGACTATGAAGCCAATGCGCAGGAGGTCTACACGAGCATGCTGGCTAGTGATGAGTTACACATCGCCTTCACGGACGCCTTGCACCGCAGCACCTTTTTCTCTGACCAGGGTGAATCCCTGGTTGAACTGGCCGGCAGGCCGGGCGACACAGCAGCCATCCGTTATGTCTATGATCTGGTGCAAACCAACTTTGCCGCCAGCGAGCGCCATTTCAAGGCGGTGCTCGACATCGAGAATGCGCTCGAAACACTCGCGGGTGATCTCAAGAGCGGGCCCGCAGAGCGCTACAAGTACCTCAGTGGAGTGCCTGCCCGACGCTTCTACAACCGCGTAACCGCGACCCTGGAAACCCTCGACCTGCTGGCACTGCTGAGCATCGACCTGACATTCGAACCGCACACCGCCGAGGAATTGTATTTCTTCCAGAACCAGCGACTGCTGCACACCGTCGAGTCCTCAAGGGTGAACACCCACCTTGACCTGCTGGCCACCGAGGGCTTCACCGTCGCCGAACGCAAGGCGGTGCTGCTCAACCTGATTGACCATTACAGCCACCGCCTGCAGGTCTACCGCGCGCTGATGGACATCAATTCCCCGTTGATCATCCCGCGCTATATGCCGCTGCTGATCGAACGCCTCGAAACGGTACGCAGCGCGGCCGAGGCCGACTTGGCCGATGTACTGCGCGAGGATGAGTTCCTGCCGCCGCAAACGGGAGTGTTCAAGCCGCTGAAAATTGCCGTTCCCGGAAAACGCGTGTTCAAGTCCCGGGACAAGGGCGCACTGGTAGGTGAGCTGCAAGCGCCTGACGCAGATACGCCTTTCCCCACCATCATCACTCGCAACCCGATCACTCAACAGCCCAGCGGCCGGTTCATCGAACATCCGGGAGAAGGTTGGGTCGAGATCGTCGACGCGCCGCCGAGCCGCCCGGCGGAAAAGCCTGCTACCCGCTCCCTGGCCAGCTTGCGTACCCAGTCCCAGCAGTTGCTGGAGGAAGTCGGCGCGATCGAGCGCTCCATCAAGTTCCAGAAGAACAAACTCAAGGACCCGCAACGCCGCGACGACCTCAATCCCCGCGACTGGGACGACATGCTCCAGTATCAGGCCCAGCGCATCGAGTCGATTGCCGATGAGATCCAGCGGCAGCACCAGGAGCCACAGACGGTCGAGCGCTTGCGCACACGTGCCGGCGAATTGCGCACCCAGGGCCGGCAACACTGCATCGAAGGGCTCAAGGCCCAGCGGCCCCGCCAGGCAAATATCGACTACCTGCGCATCCACGCCGCCGTGGATATCGGCCTGGTCCATGGCCCGCAACGCACCGCGGCCGGCGACTACGTGACCGAGTTTGCGGTACGCGAGAAAAACGCGCTCACGGTGCTCTGGTACGCACACTTTCACTACGCGCGTGCCGGTGTGCCGGCGGCTGAGTACACCAAGGCCCATCTCAAGCGTCCCGAACACCGCTTTATCACCTTCAAGGACTTGCTCGCCCAGGCCGGAAACGACAACCGCGCCATCGTGCGTGATGTGTACAACCCGATCACCCCGCCACTCGACCAACGCCTGTTCCTGAGCCTGCTCCCTGCCTAGAACCCGCCATGAATGGCATCGAATTGCCAAAAGGATGTGTATGCAATCCCCTGACTCTATCGCGCACGCCGTCAGCGCGCGCTTCGCTGATCGCCCGACGCTGGAAAGCGTGATTCGCCAGCAACTCGCCACCGCCCTTGGCGAGCGGTACCCGACCCTGACGCTGGACCTGAGCCGCACGCGGCTGGCCAGGCCGCAACGCCGCAGTTGGCTGCTGCAACCGTTTATGCCGGTGGTGCATGACGCCCTGGCCAGCGGCGTGCCGCTGGACTTCAAGGATGTCGGCAGCCTGGCCTGGTACCTCTCCGACGAGCCGCCCAAGCGCCTGAAACTGCCGGGATTGACCCCGGAAAAACTCGATATGCAGGTCATCGCCACGCTGATTGGCGAGATCCCCCAGACCTTGAGCATCGCACTGCAAAACGCCCTCGCCGCCTATTGGGATGCCGGCCACTGGCGCTGGCTGGCCGACGTGTTGAAGGACACCCTGCGCGTCGCCGCCCTGCGCCAGGCCGAGCTGGATCAAACGGCCCGCGAGACCCTCGACCAGGTGTTGACCAACCCTGAGCGCGAGGACCGTCTCACCCTCCATGGCGACCGTGCGGTGTACGCCTACGGGCTGCAAGCCACCCTCAAGGATGCGGCGCGCAGCGTCAGCCTGCTCGGCCCGGACCTGTTGCTGGCCCGCGCGCTGAATGGCAAGACGTCGGTGCTGCTGTGCAGCCCGCAGACGGGTATCGAGACGTTCGCCAGCGTGGATGTGCTGATCCAGGCCGTGGGCCAACGCCTGGGGCGTCAGTACCAGGTCGAGGATATCCTGCTGCAACGCTACGAAATCGACGGCGATCTCTTCGAGCACCAGGCGTCGTTGATCCTCAATCACCAACTCGAAGACCTCGGCAACCTGAGCCTGCCGACCGGCCAGCCCTTCAGGGTGTGGCAGACGCTGTATAACGACATCACTGACCCTGGGCGATTCTTCCGCGACGCGCCGGCCGCGCCTGCCCTGGCAACCTTGCGCACCCACTTGCCGGCCTGGCTGCAAAGCGCCAGCGCCGACGACCAGGCCGCTTACCGCCGCTACACCCTGGCACTGGCCACCGCCAAACAGCGCGCGGCGGGCCGTACCGTGCTCAGCGATATCGACGACATCCGCACCTACACCGTCAACGCGCTGTTGCAAGCGCTGCAAGGGGATGCCGTGACCTTTGCCAATCACGCGCCGACGCCGCCGTCGGTCGCGGCCCTGCACCCCGACGACCTGCTGCTGACCTTCTCCGTGGCCGCCGGCTACCCAGGCACCGCCGGGATCATCCGCCACGAACGCGTGAGCCTGACCGAGCTGGCGATCGACAACCTGTCCAGCCGTCCCAGCGCCAGCGTGACCCTCGCCAACCGGCAAGGCCTGCCCTTGCCGGCGTGGCTGACCGCCGACTACCTGATGGGCACCGGCGGCCTGGTGGAACGCGTAGACATTGGCCAGCACTACCCACGCCTGCTCGAAACCCGGTTACTCGGCGACAGTCCCGAGGCACGCCAGCGCGAAGCGCTGTTCGCCGCGCAGCAAGCCGTGCAACTGCCGCTGCTGGCACTGGAATTGAGCCTGAAACAGCAAGCCGGGCTGAGCCCCCAGGGTGCGCGCCTGGTCGCCGCCGTGATGGAGCCGGCAGCCGCCGACCAGCAGGTCGATCAGAATCCGGTGGTGATCCGTCACCTGGCGCTGCTGCAAATGCCCGGCGCCCAGCCGGACCCGGTCAGCGCCATGTACCTGATCGAAGCCCGCGACACCGCCCTCGGTCCTCATGTGCTGTACCGACCGCTGTACGCCGAAGCCTTGCAGGAATTTGCCAGCCGCGAGGCGTTGTTTGAAGCCATCGCCGAACCTGGGCCCTTGCAGGACAGCGTGTTGACCTGGCTGAGTGACACGGCCCGGCCGATTTACGCCAATGGCGGGTTTCGCGAGCCCCACTACGTACGCTTCGGCCAGGGCGATGAGTTCTCGACCCTGGGCACACCGACACCGGCGACGTTGTCCGCTGATGGCATCAACGACGAACTGCAGCAATGCCTGGTGACCGGACGCCTGATGACCTACCTGTTCAGCGATCATGCGAGGGCGCTGGTGCAACAAGCCGACCGCGCGTCGGTGTCCAACAGCGAAAGCCGCTGGCAGGTGCTGCGCGAAGGCAGCAGCCTGTTGTTCGGCAACCTGCTGCTGCCCCTGCTGCGCGGGCCGGCCATGCTCACCGGCTGGCTGTTGGGGCTGATGGCCAGCCTGGGTCAGGACATTCCGGCGCTGGCCGCCACGGACCCGCACGCACGGGAGCTGGCCACTGTCGACCTGCTGCTCAACCTCGGGCTGCTGTTGCTGGAGGCCGCTCCCGTGGTGGTGCCGACACCGGCACCGCTGGCAGTCGGCCTCAGGGCGCAGGCGCTGCCCTCGGCCCTCACCCCGTGGGTCGCGGAGCAATGGCCGCAACCAGCCGCACCGAGCATTCGTGAAGGCGCCGTCCTGCTGGCCGGGGCGCTGGCGCAGAAACACAGCACGGTGCTGGATTTCGGCTTTGCGCAGGCACGCCAGCGCCTGACCCCGGCCCAGCGCAGCCGTCTCGCGACGTTCAAGGCGCCGCGGCCGTCGCCCCTGCCCCAACCAGTATTGAACGGGCCGCGACGCGGGCTCTATGGGGTCGAAAACCGGTGGTATGCGCTAGCCAACGGCGAGTGGTTGCAGGTCAGCCTGGAGCCGCAGGGCGAAACCCGTGTGGTGATGCCGGGCGATGCCGAAGTGTATGGCCCTTACCTGCGCAGCGATGCACACGGCGTGTGGTCGGTGGACACGCGCCTGCACCTGCGCGGCGGCATGCCAACCAAGCGGATTGCCGCCGATCGCCAACGGCGTGCGCAGCGCATCCGCGAGCTGCAGGACAACTATGAACGGTTCGTCCAGGGCCAGGCGGACCAGCAAAAGCGAATCGATATTATCCTGGGGGTCATGACCCGCACCGCCGAAGACCCACGCTTCAGCGAAGCGCAAGCGGCTGACAGCCGCCAGCGATTCGACACGGCCCTGCAAGAGCAGACCCGGGACTACCAGCAGCAACTGGACAGCCTGAAAGAGCGCAACGAATTGAACATCCCCCTGCCGCCGCATTCCGTCGCAGGCCTGTTGGAAAACATGGTCAACAATGCGCGCAAGCATGTGGTGGTGGCCGAGAAGGATCGTGGCGCGCTGTATCGCTCCCACGCTCACTTCATGGCCAAAGCGCCGCGCCTGGCCGAGGCCGTGCTCGGCGACTTCGCCGCGTATCAACAGTTTGTGCGCAGCCTGATTGCCATCAATGAACGCTCGATCCACTGGCTTGAACTGCGTGATCGCTACCTCGACGAACTGTTCAAGCTAGGCGACGACGGCAGCGACCACTACCGCCGCCTGACGCTGGATCGCCCTCAGGAAATCAGTGCGTTGGCGGTCAAGGATCTGCTGATGCGCAATTTCGAGCTGATGACCCATAAACACCCAGGGCACCCCTTGGTCACCGTCATGATCGATATCCTTGAGCCGCTGCAGGAGCACTTGCGCACCCACAGCGAGCTGAACGAGCTTGAGGTGACAGCCGAGGAACGCATCAATGTGCTCGAAAGCCTGGTGGAGCATTACGGCCGCGGCCTGGACTCCTTGCAAGGGGTCGGCATCGTGAATATCGACGAACTGGACGGTGAGTATTTCGCCAAGCTGGTCAAGCTGGTTGAGGGGTTGTACCAGGAAGCCGCCAAGCAGCTCGCCAGTGAAATCAAACCCGCTGCCCAACCCGCTCCGCGCCCGAGCCGACGCCCGCCGATAGTCGCCGGCAAAGTGCAGAAAAAAGTTATTCGCACGGCGAAAAAAGGCACGTTTATCGGCGAGGTCAAACCCGTGGGTACCCTGGAAACTGTCGAGCTTCGTTCGCAGCTCACCGGTGAAGTGTTTGGCACCTATTCACAGCGGGGCGAGCAATGGATCGAATTCAAGGACGCGACGCCACCGCGCTCGCCAGGCGTGCCGCGCAGTTTGAGCCTGGTCAAGGGCGAGGCTCGCAAACTGTTGGGCATGCTCGAGGAACACCTGCAGCGCGGCGAGCAGTACAAGAAAGTCTCGCGACACCCGCAGGAAGTCCAGGAGGTGCTGCTGCACGAGTCGGTGCGCTACGACAAGCTGGCGACCGAACTGCATCTGGCGATCCAGGCCCAACCCGCGGAGGCCCGAGCACCGGCCGACCTGGCCCTGGAAAATGACATGCGCCAGGCGGCGGTACGCCTGAATGAGCGTGGCCAGGCGCTGCGCATTCAACTGAGCCTGGAACTGCCGCCGACGCACGGTAATCTGGAGTATCTGATCGAACAGAAGCGCGCGCACATGGCGCTACTCGGAGAGCGCATTCAACTTCGCGGCGAGCGTCGGGATTTTGTGCAGGAATACGCCGTCAACGACGCGGGAGGCTATCCCTTGTGGTACGCCCATTTCCACTACCCGGCGGCCGATACACCCAAGGCCCACTACACCGCCGCCCACCTGAAAACCCGTGAGCAACGCAAGGTGAGTTACTACTCGCAACTGGCCCGCGCGCAAAGCCCGCAGGCAGTGGTGGACGTGCACCGCGGCTTGCTGGGGAAGGCGTTGGCCGAGCGCTGGTTCCTGCCGCTCGCGCCTTGAGGGAAAAGGCTGGCGAGCGGGCCTTCTGTGATGAGCAATCCCCTTGTGATGAGCAGGACTGTTGTGATGAGCAGTCCTCTTGTGATGGGCAGGACTGTTGTGATGAGCAGTCCTCTTGTGATGGGCAGGACTGCTGTGATGAGCAGTCCTCTTGTGATGGGCAGGACTGTAGTGGTGAGCAGGGCTGTTGTGGTGAGCGGGCTTGCCCCGCGTTGGGGTGCGCAGCGCCCCCACTACATCCGCCGCGTTGTTCCAGGCAAACCGCAGTGTGTGGAAAAGGGGCTGCTGCGCAGCCCAACGCGGGGCAAGCCCGCTCACCACAAGAAGCCCGCTAGCCACAACAATCCCACTTTCCACATAAAGCCTGCTAGCCATAACCAATCCCACTCTCCGCTCGCGCCTTGAGGGGAAACGCTGGCGAGCAGGCCTCCTGTGATGAGCAGGACTGTTGTGATGAGCAGTCCTCTTGTGATGAACAGAACCGTTGTGATGGGCAGGGCTGTTGTGGCGAGCGGGCTTGCCCCGCGTTGGGGTGCGCAGCGCCCCCACTCCATCCGCCGCGTTGTTTCAGGCAAACCGCAGTGTGTGGGAAAGGGGCTGCTACGCAGCCCAACGCGGGCAAGCCCGCTCACCACAAGGAGCCCGCTAGCCACAACCATCCCACTTTTCACATGAAGCCCACCAGCCACAACCAATCCCACTCTCCACATGAAGCCCGCTAGCCACAACCAATCCCACTTTTCACATGAAGCCCACCAGCCACAACCAATCCCACTCTCCACATGAAGCCCACTAGCCACAACCAATCCCACTCTCCACAAGAAGCCCGCTAGCCACAACCAATCCCACTCTCCACATGAAGCCCGCTAGCCACAACCAATCCCACTCTCCACATGAAGCCTGCTAGCCCCAAGTCCTGCCTCAATGGGCAAACAGCGAGTTGCCCTTCTGCCCTGCGAGCTTCTCGGGCTTGATCAGGAAGCGCGCCAGTGCTGGCAGGAGCCACAGCGCACCGAACATGTTCCACAGCAGCATGAAGGTCAGCATCAGGCCCATGTCGGCCTGGAACTTGATCGCCGAGAAGATCCAGGTGCACACGCCAATCGCCAGGCACAGGCCGGTGAACAACACGGCTTTACCGGTCGACTTGAGCGTCTGGTAATAGGCTTCCTGCAACGGCAACCCTGCACGCAGGAAACTTTCCAGGCGGCTGTAGATGTAGATGCCGTAGTCCACGCCAATCCCCACGCCCAACGCTACCACCGGTAAGGTCGCGACCTTGACGCCGATACCCATGAACGCCATCAGCGCGTTGCCCAGCACCGAGGTCAGCACCAGCGGCAGCACGATGCACAGGGTCGCCGCCCAGGAACGGAAGGTGATCATGCACATGGTCGCCACGCACAGGTAGACCAGGATCAGGATGGTCAGCTCGGCCTCCTTGATCACCTCGTTGGTGGCGGCCTCGATCCCGGCGTTACCGGCAGCGAGCAGGAATTCCAGCCCGTCCTTGTTGTTCTCCTTGGCGAAGTCCTGCACCGCATGCACGGCGCGATCGAGGGTCGCGGCCTTGTGGTCGTTGAGGAACACCAGCACCGGGGCGAGCGAGCAATTGTTGTTGTACAGGCCATCGGCACGGGCGATGGAGTTATTGAGCACGTCGGGGTTGCGCGACAGGGTTTCCCATTTCAGGTTGCCCTCGTTCATGCCCTTGATCATCTGCTTGGACACGGTCACCAGCGAGATCGCCGATTGCACGCCTTCGGTGTTCTGCATCTTCCACATCAACTGGTCGATGGGATCCATGGCTTCGTAGCGCGAGCAGCCTTCGGCCTTGGTCTTGACCATCACCACCAGCACGTCGGAGCTGGTGGAGTAATTGTTGATGATGAAGTTGTTGTCCTTGTTGTAGCGCGAGTCCGGACGCAGTTCCGGGGCGCCCTGGTCCAGGTCGCCGATCTTCAGGTTCTGGCTGTACCACAGGCCGCCACCGAAGGCGATCAGCGCCAGTACGATGGACACCGGCGCGACCTTGGCGCTGGCGAAATTCGACAGCAGGCGCCAGAACGGGTGATCGCGGTTGGCGTCCTTTTTGCTCTTGGCAATCGCGCGTTTGCTGATGCCGACATAGGAGATCGCCACCGGCAACAGGATCAGGTTGGTGAACACGATCACCGCCACGCCGATGGAGGCGCCGATGGCCAGTTCGCGGATCACGCCGATGTCGATGATCAGCAGCGTGATGAAGCCCACCGCGTCGGCGAGAATCGCGATCATGCCCGGCAGGAACAGTTGCCGGAAGGTGCGGCGTGCGGCCGTCAGCGCGTTGTCGGCCTCACTGGACTGCAGGGCGATACCGTTGATCTTCTGCACGCCATGGGAAATCCCGATGGCGAAAATCAGGAACGGCACCAGCATCGAATACGGGTCGAGGCCGAAACCGAAAAAGTGCATCAGCCCCAGTTGCCAGACCACCGCCACCAGCGTCGTGCTGAGCACCGCGATGGTACTGCGCAGGCAGTTGGTGAACCACAGCAGCAGGATCAGCGTGATGACAAAGGCCACGCCGAAGAACAGCACCACCATGATCAACCCGTCGATCAGGTCACCGACCTTCTTGGCGAAGCCGACGATGTGGATCTGCACGTTGGGGTTCTGTTCCTGGAACTTGGTGCGGATCTTGTCCTCAAGCTCGTGGGAAAACTTCTGGTAGTCCAGGGCCAGCAGCTTGCCCTGGTCCTGCGGGTCCGGGTAGGACTCCAGCAGCGGAATGTCGACAATGCTCGACTTGAAATCGTTGGCCACCAGGCGCCCGACCTGGCCGGACTTGAGCACGTTGTTGCGCAGTTGGTCGAGGCTTTCCGGCGAGCCGTTGTAGCTCTGCGGGATCACTTCACCGCCGGCAAAACCTTCTTCGGTCACTTCGGTCCAGCGTACGCTGGGGCTCCACAGCGACTTGAGGCCCGAGCGGTCGACGCCGGAGATGTAGAACACCTCGTCGTTGATCTGCCGCAGGGTCTCCATGTACTCCTTGGTGAAGATGTCACCGTCCTTGGCCTCCACCGAGATGCGCACGGTATTGCCCAGGTTGGCCAGGTCGTTGCGGTGCTCCATCATTTTTTCGATGAAGGGGTGCTTGAGGGGGATCATCTTTTCAAAGCTGGTGGACGGGCGGATCAGCGTCGCCTGCCAGAACAGGAAAATACTCACCAGCAGGCAGATCACGATCACTGCCGGACGGTTGTTGAAGATCAGGCGCTCAAGAAAGGTCGCTTTATCGTTGTGATGACTGCTCATTCTTTCCCCGCCTTTTTTATTGTTTTGCCAGTTCAGCGCCAGTCGCAGTGGCAACACGCACGCCACCCTGCCCGGCCAGAATCAAGTTGCCATTGCCTGCTGCCGTCACCGACGAGAGGGAAATGCGGTCCGGGCGATTGAACACGCTGAAGGTCTGGCCGTCGTCATGACTGACCACCACGCTGCCGCCATTGCCGACCACCACCAGCGATCCGTCGTCGAGCAAGGTCGCCCCCGACAGGCCAAACTCCAGCGCACCGCGTGCCGCCGGCAGTTCAACCTGCTCCCAGGTACTGCCGAAATCGGTAGAGCGGTAGAGATTGCCGCGCAGGCCGTAGGCCAACAGGGTCTGCGGCTGCGCTGTGCTGATCACGCCAAACAGCGAGCCCTCGTAGGGGCCTTCGAGCTTTTCCCAGGTCTGGCCGTCGTCGCTGGAGCGGAACATGCTGCCCTGCTCGCCGACGATAAACAGGCCGGCGTCCTTGATGTGCGCAATGGCGTTGAGGTGGAACTGGTCTTCGTTGTCGAGGCGATCGCTGACGTCTGCCCAGGTCTTGCCGCCGTCGTCGGTCGCGATCAGCGCACCGTAGGCGCCCACGGCCAGGCCGTGCTCGGCATCCTTGAACCACACGTCGAGCAATGGTGCTTCGCGCTTGAGGTCCTGGTATTGCTGGGTCCAGGTCGCGCCGCCGTCTGCACTGGCGAGGATCTGTGCATCATGGCCGACTGCCCAGCCGTGCTTGTCATCGACGAAAAACACCGCCGTGAGCAGCTGCCGGGTAGGCACTTTGGCTTGGGTCCAGGTACTGCCCTGGTCATCGGAATAGAGGATATGCCCGCGATCACCGACGGCCACCAGGCGCTTGCCGGCATGGACGACATCGATCATCAGGCCTTTGGCGGCCTTGGGGGATTCAATCGCAAAAGTGGTATCGCTGGCGGCCTGGACGACAGTCGGCAACGCGACTGCCCCAAACAGCGAGAGCGCTGCGGCCAGCAACGCAACCTTGCGTGCGGCGCGTGGGCGGCAAACAACCCAACCCATGACAGGCTCACTCATAGACCTTTCTCCCGATTTATTATTGTTAGGTCGTCTTGCCTTCCTGGCGCCTGAAACCTGCAATCTAGAGCGCCTGAAGGAAGCAGGGGCCATCCTATCGGGCTTTCGAATCGTCTGACAATCGGCGCTACGTTATCTTTTGTTAACTGGCGGCGTTTGGCCACGTGCTGAATATGGCGCCATCAGTCGCACTGATTGATCGTTTACCGCTGCCGAGGCGTGAGGAGTGACGCGGAGCGTCAAGGACTGCATTCCCACGCAGAGCGTGGGAACGATCAACCACCCGCTCAATGAATTTTTATTCCATATCTTGAATTATGAGAATTTTTATTCCATTAATAGCTACCTGAAAACAATAAACCAAAGGACCACGGCTATGCGTGAACTCGGAATCGGCTTGATCGGCACAGGCTTCATGGGCCGCGCCCATGCCCTGGCATTCAATAACGCCCGGGCGGTATTTGACCTGCCGGTACACCTCAAGCTGGCCGCGCTGGCCGATGCCGATACCGAGCGCGCCCAGCGCTGCGCCAAGGCCTGGGGTTTCGCCCAGGCCCACGGCGACTGGCAGGCGCTGATCGATGATCCTGCCGTCGATGTCGTGGCCATCACCACCCCCAACCACCTGCATTACCCCATGGCCATGGCCGCAATTGCGGCCGGCAAGGCGGTGTACTGCGAAAAACCGCTGGCCGTCAGCCTCGAACAGGCCGACGCCATGCGCCGCGCCGCCCGTGCGGCCGGGGTGGTGACGCGGGTCGGCTACAACTATCAGCACAACCCGATGATCGGCCTGGCTCGGCGGATGATTGCCAACGGCGATCTCGGCGAAATCATCAGCTTCCAGGGCGAGTTCAGCGAAGACTTCATGGCCGACCCGGCGTCGCCGTGGTCATGGCGCTGCGAAGTGGCGCATGCCGGCGGCGCGCTGGCGGACCTGGGCAGCCACTTGCTGTCGATGGCGCACTATCTGGTGGGCGATGTGGCCAGCGTGTGCGCCGACACCCAGACCGTCCACGCCCAGCGCCCTGCGGTACACGGCAGCGATGAGCGCAAAGCCATCGCGGTGGACGACCAGGTGCATGCCCTGCTGCGCTTCGCCAATGGCGCGCGCGGCACGGTGAGCAGCAGTTGGCTCAAGCATGGCTACAAGAACCACCTGAGTTTCGAGATCAGCGGCACCCTGGGCACCTTGGCCTTCGACCAGGAGCGCTTGAACGAACTGCGCCTGTGCCGTGCCGGCCAGGACGGTTTCCAGCGCCTGCTGGCAGGCCCCGCCCTGCCCGGCTACGCAGCGTTCAGCCCGGCGGCCGGGCACCAATTGGGTTACAACGAACTGAAGACGCTGGAAGTCCAGGAGTTAATCATGGCCGTGGCGGGCCAGGGGGCGGACGGCACCGACTTTGACGCCGCGTGGGCAGTGGAGCGGCTGGCCACCGCGATTCGCGTCGCTGCCCGTGAGGAACGCTGGGTAACAGTGGACACGGTTTGAACATTGGAATACACCCCAAATGTGGGAGCGGGCTTGCTCGCGAAGGCGCTGGATCAGTTACCCTATTCATTGACTGACACACCGCTTTCGCGAGCAAGCCCGCTCCCACACTTTGATCACTGTTCGGACTTGGAATCCGGAGTGCTGCACTAACAGTTTCACCGACGGCACAACCCGGTTCCAACCTTGGATTGCAAGCTAAATGTGGGAGCGGGCTTGCTCGCGAAGGCGCTGGATCAGTCACCCTATTCATTGACTGAAACACCGCTTTCGCGGGCAAGCCCGCTCCCACAGTTTTGACCGTTGTTCGGCTTGGGATTCGCGGTGCTACGCCCACATTTCTACCAACGACACAACCCGGTTCCAACCTTGGAATACACCCCAAATGTGGGAGCTGGCTTGCCTGCGATAGCGGTATATCTGTCACGCTCGCCATCGCGGGCAAGCCAGCTCCTACTGGGGGGCCGGACCTTCAGCTCCGCAAGGCGCGGCGCAGGACTTTGCCGACGGTGGTTTTCGGCAATTCCGTGGTTCGGAATTCCACATACTTCGGCATCTTGTAGCCCGTCAGGTATTCACGGCAATGGGCGAGGATCTGTTCCTGGGTCAGGTTCGGGTCCTTGCGCACCACGATGATCTTGACCTTCTCGCCGGTCACGCCATCTTCCACGCCAATCGCCGCGACTTCCCCGACGCCGGGGTGCAAGGCCACCACGTCCTCGATTTCATTCGGGTACACGTTGAAGCCCGAGACCAGGATCATGTCTTTCTTGCGGTCCACCAGGCGGATATAACCGCGCTCATCCATCACCCCGATATCACCGGTCGACAGCCAGCCTTCGGCATCCAGCACCTCGGCGGTTTCCTTCGGCCGCTGCCAGTAACCCTGCATCACCTGCGGGCCGCGCACTTGCAGTTCGCCCTGCTCGCCGAGTTCGGCCAGCTCGCCGTCTTCGCGAACAAACCGCACCCAGGTCGACGGCAACGGCACGCCAATGCTACCGGTGAAGTCCATCTCGCGCATGCGGGCGATGTTGATCGGGCTGATGCTCACCACCGGCGAACACTCGGTCAGGCCGTAGCCTTCGATGATCGGCAGCCCGGTGACTTCCTTCCAGCGCTTGGCCACTGCCGTGTGCGTGGCCATGCCACCGGCGATCACCATGCGCAGGTCGGAAAAGTCCCGCGCGCAGAACTCCGGGTTTTCCAGCAAGCCATTGAACAGCGTATTGACCCCGGCAATCCCGTTGAAGCGCTCCTTGCGCAGGATCATCTGCACGCGCTTCACATCCCGCGGGTTGGCGATGAGGATGTTGCGCCCGCCGAGGCACATGAACATCAGGCAGTTCACCGTCAGCGAAAAGATGTGGTACAGCGGCAGCAGGGTGACGTTGGTTTCCTGCTTGTCCTGGTCCAGTTGATCGCCGACCCAGGCCTTGGCCTGCAGCAGGTTGGCAATGATATTGCGGTGGCTGAGCATCACGCCCTTGGCGTCGCCCGTGGTGCCGCCGGTGTATTGCAGGAACGCCAGGTCATCAAGGTGCATGCCCACCGGAAAATGGTTCAGCCCCCGGCCCTGCTTGAGCACCTGATTGAAACGCACCGCGCCGCGCAGGTTGAACGTGGGCACCTGCTTTTGCACGCGGCGCAGGATGAAGTTCATCGCCGCGCCCTTGAGCGTACCGAGCAAATCGCCGATGGCCGCCACCACCACGCGCTTGACGCTGCTGCCGCCGATGACTTTTTCCAGGGTGTGGGCGAAGTTTTCGAAGATCACCACGGTTTCGGCGCCGCTGTCCTTGAGCAAATGCTTGAGCTCATGGGAGGTGTACAGCGGGTTGACGTTGACCACCACCGCGCCGGCCAGGATCGTGCCCAACAGGCAGATCGGGTACTGCAAGCAGTTGGGCATCATCAGCGCCACGCGGTCGCCCGGCTGTACGCCCTGGCCTTGCAGCCAGGCGGCAAAGGCAATGCCTTGCACGTGCCAGTCGGCGTAGGTCATTTCGGTGCCGATGCTGACGTAGGCAACCCGCTCGCGAAACTTCTCCAGATGCTCCACGAACACCTCGCGCAACGACGGGTAGTCCTCGATAGCGGCATCGATGTCTGCCGGTACGCCGGGCAGGTAAGCGTTCAACCAGATCCGTTCGGTTTGTTCCTGGCTTACAGCGTTCATGGCAGTCTCCTTGTTGTTGTTTTTGATAGAGCTACTTTTCGACGATGGCAGTAATGCCCAACCCGCCCGCCGCGCAGATCGAAATCAGGCCGCGGCCGCCACCCCGCTCATGGATGGCCTTGGCCAGCGCCGCCAACTGCCGGCCACCGGTGGCGGCAAACGGGTGACCACAGCCCAGCGAGCCGCCGTTGACGTTCATTTTGCTGCGTTCGATCGGGCCGAGCGGAGTCTCCAAGCCTAGCCGCTCGCGGCAATAATCGGCGTCCTCCCAAGCCTTGAGCGTGCACAGCACCTGGGCGGCGAAGGCTTCGTGGATCTCGAAGAAGTCGAAGTCGGCAAAGCTCAGCCCTTCGCGCTTGAGCATGCGCGGCACTGCATAGGCCGGAGCCATCAGCAGGCCTTCGGTGCCGTCGACAAAATTCACCGCCGCCGTTTCGCCAGTGCGCAGGTAGGCCAGCACCGGCCAGCCATTGGTCGCTGCCCACTCTTCACTGGCCAGCAACACCACCGAGGCGCCATCGGTGAGCGGCGTGGAGTTGCCCGCCGTGAGCGTGCCGTTCTGCCGGTCATAGGCCGGGGACAGGCCGGCGAGCTTCTCCAGGCTCGCGTCGGCACGCAGGTTATTGTCGCGGGCCAGGCCGCGATGGGGGCTGATCAAGTCGTCGAAAAAGCCGCGTTTATAGGCAGCGTCCAGACGCTGGTGGCTGGTCAGGGTCAGTTCGTCCTGCGCCAGGCGCTTGATCTGCCAGCGCTTGGCCATTTCTTCGCAGTGCTCGCCCATCGACAAGCCCGTGCGCGGCTCGCCGTTACGGGGGAGCAGCGGCTTGAACAACATCGACGGGCGCACTTTCAGCAATGCCTTGAGCTTGTCGCCCATGCCCTTGGCGCGATTGGCCGCCAGCAGCGTGTGGCGCAGGGATTCGTTGATGCCGATGGGCGCATCGGAGGTGGTGTCGGCGCCGCCGGCGATGCCCACTTCGATCTGGCCCAGGGCAATCTTATTCGCCACCAGCAGCGCCGCTTCCAGGCCGGTGCCGCAGGCTTGTTGCACGTCGTAGGCCGGGGTTTGCGGCGACAGCGTGGTGGACAGCAACGACTCGCGCGCCAGGTTGAAATCGCGCGAATGCTTGATCACCGCGCCGGCGGCGAACTCGCCCAGGCGCTGGCCGTGCAGGTTGTAGCGGTCGACCAGGCCTTGCAGCGCTGCCACCAGCAAATCCTGGTTGCTGTCATGGGCGTACACGGTGTTGGAGCGGGCAAACGGAATGCGGTTGCCGCCGATGATCGCCACGCGGCGGGTCGGAGCCGGGTTGAAGCTGTAGTCACTCATCTAAGGCTTTCCAAATAAAGAGCCCACGCATATGGGGTTTGTCGCCGGCGGCATTGCGCACCTCGAATGCACGGCGCGGGCCGGTCACGGGGTGGCTCCACAGGGCGACCTGGCCGGGCAGGTAGATCGGCAGTTTGAAATCGCAATGGGCTTCGGCCTGGTCCAGGCCTCCAGGTGGCTGCTGGGCGGCGAGCGCTCGGCCAAGGGTCCACATGCCATGGGCGATGGCGCGGCGAAAACCGAAGATTTTCGCGCCGATCACCGAGGTGTGGATCGGGTTGAAATCCCCCGACACCTTGGCGAAACGTCGGCCCAGGTCGGCCGGCAATACCCAGCGTTGCGTGCGCAAAAGGCCCTCTTCCGGCAACTCCAGCGACTCGCCCCACGGCTCGCCGAGCGGGTTCTTCACGTCGCGGCGCAGGTACAGGCTGTCGCTTTCCCACACCAGCGCATCGGCACTGTAGGCACGGGTGGCGATGCTCAATGCCTGGCCCTTGGGGTGCGCGACCCAGCGCTCGGCGTACACCTCGATGCGCAACGCCTGGCCTGGGTGCAACCGCTGGTGCTGCCGAATGCGGTTGGCCAGGTGCACCATGCCGCTGGCCGGGTACGGGAAGCTCGGCCGGGTCAACAGCATCAGATGCAACGGGAACGCCAACACATGCGGGTAGGACAACGGCACCCCCTGCTCGTGACGAAAGCCACACGCACGGCCATAGCCGGCAATGCCGGTGGCGCTCAGCTCCACCGCCGAGCGCACCAGGCGCTCCTTGGGCAGCACCGGCACACCGTCGAGCTTGGGCTTGCGCAGGGCGCGCACGCCATCCAGCAGCAGGCGGGTGCGCGAGGGTGGCGGGTCGATGATCTGCGTCACGTAGTCCATGGCTCAGGCTCCCAGCAGGCTTTGCCCGCACACGCGTACGACCTGGCCATTGACGGCGCCGGATGCCGGGTGTGCCAGCCAGGCGATGGTCTCGGCCACATCGATCGGCTGGCCGCCCTGGGACATCGAGTTCATGCGCCGCCCCGCTTCGCGAATCATCAACGGGATTTTTGCGGTCATCTGGGTTTCGATAAACCCCGGCGCCACGGCATTCACCGTCACCTGTTGCGCCGCTGCCTGCCGGGCCAGGCCTTGCACCAGGCCAATCACGCCGGCCTTGGAGGTCGCGTAGTTGCTCTGCCCGAGGTTGCCGGCGATGCCGGAAATCGACGACACGCACACGATGCGCCCACCAGCGTTCAGGCCCTGATGGTCGAGCAGCGCCTGGCTCAGTTGCAACGGCGCTTCGAGGTTGACCGCCAGCACACTGCGCCAGGCTGCCTCAGTCATCTTCGCGATGGTCTTGTCGCGGGTGATCCCGGCGTTGTGCACCACCACATCGAAGGCGCCGTATTGGCTGATATGCGTATGCAACAACGCGGTGGCATCGGCAGCGGTGATATCCAGCGGCAGGGCCGAGCCGCCGACACTGCTGGCGGCTTGCTGCAGCGCGTCGTGGGCCTGGGGCACGTCCACGCAGACCACATGGGCACCGTCACGCGCCAGCACTTGGGCGATGGCCAGGCCAATGCCACGCGACGCGCCCGTGACCAGCGCGCGGCGGCCGGCGAAGGGCTTGTCCCAATTGACCGTGACGTGACCGTCCACCGGGGCTTCCAGGCGCACCACTTGCCCGGACACATAGGCCGACCGGCGCGACAGGAAGAACCGCAGGCTGCTGTCCAGCGCCTCCTCCGCCCCCGGCGCCACGTACAGCAACTGCACGGTGATGGCCCGGCGCAACTCCTTGGCCAATGAGCGCACCAAGCCTTCGAGGGCGCGCTGCGCGATGGCCTGGGGCAAGTCGGCGCAATGTTCCGGCGCCGTGCCGAGCACCACCACGCGACCGTGCTGGCCGAGGCGCTTGGCGTTGGCGTGGAAGAAGACATACAGCTCGTCGAGTTGCTGCAGGTCGGTCACGCCGCTGGCATCGAACACCGCGCCCTGCACTTTCACCGTGGACGGCGCCTTGAGCGTGGCCGCAGTGGCGGTGACCGTGTCGGTGTCGCCGAAAATGCGCTGCACTTCGCCGGCCAGGCGCCCTGCCCCGGCCAGGATCACCGGGTTGGCGAGGCCTTGCTGGCCGCTGCGATGGCGTTGCAACGGCAAGGGTTGGGGCAAACCGATGGCCCCGGCCAGGCGGCGGCCCCAAGGAGAACTGACGAACGCTAGATAGCTGTCACTCATAGATAGATCCACTCACAACACATTCCTGCCTTGTAAACCCGGTCAATGTGGGAGCTGGCTTGCCTGCGATGGCAGCGGCCCGGCTTGACTGATAGACCGAGTCGCCTGCATCGCAGGCAAGCCAGCTCCCACACTGAGCGTGTTCATTCAGTACCACTCAATTGACCGAGGCGTTTTCACCCTGGCTGGACTTGCGCTTTGCCGGCGGTTCCAGCGTTTGCTTGCGCTGTTGCAACGCCTCCAGCAAGCCGAAGTCCTGCGGGAAATCGTCCACCTGGATGCCGTGATCGGCGTATTCCACGTAGCGCCCCAGCAAGCTGTCTTCGTCGTCGCTGATCAGGTCCAGCGCCCGCGCCTTGACGCGCCAGGCGGTGAAGGCCGTGGCCGAGATCGGCATCGGCTCGATCAGCCCCTGCTTGACCGCAGGCTTGAGGCGAGCATCGATCAGCTCGACTTGCGGCAACAGGCGGAAACCGAGTTCGCCGTAGGCCAGCTTGTCAATTTCCGGACGCGGGATGTAGGAATTGGCCAGCAGACGGTCGCGGGTTTCGCCGGGGGTCTGCACCACATCGGCCACCTGGGCCAGCAGGCGATCCGAGGGTTTGTGCAGGGGAATGCCGAACGGGAAACTCAAGCTCCGCACCACTGCGGCGGCGGCTTTCGACGGGTAGTTGTCGAGCACTTCGGCCAGCGCTTCATGGCCGCGCAACAACGCGTCCTGCGCCGCCCAATGCACCAGCGGCAAATCCGCCTGGGGCCGACCGTCGTCCTCGAAGCGCTTGAGTACGCAGGACAGGATGTACAGCTGCGAGAGAATATCGCCCAGGCGCCCGGTAATACTTTCCTTGCGCTTGAGGGCACCGCCCAGCACGCCCATGGAAATATCCGAAATCAGCGCCAGCACCACCGACAGGCGATTAGCCTGGCGATAGTAGGACGCCAACGCCGGGTCGGTCTTGGCCGGGGCGGAAATCAGCCGCCCGCCCGTCAGGGAATGCACCGCTGCACGCACGGTATTGGCCAACACAAAACTGATATGGCCGAACATCGCGCTGTCGAAATCTTCCAGGGCCTTGCGCCGGTCCGGGTGGCGCGCCGCTTCCATCTCGCGGAACACATAAGGATGGCAGCGGATAAGGCCCTGGCCAAAGATGATCAGGCAGCGCGTCATGATGTTCGCGCCTTCCACCGTGATGGCGATGGGGCTCTGCTGGTAGGCGCGCGCCAGGAAGTTATTGGGCCCCATGCAGATGCCCTTGCCGGCGACGATGTCCATGCCGTCGTTGACGATAATCCGCGCCCGTTCGGTGACGTGGTACTTGGCGATGGCCGAGATCACCGACGGTTTCTCACCGGCGTCCAGGGACGCCACCGAGACCTTGCGCACCGCATCGCAGGCATACAAGTGCCCGGCCATGCGCGCCAGCGGCGCCTGCACGCCTTCGAACTTGCCGATGGGCAGGCCGAACTGCTTGCGCATCGCCGCGTAGGCCGTGGTGCCGCGCACCGCGACCTTGCCCAGACCGACGTTGGCCGATGGCAGGGAAATCGCGCGGCCGGCGGCCAGGCATTCCATCAGCATGCGCCAGCCATTGCCGACTTGTTCTCGACCACCAATTACCCACTCCAGCGGAATGAAAACATCCTTGCCGGTGGTAGGACCGTTCTGGAACACCGCGTTGAGCGGCCAGTGGCGACGGCCACTGTTGACGCCTGGGTGCGACGTCGGGATCAGCGCGCAGGTGATCCCCAGCGAGCCGGGCTGGCCGAGCAAGCCTTCCGGGTCTTCGGCGCGAAACGCCAGGCCAAGCACCGTGGCGATCGGGCCCAGGGTGATGTAGCGCTTGTCCCAGGTCACGCGAAACCCCAGGACTTCCTCGCCTTCATGCGTGCCTTTGCAGACGATGCCCAGGTCGGGAATCGCCCCGGCGTCCGAGCCCGCATACGGGCTGGTCAGCGCAAAGCACGGGATGTCTTCACCCCGCGCCAGGCGCGGCAAGTAGTAGTTGCGCTGGGCATCGGTGCCGTAGTGCAACAGCAACTCGGCCGGGCCGAGGGAGTTGGGCACCATCACCGAGATCGCCGCCGCCGAGCAGCGCGTCGACAGCTTCATCACCACCTGCGAATGCGCATAGTGGGAGAAGCCTTTGCCACCGTACTGCTTGGGAATGATCATGCCGAGGAAGCCGGCGTCCTTGGTGTACTGCCAGCCTTCGGGCGACATGTCCTGCCAGACCTGGGTGGTTTCCCAGTCGTTGGCGATGTCACAGAGGGTTTCCACCTCATTGTCGAGGAAGGCTTGCTCCTCCGCGCTCAGGCTGGCCGGCGCAGCTTGCAGCAGGCGCTGCCAGTTGGGCTTGCCGCTGAACAGCTCGGCGTCCCACCACACGGTGCCGGACTCGATGGCCGCGCGTTCGGTGTCGGACATCGCCGGCATGATCGTACGAAACAGGCCGAGGGCCTTGCTGGTCAACAACGTGCGGCGTAGCGGTTTGAGGGTCATCAGCAACGCCGGTAACACCACCAGCACCGCAGCGACGGTGGCGCCGAACGCCGCCACCACGTTGAACAGGTAACCAATCGCCAACCAGACCAGGCCAGCGCCCAACCACAGGGTGGCAGCGGCTTGTCGATACGCCAGGGCAATCGCAGCTGCGAAACCCACCAATAACCAGATAACCATGGGATACCTCGACTCGATTCAGGGCGTGGTTTACGTGCGGAAGGTCGGATTGACCTGCAGCGTAAAGCCACACTACAAACTTGGAAAGCTAAATTCAAATTTTGTTTTGAAATTTTTATTTAATGCTTGGGCGAAAAAATTGGCGGCTGAATGGGTCAGCCTGATGGGTTGATGGGATCAGAAAATCGGAACGGGTCGCGTGGGCAACCCGTCGATGCGTCATCCATATGCAGCACAACAGAAAGATGCGCTAACTGCTGGCAAATATGAATGTGGCCGGATCAAAACTCGTAAGTTGCAGATACGCTAACCACATCACCACGCGCCTCTGACTTGCCATCGAGGCTGGCCCCTCCAAGGCGATCCACGTTTTTAGTCCTCAGCTTGACGGTCTCTACGAATTGATGGGAATAAGCACCGTCGACGCTCAAGCCTGGTATTGCGCGGACTTTGTAGCCCAAGCCCAGGGACACGAACGTGCGGTCACCGTCCGGAATACGCGGGTCACGGGTGGCGTCCGGCGTAGGCGTCTGGTCAAAAGAAACACCGCCACGCACGGTAAAGTCGTCAGTCAGTTTGTAGTCGGTGCCGTACGAGAATTGCCATGCATCTTTGTAGCGATAGGGAATCGAAACGATGGTGCTGCCTTCGGACTTGAGGGTCAGCGCTTTGAACGATGACCAATCCGTCCAGGTGGCGCTGAAGCCAACACCCCAACGATCATTGAATTGATGTACCCAATCGAAGGATGCGGTAGCCGGGATATCCAATTGGGTAGAGGCCTTGGCTCCATCGGGGTAGAGGTGCAGGCCTGGGTAGGCCATTTCCACCAGGGTTTTACCGTCCAGAACAGGCGTGGTCATGAGCAACCGAGATTGTTCGTCGGCGTAGATGTTGTATTTACCCTCTAACTTATTCTTTATTTTCGCGTGGTAATTCAGGCCCAGCGTGTCCTGACTGGTCGGCTTCCAGGCGATACCGGCGAACCAGCCCAGCGATGTATTGTCGACTTTGACGCGCATCAACGAAAAGCCCTGACCCGCAGCAAAGGGCGTAAAACCGAAGTCCGCAGACTGTGCCGCTGCGGCATACAAGTCGACGTTCTGGCTTACAAAACCAGAGGTGTGCTGAAGAATTGCACCGCCCCCAACGGAGAATTCGTCTGTGACTTTAAACGACAGCGAGCCAGTCAGTGCAACCGTCTCGATCTTCGTATCAACCGCGAAGTCCCTGCCTTTCCAATCATTGTCGTAGCTTGTCCTCGCCCCCATCGGGACGACCTGACTCAGGCCGAAGTTCAGGCGATCATTAATTGGCATGACCATGAAGCCGGTAGGCACCCATGCCTCAAAACCCGCCTGGCCCCCATCTCCCGTTCTAGTGTTGTAGATCGGATTGAAGTCGGGATCCAAAACCGTGGCCGACGTAGGCCGACCAGAGTAGTCGTACGCGTTACCCTTATATTTGATATCGATATTTGCGTAGTTGAGCGTGAACTGGGAAATGTTCTTGTCGATAAATGCCATGGCAGCGGGGTTGTTATAGGCCGATGACGGGTCGTTCTTGAACAACGAACCACCACCAAATGCGCGCCCCCAGCCGGCGGCGTTTGTCGTCGGCGTCATGAACGCTCCCGCCTGGGCCGAACCGGCAGCCACCATGAATCCGCTGAGCAATGCCAGGCTCAGGAATGTTTGTGCCTGTTGTTTCTTATTATTCATGCTCCACTCCTTATTGTTTTTATACCGCCCCAGCGGGTAAATACCGATGGTTTGTCGCAACAGATGCCTCTTGCGAGGCACCTGTCTTTGCCGTGGGTGATCAGCCCAGAGTGCTCTACGGGACGATTAAGGAACGATCTGCAGCAGCGGCGATGTGGTCACCGTTACACTCAGGCTTTGAAGGGTGCAGGACGAACCGAGAGGCTGGCTTGTCGGGCTGGTGGTCAACACGCCAGTGCTGTTGTTGTAGGCCACCGTAACGGTCGATGGACCGCAGTTGGACGCTGGATACAACACGGTGGCAGGAATGGTGTAACCGACGTTGGTGACATTCCCGCCGCCTGAAGTACCACTCAGGGATGTAGCCGTCAGTGTCCATGGCACACCCGTGATTTGAGGCAGCTTGCACAGGTTGTTGCTACCCGACACGGTGACCTTGGTGATACTCGCAATTCCCACATCGTTTACAGAACCATCAAACTTCACGTCACACGTAATGGGCAACTGAAAAGAAGAGGGTGACTTCACAGTAAGTGAACCGGACGCGGAAAAATTACTGCTGATCGGAGCGATACTCACAGCATTGGCCATCGAAGCAGCACCCATGCAAACAGCCAAAGCAGACAACGACACGAGGGTTTTCAAACTTTTCATTGTTTTTCCTCACATGTTATGGCGAGTCATTTCGCCAGGGGTAATGGCCATGAACGAGAGGTCACGGTGAAACTGCAGAACTTCCCTTTCCAGCCAAATTTCAATTCAATTACCGCAGCACGTTATTCAACAACTTTGAAGTTCGGCGGCATCTTGATCGACACCGTCTTGATCTTGCAGTCTTCGCCAATCGGTACATTGGCCGCCTCCAACTTGCCGGTGGCGTTATCCCAGGTGCCATCGGCGGTAGAAGGCCCGCACTTGCCGCCCAGGCCGAAGGCGTGGACATCTACGCTGATCTTCGACATGGAGCCACTCTTGGTGTCTTTGGCAATCAACACCCAGGGCAAGTTGGTGGCTTCGACACGGCTGCACTTGAGGCCGCCATCGAATTCAACTTTCTCGACATCCACCGATGACCCATCGGCCGCAACTTTGCCGGCCACCTTGATGGTGCAATCGGCGCTGATCAGCGCGCCCTTGGAAAAACTGATCGGGCCTTGGGCGGTAAAGGCACTGCCGGCCGGTTCGATACGGGCGGCCTGGGCCTGGTGATAGGCGATAAGCCCCAGCGCGGCTAATACGATGTGGGTGGTGAACTTGGCAGGTGATTGCATGGTGTACGTCCTTCCCTTTAATTATTTTTGTTCGGGTCAAAGCACTTTCTCTGGGCGATAAAATCCTGCGCGGCAATCAGGCCCCGAGCACACAACGAAACTAAGTGTTACTTCAGATCAAAACGGCTTGGCACTGCCGCTGTACTTTTCCAGGTACTTCAAACGCTGTGAAGGTTGAAGATTGGTCAGGGTGATATCCCCGGCATAGTGATTAAGGACTCGATGGTCCATGCGTCGTCGCCACAAGTAAGGCACATACGCCCAGACAATCATGCTCGCGTAGCCATAAGGCAGTTGTGGTGATTCATCAAAGTGGCGCAACGACTGGTAACTGCGTGTCGGGTTGGCATGGTGATCAGAGTGCCGCTGAAGTTGGAACAGGAAGATATTGGTGACAATACGGTTACTGTTCCAGGAGTGCCGAGGCGAACAACGTTCATACCGGCCATTGGGCAACTTCTGGCGTTTAAGGCCGTAGTGTTCCACGTAGTTCACCACTTCCAGCAGCGAGAAGCCGTAGATGCCCTGGATAATCAGGAAGGGAATCACCGCCGCCCCGAGCCAGTAGATCATCGCCCCCCACAACACCACGCTGTACATCCAGGCACTGAGTACAGCGTTCTTCCAGTGCCAGGCCGGCAGGCCGAGTTTGCGCAGGCGCTCGCGCTCCAGGTTCCAGGCCGAGCGTGCGCTGAACCACACCGAGCGCGGCAGGAAGGCCCAGAAGCTTTCACCCAGTCGCGAACTGGCCGGGTCTTCCGGTGTGGCGACACGCACGTGATGGCCACGGTTGTGTTCGGTGTAGAAGTGCCCGTAGAAGGTCGGCGCCAGGGTGACCTTGGCGAGAAACACTTCCAGCGCGTTGGGCTTGTGCCCCAGTTCATGGGCGGTGTTGATCGCAATGCCGGTGGCGGCGCCGGTCGACATCGCCATGCCGAGGTAGGTGAACCAACTCGGCTCGCCATGCAGCTGAGTGCGTGCGGTGATGTAGTGGGCAGCCTGCGCCAGCCAGCTGGTCGGCTCCAGGTTCGCGGCGGCCTGTACCAGGCCACCCTGGATGATCCACTCGATACCGCCGGCAGCCAGCCAGCCGGTGACTACCACCGACGAAATCACAAACAGCACGCCGGTGTAGACGATCCAGCGGTAATAGCTCTGGGACTCCAGGCCGCTGACGGCTGATTCGGGCGGATTGCTGACGTCTTCACCGAGCAGGCCGTCGATCAGGGGGATCAGGCCGAAGATCACCAGCACGCCGACCCACCACAGTTGCTGGATACCGGTGGTGATCGCCAGGGCGCCAGACAACAGCGGAGTGGCCAGCGGCATGATCCCAAGCCACCACAGGTGACGCTTGCCGTCGGTCCATACGCTTGGGGCTGCCAGTGTCTGATTCATGGCAGCCTCCGGATGAGACGGGTTGGCAGGGTTACAAAAAACAGGTTCAGGGAGCGATGGATGCTCCGGGAATTCAACCATGCGATAAAAGACGTTTTTTTCATTTTTATTCGCTCTTAGGCATTTCAAAAATCATTTCAAAATAAATATTGAAATATTTTTTTTAAATAAATAGCGCGGAATCGATAGGTCGTCAACTACTTTTTCGAGGCCTTTTTTACGTGACTGAGCAGTCTCTTTTTCAGCCGTTTGGTCAGGTCTCTAGAGCAGGCATTCCGGACTTTCGAACCCGCAACGTAAGGCATGACTATTTGCTCGCCAACGCAAAGGACGGCTGCAGAATCGTCGCGGTTTCGCCGGGTCGCATGCGCTTGGCCAGGTGCTGCACCGCTTCGACCACGCGCGCCGTGGCAGTGATCGGCAGCATATGGCCGCGCCCCTCCACCACCTGCATCTTCAAGCCCGGCACCTTGTCGGCGAGTGCCTGGCCGTGCTGGCGAAAGTCCAGCACCTTGTCCCGGGCCCCGTAGATCAGGCTGATGGGCAGCGTCAACTGCGGGTAGCGCTTGACCATGCCTGGCAGGTAATCATTGACCAGCGCAATCTCGCTGGAGGCGGCGTAGAAGTTGTCCGGGCGCATGCCCAGCAGCCCGCCGCCACGGGTGGCGAAATCCTCCGGGGCCGGGTCCGGCGCGAACACGCCCTTGACCACTGCACGGCGGGTCAGCAGGCCCATCGGCACGGTCAGGGTGTGCGACACCCAGCGACGCAGCCAGGCAGGGCGTACTGCCAGCGACCAGAACACCAGCGGCAAGGTCGGTTGGGGATGGGTCAGCGGCGCGACCAGGACCAGGCCCGATACGGCGTCGGGATGGTCGAGGGCCAGGGCCAGGGAAATCGCCCCGCCGAGGGAATGTCCCAGCACCAGGGGCTTATCCAGGCCCAGCGTGTTGATAAACGCCGCGACTTGTCGCGCCTGGGCCGGCAGGTCGGCAGCAGTGCCGGCATGACGGGTGGAATAACCTGACCCAGGACGATCGAGGGTGATCACCCGGAACTGCTCCCGCAACTGCCCGGACAAGGCATAGGTCAGGTTGCGACTGCTGCCCATCAGCCCGTGAATCATCACCAGCGGCGGGCCTTTACCCTCTTCTACATAATGAAAGCGCTCGCCGTTGACCTCCACGAAGCGCCCGTTGATCGGAACAGCGGCTTCAATACGCCGTGTCATCCAGGCACTGACGCCCCACAACAGCGCGCTCACGCCGATAAACACCGCCGCAGCAATCATCCATTCGACAGCCATAGCTCGGTCCTCTGCTTCCCTGCTGCCGGGAACCTGACCGGAATTGATCAGGCCTCGGCCTATCGTCCAACCCTGGACCTAAACTACGTGCAGACCCTGCTCGTCCGTCGGACAAGTCGCACATGAGGAGCCAGTGACTAGCGTAGGCGATATTTTCAGGTAGATTATTTAAAATCTTTTTTAAAATAAATAATTCAATTTTCCTTTGCAATGGTGTTCTATCTAAAAGACAAAACAAAAAAGGAGCACATCCGATGCCTACGAGGGCCTGCCTATGAATGCCCACAGTGATTTGATCGATATCGCCATCATCGGCTCAGGCTTTGCCGGCCTGTGCATGGCCATCAAGCTCAAGGAAGCCGGCTTCACCGACTTCTTTATCGCCGAGCAGGCCGAGACCCTTGGCGGCACCTGGCGAGACAACCACTACCCAGGCTGCGCCTGTGATGTGCAGTCGCACGTGTATTCGTTTTCGTTTGCGCCCAACCCGGACTGGACGCGGCAATTCGCGCCCCAAGCGGAAATCCGTGCTTACCTCGAACGCTGCGCCACGCGCTTCGAGCTCAAGCCCTACCTGCGCTTCGGCATGGGCCTGACACGCGCGGTCTTCGATGAACAGGAGCAACGCTGGCAACTGAGCTTCAATGGTGGTCGCCAGGTGAGTGCGCGGGTGCTGGTGTCGGGGATGGGCGGCTTGTCGCGCCCGGCATTGCCGGATATTCCAGGGCTGGAGAACTTCAAGGGCAAGCGCTTTCATTCCCAGCAGTGGGACCACGACTACTCGCTGAAAGGCAAGCGCGTGGCGGTGATCGGCACCGGCGCCAGTGCCATTCAGTTTGTGCCGCAGATCGCGCCACAGGTGGCTCACCTGGACCTGTTCCAGCGCACGCCGCCGTGGATCATGCCCAAGCCTGACCGCGCAATTACCCCGTCCGAACGCTGGCTGTTCAAGCACCTGCCCTTCACCCAGCGCCTGGTGCGCGGTGCGTTTTACTGGGCCCTGGAAGGCCGCGTGGTCGGCTTTGCGCTGCATCCGCGGCTGATGAAAATGGTGCAGAAAATCGCCCTGCGCCACCTGCACAAACAAGTCGCCCGCCCTTCCCTGCGCAAGACGTTGACGCCTGACTACACCATCGGCTGCAAGCGCGTGCTGATCTCCAATGACTACTACCCGGCGTTGTCGCGCAGCAATGTCGAGGTGGTGACCGACGCCGTGGCACGCATCGAAGCGGACGGCGTGATCACTGCCGACGGCATCAAGCACCCGGCGGATTGCCTGATTTTCGGCACCGGCTTCCAGGCCACCGATCCCCTGCCCCGCGACTGCATCATTGGGCGTAACGGCGTAGACCTGATGGACACCTGGCACGACGGCGCCCACGCCTACAAAGGCACCACCGTGCCGGGCTATCCCAACCTGTTCCTGATTGTCGGGCCCAATACCGGCCTGGGACACAACTCGATGATCCTGATGATCGAGGCCCAGGTCACTTACATCCTCGACGCGCTTCGGCAGATGCAACGCCATCGCATCGCCAGTGTGGACGTCAAGCTGGCGGTGGAAAGCGCCTACAACCAGCAACTGCAGGACAAGCTCAAGCGCACCATCTGGAACACCGGCGGATGCCGCAGCTGGTACCTCGACCCGCGCACCGGCAAGAACACCACCTTGTGGCCGGGTTCGACCTGGCGCTTCAAGCAGGTGACCCGCCAGTTTGCGCTCAAGGACTACGTGGCCAGCCTGGTGCCGATCAATGCGCCGGAGCGTGCCGTCCAAGCGCCTCACTCCACTGCAGAAGGGAGCCTGTCATGAAGACCTTCAATGGCCGCGTGGCGGCAATTACTGGCGCCGCGTCCGGCATGGGCCGCGCCCTGGCCTTGGCCCTCGCACGGGAAGGCTGCCACCTGGCGCTGTCGGACAAGAACAGCCAAGGGCTGGAACAGACGCTGGAGATGATCAAGGCCTCGACCCTCTCACCCGTGCACATCACCCTGCAGGTACTGGATGTTGCCGACCGCCAGGCCATGCAGGATTGGGCCGCGCGCTGTGTGGCCGAACACGGCCAGGTCAACCTGGTGTTCAACAATGCCGGGGTGGCCTTGTCGAGTACTGTCGAGGGCGTCGACTACACCGACCTGGAGTGGATCGTCGGCATCAATTTCTGGGGCGTGGTCCATGGCACCAAGGCGTTCCTGCCGTATTTGAAAGCGTCCGGCGAGGGCCACGTGATCAACACGTCCAGCGTGTTCGGCCTGTTCGCGCAGCCCGGCATGAGCGGCTACAACGCCACCAAGTTTGCGGTGCGCGGCTTTACCGAGTCCCTGCGCCAGGAGCTCGACCTGCAGCGCTGCGGCGTCTCGGCCACCTGCGTGCACCCGGGCGGCATTCGCACCGATATCTGCCGCAGCAGCCGAATCGACGCGAACATGACCGGCTTTCTGATCCACAGCGAACAGCAGGCCCGCGCCGACTTCGAAAAGCTCTTCATCACTGACGCCGACCAGGCCGCCAAGGTGATCCTGCACGGCGTGCGCAAAAACAAACGCCGCGTGCTGATTGGCCGCGACGCGTACTTTCTCGACCTGCTCGCCCGCTGCCTGCCGGCGGCGTACCAGGCGTTGGTAGTGTTCGCCAGCCGGCGCATGGCGCCCAAGCCGCGCACGCCAGTGTTTGAAACCAACGACGAGCCCAGACTCTGAACAGGAGCACGCACCATGTTGCCGATCCGTCGCGATATTCATTTCGACCTGCCTGCCGAGCGCATCACCAACTGGCACGAACAGGGCCCGTTCATCACGCATTTCTTCAACGCCCTGTCGCTGCTGTTTCCCCAGGGCGAGCTGTTTTTCATGGACAGCGTGCGCCATTACCGCCAGCGCATCGATGATCCGCACCTGAAGAAAGAGATCCAGGGATTTATCGGCCAGGAGGCCATGCACAGCCGTGAACACGTGGCCTACAACGACTTGTTGCAAGCAGCGGGCCTGCCCGCCCACACCCTGGACCGGCGCCTGAAATTCATTCTCGACCTGCAAAAGAAACACTTCGCGCCGTCGTTCAACCTGGCGATCACCATCGCGCTTGAACACTACACGGCGATGCTCGCGGAAATCCTGCTGAGCGACCCGTCACGCTTTGGCGACTCGCTCAAGGGCTACCAACAGATGTGGTACTGGCACGCGCTGGAAGAAACCGAGCACAAGGCCGTGGCCTTCGATGTGTGGAACCGCGTGATCAAGCCCGGCCCCAAACGCTACCTGCTGCGCACCGGCACCATGCTGACCACCACGGTGTTCTTCTGGCTGGTGGTGCTGGATTTCCACGTGCGCCTGCTGATTGCCGACCGCCAGTCCGTCGGATTCCTCAAGGGGTTCTGGCGCATGCTGAAGTTTCTCTACGGACCCAAGGGGGTTTTCCCACGGATGCTGGTGCCGTGGCTGCACTACTTCAAACCCGGCTTCCATCCCTGGGACCACGACAACCGCGCGCGCCTGGCGGCGATCGACGGCCTGGTCGAGGACATCGAACAGACCCGGCGCAGTTATTAAACCTTCGCCAGGTCCGCGCGCTCGCGTACAAAGCCTTGCAACTGATCGCCGGGCAGCGCCTTGCTGAAATACCAGCCCTGGATAATCAATTCGGTGCCGCCGTTCAGGAAAGCCAACTGCTCGGCGGTTTCCACCCCCTCCACCACCACGCCCAGGTTCAGCGCCTCGCAAAAGCGCAGCATGCCGGTCATCACCTGGGCGCCCTTGGGATCGTGCTGGGCGACCACGAAGCTGCGGTCGATCTTGATAAAGTCCACCGGGAACTGGTGCAGGTAGCTCAACGCCGAAAACCCGGTGCCAAAGTCGTCGATGTACACCTTGGCGCCAATGGCCTGCAGCTTCTGGATGATCTGGCGGGTAGCCTGAATGTCCGAGACCAGCGCGTCTTCGGTGATCTCCACCGAGACCTGGCCATGGGCCTGGGCCAGGATCTCCACCAGACGCTCGCCATAGGCGGCGTCGGTCAGGGTGGCGCTGGAAATATTGATGGTCATCGGCAACCCGAAGCCCAGTTTCTGCCACTTCTGGTATTGGCGCACCGCCTGCGACGCCACCCACATATCCACGTCCGGCATCAGCCGCGCCTGGGCCAGCCATTGCAGGAACTCCCACGGCGAATGCACGGTGCCCTGGGCGTCGCGCGCGCGCATCAACGCCTCGCAACCGGTGCACAGCCCGGTCCGGGTCGAGACCTGGGGCTGGAATTCGAGGTAGAACTCATAGTCGCTGATCTGCTGGATATGGCTCAACTCGCTGGCCTGGCGCGCCAGGGTCCGGTGGGACGCCAATACCGGGTCCAGTTCGCGCAGCCGGCCTTTTTCCTCCAGGCCACGGAAGGTCATGTCCAGGGACTTGAGGTAGACCGTGCCGCCTTCGGTGGCCTGGCGATGAATCGCCCGGACATACGGCGCGTACACCAGCGTGCCCAAGCCCAGCAGCGCGATTTGCAGCGCGACGGCCGCGACATCGCCGTGGGTGCTGAGGTAGGCGTTGAGCAGCACCGGTGCGGTGAACGGCACGCTCGCCACAGCCGGCGACACCCAACCCATTTGCACCACCGTCAGCGCCACCGTCGCATTCAGCGCGGGCACAATCAGAAAGGGTATGAACAGGCGTGGGTTGAGAATGATCGGCAAGCCGAACAGCAGCACCTCGCTGACGTTGAACAGCGACAGCGGCACACTCGCCATCGCCACCAGACGCATGGACTGGCTCTTGGAAAACAGCAGGATCGCCACCAGCAGGCACAACGCGCCACCGGAGCCGCCGATAAACGCAAAACAGCCCAGCAAGCCACCATTCAGCACATACTTGATCGGCTCGCCCGCCGCCAACGCCGCACCGTTGAGGGTCACTGCCTGATCGAGCACATTGAAAAGCGGCTGCATGGCGTACACGCCGTGAATCCCGAAAAACCACAACAGCGAGTTCATCAGGGTCACGAATAAACCACTGCCGTAGGGCGACTCCAGCGCATCCAGCACTTGCGGCCCCTGGATCTGCGCGACGTAAGGGACCTGCAACAACAAGGACAGCACCAGCACCAGCGCCAAGGCCGTGATCGCTCCGGGCAGCACCATGTTGATCGTGCCCCTGAGGTTGTGCCCGACCAGGTCTTCATTGACCAGGCGTGTCCAGCGGTACCGGTGCAGCCAGGCAATGGCCGGCACATTGAGCAGCGGCGAGGCGATGGCGATAAACAGCACGAACGTCGCCGAGGCCCGGGGGTATTCGCGCAGGATAAACGTCGCCACCACCACATGGGCGAGGCACAGGAATGCCACCGGCAATTGGGGCAGCCGATGCTGGATCGCCAACATGTAGCCGATGGACGCACCGACCAGCAGCGGAATCACCGAACTGATCTGGTTGTGCAGCGCGGCCAGGAACGCCACCACTTGCGGGTCGAAGCCCAGCACACGGGCGAACTCGGACAGGATCAGAAAAGCTGCCGAGACCAGCAGGCACGGCAGGATCCACAACAACCCTTCGCGGATCGCGCGCAGCGACTCGGTACTGGCCAAGGCGGCCAGACGTTGGGTAAAGAAAAGTTTGAACAGCGTTTGCGCCATGACCCGTCCCTCTGCCCATCGCACCCTGCCCGTGGTTGGCAGGCCGGAAAACCCTGCGTAACGCTACACGTCCTGATGCCGGGAGCGAAAGGCTTTTGCCGCGGCACACGCAACATTCCCCGTTCACGCTGTCCGTTGGCGCTTGTCGGGTACGGTCAGTTAGCCCATCCTTTGCCGTGTCATTCTCGAACGGACTCGAGCCCAGGCCTTGCTCCGTGTGTCTTACCCTCCATCAAGGTGCCTGTTGATGCGACAAATCCTGCCCCTCATGACCGGCGCGCTGCTGGGTCTTTCAACCACCGTGGCCAACGCTGCCGAAGCCAGCTTTCCTGACGCCCAAGCCAGTGACCCGGCCCGCCTCCAGTGGATGGTCGGGGCTCCGCCACCGCCGGAGCGTACCCTGCGATTTGAAGATGGCAGCTATTTTCGCTTCCCGGCCATGCGCTGGAGCGTGGCGAACTTTCGTCAATTGATGCCCACGATCAATGTGTCCCGTGGGCTCGGTGCGAGCACGGCGTTGCCCCGGCGTCTCGACCCGCGCATGGACGAACTGCGCGTCGTACCCAATGGCGCCAGCCAAGCGTTGACCTGGCGCCAGAGCCTGGATGCCACCTACACTGATGGCATTGTTGTACTGCACCGCGGGGCCGTGGTGTACGAGCGCTATTTCGGCGTGTTGAAAGAAGACGGGCAACATGCGGCAATGTCCGTGACCAAATCGGTGATCGGTACACTGGGCGCCATGCTCGTCGCCGAGGGCACCCTCGATGCGCAGGCAAAGGTCGCGACTTATGTGCCCGAACTGGCGAACTCCGCGTTCGGCAGTGCCACGCTGGAGCAGGTGCTGAACATGACTACGGCGCTGGACTACAGCGAAGACTATGCCGACCCCACGGCAGAGGTCTGGGCCCATGCCCAGGCCGGCAATCCGCTGCCCAAGCCCAAGGACTACGTCGGACCGCGCAGCTACTTCGAGTTTCTGCAAACCGTCAGGCAGCGCGGCGAACATGGACAGGCGTTCGGCTACAAGACCGTCAACACCGACGTGCTCGGTTGGGTGATCGCGCGTGCCACCGGCCGCAACGTTGCCCAACTGCTCAGCGAACGCATCTGGAGCCGCCTGGGCAGTGAACAGGATGCCTATTTCACCGTCGACTCCATCGGCACACCGTTCGCCGGTGGTGGCTTGAACGCCGGGCTGCGCGACATGGCGCGCTTTGGCGAGATGCTGCGTAACAACGGGCGCTACAACGGCGAGCAAATCGTGCCCGAGGCGGTGCTGAAAACCATTCGCCAGGGCGGCGACAAACAGGCTTTTGCCCAGGCAGGCTATAGTCAATTGAAAGGCTGGAGCTACCGCGCCATGTGGTGGGTCACCCACAACCCGGATGGCGCCTTCATGGCGCGCGGGGTCCATGGCCAGAGTATCTATATCGATCCTGCGGCCGAGATGGTGATTGTGCGGTTCGCCTCCCATCCGATCGCGGCCAATGCGGCCAATGACGCCGTCACGTTGCCGGCGTACGAGGCCATGGCGCGTTATCTGTTGGCACGGCCGGGGGCTTGATCTGCGCCAGTTCAGGGCTGCGGAGTCAGCGCTACACTCGACGTGCTGTTCCTCCCGAAGGAGCGGGAGCCCGACATCAAGGAGGTTCGCTCATCATGCAAGACAAACTTTTGCGTCCGTTACTGTTCAACGCCGTGCTTTGGCTGTGCGGGATCACACTATTGTTCACGGTCAGGGACATCATCGGACGGTTCAACGCCCCTATCGACGATGGCTTGCTGGACCTTGCCCTGGTGCTGGCCGCCTACGTGCTACTGTTTTTGCTGGAACCGATACGTTGCCGGATCAGCCGCCATATGCGAAAACACCTACAGCGCCGAGCCCGTCGTCACACGCACTAAACACTACCAGCCCCACAGGAGTACACCTTTGTCACCACCCGGCGATAACCACCAGCTTGCGCTGGACAGATTCTTGAACGAACACCCGGACGTGGCCATGCAACTGGACACCCTCAACCCCTTGGCCGCCCAGGCCAAGGGCGAAACCCTGGCACAGTACCGAGCCGAACGGCTGCATGAAGCGTTCGAAGCAGAAGCCGAAAAACAAGGCCTGTTCGCTTGGGAGCTGACCCTCAAACTCACCAGCGACTCCAGCGAGGTCTTTGAAGCCCAGCGCCGCGAAGTGCACAAGGAGGTCGCGCAAATGGCCGGGCTGAGTTGGCACGAGTACTGCCAATTGCATGACTTTCCACCGGAGCCTTGAACTAGAGGAACCAGCGCCGCCGAGGGCCAGCCAGCGCCTCGCGCAACTCGGCGATGCTCACGTTCCGCTGCTCCGGGTCTGCCGCCAGGGCTGAACGCAGCGCCGGCCAACAGTGCCTGGGCAAACGTCGTGGCCGTGGCAGCTGCTGATCAAGCTGGCGCCCGCCGGGGCGCTGCCCCTGGGCCAAGTCATACAGCACACACGCAGCGCCATACAGATCGGTACGGGCCGACAGTGCGCCACCGGCCATCAGTTCCGGCGCCGCATACGCCGGTGTCCAGGCGTTCAAGCGGCCCCGGCTCAAGCCCGGCAGCCCCGCCGCTTCCTGCGATTCGGCGTAACCCAGGCCGAAATCGAACAAGCGCAGCCCCTGCTCTCCCAGCATGATATTGGCGGGTTTCACATCGCCATGCAGGATGCCTTGCCGATGGCTGCAGGCGAGCGCGTCGAGCAGTTGCAAGGCCAGGGGCTGCAGCTCATGCCACGGCAATCCTTGCAAGCAGCCCTTGAGCACACGATCCAGGGTCATGCCCTGCATCAGCTCCATGGTAAAGAATGCCAGCTGATGGACCGTATCGACCTCGAAAGCGAACGCCCGCACCACGTGGTCATGCCGCACGCTGCGGGTCAGGGCGAATTCGCTGTAGAGCAACACATGGGCATCGGAAGACGCGGACAATGTCTCGCCCAACACCTTCAGCGCGATGCCGGCGCTGGGCTCGCCAAACGCCTCATGCAGCAGGTCGCGGGCACGATAGACCACGCCCATGCCCCCACTGCCGAGTATGCGCTCCAGTTGATAACGCCCCGCCAGCAGATTCGGCAAGGCTGCAGCGACGCTCATGGCTGGATCACCACAGCGGTGAGGTCATCCCGCGCCGGCCCGCGCAACACGTCGCTGAACAAGCGCTCCACCACTTGCCAGGGTGCGTCCAGGCTCATGGCGCTGCCGAGTTGACCATGGCTGAGCCCTTGGTAGAGCCCATCGCTGCACAACAAAAACACGTCGCCTGGGCGCGTGCGCAGTTCCAGGACCTCCAGGCTCAGCGGTCGGCGCGCGCCAATCGCACGGGTCAAGGCCCTGGCGCTCGGATGGGCCTGGGCCTGTTCCAGGCTCAGTTGCTGCGTGTCCATCAACTGCTGTTGCAGCGAGTGGTCACGCGACAATTGGTACAGGCGCTGCCCACGCCACAGGTAGCAGCGGCTGTCCCCGGCCCAGATGCAGGCCGCACGGCTGGTTTCAAGCAGCAAGGCGACCACCGTACTGCCAACGATGCCCGGTTGCGCAAGCGCCTGGCCCAGATGACTGTCGAGGCCGCGCAGGCAAACCCGGATCGCATCGATGCGTTGCTCGAAAGAGCCACCCTCAGGCAACGCCGCCAGGCTACTGATCACCCGCTGGCTGGCCACGTCCCCCGACTGGTGGCCGCCCATTCCATCCGCCACCGCCCAACAACCGGCCTGCGGTGCATCGAGAAACGCGTCCTCGTTGCGCGGGCGCGCCTTGCCTTGCAGGGTACGCCCGGCGCTGCGCCAGGCCGGTCGTTGGCTCACAATTGCTCCGGCAAGCGGAAGGTGCGCCAGGCCGCCATCTGGAACGGGCTGGGATTGCGCTGGCTGGTCAGCAGGTAATTGGCGCGCAGGCCGGCAAGGTCGGCCTTGATGATCTGCGCTTCCCTGCCGCTGGCCGGCTCACTCTGCATCAGATCGAACAGGCGAAACAGCGACCAGTCCCCGTTGTTCTTTTCAATCCCCAGTGGCCGTTGCGCACCGCGCTCCAGCACCAGGCTGCTGCGCCGATTGTCCGCCTCGCCAGGCCAATGAAAGGCCATCGGCACGATCGGACCATGACGGTATTCCAACTGCTGCTCACCCACCTGCAGGATCGCCCGGCTCACCGCCTGGTCCAGGCTATAGGGCGCCAGGGTGAATCGAACCGCCCACTCCCCCTGCTCCTCGGTGAAAAAACCCTGGCGAATGACCTGGGCCTTGTTGAGTTGTTCCAGCAGTGAACGCGACATCGGCAGGCTGCGCCCATCCACGCTTCGCAAGCGAAAACGCGCGCCCTCGACGCTGACGAAAGGCCGCAGGTAGCCCTCATGGAAGCGCGCCATTGCCCCCCGCGGTTTGAAAAACTCCTGGAAATCGCCCAAGGCAACATCACTGCCGGCATGCGCATTGAACGGGTATCGACGCTGGATCGCCTTGGCGTAAAAAGCGTAAACCTCACTGTGGTAACGCTGGTTCACGTGCCGATACGCGTCATCGAGCAGGTGACGCCAGGTCTGGTCAGCAATGCCTTCGACCCAGCCCTTGAGCGGCAACGGCAGGCGCGTAGCGGCATCGTGCAGGTTGCTCAACAGCGGCTGCTGCCCCTCCATGCGTTGCTTGACCAGTTTGAACGCGGCCTGCTCCGGCGAGCTTTCCCGGTTCAGCGCCGACAGTTGCAGGTGTAATTCATCGAGCAGGCGCAATGCCTGTGTGAGCTTGGCGCCTGGATTTTGCGTTTCATCAAGCAGTTGATGCAAAGGCTCGAAGCGACGCTGTAGCGCGCGCCGGGCGGCATCGGGGACGACCTGCGCGAGCAAGGCGCCAGGCACTGCCACACCTGCTGCGCCCGCCTGCTGGCCGATCGCCTCAAGCCGTTCATGGATCGGCAACAGCTGAGTGTTTTCACGGACCTGCTGCAACAGCTGGACCCATGCAGACTGGGCTGATGTGAGGCTTGCAAGCTGGTCGGCCATTTGCCTCAGGTCGTCGCTTTCCTGCAGCCGGATGCGGCTGAGGGCCTGGCTCCAGGCATCGGCATACTCACTGAAGTAGCGCTGCTCCAACGCCAGCATCAAGCTGCGCAAATCCATGGGACTGAGGTCGGTGCCCTCTCCGAGCACCCAGTTGTCCTGGGCGATTGCATTCACCAGCCGGGGGCCCTGCTTCTCGAAATACTGCAGGTATCTCTTGGTGTAGAAGCCGGGGATGGGCGGCTCCAGTGGGGAGAACACCGGACTCTCGGCCAACCGGTAAGGTTCGAGGTTGCTGGCCTGCTCGCGCAATGTCCGGTAGACCACGTCTGCCAGCGACTCACCGCGCAATATCTGCCGCGCCTCGGCCACGAGCGCCTCGTTCACGGGCACTGCGAACGGTTGCTCCAGCAACCGCGCAAAGTGCTCATTCAACCGCGTCTGCACTGACATATCCCCGGCATAACGCGCAGACCACAGGCCAGCCAGATGCTCGGTCAACCAGCGGGTGTCGCGCCGCTCGCGCAGATTGAGCATCAGGTAGGCGCGCAGGGTCTCCAGCAATCGTTCACGCTCGCCAAGGCTGTTCTGCAACTGCTCCTCCAGCAGGCGGCTCACCTGCGGCAGCAGTTGCTGAAGCAGGGTTTGCTCATAAGCGTTGGCCAACACCGGCCGACTCACCTGCCCCTGGTACAACCCGGCCCGATCCACCCAGCGCACCTCTGCCAACGGTGCAAACACCCGCGTCGCCGCCAGGCGATTGTCCAGCAGCGCCAGCAATACCAGGGTCTCGTCTGCACCGGGTGGCGTGGGTGGCGCAGGCTTGAGCAGCTCCGGCAGTTGCGCCAGGCGTTGATGGTTGAACGAATAACTGTGCCCCCACAACACCGCCGCAGCGCCGAGGACCAACGCTGCCGTCAACGCCAGCAATCCTTGGCGTCGTCGCAGACGATGCCGTTCCGGAGCCTGCAGCCCGGCAAGGTCGGCCCCGGCAAAAATCACGCGGTTGAACAGGGCTTGGACAAAATGCGCGCGCACCTCGCTCGTCTTCGCACAGGTCAGGTAGAACCCATGCAACCCATTGATACGCTGGTAGCGATGAGCGGAAAACGCCGCCTCGACGAACAGGCACAAGCGCTCGCCGAGACGGGCAGCCTGCCGTGGGAAATCGAGAATCAGGCCACGTCGCTCGAGGTTTCGCTCCTGGTGCAAACGCGGGATCAACTCCGCCCCAAGGCGTTGCAACAGTGCCTCGAACGCGGCTCTCACCTGGGCGATCTCCACGCCGGCCCCGTCGGTCTCCAGGCGCCCGCCGAAGACGTCCTCCGGGCCGTCGCCTTGCACCACATCAAAGAATTCGGCAAAGCCCGCCAACCGGTCGGCCTGGGTCAACACCAGGTAAACCGGCACATCCACGTGCAAACTTTGCTGGATGTCCTGCAGGCGGCTATGCACATGACGCGCCTGCATTTCCAGATCATGCTCATTGCTGCCCAGCAACGTGTCCACCGACAACGTCACCACCACGCCATTGAGCGGCCGCGCCCTGCGCCGTGCCTTCAGCAGACCCAGCAATGTCGACCATCCGGCCGCATCCACTGAAGGGTCAGGCTGAGTCAGGTAGCGTCCGGCAGTCTCCACCAGCACCGCTTCGTCGGCGAAATACCAATCACAGCAGGAGGTTGTCCCCAGAGGGGCGGGCCCGGTTCGATCAAGCGGACCTTGCAGACCACTGGCGGCCAGCAAGTGAGTCTTGCCGCTGCCCTGTTGCCCGATCAGCAAATACCAGGGCAACTCGCTGCGCCAACGCTCGCTGCGCTCACCGTAGCGGCGGGTGCTTTTCAGTGTCTGCAGCGCCTCCTTGAAGCGTCCGCGCACCTGCTGGCGTTCATTGCTGATCAGCCCTTGGTGCTGATGCTTCGCCTGGTGCGCCGGCTGGTTGAGCCGCGCCGACCGGCGCGCATCCACCAACACCATTGCCAGCCCCCACAGCAGGAACAAGCCACTGATGGTCAGCAGGCGCGCCGTCGCACTGTGCCAGAAACGATAGTCATCGACGGCCAGCAATGGCCCGAAGCACCACACCAGCAGTGCGCCGGCGAACACCAGCAACAGGCTCCAGACCCAGATTTTGCGCAGCACCCTGCCCGCGCCCTTGAAGAATGCGTTCATTCCTTGCTCCCAGCGTTACAAGGGCGTTCGAGCCTGAGCCGACGCCAACAGTTGAAGAGGTTGCAGGACCGTCATGCGTTCCTTGCCCAGTACCCAGGCAAAACCCAGGTACATCGCCAGCACAGCGGCCAACCCTACGGCCACGACCGCAGGGGTAGAGAGCATGCGTATTCGAGAATGGCGGCCCTGCGCTGCACCGGACGGTGCCGCCATCGAGGGACGATCACCCCGCACATGCTTGATCTGTCGGTACAAGGCATCCCTCACCGAATCGAGCTGGGCCCCGCCTCGCTCCATGACACGGTATTTGCCTTCAAAGCCGATCGACAGGCAGAGGTACATCAACTCCAGCATCGCCACGTGCTTGAAAGGATCACGCGACAGCCGCTCAAGCAGCTGGAAAAATTTCTCGCCACCAAACGTTTCATTGTGAAAGCGACTCAACAGGCTTATCCGCGGCCACTCACTGCGACTGCCCCACGCCGTGGTGACCACCGCCTCGTCAATCACACTGCACAACACATAACGCGCCGACATCACCTGGCCCGCCTCGCCGCCCTGTTGCAAGGCATGCGCTTCAAACATCGCCACGCCGGATGACAGCCGCTCATTGAGGGCCTGCAGGTTTTCACGCCCGGCGCTGGCCTTGAGCTGTACCACTTGCGACAGCAGTTCCCACGCCGCCGCCAACAACGCATTGGGGCCCATATTGAAGCGCTGGGCCTCCTGCAGGCGGGCGGTGTAGATCATCCGGTCTTCCAGTTGCTCGAAGCGCGGTGGCGAGGGAGCGTCCGTCAACGGCCCCTGCGCCGGTCCTACCCCGTCGCGATCAAGCAGCACGGTTTTCTCATCCTGCGCGTATTCACTTTCCCTGTTCATGGCAGTCAGTTCCTGATGGCCCAGAAGTTGAGTTCCAGCTCGGCGAACTCGCCGCTGGCATGGAAGGCAAAACCACCCGACTGCTCCAACTGCGTGATGTCACGGGCACTGAGTTCGAGCATGAAATAGGTCTTGTTGGCGTGAAACGGAATCTGTCGCGGCGCCACCGGCAGTGGCTTGACCTTGATACCGGCGAGATGCAGGTTGACCAGTTCGCGGATGCGCTCCACGGGGCCGATCTTCAGGTGGGCGGGCAGTCGATGGCGCAGCTCTTGCGCATCACACTGCGCGGCTGCCGCCAGGATAAACGTCGCCGTCCCGAGTAACTTGAGATCACTCACCGGGCAGACCAGCACCCCGTACTGGCGCGGTTGCAACACCAGCTCAATGGCATGCTGTTCGAGCACCGACGACAGCACGGCGCGCAAGCCGACCATCAAGCCGCGAAAGCTCGCACCCTGGTCGGCGTGCCGGTAATGCACGTCCCATTGCGCACGCTTGCTATCGGTCGCAAACGTCGATAGCTCGCCGAGAATCGACAGCAACTCGCGGTACACCGCCTCTGGACGAACCTGGGTCTGGCCCAGGTAGTGACGCACAATCAATTCGGCGCGATTGATCAGTTGCAGCATCAGAAAGTCGCCGACCTGTGCGCCTGCGGAGGTGCCATTACCCTGGACGCGCGCAGCGATCGCGTCGCCACGGCTTGCAAGGAGACTGATCACCTCCTTGACGCACGACGACACATAGCCGGCCTCCTGGAGATAGATGAACGTCGGGACGAAATCCGTGTCCAGCCGTACCCCGCCTTCGCGGGTCGAATCCAGCAACTGGGCGACCTGCAGTTTCACGTAGCACGGGTCGCTGGCCTGCTCTCCCAGGATCAGGCGCAGGTCCGGGCGTGCACAGTTGATCTGGCAGCGCGAGTCGACGCCGGCGTTGGAATCGCCAATCTCGGTTTCACAGGCCACATAGCGCGCCAGCACATCGACTTGCTCAGGGTTGCGCACTTCAATCTGATTCAAGGTCACCAAGGGCAAGGCCAGGTACACGGCTTGCGGGCCAGCGTCGGCGGGCACCTGCAACACCAGGGGTTGCATCGCGCCGCTCAGCTCGAACAGGCTGCCGTCCGGCAATACACCGCTGGCCTGGTTGACCACCACCTTACCCAGATTGAGGTACTGCAAGTCGACTTCCAGCGTGAGGAACCCCCAGGCATCACCGGCCAGTAGCCGTGTGCGGTTGAGCTGCTGATGGTAGTAGCGATCGTTGTGCTGCAAATGCTGGGGCTTGAGCAGCATGCCTTCGCGCCAGATAACGTTATGCACCTGCATTTCAATCCTCCTGCCTGTCGGTGTGCGGGACGGCGAAACGAATACCGGTCTGGTCCAGCACCAGGTCGGCACGCGTCAGGTGCGCTGGCATGACCGGCAACACCAGCCGCCATTGCACATGGGGCAAATCACGATAGGCCGCCAGGACGCCGACGTAACGACTGTGCGGCCCAACGCCAAGCTTGAGCGCCAACCGCTCCCCGGGCCGCAGTGTCAGTTCTTCGCTGCTGACCCAGTCTTTGGGCAGGGACTGTTCGGCCCGGCCATACAGGCTGAAAAAGTCGGCATGCTCGAATGCCACGGGATGCCGCAGCTCGAGCAAATGCACGACCACCGGCGAAGGACGGCCATGAAGATCGGGGTTGACCTCGTCGCTGGCCGTCAACGTCAGGTCCAGCTTGGTCAGGGTCGAAAAAGGCGACACGCTGCTGCAACCGACCAACAGGCCCAGCGCTACCACCATTGATGCAAATCGATACATGAACATCATCCCGGGTACGCCGCGTGCAGGGTGGAGATCAGGCGCACCTGCTCCGTGTAGGCTTTGGAAAAATCAATGCGCAATAGCGGCTCCTCCGGACAGGCCTCGTCGCTCAACCGACGGTAGTGGCGTTGGTAAGCGCGCCAGTGCGCGCCATCGGTGAGCAAACGGCGCGGCTTACCCTCGCGTTCGAAACACAACAGCAGATGGCCTGGCGCAAAGCGCGCGAATGCGCTGCGCACGGCGGTACGGCAAGCCACGACCAGGGCCAGTTGATGCACTTGCAATTCCTGCCACGCCTGGACGACCGACCGCTCGGCCTGGCATTGGCGCGGATCGCCACCACCCAACAGCGACGCGAGGGCCGTCTGGGGATCGCCGCAGTCTTTCAAGGGGTTCTGACGCATCACCGGAGTGCAGCCATCCAGGCCCATCTCGGTGTACAGCTCGTCGCGGGTTCGCAGGCCTTGCTGCAAACCATCGATGGTTTGCCTGAGCAACCCGGCAACCTTGATCGCCAGGGCTTCGCGCCCGGGAATATCGAGCATATCCACCTGCATGCCCAACGCCTCGCCGAACTGCGCCCAGAAGGTCTCTGTGGTTGCCGGGGCAATCCTGTCGGGTTGTGGCGACTCAATCTCCTTGACCGGCTCAGCCCACTGAGGCACGACCAGGTGGTCATGGTCCACAGCCCGGTGATCCATCGAGTGACCGACCGCGTCTGTGCACGTGTCCAACGCGGTTAGCTCTGGCGATGATTCGCCACCGCGTTGTTCACGCTCCAGCGCTTGGAGCGGGTCCAACCCCAGGAACGCATCGTCGGGAATGGGTTGCCCCTGGACGCCTGGATGGCGCTGATGTCCGATCAGCCGGGCTCGAATCTGCGTCGCGCCCAGTTGGTACACATCGCCTTCGTTGATCAACCGCGCCTGCCCCTTGCAGAGCCGCTCCACGCTGCCGGACACACCGATACCGTTGCTGCTGATATCGGTGAGGAAGTAGCCACCATCACGGTAGCTGACCAGGCCATGGTGACTGGAGATCAAACGCGCGGTGTCCGGAATGATCCAGTCACACGCCTTGCCACGACCGATCACGCCGCCGATGCCGTCAAACGTTTTGCGCGCCGGCAACTCACCCCTCGCGGCTTCACACACTTCAAGCACTAATTGCATTGCAGGACCTCCCTGTTCAATGGCCGCGACGGGCCGCCTGGGGATCACCCAACGGACGATAGTCAGCATCATCAAAGACATAATTGGCGTTGCAGCCACCCAGCAAACACAACACAAGCACCACGGCTTGCCACAAACGAAAAGGCATCAGGTTCCTCCCAGGGAAATCAGGTATGCGCACGCACTCATTCAGCCCTCCTCGCGGGCATCGCCCATGGGAATCTTCAGGCGGGCCAGCCGATAGAGCAGCGTGCGGCGCGCGACGCCCAGCTCGCGAGCGGTACGCGTGCGATTGCCACGGTTCTTGTGCAGGCAGTCGATCAGGAATACGCGCTCCACCCTCTCCAGGCGTTGGCGCAACGTGGTGTCGACGGGCTCATCAGTGGGCACCGCTGACAAGGACAGGTGCTCCGGCAGGATCACGCCGTCGTCACAGAGCAGCACCGCGCGCTCCACCAGGCATTTAAGTTCGCGCACATTGCCGGGAAAACCATGCCTGGAGAGCTGATCCAGCGCAGCACTCGACCACTCCACGGGCGCGTGCCCCAGGGCAGTGCAGGCCTGTTGCGTGAAATCACGCGCCAGCAGCAGTACATCGCCATCGCGTTCACGCAGGGCCGGCAGTTCAATGGGAAATTGCGCCAGCCGGTAGTACAGGTCTTCGCGAAAGGTCCCTTGTGCGACCATCGCAGCGAGGTCTCGATGGGTCGCGGCAATGATGCGTACATCGACTTTATGCGCCGCTGTGGACCCCAATGGGCGAATTTCACCTTCCTGCAATACCCGCAACAGTTTGGCCTGCAGCGACAGCGGCATATCGCCGATCTCGTCCAGAAGCAAAGTGCCGCCGTGCGCCGTATCAAACAGCCCAGCGTGGTTGCGTTCGGCGCCTGTGAAGGCGCCCTTGCGGTAACCGAACAGTTCGCTTTCCAGCAGGCCTTCCGGAACGGCCGCGCAGTTTTGCACCACAAAAGCCTTGCTGCTGCGCGGCCCGGCGGCATGGATGGCGCGTGCCACCACCTCTTTGCCGGTACCGGTTTCGCCGCGCAGCAGCACCGTGTATGGGGTCCCCATCACCTTGGCGATCAGTCGACAGGTGGCATCCATGGCCGCGCTGTTGCCGATCAAGCCCAACGCCGCGCGAGGAACGGGCGCACAGTCCTGCGGCTGCGCGACACCTTGCGCAGTGCGCATCCGTCGCAGCAACGCCAGTTGCATCAAGGCAAAGCTCGCCAGATGGCCGAGGGAAACGCTGTAGTCCTGCAACGGTTTCGAGTGTTGGCTCGCACACAGCAATACGCCCGCGAGGGTCTTCTGCCGGTTGAACAGCGGCACGCACAACAATGAATGCCAAGGCGTCGCCATCGCGGGCAAGAACCCGGTGTCGTAGACGCTGGTCGGCAGGTCATCAATGCAAAGGCCCTTTCGCTGACTGAGCACATGCTGCAGCACTTGCTCACCCTGGGAGTCCGCGTTTAAAACCGGCTCGGCGGCCGGCAGTGCCGCAGGCAAATGCTCGGCAATCAGGCGCAGTCCGCCGGTTGTCTCGTCGCGCCAATACAATTGGCTGAGTTCGCACTGACTCAGTTGCGCGGCCGCCTCGACACACAGACCCGCCAACGTCGTCTCGTCGCCATCGATGCCCAGGCGCGCGAACCACGCCAGCAGCGCTTCGGCGTAAGCCACGGGATGGGTCAGCGGGTTCAAGCGGTCATCCGTCATTGGCTGAACTCGCAGCTGGGCTCGCCACGGCTGCCCAGGCCGGCATGCACCCGCGACAGGGGCTCGCCACTGGCCATGGCCTCCAGCAACCGATCCACCACCTGTGGCAGCAAGTGGATCTCGATCCATTGATCGATATACCGGGCACCGCTATCACCATGGGTACACCGCTCAGCCATGTGCGCCACCAGCTCAGGCGTGTAGCTGAAGGCGAGCTTGCGCAGTTGCAGCCTTTGCCCGAGGCGCTCCAACTTGAGCCGGGCCATTTCATGCAGCAGCTCACCGGTGAGCGGGTAGTACGGCACCACCCGCATCCGCGCCAGCAATGCAGGCTTGAAGTGGGCACGCAGCAGCGGTTCAAGCGCGTCTTGCAACACCTGCACATCCGGGCGCCGGCCATCCGCGCACAAGTCGCCGACGGCCTCACTGCCGAGGTTGGAGGTCATCAGGAACAACGTGTTGCGAAAATCCACCTCCCGCCCTTCGCCGTCATTGGCCAGCCCCTTGTCGAAAATCTGATAGAACAGGTTCAACACGTCCGGGTCGGCTTTCTCCACCTCATCGAGCAGCACCACTGAATACGGACGTTGACGCACGGCTTGCGTGAGCACCCCGCCCTCGCCATAGCCGATATAGCCAGGTGGTGCGCCAATCAGCCGCGACAGCGCATGTTTTTCCTGATACTCGGTCATGTTGAGGGTAGTGACGAAACGCTCGCCGCCGTACAGCAGGTCACCAAGGGCCAAGGCCGTCTCGGTCTTGCCCACGCCACTCGGGCCCACCAGCAGGAACACCCCGACGGGTGCGTCGACCTTGTTGAGCCCGGCGGCCACCGCGCGCAGGTTGCGATCAAGGGCCTGTACGGCTTGCTCCTGGCCAAGGAGGCGCGAACGCAACGCGTCGGCAAACCCCATAACCCGCTCATTGGTCTCAAGGGCCAGCTGTTCAACGGGGATGCCGGTCCAGGCGCTGATGACCTGCGCGACCAGGCGCGGGCACACGTGTTGCGCAGACGCTTGCCGCTCCAGCCACTGTTGCTCCAGCGGCTGCCGCTCACATTCCACTGCCGTCATGCGCAGGTTCAACGCCTGCAAGGCCTGTTCATCGACGACAAGCCCGGTGTCCCTGTCACGGCTCAACGCCTGGTGTTGCAGCGCACCTGCCGCCTGTTCGGCATACAGGCGTTGCAACACTTCGGGCGCGCTGTCCCGGCTGGTGCGCAGGCGTGCACAGGCGGTGTCCAGCACATCCACCGCCTTGTCCGGCAACTGACGCCCTGCCAGGTAACGGGCGCTCAACTGTGCAGCCGCAACGACGGCATCGTCACGAACGTAGACCCCATGGCTGCGCTCATACACCGGCACCAATCCGCGCAGGATCGAAACCGCCTGGTCGACACTCGGCTCACCGATGAGCACGGGCTGAAAACGCCGAGCCAGCGCTGGATCCTTTTCAAAGTACTGTTTGTATTCCCTCCACGTGGTCGCGGCGATGGTGCGCAACTCGCCACGCGCCAGGGCCGGCTTGAGCAGATTGGCCGCGTCCGAGGACCCGGCCTGGGCGCCCGCCCCGACCAACGTATGAGCCTCGTCGATAAACAGGATCACCGGTTGCGCCGACGCGTTGATCTCATCGATCACACCCTTGAGGCGCCGTTCGAACTCACCCTTGATACTGGCACCGGCCTGGAGCAAGCCCAGGTCCAGCGTCAGCACTCGTACACCCTTGAGAGGTTCGGGCACCTGCGAGCTGACCACACGCAAGGCGAGGCCCTCGACAACTGCGGTTTTCCCCACCCCGGCTTCGCCGACAAGAATCGGGTTGTTCTTGCGCCGGCGCACAAGGATGTCGATCAGTTGCCTGATCTCGGCATCGCGACACAACACCGGGTCGATACGCCCGTCCTGGGCCTGCCGCGTCAAGTCGTGGGTAAAGCGTTCCAGCAAGGATTCGCCATTCGGTGCGCAGGGACGCCGAGGTGCCTGGGCCATCAGAAAATCCTGCACACGCCGCGTGTCCAATCGGCTCAGCACCGCCTGATAGCCACTGCCTGCGTGCTCCAACGGATGGCGCAACAGCGCCAGCAACAGGGCGCCATGATCAACTTCGGTGTGTTTGAGCTCCAGTTGGGCAACCATCCAGGCTTGTTGCAGCCATTGCACAAGCGCCATGGCAAATACCGGGTTGCGTGACGCGCTCGACTCGCCCTTGGGTTGCAAGGTGGCTCGCAGCTCGCCGGCGTCGATCCCTGCATCCGCCAACGCTTGCATCAGAAGGCCTTCGTGATCGTCCAGCAAGGCCAACAGCAAGTCTTCCACCAGCACTTGCGTGCCGCCGCGAGCCACACAACGCTCGGCTGAACGGGCAAGGTCCTGGCGGGCTTGGGCGGTCAACGTCTGGATCAGGTGTTGCAGGTCCACATTCATCATGATGATTCATCCCTAATTAGCGTTGCTGGCCACAATGACCACACCGTCAGCGCATTCATGCGTCAGCCAGCTGGTCCAACCGAGGTGGCAAACGTTCTGTTCGCCCAGGTGCAATGGCCTTATCGATTCCTTGGCCAGCACCAGGCGCAGGTCATATTCCAGAGGGTCCCGTGCGGTCAGTCGCACCAATGAACACAACAATGGATAGTCCGTGCCCGTGGGTAAAAACCCGTGAAAGCGCTGCCAGTCGAGACCTTGCACGTGCACCCTGAACTTGCCGCTGCGATCGGCAACCCGACTTCCCAGCACTTGGTCCACACCCAGCACACTGTTGGCAGTACCCAGGCGATTTCGCTGTGAATCGGCAATCACCACCGTGCGTTCAACCCATTGCTCGATGTGCAAGCGACGGTGCTTGAAGTAGTAACGCAGTACCGTTTCGATCAAGGCTGCCGAATGCGCGCGCAGGCTGAGCAGGCCCAGGTAGGGCAGCAGCCGCTTGCAGTTCAATGGCACAGCGTTGCGGATCTGCGGCCCCCGCAAGCCGATCAAGGCAAACATCTGCTCGGAAAAAGCATCGCGCGCCCCCGCCTGGAAACACGCCCGATAGCGATATTTGCGCCAGATAGGCAGCATCAGCCGCTGCAGGCGATGGTGAAACAGGTCGAGAAACTCGCGCGTCGTGTTGCCCCCTACGCCATCGGCAAACGCCTGCTCGCCATAAAACGCAGGCAGTGGCGAACCGGCACCGCACAGGCCCAGCACGTTAAGGCGCAGCCGCGCTCGCAACAGGCCGCGCTCAACGAAAAACTCCACCCGGTCAATATCGTGACCGGGAAACCCCAGGCCCGGGTTGGCCTGAAACTCCAACTGGTCATACAGCGCGTCGTCATCCAAGGTCGGATGGGCAACACGCAGACGCTTGATCACCTGCAGAACCGCCTGGAACAGCGAGTACTCACGGATGACGCAGGACAGCGCCGTCAAAGCAGGGGTTGCTGGCCCATCCGGGGTGGCCATAGATACACGTCTCCTTGTGTGCTGATGACTCGTAGTTCGTGGAAGGCATTCAGGCTGGCGTAGAGTGCGAAGAACTCATTGAGTACCGACGCGAACACAAACACTTCGCCCTGGCCGAGAAAGCCTTGCGGATCGATCGTCAGGTCGATGCGTAACCCTCGAAACGGCAGGCCACGCTGCAATCGGTCGACGGCCACATGCCTGACGGAGTGCAATGCGCCCAGCCGTCTCTCGCTGACCTTCTGCGCTTGCCGGTCGTGGTAGCGCGGCAAGTCATAGGTTTCGAGGATGACCCTCAGGGCATTGATGTCGCTCAGTGACAGGTAGTTGAGCGACAGGTTGCTGATAAGCCGCCAGAGAAAGTCCTGGTCCAGGGGCGGTGAAAAACTCGCCGTCGGTGCACTGATATTCCGAAACGACAACCCTTGGGGTGTCTGCTCGCATGGCTGGTTGATCATCCCGATCTGAAGCAACCTGGGCAGGTTGTGGTTGGTACAGGTCAACTCGATAGACAGCGTTTCCTGATCGTGCTCCGGCGCCCTGTCGAACCCCAGCCAGGTATCGAGCCCGGCGTGCTGTGCAGATGGGCGTTGGCGGATGCTGTAGCTGGGTGACGCCTTGGATGCCTCGGTCGCGCCGTCATGCTCGAAGGACTCGAACGGTACGTAGGTCCGATACCCTTGCCCGCCGGGCTGCCAACCGGTGATGCTGTCCACGGAAAACACACAGGCGTGTTCGCGCGAATATTCCCCCGGAATCAGCAGGTACTCGTCCTGTTTGCCGTCCAGGCGGATGGGCACCGCGTCATGCTTGAACAGGTTGACGATTGGCGTGCAGTACAGCTTCACATTCTCCAACGTGGGGTGCCGGGGCCCATGGCACGGATTGCGCAGCTCGAAACGCATCACCACCCCACGCACCTGTCTGAGCTGCTCTGACGACAAGCTGCGCAGCGCATTCAGCCCACCGACGTCGACAAACAGGTATTTGTCAGGAAAGGCGAAGTACTCCTGCAAATGGCGATACCCGCGGAAGGTATTCATCGGGTAGGGAATCAACGCGTGCTCCTCGTTGAATCCCACCGGGCTCACCTGGTCGGCACCGAGCCGCAGCGCGAGCGCCTGGCCATCAACGCCGCAGACCGGCAAGCCATCGTGGCCGAAGGGCAACACCTCGATACCTTCGAGATGGCGCAACAGGTCCAGGTACAACCCTTGGCCGAGATAGCGATCGCCGGCCAGGTGCAGGCGCAATTGATCGAAGGTCCACTCACTGAAATTGCCTTCGGCACTCATCTCCAGGCGCAGGCTCAACCGGCCCTGCTGGCCCTGTAGGCTGTAGTCCACAGCGCTCAGTTGCAGCGGCAGGACCTGTGTGGCGTAACAGGTACGGAAGCGACAGCGCTCGCCGTTGATGGCCGCACTTTCCACCGGTGTATCCCGCGCAACACTCACACCCGGCCCCGCATGCTTCAACGGATCAAACTGCAGGATGCTGAAAGCAGGCATCGGCCGCATGTAGTTGGGCCACAACAGGTGCATGAGGGAATGGGTCAGCTCCGGCAACTCGTCGTCCAGTTTCTGCCGCAGGCGCCCCGTGAGAAACGCAAAGCCCTCCAGCAACCGCTCGACATCCGGATCCTGGCCGGGCTCGGCAAGAAACGGTGCGAGCGCCGGATTGCGTTCGGAGAAACGTCGCCCCAGTTGACGCAGCGCACTGAGCTCGCTCTGGTAATAGCGATTAAAGGACATCCGGCAAGACCTCGACCTGCCCGGCATCACGCAGCCGCGCGGTAAAAACCACTGGTTGCTTGCCCCCTGCGCCCGTCATCACCGCCTCAATGACAAATGCGAGTGCCAACGGGTCGTGATCCCGTGGCAGCGCGATGACCCGCACCTCCTTTAACCGCGGCTCATAAGCACGGATAAACCGCTCGATCAGCAGGCGCGACTGGCTCAATGACTCATGCAGGCTCTGGTTCATATCATTGAGGTCGGGCAACCCATAGTCCGCCAGTGTCAGAACGCTGCCCGCGCGGATGCTGAGCATTTTCCCCAGGTGGGCTGCTACAGACGTCACGCCGCAAACGGGCGCAGTTTCCGGGCGATCAAGGCGTTCGAACAGGCTTCGGTTGTGGGTCATCCCCTGCCCCCTGCTCATGCTTTATCGAGCTTGCCAACAAGCGACAGGGTGAAATCCGCCCCCATGTACTTGAAGTGCGGTCGCACGCTGAGGTTCACGCGATACCAGCCAGGCTCACCGTCGACGTCACTGACAACGATGCGTGCCGCCCGCAATGGACGTCGCCCACGCACTTCGGCACTGGGGTTTTCCTGGTCGGCGACGTACTGGCGAATCCACTTGTTGAGCTCCAGTTCCAGGTCGGTGCGCTCCTTCCACGAACCCAGTTGCTCACGCTGCAAGACCTTCAGGTAATGGGCCAGGCGGTTGACCACCATCATGTAGGGCAGTTGGGTACCCAGGCGATAATTCAGTTCGGCATCCTTGCCCTCGGCGCTGATGCCGAACTGCTTGGGTTTCTGCACCGAGCTGGCGGAGAAGAACGCGGCGTTGTCGCTGCCCTTGCGCATCGTCAGGGCAATGAAGCCCTCTTGCGCCAACTCGTATTCACGCCGGTCAGACACCAATACTTCGGTGGGAATCTTGGTTTCGATTTCACCCATGCTGTGGAAGTGATGCAACGGCAAGTCTTCCACGGCCCCTCCGCTTTGCGGCCCGATGATATTCGGGCACCAGCGAAAGCGCGCGAAGCTGTCGGTCAACCGGGTGGCGAAGGCATAGGCCGTATTGCCCCACAGATAGTGCTCGTGGCTGTTCACCACATTTTCCTGGTACGCGAAGGTCTTGACCGGGCATTCAAGGGGATCGTAAGGCGTGCGCAGCAGAAAGCGCGGCACCGTCAACCCGATGTAGCGCGAGTCTTCGCTCTGGCGAAAACTTTGCCATTTGGCAAACTGCGGACCTTCGAAATGGTCTTTGAGATCCTTGAGGTCAGGCAGGCCAGTGAAGCTTTCCAGGCCAAAAAAGCCCGGCCCGGCGGCAGCGATGAAAGGCGCGTGCGCCATGCAGGCCACACTTGAAGCGTATTGCATCAGCTTCACGTCGGGCGCACTGGGGGAAAGAAAGTAGTTGGCGATCACCGCGCCCACCGGTTGGCCACCAAACTGGCCGTATTCAGCGCTGTAGATGTGCTTGTACAACCCCGACTGGGTGACTTCCGGTGAGTCTTCGAAATCATCCAGCAGGTCCTGCCGCGAGACGTTCAGCAGTTCGATCTTGATGTTTTCACGGAAGTCGGTGCGTTCGACCAGTAACTGCAAGCCACGCCAGGCGGCTTCCAGCGCCTGAAAATCCGGGTGGTGCAGGATCTCGTCCATTTGCTGGCTGAGCTTCGTGTCGATCTCGGCGATCATGCGGTCGACCAAACGTTTCTTGACCGGCTCGCCGCTGTTCTGCGGCTTGATCAGTTCTTCGATAAACGCCGAGACGCCCCGCTTGGCAATCCCGTACGCTTCGTCGTCGGCGCCGAGCAAAGTCTGGGCAATGATGTTGTCGAGGATGCTGTATTCATCCACGGCGTGTGCAGGCGTCGCGTTCTGTTGGGTGGTCATGCTGTCAGTGTCCTTTTAACTGAGAATGTCAGGCGGTAGGGCCGTTCAGCCCTAGCTCTGCCAATACCCTTGCGCGGGAAACGTCATCGGCCAGAGCCTGCTCGATGGCTTTGCGAAAGCTCGGCGTATTGCCCAGCGGTCCCTTGAGCGCCATGAGTGCCTCACGCAACGCCATCAACTTGTGCAGCTGGGGAATCTGCTCCACCAGGTTCGCAGGGTTGAAATCCTTCATGGTGTTGATACGCACCTGGATGGCCAACTCGGCGGCGTCGTCGCCTTCCTGGAGCCGGTTGGGTACATTCAGCGTCAGGCTCAGTGCCTGCTTGGCCAGCACCTCGTCGAGCGTGTTCTTGTCGAGTGCGACGGGCTTGCGGTCTTCAAGCTTGCGCAGGTCTTCACGCTGGGTGAAATCACCGAGGACCAGCAGCTTGAGCGGCAGCTCAACCTCTTCCTGCGCCCCACCGATAGCTGGCTTGAAGGTGATATTGATACGTTCCTTGGGTGCTACCGAACCGTCTTTGGCCATGGTGCTGCTCCGTTTTCATGTGGCTCGAAAGCCTATTCAAGTACCGCTTCAAGATCGAAGAGGCACAGCCTGCGATGGGTGTCTTCCTTGCGCTCGCGCACGGCGTGATTTTGTGGCATCAGGTCGCAGCAGCGGTGCAGGAGCTGGGCCACCTGCAGTGCCAGCTGCGGCTCCCAGCGCTCAAGCGCCGACCGTTGCAACTCGTGATCGAGGTATTCGAGCTGGATCTTTGCCAGCTCATGCTTGCCCGCGTGTACACACACGCGGGCCTGTGCGAGACGCCAATGAAACCGGGCACGATCACTGTGGGCGCCGTGCATGCCCTGCTTGAACACAGGGATGACACTCTTGAGCCCGTCCTTGCGCAGCCTGGGCACCGCCTCCTGCAAGGCCTTCTCCCAAGGTTCGGCATCGACATCGGCCGCGACTGCCGGTGACTCAGGCCTGCGCAGGTGACGGGTTACCTGCAGCGCGATCCAATCGCGGGTTGCCGTGTCGGCGAACGGTGTGCCGTCGTGAAAGCGATACTCGGGCAGGTTGGGCAAGCGCTGCAGCAACAAGGCAAAAGACACTTCCAGCTCGGTCATGGCCTGATCCGCCTGCAGCGCCTCCAGGCATTGCCAGAGCCTATGCAGCCCGTCGAACCAGAACATGGCACCGGCGAGGCTGGCCTCAAGTTCGAGCATCAGGTCGGCGTGATGCCCTTGGGCAAAACGCTCCTGGAATCGTGTGAGTTTGTCGGGGGCCAGTCCGCGCAATGAGGTGACGTGCTGGTTGTCGGCGTCCGGATAACTGACCAGCGCCAGCCATGCCAAGGTTCGATTCAGGCGTAATGCCCGCAGGTCGGTGGCGCTCTGTCGCAACCACCAGGCACACAAGGGACGAGCTTGCTCCTGCAAGGTGCGCAACACTCTGTGCGCTTGTTTTTCGTTCTCCACCACCGCTTCGGGCTTCAGCAGTTGAGTGGTGGCCTGCTTGACCTGGGCAATCGCACCGCTCAACCCGGCAGCCTGCGGCTGATCGTGTGCAACGCGTTCCAATCGCTGCGTCAGTTGTCGGCGAATCGGCAGCAACAGCGGCGCGTCATCTCCCAGGTGTTCGGTCCACAGTTCATCGAGCCGCACCAACTGTTCGAGTACGCAGTGAAACAAGGGCTGCTGGCTCTGTACCGATACACTCTGCGCAAACAACGGCTCAAGCCGTAATACCAACCAACGCAGCGCTGCGCTCCGGGTGCGCAGCTTTGCGGGATACAGCGCCGCCCAGTGCTGCTCGCAGAGATAACGCAACAACCCGAGGCCGGCCAGCAACCCGGGGAAGGAGTCACGCTGATGCAATGCCCAGGTCAACCAGACGCCTACGCGCAGATCCTTGGACTGGCGACACAACAGCGACTCACTGATTTCGAGGACCTTGTGCCAATCGGGCTGGCCGCTGCCGTGCAGCGATTGCGCCTTCTCCAACTCGGTCTCGAGCGCGTCATACTCATTCGAAAAGCGCATGTCGCTGCCAGCAAAACTTGTTTGCGAGCACGGCATTTTCGCGACTTCAAGATAATGATCACACAACTTGTCCGAATAAGACATTGAGCACCGCGCACAACTACCAAAGACAGAAAAGGCCAACTAAGCACATTAAATTCGTGCATCAGAATGCCACCTGACCTTCGCTCGATTCGCAACGAAGTTCGCAAACCTTAGCCATGCATTGAACATCCAGCAAGCGAGGGAAGTGCACTTAAGGAATTTCCTACAACCCTTGTAAATTGAGGCGTGCGCAGCAGATTGCACAGGTAGACAAGCATCCAAGCCGTAACTTCCGCCCCTACCCCAAATGCGGCTTACACAAAGCCTATGAGCAACTAATTGCGCACTTATGCGCAAAGCTCATCACTTAACACCGCTTAAAAACACCCCCACTGACTCAATAGTTCGATCAAGAACCTGCCAGACCATTACTTTCATTGACCCTCGCACTTTCCGGCACGCTTCTTGTTAAGGGTATGTCTCCGACCGGCGCACTTGCCCGTTGGAACTACCTCATCAATCAGGCAAGGAAACCGTCATGCCAACACCCGCGTATCTTTCCATCACCGGCGTCAAGCAAGGTTTGATAACGGCAGGTACATTCACCCAGGACTCGGTAGGCAATATTTATCAGGAAGGCCACGAGGACCAGATTCTGGTGCAGGCCTTTTCTCATCAGGTGATCATTCCCCGTGATCCGCAGTCCGGCCAGCCAACGGGCCAGAGGGTCCACAAGCCCCTGATGATCAGCAAGGTGTTCGATAAGTCCTCGCCACTGCTGTTCAGCGCGTTGACCAGCGGCGAGGAGGTCAAGTGCCGGCTAGAATGGCTGCGCACGTCCTCGGCCGGCACCCAAGAGCATTACTTCACCATCGAGCTTGAAGGCGCGACCATCGTCGATATCCAGTCACGCATGCCCAATTGCCAGGACCCGGACAATGCCCACTTCACTCATCTTGAGGAGGTGTACTTCACCTATCGCAAGATCGTCTGGACGCACGAAGTCTCTGGCACGTCCGGATCGGATGACTGGCGCAGCCCGGTAGCGGGCTGAGGCAACTCGTGCCGCAACGGCAGCCAGGGACGGCGCCGTTGCGGCCAGGTGGCTAGACCATGGCCAACGGGTGCTTGCGCTTGGGGGCGCCGAACACGCGGTCGATGGCGTCAAGGTCATGCTCGTCCAGCACCAGCTTGGCCGCAGCGGCGTTGAGCCGTACGTGCTCAGGGGTGACCGCCTTGGGGATGGCGATCACGCCGTCCTGGCGCAACACCCAGGCCAGGGCGACCTGGGCGGGTGAGACCTCATGACGGCGCGCAATCTGCTTGAGGGTCGTGCTGGACAACAACGCTCCGCCTTGGGCAATCGGACAGTACGCCATCAACGGCAAGTGATGTTGTTGCCACCACGGCAGCAGGTCGAATTCGATACCACGCTCTTCGATGTTGTAGAGCACCTGGTTGGTCGCGCAGGCCGGGGATGCAAGTTCCTGCAGGTCGGCCACATCGAAATTGGAGACACCCCAGCGGCCGATCTTGCCCGCCTCGCGCAAACGTTCGAAGGCCTCGACGGTTTCTTCAAGCGGGTACTGGCCACGCCAGTGCAACAGATACAGATCGATATAGTCGGTACCCAGGCGCGCGAGACTGGCTTCGCACGCACGCGGGATACCCTTCTGGCTGGCATTGTGCGGGTAGACCTTGCTCACCAGGAACACCTGGTCACGCCGGCCGCGGATAGCCTCGCCGACCACCGTTTCGGCGCCGCCTTCGCCGTACATCTCGGCGGTATCGATCAGGGTCAGGCCCTCGTCGATGCCCAGTTGCAACGCCGCGACTTCAGCGCGGTGCTGGTCCGGATCCTCGCCCATGCGCCAGGTGCCCTGGCCGACGACAGGGACGGGAACGCCCGCCAGATCAATGGTACGCATGACAATCTCCTGATGAGTGTGCGGATTAACAGTGTGGCATTGGCCGGACAAAAGGGTTCAATCGAAGTATGGTTGCGCTCTGCCAAGTCGCCAGGAAGGACCAGCAATGCTGTTTGTCGTGATGCTCGGGGGCAAGCACCCCAGGGCGAAAATTGAAGTGCATGATGTGGTGTTCGCTGCGGCGGACACGCTGGAAGCCACCTATCCGCAACTGCGCGATGGCTGGTTCGGCAGCCCCAAGGGCGTGCATATCGATTCGTGGATGGCAGTGGATGGCGTCGACGGCTGGAAGGTCGAACTCAGCCACCTGGCTCCCGAGGCGGGAGCGCATCACCTGTATTTCATCAACCTCGGCGGTTATGAAGCCAACAGCTTCGGCGAGGCCCATCATTACCTGCTGGTAGTCGCGCGCAACAAACAGGACGCCACCCGCCAGGGCAAGCAGCAGATGCTGCGCCATTGGTCCCAGGCCCACACCGACGGCGTGCTGGATATCGACGACTGCCTGCCCATCGACCTCGTGGACGGCCGCTACCTGCACCTGGTGCAGGGCCCGCACCGGCCGATCATCCAGCGCAACGACTATATCGTCCTGCCCTGAATCCGGCGCCCTACCCGAACGGGGTATGGCGCCCTGCCCGCCACCTGCCTGACAGTGCCATCAGTCCCTTCGCCTGATAACAGCACAACACAAGGTGGGTCCCCATGCATAAAGCCTTTATCGCCCTGCTCAGCACCGTATTGCTGGCCTTGCCGGCCCTGAGCCAGGCCGCAGACGCCGCGGATAACACCCTGCGTATCTACAACTGGGCGGATTATATCGGCGAGACCACCCTGGCCGACTTCGAGAAGGCCACGGGGATCAAGGTGATCTACGACACCTACGATTCCTACGAAACCGTGCAGGGCAAGTTGCTCTCCGGACGTTCCGGTTATGACCTGGCCTTGCTCAACGCCTCGCTGGTGCCGCTGCTGATCCAGGGCAAGGTGTTCCAGCCACTGGACAAAACGCAACTGCCCGACTGGAAAAACCTCGACCCGTTGGTACTCAAGCACCTGGAAGCCCATGACCCGGGTGTCACCTATTCCGCGCCGTATACCTGGGGCAGCAATGGCGTGACCTATAACGTCGACATGATCAAGGCGCGCATGCCGGATGCGCCCATCGGTTCGCTGGCGATGATTTTCGATCCGAAGATCGTGTCGCGATTTGCCGACTGCGGCATCACCTTCATGGATTCGCCCACCGACATGATCCCGCTGGCCCTGACCTATCTGCACCTGGACCCGAACAGTGTCGCGCCCAAAGACCTCAAGGCGGCCCAGGCGGTGTTGATGGCCGTGCGACCGTACATTCGAAAATTCGACTCCAGCGGTTTCATCAACGGCCTGGCCAACGGCGATCTGTGCCTGGCCACCACCTGGTCCGGCGATTACGCCACCTCCCAGGCGCGCGCGACGGAGGCCGGGGCGAAGATCAACCTGGACTACTTCATTCCCCAGGAAGGCTCGCTGATCTGGTTCGATAACTTCTATATCCCGGCGGATGCGCCGCATGTCGCCAATGCCCACAAATTCATCGAATTTCTCCTGCAGCCCGCGACCATGGCCGGCGTGAGCAACACCATCCATTACGCCAACAGCAACCTGGCATCCAAGCCGCTGGTGAATGCCGATATCCGCGACAACCCGGCGATCTACCCCGACGCCGCGACCCTGCAGCGCCTGTTCACGCAAAAAAGCCAGCCACCGGCCGCCGTGCGCCTGATCACCCGTACCTGGAATGCCGTGAAGACCGGCAAGTGAAACCCAGCCATTGAAGGTAAATGCCATGACTCTGCCAAATCCTGCTTTCTTCGCCCAGTTCGACAATGCCAAGCTGGACGCCGCCGACAAAGCTCACTACATGCACGGTTTCCATATGTTCGACGAGCACCGTGAACAGGGCTCGCTGAATATTGCCGCCGGCGACGGGGCCTACATCTACGACACCCAGGGCAATCGATACCTGGATGCGGTCGGCGGCATGTGGTGTACGAATATCGGCCTGGGCCGCGAGGAAATGGCCGAGGCCATCGCCAATCAGGTGCGTCAGCTGGCTTATTCCAACCCGTTCTGCGACATGGCCAATGTCACCGCCATCGAGCTGTGCGCCAAGCTTGCCAGCCTGGCGCCCGGCGACCTCGACCATGTGTTTCTCACCACCGGCGGTTCAACGGCGGTGGACACCGCTTACCGGCTGGTGCAGTTCTACCAGAACAGCCGTGGCAAGCCGGCCAAGAAACACATCATTTCGCGTTTCAGCGCATACCACGGCAGCACGTTCCTGACCATGTCGATCGGCAACAAGGCCGCCGACCGCGCGCCGGAATTCGATTTCATGAGCGACCTGTTCCACCACATCGCCTGCCCCAATTACTACCGGGCGCCACAGGGGATGAGCGAGGCGGAGTTTCTCGACAGCCTGGTCAACGAGTTCGAAGACAAGATCCTTACCCTGGGCGCGGACAACGTCGCAGCGTTCTTTGCCGAGCCAATCATGGGGTCGGGTGGCGTGATCATTCCGCCCAAGGGCTACCACCGGCGCATGTGGGAAATCTGTCAGCGCTACGACTTGCTGTACGTGGCCGATGAGGTGGTGACGTCCTTCGGACGCCTCGGTGCGTTTTTTGCCTCCGAGGACGTGTTTGGCATGCAGCCGGACATCATCACCACCGCCAAGGGCCTGACCTCCGGCTACCTGCCATTGGGCGCGTGTATTTTCTCCGAGCGCATCTGGCAGGTGATCGGCGAGCCGGGCAAGGGCCGTTGCTTTACCCACGGTTTCACCTACAGCGGCCACCCGGTGAGTTGCGTGGCGGCGCTGAAGAATATCGAGATCATCGAGCGCGAAAACCTGCTGGCGCATGTGGAAGATGTCGGGGTTTATCTGGAGCAACGCCTGCAAACCCTGGTCGATTTGCCACTGGTAGGCGATATCCGCTGCCAGCGCCTGATGGCCTGCATCGAGTTTGTCGCCGACAAACGCACCAAGGCGCTGCTGCCGGACGCGGTCAATATCGGCGAAAAAATCCATCTTCGCGCCCAGGCCAAGGGCTTGTTGGTACGCCCCATCGGTCACTTGAATGTGATGTCACCGCCGCTGATCATCACCCATGCGCAGGTCGACGAGGTGGTCGAGACCCTGCGCCAATGCATCCTCGACACCGCCGCCGAACTGCGCCAGACGGGCGAGTACCAGGGCCAATGAACCTCAACGCCGAGCCTGTCTCGGCGTTTTTGCCTGGGGGTTGGCCTGCGGGTAGACTGGCCAGCATGACGACAGCCCCCGACCCGACCCTGCAGCAACTGGAAGCCTGGCACCGCGCCCTGGCCCAGGCACTGATCCATGTGGACGAGGCGTGCTTCCTCGAACACCTGGCCAGCGCGCTGTGTGTGCTCACGCCCATCGAATCGATGATGATCAGCCTGGAGCGCCAGGGCCTGGCCCCGCATCTGCTCTATCAGCAGGGTATTCCCCGCGCCTATCAGGACGAAATCATCCACCGCTACTTCTCGCGCGGCTACCTGCTGGACCCGTTCTGCCTGGCAGTCGACAAGGGCCTGGCCGAGGGTTTCTATCACTTGGCCCAGATCGCCCCGGACGATTTTTTCAACAGCGAGTACTACAAGACCTACTACCTGCGCAGCGGCGGTGCCCAGGAGAGTTACTACATTGTTGACCTGGGGCCGCAGAGCAAGATCTCGCTGTGCATGTTCCAGGGCCTCAGCGCCGGGCAGTTCAGCGACGCGCAACTGGCGTTGCAGCAGGCCACCCAGGCCATGGTCCGCGAATTGCTGCGCCGCTTTGGCACCACCGGGGGCCTGGCCAAGGTGATCCGTGATGAAGGGTTTACCCAGACCCAGGCGCACCAGCAAATCGAGGCGGCGTTCATGGGGTTTGCCAGTGGCGTGCTGACCGTGCGCGAGCGCGAGATCGCGCACTTGATCCTGCGCGGCCACTCGGTGAAATCCACGGCCCAGGTGCTGGGGATCTCGCCGGAAACCGTGCGCATGCACCGCAAGAACCTGTACACCAAGCTCGCGATCAATTCCCAGGCCGAGCTGTTTGCGTTGTTTATCGAATGGTTGACCCGCAGCGGCGCCATGGCCCGCGCGTGAGCCACTGGGCATTTACCGGGAACTTTGCCAGGAAATAACCGCCTGAATCCGGTACGCTCACCGTTTTTACTCAAGGAGTTAATCCCCATGGCCAAAGCCACCGCCCGTCACATCCTCGTTTCCACTGAAGACAAGTGCAACGAACTCAAGGCCCAAATCGAAGGCGGCGCTGATTTCGCAGAAGTTGCCAAAGCCAACTCCAGCTGCCCATCCAGCCGCCAAGGCGGTGACTTGGGTTCGTTCGGTCCAGGCCAGATGGTCAAGGAATTCGACAGCGTCGTGTTCAGCGCCCCGGTCAACACCGTGCAAGGCCCGGTGAAAACCCAGTTTGGCTACCACCTGCTGGAAGTGACCAGCCGCCAGGACTGATCCAGTCTGCGCTGATGCTATAAACAACGGCCCGCCTTTTGGTGGGCCGTTGTGCATGTGGTGACTGGCGACGTTGATGCCGTTAGCGTACAAATCCCTAATCTTCTTCACCCGGCGTTCAAGGCTGACAATGCGATTGGCTTTTTCATCTCTGCTGAGTTCCACCCTGGCCTTGCTGATGGCCAGCACGGCCGTGATCGCGGCCCCGCAAACCTACCTGACGGTGTACGGCGAACCGGCCAAATATGCTGCCGGCTTTACCCATTTCGACTACGCCAATCCGAATGCGCCCAAGGGCGGCACGCTGCGGCGCTCGGCCCTGGAAATCGGGCGTTTCGACCACGTGTTGCCGTATATCGACAAAGGCATCGGCGTGTCCCAGGTCGACGGCTGGCTGTATGCCCCCCTCGCCCAGCGTTCCTTGGATGAACCCTACACGGTGTATGGCCTGGTGGCCGAGAAGATGGAACGCGCCGACGACGGCCTGTCGCTGCGTTTCTACCTCAACCCCAAGGCGCGTTTTGCCGATGGCAAGCCGATCACCGCCGAAGACGTGCGCTACAGCTTCGACCTGCTGATGACCCAGGGCAGCCTGCGCTTTCGCACACTGTTCGCCGACGTCAAGCACGTCGAGGTCGAAGGCCCGCGCCAGGTGCGCTTCGATTTTTCCAGCAACGAGAACCGCACCCTGCCGCTGGATATCGCCACCCTGCCGGTGTTCCCCGAGCACTGGTGGAAAACCCGCGACTTCGCCAACGGCGGCGGCTACGAAGCCCCGCTGGGCAGCGGCCCGTACAAGGTCAGCAAGATCGATTCGGGCAACACCATCACCTTTACCCGCGACCCGGACTGGTGGGGCAAGGACCTGCCCGTCAGCCGTGGCCTGTACAACTTCGATCACCTGAGCCTGGAATACTTCGGCGACACCGAGGTGGCCCGCCAGGTACTGCGCGGCGGCGCCTACGATTTCAACCGTGAATTCTCCGCCACCGGTTACTCCATCGGCTACAACGGCCCGGCACTCGACGATGGCCGCCTGCAACGCGCGCACTTGGCCAAAGCGATGTCGCAGCCGTCCCAGGGTTATGTGTTCAACGTGCAAAAACCGATGTTCAAGGACCGCCGTGTGCGCCAGGCGCTGGCGATGCTGTGGGATTTCGAATGGGCCAACCGGCAGATGATGCGCAATATGTACATCCGCCAGCAGAGCTACTTCTCCAACAGCCCATTGGCCGCAACCCAGTTGCCGACCCCGGAGGAACTGGCAATTCTGGAGCCCTTGCGCGGCCAGGTGCCGGACGAGGTGTTCACCCAGGTGTTCAAGGCGCCGGTCACCGACGGCAGCGGCATGATCCGCGACAAGCAACTGCAAGCCCTGGCCCTGCTTGAAGAGGCCGGTTGGAAACCGCAGGGCGACAAGCTGGTCAACGCCGCGGGCGAGCCACTGGAATTCACCTTCCTGAATGCCCAGAACGGCGTCGAGCGTTTGCTGTTGCCGTATAAACGCAACCTCGCGCAGATCGGCATCACCTTGAATATTCGCCGCATCGACTCCTCGCAGTACGTGAACCGGCTGATGGCGCGCGACTACGACATGATCGTGACCGGCTTCCCGGTGACGACGTCGCCCGGCATGGAGCTGTACAACTACTTCGGTTCGGCGGCCGCGTTTGATTCGGGCGCCAACAACTACATGGTGCTCAAGGACCCGGCCGTCGACACGCTGATCAAGGGCCTGGTCAAGGCTGATACCCAGGCGCAGATGCTCAACTACGCCCATGCCCTGGACCGCGTGCTGCAATGGAATTACCTGTGGATCCCCAATTACTACCCGCCCGGCACGTCCGCCGCGTGGTGGAACCGGTTCGGTCGCCCGGCCATCGAGGCGCAGAACGACGAGGCCCTGGAAACCTGGTGGGAGATCAGCCCGACGCCGCTGACCAATGAGCAAATGGACGCCGAGCTGAAAAAACGCGGAGGGACGCGCTGATGTTTGCCTATATCGTGCGGCGCCTGCTGCTGATCATCCCGACGCTGGTGATTATCCTGCTGGTCAATTTCGTCATCGTGCAGGCCGCGCCAGGCGGCCCGGTGGAACAAGCCATCGCCCACCTGCAAGGCATCGGCGGCGGCGCAATCGGCGGTTCATCCGGCGAGGGCATCAGCAGCGGCTCCCGCGCCAGCCGTGGCCTGGACCCGAAACTGATCAAGGACATCGAAAAACAGTACGGCTTCGACAAGCCCGCGCCGGAACGCCTGTGGCTGATGCTCAAGAGCTACGCCAAGCTGGATTTCGGCAACAGTTTCTTTCGCGGCGCCACGGTAACCGACCTGATCCTGGAGAAAATGCCAGTCACCGTATCTCTCGGCCTGTGGGCCACGCTGATCACCTACCTGGTATCGATCCCCCTGGGAATTCGCAAGGCGGTGCGCCATGGCAGCAGCTTTGATGTGTGGAGCAGCACCGCCATCGTGATCGGTTATGCGATGCCGGCGTTCCTGTTCGCAATGTTCCTGATCGTGGTGTTCGCCGGCGGCACGTCGCTGAACTGGTTCCCGGTACGCGGGCTGGTCTCGGAGAATTTCGAAGAGCTGAGCACCGTGGGCAAGATTGCCGATTATTTCTGGCACCTGGTGCTGCCAGTGTCTGCATTGGTGATCGGCGGGTTCGCGACCCTGACCATCCTCACGAAGAATTCGTTTCTCAATGAAATCACGCGTCAATACGTGGTGACCGCGCGCGCCAAGGGCTTGAGCGAACGGCGAGTGCTGTACGGCCATGTGTTCCGCAATGCCATGCTGCTGGTGATTTCGGGGATTCCCCAGGCGTTTATCAGCGTGTTTTTTGCCGGTTCGCTGCTGATCGAGGTGATCTTCTCCCTCGATGGGCTCGGGCGCATGAGCTACGAAGCCGCCGTGTCGCGTGACTACCCGGTGGTGTTTGGCTCGCTGTTTATCTTCACCTTGTTTGGCCTGCTGATAAAACTCATCGGCGACCTCTGCTACACACTGGTGGACCCGCGTATCGACTTTGCCGCGAGGAACGCCTGATGCTTAATCTGTCTCCGGTGGCCCGTCGGCGTTTCGAACGCTTCAAGAAGAACCGTCGCGGCTGGTGGTCGCTGTGGCTGTTCATCGGCCTGTTCATCCTGACCCTGGGCGGCGAGTTGATCGCCAATGACAAGCCCCTGGTGCTCAGCTTCAAGAACGAACTGTATTTCCCGGTGTTCAAGCGCTACACCGAACAGCAGTTCGGCGGGCAACTGCCGTTCCAGGCCGATTACCGCAGTGACTACGTGCAACAGCTGATCAAGCAGGACGGTGGCTGGATGCTGTTCCCGCCGATTGCGTTCAGCGAGGACACCCCCAACTACGAACTGACCCGCCCTGCCCCCAGCCCGCCCTCGGCGGTGAACTGGCTGGGCACCGACGATCAGTCGCGGGACGTGCTGGCGCGGGTGATCTTCGGCGCGCGGGTGTCGATCCTGTTTGCCCTGGCGCTCACCGCGATCAGTGCCACCATCGGCATCGCCGCCGGTGCATTGCAGGGTTACTACGGCGGCTGGGTGGATTTGCTTGGCCAGCGCATCCTGGAGGTGTGGTCCGGGCTGCCGGTGCTGTATCTGCTGATCATCCTGTCGGGCTTTGTCGAGCCCAACTTCTGGTGGCTGCTGGGGATCATGGCGCTGTTCTCCTGGCTGGCCCTGGTGGACGTGGTGCGCGCCGAGTTCCTGCGCGGCCGCAACCTGGAGTACGTCAAGGCGGCGCGGGCCTTGGGCTTGGGCGACGGCAAGATCATTCGCCGGCATATCCTGCCCAACGCCATGACCGCCACCTTGAGCTACCTGCCGTTTATTCTGACCGGGGCGATTTCGACCTTGAGCGCCCTGGATTTCCTCGGCTTCGGCATGCCGGCGGGCAGCGCGTCGCTGGGGGAACTGATCGCCCAGGGCAAGCAGAACCTGCAGGCGCCCTGGCTGGGCCTGACTGCGTTTTTCACCTTGGCGCTGATCCTGTCGCTGCTGGTCTTTATCGGCGAGGCGTTGCGTGACGCCTTCGACCCCCGCTCATGAGTAACTGCGTATGAACCTGATCGAGATCCGCGACCTCAGCGTCGCCTTCAGCGGCCAGACCGTGGTACGCAACCTGTGCCTGGATGTGCGCCCCGGCGAGTGCCTGGCGCTGGTGGGCGAGTCCGGCTCGGGCAAGTCGGTGACGGCCCATTCGATCCTGCAATTGCTGCCCGAGGTCGGTACTGCAACCACCGGCTCGGTGAAGTATCGCGGACAGGAACTGGTCGGCGCCTCGGCCGCCACCCTGCAGAAATTGCGTGGCAACCGCATTGCGATGATTTTCCAGGAGCCGATGACCTCGCTGAATCCGCTGCACAGCATCGAAAAGCAGATAGGCGAAACCTTGCTGTTGCACAAGGGCCTGGGCGGCAAGGCGGCGCAGGCGCGCATTCTGGAGTTGCTCGAGCTGGTCGGGATCCAGAAACCCCAGGAGCGTCTCAAGGCTTACCCGCATCAGCTCTCCGGCGGCCAGCGCCAGCGGGTGATGATCGCCATGGCCCTGGCCTGCGAGCCAGAGTTGCTGATCGCCGACGAGCCCACCACCGCCCTCGACGTTACCGTGCAGCGCAAGATCCTGCTGCTGCTCAAGTCGTTGCAGCAGCGCCTGGGCATGTCGCTGCTGCTGATCAGTCACGACCTCAACCTGGTGCGCAGCATTGCCCAGCGCGTCTGCGTGATGCGCGCCGGAGAAATCGTCGAGCAGGCCGACTGCCAGACCTTGTTCACCGCACCGCAGCACCCTTACAGCCGCCTGCTGCTGGATGCGGAGCCGGCCGGCGAACCGCTGTGCAGCGATGCGCGCGAAACGGTGTTGCAGGTCGACGACCTGAGCGTGCAATTCCCCCTCACGGGCGGGCTGTTGCGGCGCAAGACTTACCTGCGTGCAGTGGACGGTATCAGCCTCAGCGTGCAGCGCGGCAAGACCCTGGGGATTGTCGGCGAGTCGGGCTCGGGCAAATCCACGCTCGGCCAGGCGATTCTGCGCCTGCTGGATTCCACCGGCAGCATCCGCTTCCAGGGGGCCGCCCTCGATCCGCTCAACCACCAGCAGATGCGCCCGTGGCGCAAGCAGATGCAGGTGGTGTTCCAGGACCCTTACGGCAGCCTCAGCCCACGCATGTCGGTGCAGCAGATCATCAGCGAAGGCCTGGAAGTGCATGCGCCGTGCAGCCTGGCCGAGCGTGACGCGCAAGTGATCCAGGTGCTCAAGGACGTCGGCCTCGACCCTGCCAGCCGGCACCGCTACCCGCATGAGTTCTCCGGCGGGCAGCGCCAACGCATTGCCATTGCCCGCGCGCTGGTGCTCAAGCCGGCGCTGATGCTGCTCGACGAGCCGACCTCCGCGCTCGATCGTACGGTGCAGAAACAAGTGGTCGCGCTGCTGCGCGAACTGCAGGAAAAGTATGGCCTGACCTACCTGTTCATCAGCCATGACCTGGCCGTGGTGCGCGCCATGGCGCATGACATGATCGTGGTGAAGGACGGCAAGGTGGTGGAGCGTGGCGCGAGCCATGCGGTTTTCGACGCGCCGCAGCATCCCTACACCAAAGAGCTGCTGGCGGCGGCGCATATTCCCTTGTAAAACGCGCCTCCTGTGGGAGGGGCTCGCTCGCGAAAGCGCTGTATCAGTGCCGGATTTACTGGCTGGCACGCCGTCTTCGCGGGCAAGCCCGCTGCCAAAGGATCGCGCCCATCCCCCATTTGTGTTGACGGCGTAAGCATGAACATCAACGAAAACCTCAAGGACTACCAACAGGTTCGTGGCCTGGCGATCCAGTCGTTGTTCGAGATTATCGAGCAGTCCAGCGAAGGCACGGTGATTGTCGACCGTGACGCGAATATCGTCTGGATGAACGAGCGCTACGCCAAGCGTTTCGGCCTGAACAGCGCCGATGAAGCCATCGGCCAGCCGTGTGAACAGGTGATTTCCAACAGCCTGTTGCGCCAGGTGGTGCGCAATGACCAGCCGATCCTGCTGGATATCCAGGACACGCCCAAAGGCCCGCTGGTGGTGATGCGCCTGCCGATCCACGACGATGCCGGCGCGGTAATTGGCGCGATTGGGTTTGCGCTGTTCGATGAACTGCGCAACCTGTCGCCGCTGATCGAACGCTACCTGAGCATGCAGCAGGAGCTGGCCTCGACCCGTTCGTTGCTGCGCAAACGCCAGAGCAAGTACAACTTCGCGCATTTTATCGGCACCAGCGCAGCCAGCCTCGAAGTCAAGCGCCGCGCCCGGCGCAGCGCGAGTGCCGAGTCGCCAGTGTTGCTGCTCGGCGAAACCGGCACCGGCAAGGAGCTGCTGGCGCAAGCGATCCACGGCGCCTCGCCGCGGGCGCACAAGGCATTTGTCAGCATCAACAGCGCGGCGATTCCGCATGATTTGCTCGAGGCCGAGTTCTTCGGCACTGCACCCGGCGCGTTTACCGGCGCCGACCGCAAGGGCCGTCCCGGCAAATTCCAGATTGCCCAGGGCGGCACGCTGTTCCTCGATGAAATCGGCGACATGCCACTGCCGCTGCAAAGCAAGCTGCTGCGGGTGCTGCAGGAAAAGGAATTCGAACCGGTCGGCTCCAACGAGATGCTGCACAGCGATGTGCGCGTGATCGCCGCGACGTCGATGGACCTCGAAGCGGCAATCAAGCGCGGGGAATTTCGGGCAGACCTGTATTACCGGCTGAACGTGCTGCCGATCCAGGTGCCGCCACTGCGTGAACGCCTGGAGGATATTCCGGCGCTGAGCGAGGCGATCCTGGAGGAGCTGCGCAGCCAGCATGAACTCGACCGTGAAGCCCTGGGGTTGTTGGCGCAGCATGCGTGGCCGGGAAATATCCGCGAGCTGCGCAATGTGCTGGAGCGCGCGGCGTTGTTGAGTGATGGCCTGGTGTTGGATGCCGAGGAAATTCGCGCGGCGATCGGCACCTTTACCCCGGTCGAGCGCACCGCAGTGCCGGCCGTAGCCGGTGAAACATTCAGCGCAGCACGCGAGCGCTTTGATCGGCAGGTGATTGGGGCGGCGCTTGCGGCGTGTGAAGGCAATGTGGTGGACGCGGCGCAGCAGCTGGGGCTCGGCAGGTCGACGCTGTACAAGAAGATGGTGGCGTTGGGCATTGCTCAGTCTCAATAAAGAGACACAGTTCCACAAATATAGACACTCTAGTGTAGGAGCGGGCTTGCCCGCGATAGCGCTGTGTCAGTCGGCTCACCAGGCACTGGGACACCGTCTTCGCGGGCAAGCCCGCTCCCACAGGGGATCTCCCGCAGTCTCAAAATAGAGATAAATCTCACAAGACGTTTAGCCAAAGCAGAAAATATTCTTATATTTCAATAAGTTAAATATTTGGCACACATCTCGCTATAGCCCTTCCCCACCACAACACCCCCACAAAAATAACAATCCGATGGAGACACACCATGAGTGTGATCATTGCCCTGGCAGCCCTCGCGCTGCTGATGCTGGCTGCCTACCGTGGCTATAGCGTTATCCTGTTTGCCCCCATCGCCGCGCTCGGCGCTGTCCTGCTCACCGATCCTTCTGCCGTTGCCCCCGCGTTTACCGGGGTGTTCATGGAGAAAATGGTCGGCTTTATCAAACTGTATTTTCCGGTGTTCCTGCTCGGGGCGGTGTTCGGCAAGCTGATCGAGCTGTCGGGCTTTTCGCGCTCCATCGTGGCGGCGGCGATCCGCTTGCTCGGCACCCGCCAGGCGATGCTGGTGATCGTGCTGGTGTGTGCCCTGCTCACCTACGGCGGCGTGTCGCTGTTTGTGGTGGTGTTTGCGGTGTACCCGTTTGCCGCGGAGATGTTTCGTCAGAGCAATATCCCCAAGCGCCTGATCCCGGCGACCATCGCCCTCGGCGCGTTTTCGTTCACAATGGATGCCCTGCCCGGCACGCCGCAGATCCAGAACATTATCCCCAGCACCTTCTTCAACACCACCGCCTGGGCCGCGCCGTGGCTGGGGTTGATTGGCACGATCTTCGTGTTCTGCACCGGCATGCTGTACCTCGCGCGCCAACGCAACAAGGCCCAACGCGCCGGTGAAGGCTACGGCACCGAGTTGCGCAACGAGCCGGAAACCGCCGACAACCTCAGCCTGCCGAACCCGTGGATTGCGCTGTCGCCGCTGATCCTGGTCGGCGTGATGAACCTGCTGTTCACCCACTGGATCCCCCAGTGGTATGGCAAGACCCACAGCCTCAGCCTGCCGGGCATGAGTGCGCCGGTGACCACCGAAATCGCCAAGCTCACCGCGATCTGGGCGGTGCAGGCGGCGTTGCTGGTGGGGATCCTGATGGTGCTGGTGTTTGGCTGGTCGGCAATCAAGAGCAAGCTTGCCGAAGGCAGTAAAAGTGCGGTCAGCGGTGCGCTGCTGGCGGCGATGAACACCGCGTCGGAATACGGCTTCGGCGCGGTGATCGCTTCGTTGCCAGGTTTTCTGGTGCTCGCGGACTGGCTCAAGGGCATTCCCAACCCGCTGGTCAACGAAGCAATTACCGTGACCTTGCTGGCCGGTATCACCGGTTCGGCCTCGGGCGGCATGAGCATCGCCCTGGCCGCCATGTCCGAGAGCTTTATTTCGGCGGCGCATGCGGCCAATATCCCCCTTGAAGTGCTGCACCGGGTCGCCGCCATGGCCAGCGGCGGCATGGACACCCTGCCGCACAACGGCGCGGTGATCACGCTGTTGGCGGTCACCGGGCTGACCCACCGCGAAGCCTACAAGGACATTTTCGGCATCACGATCATCAAGACCCTCGCGGTGTTCGTGGTGATCGGTACTTTCTACGCCACCGGCATTGTGTGAGGTTTTCATGACGACATTGAACGGCAAGACCGCCCTGGTTACCGGCTCCACCAGCGGCATCGGCCTGGGCATCGCACTGAGCCTGGCCAAGGCCGGCGCCAACCTGATCCTCAACGGTTTCGGCGACGCCAGCGCGGTGATTGCCCAGGTGCAGGCGTTCGGCGGCAAGGTCGGCCATCACCCGGCGGACGTCAGCGACCCGACGCAGATCGCCGACATGATCGCCTACGCCGAGCGTGAGTTCGGCGGCGTGGACATCCTGGTCAACAACGCCGGCATCCAGCATGTGGCGGCCGTGGAAGACTTCCCGGCCGAGCGCTGGGACTCGATCATCGCGATCAACCTGTCCTCGGTGTTCCACAGCACGCGCTTGAGCTTACCGGGCATGAAGGCCAAGGGCTGGGGGCGCATCGTCAACATCGCCTCGGTGCACGGCCAGGTCGGTTCGGTGGGCAAGGCCGCGTATGTCGCGGCCAAGCATGGCGTGATCGGCCTGACCAAGGTGGTCGGCCTGGAAACCGCCACCAGCAACGTGACCTGCAACGCGATTTGCCCGGGCTGGGTGCTGACGCCACTGGTGCAGAAGCAGATCGATGACCGTGCCGCCAATGGCGTCGACCCGCAGCAGGCACAGCATGATCTGCTCGCGGAGAAACAGCCGTCGCTGGAGTTTGTCACGCCGCCACAACTGGGTGAGCTGGTGCTGTTCCTGTGCAGTGAGGCGGGTGCCCAGGTCCGCGGGGCCGCCTGGAACATCGACGGTGGCTGGCTGGCCCAGTAACCCGCGCGATGCCCCAAACATAGATCCAAATGTGGCAGCGCGCTTGCTCGCGAATGCGGTTTGCCAGTAACGCATAGGCTAACTGACCCACCGTATTCGCGAGCAAGCCCGCTCCCACATTGGAACGGTGATTTGTGGCTGACTTCATACAAGAACTAGAGACCGTGCTGATGTCCGACATCCTCTGGCAACCCTCCCCCGAACGCATCCGCAACACGCGGATGGACCAGTTCCGGCGCTATATCAACGAACACCACGGCGTGCAGCTCGGCGACTACGCCGCCCTGCACCAATGGAGCATCGACCAGCGCCCGGCCTTCTGGCAGGCGATCGTGGCATTTTTCGAGGTGCAATTTCGCAGCCCGCCAACGGCCACGCTGATCGAAGACCGCGAGATGCCCAGCGCCCAGTGGTTTCCCGGCGCCACGCTGAATTTTGCCGAACACCTGCTGCGCCGCCGCGATGCCCACCCCGCCGTGATTGCGATCAGCGAAGACGGCCGGCGCGAACAACTGACCTACGCCGAACTCGCGGCCCACGTCGCCGGCCTGCAGCGCAGCCTGCGTGCGGCCGGGGTCGGCGTGGGTGACCGGGTCGCCGCGTGCATGCCCAACACCTGGCAAACCCTGGTCGGCATGCTCGCCACCACCAGCCTGGGCGCAATCTGGTCATGCTCATCGCCGGACTTCGGCACCCAGGGCGTGATCGACCGTTTCGGCCAGATCGAGCCCAAGGTGCTGATCACCTGCGCCAGCTACCGCTATGCCGGCAAAACCATCGACCAGAGCACCAAGCTGAATGAAATCCTGGAGCGCCTGCCGTCCCTGCAGCAATTGATCATCGTGCCGTACGCACGGCCGCAGGCGCAGGTCGAGGACTACCGGACCCAGGCCAATGTCGCGCTGTGGGAGGACTTCTATCGCGCCGGTGGCGAGCCGGAATTTGTCCCGGTGCCGTTCGATCACCCGCTGTACATCCTGTATTCCAGCGGCACCACCGGCGTGCCCAAGTGCATCATCCACGGCACCGGTGGCGTGTTGCTCACCCACCTCAAGGAACACGGCCTGCACGCCGACCTTTCGCGTGAGGACTGCCTGTTCTACTACACGACCTGCGGCTGGATGATGTGGAATTGGCTGGTGTCGGTATTGGCCCAGGGGGCCACGGCGGTGCTGTATGACGGCTCGCCGTTTCATCCGGGGCCGGAGCGCTTGATCGATCTGATCGACGCGGAACGCATCAGCGTGTTCGGCACCAGCCCCAAGTTTCTCGCCACCCTCGAAAAGGCCGGGCTGCAACCGCGCCTGAGCCATGACCTGGGCAGCCTCAAGGGGCTGATTTCGACTGGTTCGCCGCTCTCGCCGCAGAGCTACGACTACGTGTACCGCAAAATCAAGGGTGAGCTGTGCCTGTCGTCGATGTCCGGCGGCACCGATATCGTCTCCTGCTTTGTGATCGGCAACCCGGTGTTGCCGGTGCGTCGCGGTGAAATGCAGTGCAAGAGCCTGGCGATGGCCATCGAAGTCTGGGATGACCAGGGCCAGCCGCTGGTCGGCGAAAAAGGCGAGCTGGTGTGCACCCGGCATTTCCCGGCGATGCCGATTGGCTTGTGGAACGATCCGGGCCAGAAGAAGCTGCGCGCCTCCTACTTCAGCCAGTTCCCTGGCGTGTGGGCGCAGGGCGACTACGCCGAACAGCGTCCCAACGGCAGCCTGCTGATCCACGGACGCTCCGACGCAGTGCTCAACCCGGGCGGTGTGCGTATCGGTACGGCGGAGATTTATCGCCAGGTGGAAAAAGTCCCGCAGGTGCTGGAGAGCCTCGCCATCGGCCAACGCTGGCAGGACGACGTGCGGGTGGTGCTGTTTGTGCGGCTCAACGACGGCGTCACGCTGGACGACGCGCTGGAGCAGCAGATTCGCCAGGTCATCCGCGCCAACACCACGCCACGCCACGTGCCGGCGAAGATCCTTGCCGTCACCGATATCCCGCGCACCATCAGCGGCAAAATCGTCGAACTGGCGGTGCGCAATGTAGTGCATGGCGAGCCGGTCAAGAACACCGACGCACTGGCCAATCCGGAGGCGCTGGCGCAGTTTCGCGACCGTCCTGAACTGGCCTGAAGATGAAAGGTTTCAGCCCTGAAGCACTCATTTGAAGACAAAGCCCCAATGCATGCTATTTTTCGAGGGGTAGTCAGCCGTTCCCGACTCACGGGATAATCGGCCTTTGTCATTTTCAAAGCGTCATGCTCAGGGCTTTTTCATGAAAGGAACATCCACCGGTAGCGAAGCTGCTGCATTGATTGCGCGGCTGGACTGGGCGCAAAGCCCCCTCGGTGAGGCCAATGATTGGCCGCAAAGCCTGCGCACAGCCGTGGATATCGTCGTCAATTCGCCGATGCCGATGCTCCTGCTGTGGGGCAGCCAACTCACCCAGCTCTACAACGATGGCTTCGCGCGCCTGGCAGGCAACAAGCACCCCGAGGCGATGGGCCAGCCGGCCCATGCGACCTGGCCGGAGCTGGAAAGCTTTACCGGGCCGGTCTACGACGCCGTCCTCAGCGGCCAGGTACGCACCTTCAGCGAGCAGCGCTTCGTGCTGCAACGCGACCACCGCGATACCGACATCTGGCTGGACCTGACCTACAGCCCGATCCGCGACGAAAGCGGCTGCGTGGCCGGCATCCTGGTCACCGCCATCGAAACCAACGAGCGTCGGCGCGTCACCTTCGAACTGCAACAGCGCTCCGAAGACAGCCTCAAGGCCCAGCACAACAGCGAGCAACGCCTGCAACTGGCCCTGGCCGCCACCGACGCGGTGGGCACCTGGGACTGGGACATCGGCGAGGACCGCTTTATCGCCGATGCGCACTTCGCCTACCTGCATGGCGTTGATCCCGACGATGCCGGGCTGCTGCCCATCAGCGCCTACCTGCAAGGCGTGCACCCCGAAGACCGCGCCATGGTGGCGCGCAGCATCAAGCACTGCATCACCTTCGGCACCGAGTACGCCGAGGAATACCGTCTGCTGCAGGCCGATGGCCAGGTACGCTGGGTGTTCGCCCGTGGCCGCTGCTACAAGGACGCGCACGGCCGCCCGGCGCGCTTCCTCGGCGCCGCGCTGGACCTCACCGAGCGCAAGCACACCGAGCAGGCCTTGCGCCAAAGCCAGACCGAGCTGCAGCTGATCATCAACGCCATGCCGGTGCTGATCGGCTATGTCGACCACGAACAACGCTTTCGGCTGAACAACAGTGCCTACCTTGAGTGGTACGGCATGACGCCCCAGGAGCTGTACGGCAAGAGCATCCGCGAAGTGCTCGGCGAGGAGGTGTATGCCGGGCGCGCGGACAAGATTGCCGCCGCGCTCAAGGGCAAGGCCTGCAGCTTCATGACCATCACCCCGCACCGCGACGGCCGACCGCGCCATGCGCTGATGAAGTACCTGCCGCGCTTCAGCAATGACGGTTCGGTGAATGGTTTCTACATCTTTGTGATCGACGAGACCGAACGCAAGCTCACCGAAGAAGCCCTGCGCCACCTCAACGAGAACCTCGAGGAACGCGTGGCCCAGCGCACCCAGGCGCTGGCCGAGGCCAACCAGCGCCTGCAGAACGAAATGTTCGAGCGCGAACGCGCCGAAGATGCCCTGCGCCATGCGCAGAAAATGGAAGCGGTAGGCCAGCTCACCGGCGGTATCGCCCACGACTTCAACAACATGCTCACCGGCATCATCGGCAGCCTCGACCTGATGCAGCGTTACATCGCTGCCGGGCGCAGCGACGACATCGGCCGTTTCGCCGACGCCGCGGTGTCCTCGGCCCATCGCGCGGCCGCCCTCACCCATCGGCTGCTGGCGTTCTCCCGGCGCCAGTCGCTGGACCGCCGCCCGACTGATCCCAACCAGCTGGTGGCCTCGCTGGAAGACTTGTTCCGGCGCACCAAGGGCGCGCACATCAGCCTCAAGGTGCAACTGGGCCACGACATCTGGCCGGTGAACACCGACGCCAGCCAGCTGGAAAACGCCCTGCTCAACCTGGTGATCAACGCGCGCGACGCCATGCCCGATGGCGGCGAGATCCTGATCGAGACCGCCAACAGTTATCTCGACGGCACCGACATCACCACCCTTGAACCGGTGCGCGCCGGCGACTACGTGATGCTCGGCGTGTGCGACAACGGCACCGGCATGGCGCCGAAGATCCTGGCCAAGGCATTCGACCCGTTCTTCACCACCAAGCCCATCGGCCAGGGCACCGGCCTCGGGCTGTCGATGATCTATGGGTTTGCCCAGCAATCCGGTGGCCACGTGACCATTCAGAGCGAACCAGGCCAGGGCACCTGCGTGCGCCTGTACCTGCCACGCCTGCACGGCACCGCCCTGGAAAGCAGCCTGCCGCCGAACCTCAGCGAGGCACCGCTGGCGCTGGCCGGCGAAGCCGTGGTGGTGGTCGAGGATGACCCGGCGGTGCGCATGCTGGTGGTGAATGTGCTCGACGAACTCGGCTACACCGCGCACCAGGCCGCCGATGCCCGCACCGCGCTGCCGCTGCTGGAATCGGATTTGCGCGTGGACTTGCTCGTCACCGACGTCGGCCTGCCGGGCATGAATGGCCGACAACTGGCGGAAATCGCACGCCAGCATCGACCGGGTCTCAAGGTGCTGTTCATGACTGGTTACGCTGAAAAAGCCGCCGAGCGCCAGGGCTTCCTGGAGGACGGCATGGACATGGTCGCCAAGCCATTTTCCATCGACTTGCTGGCGACAAAAATCCGCAGCATGATCAGCGTCGAAGAGTGAGTTCAGGCATAATCGCGCGCCGTCGCACACCTGGTAGAGACCAATGAAAGCCCAAGCCCGCCATATCCTGGTGAAAACCAGCGAAGAAGCCGAACAACTCAAGCAACGCATTGCCAAGGGCGAAGCGTTTGATGTGTTGGCCAAGAAGTACTCGACCTGCCCGTCCGGCAAGCGCGGCGGGGACCTGGGTGAAGTGCGGCCGGGGCAGATGGTCGGGGCGATCGATGCGGTGATCTTCAAGAAGCCGGTAAAAGTGGTGCACGGCCCGATCAAGAGCAAGTTCGGGTATCACCTGGTGCAGGTGTTTTACCGGGATTGATCGCTTGCTGCTGTGGTGGTTGTGAGTAGTTGTGGTGAGCGGGCTTGCCCCGCGTTGGGCTGCGTAGCGGCCCCAAAATCTTGGGAGCGCTGCGCACTCCAACGCGGGGCAAGCCCGCTCACCACAACAAGCCCGCTCACCACAGAAGCCCGCTCACCACACGGAGCGGCTTAAATTCGCGGGATGAGCGCACCAGGCACTTGAATCACCCGGCTCGCCAACCGATGTCCGGCCAACGCGGCCTCCTCTGTTGAGCCGCCTTTCAGCCGACCCGCCAAATACGCCGCACTGAACGAATCCCCCGCAGCCGTGGTGTCCACCACTTTCTCGACCTTCAGCGCAGGCACTGAAAAGCGCTCGCCGTTGCAGCGAATCAAGCACGCATCCGCCCCGCGCTTGAGCACTACTTCGGCGATACTCGGGTAGGCCGCGAACACTTGCTCGCTGTCTGCATAGCCAAACACAGCGCGCTCGTCATCCTCGGTGAGCAAGGCGATGTCCACCTCGGCCAACACCGTGTGATACGCCGCGCGTGCCGCTTCGACACTGGCCCACAGGCGCGGCCGGTAGTTGTTGTCGAACACCACTCGGCCGCCGCGCCGACGGGTTTCCACCAGCGCTTGCAGCAAACGCGCGCGCCCGACTTCACCCAATACCGCCAGGGTAATACCGCTGAAATACACCACGTCATAACCCGGCAAGGCCGCCAGGATCGGCTCGGCGGCCGGCGTGGTGAAGCAGTCGCGCACCGCCGCTTCGTTGCGCCAGTAGAGGAATTTGCGCTCGCCGTTGGCGTCGGTCTGGATGCAATAAAGCCCCGGCAGGCGACCAGGCAGGCGCTGGACCTGCGCCAGGCCAAGGCCCTCTTCGGCCCACTGCGCGCACATGGCATCGCTGAAACTGTCGTCGCCCAGGGCGGTGACGTAGTCGACGGCGCCGCTATCGCCCAGCTCGCGGCGCAGGTACACCGCCGCGTTGAGGGTGTCGCCGCCGAAGCTCTGGTGCAGGCTGCCATCGGCGCGGTGTTGCAGTTCGATCATGCATTCGCCGATCAGGGCGATGCGCAAGGGTGTGTTCATGCCTTCTCATCTCTGGTGTTCTGTGGGGCGTCATCGCCGGGGGCGCCTGCAGGGGAAAGCGCTGCCAGGCCGGCGATGGAGCAACGCGGACTAGAAGCAGGTCTGCAGGGACTCGATCACCTGCAACTGCTCATCCACCAGGCAGCCGACCTGCCACTTGTCGAAGGTCAGGCAAGGGTGCGAAGTACCGAACGAAATGATGTCGCCGATACGCAGTTCCACACCCGGCGCCACGCTCATGAAGGCGTGCTGGTCCATCACCGCGGTGACGGTGCAGGCGCTTACGTCATCGCCTTCCGCCGGCACGATCCCGGCCTTGTAGCGCTTGAGCGGCACCGGCAGGCCGGCGTCGTAGGCCACGTCGCGCTTGCCCAGGGCGATCACCGCAAAACCTGGCTCGGGCAGCGATTGCACATGGGCCCAGACTTCCAGTGCCGGGCGCAGGCCTTCGTTGAGATCGCTGCGGCGGTCAAGCACGCAGCACTGTGCTTGCTTGTAGATGCCATGGTCGTGGGCCACGTAGCTGCCAGGGCGCAACACACTGAGGAAACGGCCGGCGGCGTTCTGCTCTTCGAACGACTCGGCGATCAAGTCGTACCAGGCCGAACCCGAGGCGGTGACGATCGGTTTGGGCAGGTCAAAGGAGCCATTGTTCTGCAGATCGACAGCCAGGCGCACCAGGCTGGCGGCGAAATCGCGGATGCCGCTGATGGCGTGCTCGCCGTGGATCACGCCTTCATAGCCTTCGATCCCCGTGAGGGCCAGCGCCGGCTGGGCCTTGATCGCCTTCGCCAGGTCACGCACTTCCTGCTCGCTGCGGCAGCCGCAACGCCCCCCCACCACACCGTATTCGATCATCACGTTCAGGCGCAGGCCACGGGCAGCGAAAAACAGACCGAGGTCGGCGACGTTGTCCGGGTGATCGACCATGCAGTGGAAGTCGAAATCCTGGTCGGCCAGCAGGTCGGCGATCAATGCCATGTTCGGCGCGCCGACCAGTTGATTGGCCATCAACACGCGACGCACGCCACCGGCATACGCAGCACGGACCTGCACGGCGTTGGCCAGGGTGATGCCCCAGGCGCCGGCCTCGATCTGGCGTTGGAACAGCGCCGGCATCATGCTGGTCTTGCCATGGGGCGCAAGCTCTGCGCCACTGCGGCTGACAAAGTCCTGCATCCAGCGGATGTTGTGTTCCAGGGCCTCGCGGTGCAGCACCAGGGCAGGCAGGCTGACGTCGCGGACCAGGTGTGCACCGACGGCGGCGGCGCCTTTTTCAACGGCATTGTTGGCAGGCATGGAAGGTTCCTATTCGTTGATGCGACGGGCCAGGTTGTTGGCGCTTTCGATCAGCACCCGGCGGTAGTCGTTGTAATTTTTGATCGCATCGGCGCGCGGCGCGACGATGCATAGAGTCGCAATGCTGATGCCCTGCGCGTCCCGCACCGGGGCGGCAAAGCAATGGGTAAAGGTGTCGGCCACACTGTCGAAGGAGAAGAACCCATCGAGCGTGGCCTGGCGGATCTGGGCCAGGAAGGTCTCCAGCGGCAGGCGCTGGCCGTCCGGCAGGATGAAGTCGGCGTAGTCGATCAGGTCGATGATCTGCTGGTCGCTCAAGTGCCCCAGCAACAGGCGCCCGGACGCGGTCCACGGGATCGGCGCGTTTTCGCCGATGTCCGAGGAAATACGAAAATGCCGCTCACCCTCGCGCATCAGCGCGACCGTGTATTTGCGCCCGTTGAGCAGGCACATCTGCGCGGTTTCGTGGGTCTGGCTGACGATTTCCTGCAGGGCTTGGTCGGCCTCGCGGGTCAGGTCGAAATGACGCAGGTGCGCCTGGCCGAGGAAGTACAGCTGGCGACCCAGGTAGACGTGACCGTCCTTGCCGACCGTTTCCAGGATGCGCCGTTCGAGCAGGGACGCGACCAGCTCGTAGACCGTGGATTTCGGGCTGCCGATGCCGCTGGCGATATCATTCGGGCGCAGGGGCTGGCCGATTTCCTTGAGAAAATCGAGGATATCGAATGCCCGGTCCAGGCCCTTGGCGCGGCGTTTGATGGTGTCTTCGGTCATGGCGGTTTTCGGTCCGGTCAGAATGTTGCTATCAACACAAATCCCCTGTGGGAGCGGGCTTGCTCGCGAATGCAGTGGATCAGTTACAGGTGCGCTTAATGACACACCGCATTCGCGAGCAAGCCCGCTCCCACATTTGATCAGCTTTGGGCTTCAGATCCGGGCATTTAGCCTTTTTTCTTGTAGGCCACGCAATCGATCTCGACCTTGCAGTCCACCATCATGTTGGCCTGCACGCAGGCGCGCGCCGGGGCGTGTTCCGGGGTGAAGTATTCACCGAATACCTTGTTGAAACTCCAGAAATCCCGTGGGTCTTCCAGCCAGACGCCGACGCGCACCACATCTTTCAATTCGTAACCGGCCTCTTCGAGGATCGCCACCACGTTACGCATGGTCTGGCGGGTCTGTTCGATGATGCCGCCGTTGATGATTTCACCGTCCACCGCTGGCACCTGGCCCGAGACGTAGAGCCAGCCGTCCGCTTCCACCGCGCGGGCGAAAGGACGTGGCTGGCCACCGCCGGCGGTGCTGCCGGTGCCGTAACGAGTAATGCTCATAAATATATCTCCTGCTGAAAAATCGATTAAAAACGAATGTTCTTCAAAAACTCCGCCAGGCGCGGCGATTGCGGCCGCTCGAAGATGTCCTTCGAGGTGCCCTGCTCTTCAATGCGGCCCTGGTTCATGAACACGATCTTGTCGGACACTTCATAGGCAAAGCGCATTTCGTGGGTGACCAGCAACATGGTCATGCCCTCTTCCGCCAGGCCCTTGATCACACTGAGCACTTCCCCAACCAGTTCCGGGTCGAGGGCCGAGGTAACTTCGTCGAACAGCATCAGGCTGGGATTCATCGCAATCGCGCGGGCAATCGCCACACGCTGCTGCTGGCCACCCGAGAGCTGGCCCGGGAAGTGATTGCGCCGCTCCAGCAGGCCGACGCGGTCGAGCCATTTTTCGGCGAGGGCCACGGCTTCGTCCTTGCCCATCTTCTTGACCTTGAGCAGGCCGAGGGTCACGTTCTGCAACGCGGTCAGATGTGGGAACAGGTTGAATTGCTGGAACGCCATGCCCGTCATCGCGCGGTGCTGGGCAATCACCCGCTCGGGGTGACGCACGCGTTTGCCGGCAATCTCGCTGTAGCCGATGGACTCGCCATCCAGGGTGATCTGGCCACCCTGGAATTCCTCCAGCAGGTTGACGCAGCGCAGCAGCGTGGTCTTGCCCGAGCCGCTGGAGCCGATCAATGTCACCACGTTGCCGCGCTGCATGGACAGGTCGACGCCCTTGAGCACTTCGACCTGGCCGTATTGCTTGCGCAGGCCACGGATGTTCAGCAGCGGTTGGTTGGTTTGAGGTTGGTTCATGGCAAGGCCACCCGCTTTTCAATGTAGCGCCCGAATAACTCGATGGCGTAGTTGATGACAAAGAACATAAAGCCTGCGAACAGGTAGAACTCCAGGGTCATGAAGGTGCGTGCGATCACCTGTTGGGTGCTCAGCAGCAATTCGGCCACGCCGATCACCGACAGCAAGGTCGAGGCCTTGACGATTTCCGTGGAGGAATTGACCCAGGTCGGCAGGATCTGGCGCAGCGCCTGCGGCAACAGCACGTAGCCCAGGGACTGGTAAAACGTCAGGCCGATGGCCTTGCCCGCTTCCAGTTGCCCACGGGGAATGGCTTGCAGCGCGCCGCGCACGATTTCCGAGACATGAGAGCCGCAGAACAGCGTGAGCCCGACGGCACCGGCCTGGAATGCGCTGATCTGCCAACCGAGCGCCGGCAGCATGTAAAAGCACGCCAACACCAGCACAAACACCGGCGTGCCACGGATCAGGTCGACATACAGGCGAAACGGCGCGCGCATCCAGAATTTGCCGTAGGTCAGGATCAACCCGGCGACGATGCCGATCAGCGTGCCGAAAATAATCGCCAGTGCCGAGACATACACACTGGCCTGGAACCCCGCCCAGAGGGTGTCCCGGGCGATCCACAACTCATGCAACCAGCTGGGGGATTCGTACATGGAAACCTTCCTTAACGACGGATCGCCAGACGCTGTTCCAGGTAACGGAGCAGCATGGCAATGAGGTAACAGGCAGCCACGTAGAGCGCGGTCGTGACCAGCCAGGTTTCAATCACCCGGTAGCTTTCGACGTTGATCTTGCGGGCGTAATAAGTCAGCTCGGGCACCGCAATGGCAGCGGCCAGCGAGGTGTCCTTGAACAGCGAAATAAAGTTGTTCGACAGGGCTGGCAGCACGTTGCGCAACATCACCGGCACGGTGATATAGGCACGGATGCGCCATTCGCCCAGGCCGATGGCCAGGCCGGCTTCGCGCAAGCCCTTGGGAATATTCAACAGCCCGGCGCGGAACACTTCGGTCAGGTAAGCCCCGGCGTACAACGACAAGGTGATAATGAACGAGGGGATCTTGTCCAGGCGGATACCCAGGCTGGGCAGCGCGAAGTAGATCAACAGGATCAGCACCAGGATCGGCGTATTGCGGATCACCGTCACATACACCGAGGCGAGCACACGCAAGACCTTGTGTTTGGACAGCATGGCAAATGCCATCAACAGGCCGATCACGCAACCGATGGCGATCGACAGCAGCGCCAGCTCGAGGCCCAGGCCGAGCCCCGCCAGCAAGCTGGGGAAGTCGCGCCACACGGCGGCAAAGTTCAACTGATAGTTCATGGTCGGCAGTACCTGAATGGGGCGCCGTCAGCGACGCCCCAGCGTTTACGAATTACTTGAACTCAACCGGGAAGCCGATCGCCGGTTCCGGCAGATCCACACCGAACCATTGCTTGAACGAGGCCTTGTAGGTCGGGAACTCCACACCGGTCATGGCTTCATGCAGCGCGGTGTTGACGAAGTTCAGCCAGTCCTGGTCGCCACGCTTGACGGCGCACGCGTAGGTTTGCGGGCTCCAGGCGTAGGTCGGGCTGCGGTAGCGGCCGGGGTTCTGCACCATCAGGTATTTGACCGAGGACTGGTCGGTGGCGGCGGCATCGGCGCGGCCGGAGTTCACCGCCTGGTACATCAGGTCGACGCTGTCGTACTGGTCGACCTTGGCCTTGGGCAGTGCCTGGTGCACCAGTTCCTCGGCGTAGACGTTCTGCAGCACGGCGACGGTGACGCCATCACCGGCGGCCTGCAGGTCTTCGATTTCCTTGTATTTGCTGTTGTTCGGCAGCAGCAGGCCCACGCCTTCACGGTAGTAAGGCAGGGTGAACGCCACTTGCTGCGCACGGCTGGCGGTGACGGTGATGAACTGGCAACTCATGTCGACCTTGTCGGTCAGCAGGTTGGGAATCCGTGCGTCTGACGACTGCACCACAAACTCGACCTTGCTCGGGTCGTTGAACAGACCCTTGGCCACAATGCGGCCGATGTCGATATCAAACCCCTGCAACTTGCCATCCGCTCCCTGGAAGTGCCACGGCGCATTGGTACTGCCTGTACCCACGATCAGGTGCCCACGCTTGAGCACATCATCGAGCTTGCTGTCCGCCGCCTGCACTACGCTGGCGAGGGAAGCCGATGCGGCGAAGAGAAAAACACACGCTTTAAACACGGAAGGTCGGTGATGCATGACAAGCACTCCAGGAGTTGTGTATTCCGCTATACCGGAACATAGTATGTAACAACGGAATAGACAGCAGAAAGTGTGCCACACGCGGTAACAGAAAAATATGACAGGACTAAATTGCTTATAAATCAGCTAGATGAACACTCGCGATTCAACAGGCGTTGCGCCACTACCTGGAATCATTTTGCTACCCAAGGCCCCAGACGCCGGTGACAGCCACTGACCCGTGCGCCACAACGGTGTTACCCCGCACCATCACGGTGCGCGGCAGGCATGGAAAAATCGCGGCGCTCGGCTAGCCTTGATGCAATGCCTACACGCCCCGCTGCAGGAGCCGGCTTACTGGCGAAAATCGTCAACGCTGACGCCGGCGCCGACAGATGGGCGCCATTTGGTTGAGAGGGTCTATGTCGATAAAAGTCTGTCTTGTCGCGGGTTTGCTGACGTTGCTGGTGGCTGGCAACGCTGCGGCCAGTAACGACCGCCGTGAATGCAAGGAAGAACTGCGCAAGCTCAACGATGCCTTGAGCACCAACTACACCAGCCAGAATCATCATGGTTACCGCCAGGCGAAAGCCTCGCGGGACAACCTGGAATACAAGAAATGCGCGAGCCAGGCCCGCAAGGCGCGCGAGCGGGTGGAGCGCGACGATGACCTGTGAAGGTTGACAGTAGACGCAGGTGATATCCCGGCTTAGCGTTGGCAACACACCCACGCGGCCTGAAGGGAGATGACCATGGGAGTGGCCACGCAAGAAATTTCCAATGCGCAGGAGTTTGCCAGGGTGCTTAACACACCACGCCCGGTGTTCATTCTGTTTGTTAGCGAACACTGCGCTGCCTGTGCGACTGCAGGGCCGCTATTTGCCAGGACGGCCGGCAGGCATCCCTGGATCGTCAGCCTGATACTCGATTGCGCGCACACGCCGAGGCACCCTGATGTGACGGGCACCCCGACATTACTGATCTACCTGAACGGAACCCTGGTAGACAAACTCAAAGGTTTCGGCCCTGAAGAAGACCAAGTGCAGTGTGTGCAGGCCTTGTTCAGCCGCTATGACCGCAGCCTGCGTGCAAAAGCACCTGCGTCACCCGGCGCTCCTCCACTGCGGCTACCGTCAGACGCCAGCCCTCATGCTCCAGGCTATCGCCCACCACCGGCAGGCGGTCGAGCAGGCTCATCACCAAACCCGCCAGGGTTTGATAATCCTCGGTTGCGGCAGCCTTGAAACCGGTACGCTGACGCACCAGGTTCAGGTTCAAGGCGCCATTGGCACGATAGCCACCCGCTTCCTCGACAATGTCCGGGCCCTCGACTTCACTGGCGTCCGGCAACTCACCGGCGATGGATTCAAGGATGTCAGTCATGCTCAGCACCCCCATGAAGTCGCCGAATTCGTTGATCACGAAGGCGATATGGGTCGACTCCTGACGCATCTGCTCCAGCGCGTTGAGAATCGAAAAACTCTCCAGCAAGTTGATCGCGCGGCGCGCCAGGTGCTCCAGGTTCGGCTCGTTGCCGGCCAGGTATTCCTTGAGCAACTCCTTCTTGTGCACAAAGCCCAAAGGCTCATCGACATCGCCGTTGCGGATCAACGGCAACCGCGAGTAAGACGAATGCATCAGTTTCAGGCGGATAGTCTCGGGATCGTCCGCCAGGTCAATACAGTCGACCTTGGCCCGCGGCGTCATCAGTGTGCGAATCGGCCGCTCGGCCAGTTGCAGCACACCGCTGATCATCACGCGCTCACGCCGATCGAACAGCGGGCCCTGTGCAGCATCCGACTCGCCCAGCAGGTCGGCAACCTCTTCACCCACCTCCTCCACCGCCAGGCTGCGACCGCCGAGCAAGCGCATCACCGCGTGCGCGGTACGCTCACGCACCGGCAGCACACCTTGTGCAGACTTCTTGCGACGCGCGCGGGCAATCTGGTTGAACACCTCGATCAGGATCGAGAAACCAATCGCCGCGTACAGATAGCCTTTCGGGATATGGAAGCCCAGGCCTTCGGCGGTCAGCGCGAAGCCGATCATCATCAAAAAGCCCAGGCACAGCATGATCACCGTCGGGTGCGCGTTGACGAATCGCGTCAGCGGCTTGCTCGCCACGATCATCAGGCCGATGGACACGATCACCGCGATCATCATGACCGCCAGCTCATCCACCATGCCCACGGCGGTAATCACCGCGTCGAGGGAGAACACCGCGTCAAGCACCACGATCTGCGCCACGATCGGCCAGAACATCGCATAAGCCACATTGCCGGAGCGCTGTGCCACATGCCCTTCGAGGCGTTCGTGCAATTCCATGGTGGCCTTGAACAACAGGAACACACCGCCAAACAGCATGATCAGGTCACGCCCCGAGAAGCTCTTGTCGAACACCTCGAACAGCGGCTGGGTCAGGGTGACCAACCAGGAAATACTCGCCAGCAAGCCCAGGCGCATCAGCAGCGCCAGCGACAAACCGATCAAGCGCGCACGGTCGCGCTGCTCCGGTGGCAGTTTGTCCGCCAGGATCGCGATAAACACCAGGTTGTCGATACCCAGCACCAGTTCCAGCACAATCAAGGTCAACAGGCCGAGCCAGGCCGTTGGATCCGCTAACCATTCCATTTATAGAGTCTCTTTACAGGTTTCAGAATGCCGGGCACGACAAGGCGCGATCAGTGGATGACCGGGACAAGGTTAGCAAGCGAAATACGGGGTGCTTCAGCGGGAACAGCAACAGCGGATGTCTTGGGGAAAGACGACTGGGAGGCTCCGAGAGGGTGTTCATGCAAGTCCTGAAATGACAAAAGGACTTGAATCCTACAGCCGAAATACAAATTTCCTACAACGCAAAACTATTACAAGATCTGTACACCAAGCCAACACAAAACCCATTTAGCAGCGGGCTTGCTGGCGAGTGCGGTGTGTCAGTCAACACATGAATTAACTGAATCACCGCCTTCGCGAGCAAGCCCGCTCCCACATTTTGCCCTGCGTCGCGTCAGCTTTTACGGGTTGCATCATCCAGCGCCAAAATCGTATGCGCATTCGTCACCGTCGTCGCCAGCGTATTGATCACCCCCGACCGCAACGCCCCCAGCGTCGCCGCGGCCTTGGTGTTCTCGCTGGCAATCGCCACCACGTCTGGAATCCGAAACAGCTCCTGTACCGTCAACCCGATCACTCGCCCCTGAATCGCGTTGACCGCCGGCTGGCCGTGAATGTCGATAAAGTCATAGCCCATCATGTCGCCCACAGTGCCGGACAACCGCGCCTGGGCAATTTCCTGAGGCGAGAACCAGCCCATGCGCACCATGTTGCTGTTCTCGCTCATGTCGCCGATACCGATCAAGGCGATATCGGCACGCCGCGCCCGGTCGAGGGTCGAGCGCACCGTGTCGTTATTGATCAACACCCCGCGCAGCTCCGGGTTGGCGACCAGGGCCGGGGCGTACAGGCTTTCGCTTTCACCGCCAAACCGCAGCGCCAGGCGCCGGCAGATATGGTCGGGGTTCATGTATTCGCCCGCCTTGAGCGAACCGCCGATCGCACAGACAAACGTGCAGTTGCGCGTCACCGGCAGGAACACGTTATCGGCCACCGCACCGACGTTGCGCCCCATGCCCACGGCGACAATCATGCCGTCGCTGAGCGTCTTGTTCAGGTAGTTGGCGACCAGGCTGGCGACGGCCGAGCGCTGGGTGTCGGGCTCACTGTGATCGACGGCGATCAACGCGCGATCCAGCTTGAAGCGCTTGACCAGGGCCTGCTCCAGCTCGTTGTTCATGGCCGGATGCTGCAACACGCGCACCTCGACAATGCCCTCATCGCGTGCACGCTTGAGCAGGCGACTGACCTTTGCGCGTGACAGGTCGAAGCGCTTGGCGATGGCTTCCTGAGTGACGTTCTCAAGGTAATAGAGCATCGCCACTTCGGTCATCTGATCGATATCGCTGGCTATGCGCTGGGTACTGTCACTCATGGGGACGGGCTTCCGTTTCGGCGTCAAAGGCGCATTCTCCCGACTCTTGCCCCGTTTAGTCCACTACTGATGCCCATCGCGCTCGATTGCATTGATGCGCTCGACCTTGGCCCCGGAACGCGCCGCTTCGAACTCCGACTCCAGGAACGACTTGACGATGCTCTTGGCCAACTCGGCGCCGATTACACGCGCACCGATGGACAGGATCTGCGCATCGTTGCTCTTGCGTGCACGCTCCGCCGAATAGGTGTCATGGGCCTGGGCCGCGCGGATGCCCAGCACCTTGTTTGCCGAAATGGCCATGCCGATCCCGGTGCCGCACACCAGCACGCCCAGCCGCTGCTGACCGGCATTGATCGCCGTGGCCACGGCCAGGGCGATGTCCGGATAAAGCACGGGCGCAGTGGAATGGGTGCCGAAGTCGGTCACCGGATAGCCCAGCGCCTCGATATGGCGCTTCAACAGCTCTTTGAGCTCAAAACCTGCTTCATCGCATCCGATAGCCACCGGGAAAGGTGTGTTCATGGCGTCTGGCTCCGCTGCCGTGATCGTATTTATGACTGATCAAATGATCATTCAGTGAAATTCCGCTCAGACATTTCGCGGCCATACAACCCTCTATGTCAAGCATGATTTAACTGACCCTGCAGTCAAAGGCGTCAAACACGGCCTTATAGACCGCAAAGATGAGAATCATCGCTTTTACATGAAAGAGATTGACTGATCAGAATTTCATTTGATACACATATGATCACAGCGAAACATGACTGTGCGACCTAATAAGAATTCACAGCACGAGGACACGCCGATGGCCACGCCATTACTGCTCCAGGCTGAACACGTCGCCAAGGCTTACGCCGGGGTCCCTGCCCTGCGTGACGGGCGCCTCTCTCTGCGGGCCGGCAGCGTCCACGCCCTGTGCGGCGGCAATGGCGCAGGCAAATCGACATTCCTGAGCATCCTGATGGGCATCACCCAGCGTGATGCCGGCAGCATTCTGCTCAACGGCACGCCGGTGCAGTTCAACCGCCCGAGTGAAGCGCTGGCGGCGGGGATCGCGATGATCACCCAGGAACTGGAACCCATCCCCTACATGACCGTTGCCGAAAACATCTGGCTGGGCCGTGAACCGCGCCGCGCCGGTTGCATCGTCGACAACAAGACCCTGAACCGCCGCACCCGCGAGTTGCTCGACAGCCTGGAGTTCGAGGTCGACGCCACCAGCCCCATGCACCGCCTGAGCGTCGCGCAGATCCAACTGGTGGAAATCGCCAAGGCCTTCAGCCATGACTGCCAGGTGATGATCATGGATGAGCCCACTTCGGCCATCGGCGAACGCGAGGCAGAGACTCTGTTCAAGGCCATCCGCCGCCTGACTGCCCGGGGCGCCGGCATCGTGTATGTGTCGCACCGCCTGAGCGAACTGGCGCAGATCGCCGATGACTACAGCATCTTTCGCGACGGCGCCTTTGTCGAAAGCGGGCGCATGGCCGATATCGACCGCAACCACCTCGTGCGCGGCATCGTCGGCCAGGAACTGACCCGCATCGACCACAAGGTCGGCCGCGAATGCGCCGCCGACACCTGCCTGCAAGTCGACAACCTGAGCCGCGCCGGTGAGTTCCACGACATCAGCCTGCAACTGCGCCAGGGTGAAATCCTCGGCATCTACGGCTTGATGGGTTCGGGGCGCAGCGAGTTCCTCAACTGCGTCTACGGCCTCACCGTCGCAGACTCCGGCAGCGTGACCCTGCAAGGCAAGCCCATGCCCATCGGGCTGCCCAAGGCGACCATCAGTGCCGGCATGTCGCTGGTCACCGAAGACCGCAAGGACAGCGGCCTGGTGCTCACCGGCAGCATTCTTTCCAACATTGCCCTGTCGGCCTACAAGCGCCTGTCGAGCTGGTCGCTGATCAATGCGCGCAAGGAAACCCAACTGGCCCAGGACATGGTCAAGCGCCTGCAGATCAAGACCACTTCCCTGGAATTGCCGGTGGCGTCCATGAGCGGTGGCAACCAACAGAAAGTGGTCCTCGCCAAATGCCTGTCCACCGAGCCGGTGTGCCTGCTGTGTGACGAACCGACCCGTGGGATCGACGAGGGCGCCAAGCAGGAGATCTACCACCTGCTCGACCAGTTCGTACGCGCCGGTGGCGCGGCCATCGTGGTGTCGTCGGAAGCGCCGGAGCTGCTGCATCTGAGTGATCGCATCGCCGTATTCAAGGGCGGCCGGCTGGTGACCATCAGCACCGACACCGCCCTTTCCCAGGAAGCCTTGTTGAGTCTTGCCTCATGAATGCCAAAACCCTCTCCACACCCGCCGCCGCACCTATTGCCACACCCCGCAATCGCCTGCGCCTGTCCCTCGACCGTTTCGGCCTGCCGCTGGTATTCATCCTGCTGTGCGTGGTGATGGCGTTCTCCAGCGAGTACTTCATGACCTGGCGCAACTGGATGGACATCCTGCGCCAGACCTCCATCAACGGCATCCTCGCGGTGGGCATGACCTACGTGATCCTGACCAAGGGCATCGACTTGTCGGTGGGCTCGATCCTCGCCTTTGCCGGACTGTGCAGCGCCATGGTCGCCACCCAGGGTTATGGCCTGCTCGCGGCGGTCAGCGCCGGGATGTTCGCCGGGGCGATGCTCGGCGTGGTCAACGGTTTCATGGTCGCCAACCTGTCGATCCCGCCGTTCGTGGCCACCCTGGGCATGCTCAGCATTGCGCGGGGCATGACCTTCATCCTCAACGATGGCAGCCCGATCACCGACCTGCCCGACGCCTACCTGGCGCTGGGCATCGGCAAGATCGGTCCGATCGGCGTGCCGATCATCATCTTCGCCGTGGTCGCGCTGATCTTCTGGATGGTGCTGCGCTACACCACCTACGGCCGCTATGTGTACGCGGTGGGCGGCAATGAAAAGAGCGCACGCACCTCAGGCATCGGCGTGCGCAAGGTGATGTTTTCGGTTTACGTGGTCTCGGGCCTGCTCGCCGGACTGGCTGGCGTGGTGCTGTCGGCCCGCACCACCTCGGCCCTGCCCCAGGCTGGGGTTTCCTACGAACTGGACGCGATTGCCGCCGTGGTGATCGGCGGTACGAGCTTGTCGGGGGGCACCGGCAGCATTGTCGGCACGCTGTTCGGCGCACTGTTGATCGGCGTGATCAACAACGGGCTGAACCTGCTCGGCGTGTCCTCTTATTACCAACAGGTCGCCAAGGGCCTGATCATCGTGTTCGCAGTACTGATCGACGTGTGGCGCAAGAAAAAACGCTAGAGAACGACCCACAACAATAACTGGAGTTCTACTCATGAAACTTGGTACCACCTTGGCCGCCACAGCGGCTTTCTCCCTGCTCTCCTGCAGTATCGCCATGGCTGCCGACGGCAAGACCTACAAAATCGGTGCCGCCGTCTACGGCCTCAAGGGCCAGTTCATGCAGAACTGGGTACGCGAGCTGAAAGAACACCCGGCGGTCAAGGACGGCACCGTGCAACTGACGGTGTTCGACGGCAACTATGACGCCCTGACCCAGAACAACCAGATCGAAAACATGGTGACCCAGCGCTACGACGCCATTCTGTTCGTGCCCATCGACACCAAGGCCGGCGTCGGCACCGTGAAGCAAGCCATGAGCAACGACGTGGTGGTCATCGCCTCGAATACGAAAGTAGCCGATGCCGCTGTGCCGTACGTGGGTAACGACGATGTGGAAGGCGGCCGCCTGCAGGCCCAGGCCATGGTCGACAAGCTCAATGGCAAAGGCAACGTGGTGATCATCCAGGGCCCGATCGGCCAGTCGGCGCAAATCGACCGGGAAAAAGGCGAGCTGGAAGTACTGGGCAAGCACCCGGACATCAAGATCATCGAGAAAAAGACCGCCAACTGGGACCGTGCGCAGGCGCTGACCCTGACCGAAGACTGGCTGAACGCGCACCCCAAAGGCATCAACGGCGTGATCGCGCAAAACGACGACATGGCCCTCGGCGCCGTACAGGCGCTGAAGTCTCACGGGCTGACGTCCAAAGACGTGCCGGTGACCTCCATCGACGGCATGCCGGACGCGATCCAGGCCGCGAAAAAAGACGAAGTCACCACCTTCCTGCAAGACGCCCAAGCCCAATCCCAAGGCGCACTGGACGTGGCGTTGCGCGCCCTGGCCGGCAAGGACTACAAGCCGCAATCGGTGATCTGGGAGCGTTACGCCAAGGACGTGAAATGGGCTGACGGCACCGCCAAGAATTACATCCTGCCGTGGGTGCCAGTGACGAATGCCAACGCCGATGCGCTGTACAAACAAGTCAGCGGCGGTAAGTAGCTTTCACCCTGAAATAGGGTCAAGTGTGGGAGCCGGCTTGCCTGCGATGGCATCACCTCGGTTTGACTGAAAGACCGAGTCGCTTGCATCGCAGGCCAGCTCCCACATTGGATCTCCAGCGCTTTCGATAGAGGAGTCATGCATGTCTGGATTCTGGAACCAAGCCTTCGACCTCACCGGCCGGTGCGCAGTGATCACCGGTGGCGCCGCCGGGATCGGCCTGGCCTGCGCCACCCTGCTGGCGGAACGCGGCGCCCGCGTGGCGTTGCTCGACCGCGACCCCGCCGTGGCTGAAGTGGCCGCCAGCCTGGGCGCCGGGCACTTGGGCATTGCCGTTGATCTCAGCCAGATCGGCCAGATACAAACCACCGTCGATAGCGTATTCGAACACTTCCAACGCCTCGATTACCTGATCAACAGCGCCGGCGTGGCGCTCCTGGACAAGGCTATTGATGTCAGCGAAAGCGCGTGGGACACCACGCTGGACATCAACCTCAAGGCGAGCTTTTTTGTCGCCCAGGCCTGCGCCAAGCACATGCTCGCCAACGGCGGCGGGCGCATCGTCAACCTTGCCTCGCAGGCTGCCGTGATTGGCCTGGACCGCCACGTCGCCTACTGCGCGAGCAAAGCGGCCATTGTCGGCATGACCAAGGTATTGGCGATGGAATGGGCGCCGCACATCAACGTCAACGCCATCTCCCCGACCATCGTCGAGACCGCGCTGGGTAAAAAAGCCTGGGCCGGTGAAGTCGGCGAAAAAGCCAAATTGCAGATCCCGGCGGGCCGTTTTGCCCAGCCGGAGGAAATCGCCGGGCTGGCGTTGTACCTGCTCAGCGACGCCGCGCAGATGGTCACCGGCGCCAACATGGTGATCGACGGCGGCTACAGCATTCAGTAATTCATTTTTTGTCGTGAGGTTTTGTCATGTCCACCGTCACCGAACGCACCCCCGAACAACTGTCACCGGTCATCCCGAAAACCATGCAGGCCGTGGTCTGTCACGGCCCTGAAGATTACCGCCTGGAAACCGTCGACGTGCCCACGCCCGGCCCCGACGAGATTCTTACCAAAGTCGAGCTGTGCGGCATCTGCATGGGCGATATCAAGACCTATCGCGGCGCCCCCTCGTTCTGGGGTGACGCCGAGCAACCCCGCTATGTGAAACCGCCGATGATTCCCGGCCATGAATTCGTCTGCCGTGTGGTTGCCCTGGGCCCAGGCGCGGAGAAACGTGGCGTGGCGGTCGGTGACCGGGTGATCTCCGAGCAGATCGTGCCGTGCTGGGGCTGTCGCTTCTGCAACCACGGCCAATACTGGATGTGCCAGAAGCATGACCTCTATGGCTTCCAGAACAATGTGCAGGGCGCCATGGCCCAGTACATGATCTTCACCAAGGAAGGCATCATCCACAAAGTGCCGGACTCCATCGCCCCGGACGAAGCAATACTGATCGAACCGCTGGCGTGTTCGCTGCACGCGGCGGAACGCGCGAATGTGGATTTCGACGATGTGGTGGTGGTCGCAGGTGCGGGCACCCTGGGGCTGGGGATCATCGGCGCGGTGCGCATGCGCAACCCGAAAAAGCTCATCGTGCTGGACATGAAGCCCGAACGCGCTGCCCTTGCCTTGCGCATGGGCGCCGACGAGGTCTGGAACCCGGCCGAGGTCGATGTACTGGCGAAGATCCGCGAGATCACCGAAGGCTACGGTTGCGACATTTACATCGAGGCCACCGGGCACCACAAGGCCGTGAACCAGGGCCTGGCGATGCTGCGCAAGCTGGGGCGTTTCGTCGAGTTCAGCGTGTTCAATGACGAAGCCACGGTGGACTGGTCGATCATTGGCGACCGCAAGGAGCTGGACGTGCTGGGCTCGCACCTGGGCCCGTACATGTACCCGCGTGCCATCGACTTCATCGGCAACCGCAAGATCGACATGCGCGACGTGGTGACCCACAAGTTTGCGCTGGCAGACTTCAAGGAAGCGTTCGCAGTGATGGAGCGCGGCGACAAATCACTGAAGGTAGTCCTGGAACCCTGACCCACAGGCGAACACGCCCTGGCGTTGATCCATGTTGCCCACTAGAACAAGAACACAGGAACCCGCGTTATGAATCGAGTCATCAACGATCCGGACCAAGTGGTCGAGGACATGCTGCGCGGTATTCTGGTCGCGCACCCCGAACTGCGCCAATACGAGGCCAACCCTCGGGTGATCGTCAAGGCCAGGCCTTCGGCCCAAGGCAACGTCGGCATTGTCACCGGCGGCGGCTCGGGGCATGAACCGGCCTTTCTCGGTTATGTCGGCCCAGGCCTGGTGGATGCGGTAGCCGTCGGCGAGATCTTCTCCTCGCCCACTGCCAAGAGTTTTTTCGACGCGTTCCGCGCCGCTGACCAGGGTGCCGGCGTGGCCTGCCTCTACGGCAACTACGCCGGCGACAACATGAACGTGAAGCTGGCGATGAAAATGGCCGCCAGCAAAGACATGCGTATCCGCACCGTGGTCGCCAACGATGACGTGGCATCCGCGCCCAAGGCCGACATTGCCAAGCGCCGTGGCGTGGCCGGGGAAATCTTCATGTGGAAGATCGGCGGCGCCGCTGCGGCCCAGCACTACGACCTGGACGGGGTGATCCGGGTGGCGCAGAAAACCGTCGACCACTGCCGCTCGATTGGTATCGGCCTCACGCCGTGCACCATTGCCGCGGTAGGCAAGCCGAACTTCCAGATCCCCGACGGCCAGATGGAACTGGGCATCGGCCATCATGGCGAACCGGGTATCGAAGTGGTTCCGATCGAACCGGCCGCAGCCATGGCCGAACGCATGCTCGCGCCGATCCTCGCCGACCGTGACTTCAGCCAGGACGACAGCGTGGTGGTGCTGGTCTCGGGCCTGGGCGCCACGCCGGTCATGGAGTTGTATATTTTCTATGCCGAGGTCGAAAAACAGCTCAAGGCCAAAGGCTTGAAGATTCACCGCTGCTATGTCGGCAACTACTTCACGTCCCTTGAGATGATGGGCGTGACCCTGACCTTGCTCGGCCTCGACGCCGAGTTGAAAACCCTGATCGACCAACCCTGCCGCTCCATCGGCATGACCCAGGCGGAGTGAACCATGAGCCAGCATTTTTCCACCCGTGACGGCAGCGCCATCGTCGCCGACCTGGTCAGCGTGATCGTGGCCAACCGCGAATACCTCAGCGAAGTCGACGGTGCCATTGGCGATGGCGACCATGGCATCAACATGGCCAAGGGTTTCGCCCATTGCGGGCGCACCATCGAAGGCCGCCAACTGACCCTGGCCGAAGCACTCGACGAACTGACCCTCAGCCTGATGGAAGGCATCGGCGGCTCCATGGGCCCACTGTATGGCAGTCTGTTCATTGGCATGGCCGATGAAGTGCGCAACAGCGACGACATCGACGCCGCAACCTTTGCCCATTTGCTGCGCGGCGGCTTGACCTCGTTGCAGGACATTACCGAGGCGGGTGTGGGCGACAAGTGCCTGATGGACACCTTGATCCCGGCCGTCGAAGCCTTCGAGCGGGCGCATGCCTCCGGGGCCGCCTTCAGCGACGCACTGGACGCGATGAAAGCCGCCGCATCACAGGGCCGCGATTCGACCAAGGACCTGGTGGCGAAGATCGGCCGCGCCAGTCGCCTGGGCGAACGCTCCCTCGGCGTGCTGGATGCCGGGGCCGTGTCGTGCTGCCTGATCCTTACGCGCCTGGCCGATTCGGTACAGCCGCGACTGTCTGCTTGACCTGCTGGATGTACCGCGCCACCGCCGGCGCTTTTTCGAAGCGCCGGTGAATCAGCGACAGCCACGACGACGCGTCACTGCCCTGGATGCTGCGGTACACCACGCCTGGCAAACTCACATGCCCGACCATTGACGCCGGCACCACCGCCACGCCCTGCCCGAGTGACACCAGCGCCACCACCGCCACCAATCCGCCGGGCTGCGGTCCGAGCCGCGGTGCATAGCCGCCTTGCGCCGCCACTTGCAAGGTACCGCTGATTTGCTCCGGCAAGATGAACGTCTCGTTTTGCAGGTGCTCGCAACCGATGGCCTTCAGCCCCAGCAGCCAGGAGTCCTGCGGCAGCGCCAAGACAAACCCTTCACTGTCCAGGCGTACCGCCTCGACACCCTCGGGCAGGGTCATGGGCGAGCGGATATAGCCGATATCGACACGCCCATCCGCTACCGCGCCAGGCAACGTCGCCATCGCACATTCGCGCACGTTCACGCTGACATCCGGAAACGCCTGGCTGAACGCCTGAATTTGCCGCTGCAACAGGCCCGAGTACACCGCCGACGCCACATAGCCCAATTCGATATGACCGATCTCGCCGCGTCCGGCGCGCTGGGCATTGCGCTGGGCGAACTCGAACTGGCGCACCGTCGCCTCGGCCTCGATCAACAGCGCCGCACCCGCCTCGGTGAGGCTGACTTCGCGTTGCTGGCGGACAAACAGGCGCGTGCCCAGCGTCGCCTCCATGTCCTGGATTTGCCGACTCAGGGTTGGCGGTGCAATGCCCAGCTGCTCCGCCGCGCGGGTGAAGTTTCGGTGCCGGGCAACCGCCAGGAAATAGCGGAAATGACGTATTTCCATCGCAGGATTAGCTCAAAGGTAATGAAGATCACACTGGCACCTAATAAAGCCACGATGGACCGAAGATAAGCTAGGCGCACGCTCACAGTAGAGAGACCCGCTTATGTTAGTCAAATCGCTGGTACTGGTATTGACCGGCCTGAGCCTCGCCCCCCCGGCGATGGCGAACGAACCACCCGCCAGCGTTGCCCACAAGGCAATACTGACCCTGGCCACGGCCCAGCAGATTGCGGCGCAGGCACGTAAAGTCGCCGCGGATAACGGTTGGCCCTGCGCGCTGGCAATTGTCGACGACGGCGGCTGGCCGATTCTCACCACGCGCATGGACGGTGCGCCGGTAGTCGCCGGGATCGAGCTGGCCCAAGGCAAGGCGCGCACCTCGGCGCTGTTCAAACGGCCTTCGGCCGACCTCGAAAATGCCATCAACGGTGGGCGCCCGGCGGCTGTCACAGCCGGCCTGCTGATGATGAAGGGCGCGCTGCCGATCATCCTCGAAGGCCAGGTCGTGGGCGCCCTCGGCATCAGCGCCGACACCCCGGCCCACGATGAACAGATTGCCCAGTCGGCGCTGGCGGCGGTGCAGCCATGAGCACCGCCAGCCCACGGTTTACCTTGCTGACCGCCTCCGGGGTCTGTTCGCTGATTGTGCTCGACACCAACATCGTCGCCGTGACCCTGCCGAGCATCGCCCGCGACCTGGGGGCGAACTTTGCCGATATCGAATGGGTGGTCAGCGCCTACATGCTCGCGTTCGCCGCCCTGCTGTTGCCAGCCGGCAGCATCGCCGACCGCTTTGGTCGCAAGAAGACCCTGGTCTGGGGCCTGGGGATTTTCATCCTGGCCTCTCTCGGCTGCGGCGCGGCGCCCACTGCGCTGTGGCTGGATATCGCGCGGGCTGTCAAAGGTGTCGGCGCAGCCCTGCTCTTGACCTCGGCGCTGGCCTCCATCGGCCACACCTTCCACGACGAGGTCGAGCGCGCCAAGGCCTGGGCCTTCTGGGGCGCTTGCATGGGCGTGGCGATGACCGCCGCGCCGACGCTGGGCGGCCTGATCACCGAATACCTGGGCTGGCGCTGGATCTTCTACCTCAACCTGCCCGTGGGCCTGGTGTTGATGAGCCTGGTGCTGCGCGCCATTCCAGAGTCCCGAGATACCCAGTCTGCACGCCTCGACCCGTGGGGCAGCCTGACCTTCAGCGCAAGCTTGCTGTGTTTGATCTGGGGCCTGATCGAGGCCAACCGCATCGGCTGGGACAACCCGCTGACCTATGCGCGGCTACTGGGCGGCGCAGCCTTGCTGGCTGCGTTTGTCCTCGCCGAACGCCTGCAACAACGGCCGATGGTCGACCTGCAACTGTTCCGGCATCCGCGCTTCATCGGCGCGCTGCTGGGGATGTTTGCCTATGCCGGCTGCGCCCAGGTGATGATGACGCTGCTGCCGTTCTACCTGCAGAACGGCCTGGGCTTTTCCGCGATTGCTTCAGGGCTGGGCATGCTGCCCTTTGCCCTGACGATGTTGATCTGCCCAAGGATTGGTGCACGCCTGGCCAGCCGTTTTACCCCGTCGACGATGATGGCGACGGGACTCACGTTGGTCGGCAGCGGCAATTTGCTGAGCGCCTGGGCGGTGAACATCGGTGGTTACCTGCCCTTCGCCCTGGCCATTGCAGTCACGGGCGCCGGAGCGGGCCTGCTGAATGGCGACACGCAAAAAAACATCATGGCCTGCGTGCCACGAGACCGTGCCGGCATGGCCTCGGGCATGAGCACTACCATGCGGTTCAGCGCGATCATGCTGGCGATTGGCGTGTACGGGGCATTGCTGAGCAGCCACAGCGAGCAACTGCTGCGTGCGAGTCTCGACAGCCAGTGGCAGGAGCAGCTAGCGGGAATTGCCTCGCGGGTGGTGGCCGGGGACATGCCGGCGGCGATGGGCTTGTTGCCGGAGACGGCCCGGGCGGTAGCACAACCACTGGCGCGGCAGGCGTTTGTCGGCGGGTTCGGCGCTGTGTTGTGGGTGGCAGGGTTGTTGGGCCTGCTGGGCGCGTTGGTGGTGGGGATGCTGATGCGAAAGCCGATTCCTGTGGTGCAACAGGCCTGCGTGCTAACGCAGAACTGAATGTGGGAGCGGGCTTGCCCGCGATGGCGTCAGTTCAGTCGGTAGAGGCATCGACTGGTACATCGCTATCGCGGGCAAGCCCGCTCCCACAGGGGCATCACCCAAATTACGGCGTTACCAGAAGCGCTGCTGGGTCAACCGGCTCCACCAGGTCAGCAGCACACGGTCCACCGAGCCGCTGGCCGCCAGGCCCACTCGCTCCTGCAGGCTCTTGCGCTCGGCGTAGTGCAGGTGGAATACCTCGGCGGTCTTGGCCTTGGTAGCCAGGTATTCGTCGCTGGTCTGCAGCTCGTCGACCAGTTGCTTGTCCAACGCTGCAACACCCAGCCACACTTCTCCGGTCGCCACATCATCAATCGCCAATTGCGGGCGATAGCGCGAGACGAAGTTCTTGAACAGTTGATGGGTGATGTCCAGGTCTTCCTGGAACTTCTCGCGGCCCTTCTCGGTGTTTTCGCCAAACACCGTGAGGGTGCGCTTGTACTCACCGGCGGTCAGCACTTCAAAGTCGATGTCGTGTTTCTTCAGCAGGCGATTGACGTTGGGCAACTGCGCCACCACGCCGATGGAGCCGAGGATCGCGAACGGGGCGCTGATGATCTTCTCGCCGATGCACGCCATCATGTAGCCGCCGCTGGCCGCGACCTTGTCGATGCACACGGTCAATGGCACGCCCGCCTGACGGATACGCGCCAGTTGCGACGACGCCAGGCCATAGCTGTGGACCATGCCGCCGCCGCTCTCCAGGCGCAGCACCACTTCGTCCTTCGGGGTGGCCAGGCTCAGCAAGGCAGTGATTTCGTGGCGCAGGCTCTCGGTGGCCGAGGCCTTGATGTCGCCGTCGAAATCCAGCACGAACACCCGTGGCTTGGCCTCGGGTTTCTTCTTGCCTTTCTTCTTTTCGGTCTTGCTCTCGGACTTGCGCAGGGCCTTGAGCTGGTCCTTGTCGAGCAGGCTCGACTCCAGGCGCTCGCGCAGGCCCTTGTAGAAATCATTCAGTTTGCTGACCTGCAGCTGTCCGGCGGATTTGCGACGGCCTTTGCTGCGCAGCGCCGCGAAGCTGATCAGTACCACCAGAATAGCGACCACCAGGGTGACGGTCTTCGCCAGGAAACTCGCGTATTCGGCCAAAAAATCCATGTGACTCCTTACAAGTGCAGTGCGCCAGGCGCGGATTGCCCCAGCATACCGGCGGCACCGCGTTCGGGCCAGTGATCAAACCGCCAGTAAGCGGCCTCTAACGAGCTTTTAAAACAAGCGTATGTTTTTTCATTGACAGCTCCCTGGCATCCTCATAACCTCGCCAGACTTTCAACGTACCGGGAAAACGGACGTGGGCAGCATCTATCTGATTCGACATGGCCAGGCCTCCTTCGGTGCAGACGACTATGACGTCCTGTCGCCCGTCGGCGTGGAACAAGCGCAAGTGCTCGGGCGCCACCTGGCGGACCTGGGCCTGGTGTTCGACCGCTGCGTGGCCGGCGACCTGCGCCGCCAGCAGCACACCGCCACGGCCGCCTTCGATCAGTACAGCGCCCTTGGCCTGCCGGTACCGGCCCTGGAAATCGACAGCGCCTTCAACGAATTCGACGCCGACGCGATTATCCGCGCCCTGCTTCCCGACCTGCTGACCACCGAACCCGAAGCCCTGGAGATCCTGCGCAACGCCGCGCAGAACCGCAGCGAATTCCAGCGCATCTTCGCCCTGATCATCGAGCGCTGGCTGGCCGGCACCTATGATCCGCCGGGCCTGGAAAGCTGGCTGGGCTTCGTCGAACGGGTCCAGGGTGGCCTGCAACGCATTCTGGAAGCAGCGGACAACGCACAGAAGATTGCAGTGTTCACCTCCGGCGGCACCATCACTGCCCTGCTCCACCTGATAACCCGAATGCCGGCGGCCCAGGCCTTCGAACTGAACTGGCAAATTGTTAACACCTCGCTCAACCAGCTGAAATTCCGTGGTCGCGAGGTGGCACTGGCTTCCTTCAACAGTCATACCCACTTGCAACTGTTGAAGGCGCCGCAGCTCATCACGTTCCGATGAACTGCGGCCAACCGTGACCCCAAGGTCACTGGACTCTACCCTAAAGGATCGAAACCATGACTGACGTAGCCAAAGCTGTAGAAGCAATGAAAGCCAAATTCAACCCAGCCGCTGCTGACGGCCTGGACCTGGTGTTCGGTTTCCGTATCGACGACACCCAGAACTTCTCGCTGGTGGTCAAGAACAACACCTGCGAACTGCTGGAAGGCGAAAACCCTGACGCCCAAGTGACCCTGGTCACCGACGGCGAAACCATGGAAGGCATCGTCAGCGGCGACACCGACGGCATGCAGGCCTTCATGAGCGGCAAGCTGCGCACCGAAGGCGACATGATGCTGGCCATGAAACTGAGCGAGCTGTTCCCGGCCTGATAAGCCTGCGCTCAAAAAAATCCCGCCTTTCGGCGGGATTTTTCGTTCAGCCAGCCTCCCGGTCAGCGGGTGTTGGCGTCATCCATTTCTTCGAACGTGTCCATGTACGCAGGGTCATTACCATCGTTTTCACGAATCACACGCCCATCATACTCGGCGGTGATTTCACCGGTATTGACGTCAAGCCCAACCACGATCACCAGCTTGTACTTGCCCACTTGCAAGTACATGTCATAGAGGTCCCGGGGTTCATCGGGCAGCATAAAAAAGCTGTAGCTGTAACGTACGCGCTTGGTTAACACGGGCCACTGTGCTTCAAACGCGCGGGGATCGAAGGATGGGAGCACATCGCCGATTCCACGCAGCGCGGCCTCGACCAGTTGGTCATTGTCCTTGGCTTTGAAGACCACCGGATGAGTGCGAGTCATCGTCCGCATCGGGTTGGGAACAATATCCGTTTCAAGGCGGTACATGCCGCTGCTGAACCATTTTGTCGCATCGAAGGTGTCGTCACCTTTCTCGCAGTCGCGGCAATGCATCATCAGCGACGCCGCAGCGCTTTCCCGGGGATACAGTGAAGTGATCAACACTGCGCAGGTGATCAGCAGTGCCCCCAATAGGCCTGCACTGCCAACCCGCGCGATAACATTCGCCATCGTCTACATCCTTGTCTGAAGGGGTGGCGAATTTACCTGATTCAGACCTTTCGGTGGCGGGATTTTTTTGCCTGCCATTTCGCAAGCCATGGAGTTTCAACGTGGGAACTGGCTGGCCTGCGATAGCGTCGGCACTGCCTGCATCCATGCTATCGGCTCCACCGCCATCGCAGGCAAGCCAGCTCCCACAGAAAAGCAGATCCGTGGCGCAACCTAGATTTTCGGCTGCAGCAACAACGCCACCAACGCACTCCACCCCGTCTGGTGCGACGCCCCCAACCCACGCCCGGTTTCGCCATGGAAATACTCATGGAACAACACCAGGTCGCGACTGGCCGGGTCTGCTTCCAATTGCGCATAGCCCGCCATCGACGGGCGCAGGCCATCTTCATCGCGCAAAAACAATCGCGTGAGACGTTGGCTGAGGCTGTCGGCCACTTCTTCAAGGGACGCCAGATAACCGCTGCCCGTCGGGTACTCCACCGAGAAGTTATCCGCGTAGTAGCGGTGAAATTCGCGCAGCGATTCGATCAGCATGTAGTTCACCGGCATCCACAGCGGCCCGCGCCAGTTGGAGTTGCCGCCGTACAGGCGCGAATCGGATTCGCCAGGCTGGTAGCGCGCGCACAAGGTGTCGCCATTCATCTTCAACCCCAGCGGCTGCTCGGCGAAGGCCTTGGACAAGGAGCGCACACCAAACGCCGAGAGAAACTCGTTGTCATCGAGCATGCGCCGCAGCAAGTCCTTGGTGCGCTCGCCCCGCAACAAAGCCAGCAACAGGCGATTGCCCTGCCCCGGTTCGTTCCAGCGCGACACCAGCTTGGCCAGGTCCGGCCGATGGTGCATGAAGCCCAGCAGGCGCTCGCGCAGACCTTCAAGACCCTCATGCTCGCGCTGCTCCAGCACCAGCACCGCGAACAACGGCATCAGGCCGACAATCGAACGCAGGCGCACCGGCTCGCTCTGGCCATCGGGACGGTGCAGCACGTCGTAGAAAAACCGGTCCTGCTCGTCCCACAACCCTTCGGCGCTGTCATCGACCCGGTTGATCGCGCCGGCGATATAGAGGAAATGCTCGAAGAACTTCACCGCGATATCGACATAGACGACGTTGCGCTTGGCCAGCTCCAGCCCGATGCGCATCAGGTCCAGTGCATACGCCGCGACCCACGCCGTGCCGTCGGCCTGGTCCAGTTGATAGCCCGGCGGCAACGCGGCCGAGCGGTCGAACAAGGCGATATTGTCCAGGCCGAGGAAACCGCCCTGGAACAGGTTGCGCCCCTCGGCGTCCTTGCGGTTGACCCACCAGGAAAAATTCAGCAGCAGCTTGTGGAAAATTCGCTCGAGGAAATCCATATCGCCGACGCCAGTCAGCGCCTTGTCCTGCTGATACACACGCCAACTGGCCCAGGCATGCACCGGCGGGTTGGCATCATCGAACCGCCACTCATAGGCCGGCAGCTGGCCGTTGGGGTGCATGAACCGGTCTTTGACCAGCAGCAGCAACTGTTGCTTGGCATACCCGGGATCAATCAGCGCAAAGGCCACTGCCTGGAAGCCCTGGTCCCAGGAGGCGTACCACGGGTACTCCCAGGTGTCGGGCATGGAGAGGATGTCGAAGTTGGACAGGTGCCGCCAATGGGTATTGCGAAAATGCAGGCGTTCGGGCGGCGGCGCAGGCTGGGCCGGGTCTCCGTCGAGCCACTGGTTCACATCAAAGTAGTACAGCTGCTTGGACCACAGTAATCCGGCCAGCGCCTGGCGCTGCACATTGCGCGCGTCGTCATCGGCGATGCCGTGCTGCAAGGCGGCGTAGAACTCATCCGCCTCCTGGCGGCGCAAGTCGAACAGCCTGCGCGCATTGACCTCGGGCGCGTCCGTCGGGGCAAAACGCAGGTACAGGGTTTTATGCTCAAGGCCTGCAAGTTCAAGGCTAAACCGCGCGGCGACCTTGGTGCCGGCGTCGCGGCGAATCGCCGTGGCAACGCCGTCCACCACGTAATCGTTGATGCCATCCTTGAACGGCCCCGGCGTCGGTTGCCCGTCGAGCTTGGGAAAGTTGGTCTGGTTTTCGCAGAACAGCCATTCCACCCCCTCCTGGCCCCAGGCGCTGAGATGGCGATCGTCGAGTTCGTGATGCCGGGCCAGCACCCGATCAGTGTCCAGCGTCAACGCTGGCTTGGGCGCGTCGGAGGTCCAGCTCCAGTCATTGCGCGCCCACAGTTGCGGCAATACCTGCAAGCGCGTTGGTTGTTCGGAGCGGTTGTGGACGGTGACGCGCATGAAGATGTCGTCGGGCGCGTGCTTGGCGTATTCGACGCTGATGTCGCAGTAACGGTTGTCTTCGAACACGCCGGTATCGAGGATTTCATACTCGGCATCATCCAACCCGCGGCGCCCGTTCTCGGCGATCAGGTCAGCGTAGGGAAAGGCTGCGTGCGGGTATTTGTAGAGCATGCGCATGTAGGCATGGCTCGGTACGCCATCGACGAAAAAGTACAGTTCCTTGACGTCTTCACCGTGGTTGCCCTCGGCGTTATTCAGGCCGAACAGGCGTTCCTTGAGGATCGTGTCGCGCTCGTTCCACAAGGCCAGGCCCAGGCACCAGCGTTGCGCCTTGTCACTGAAACCGGCAAGCCCATCCTCGCCCCAGCGGTAGGCGCGGCTGCGTGCATGTTCATGGGGGAAATAGGTCCAGGCATCGCCATCGGCGCTGTAGTCTTCGCGCACCGTGCCCCATTGGCGTTCGCTCAGATAGGGGCCCCACTCGCGCCAACGTTCGGCATCCGGCGTCGCCAGGCGTTGGCCTTCAATCGTGTCCAGTATTCGGGTGTTGGGTGTGGCCGTCATTGGGTCCTCCATCGCCTACCAGGTGAGGAGCAGTGTAGAACCCAATGACGCCCGGGTGCACATGAAGACTTAGAAGATCGCGTACGTGTAGTTGAAGATCAGGCGCGTCTGGTCCTGGTCGGGGGTGCCGGTGTTTTTGCCGTGGTAGGTACCGGTACGGAAGGTGGTACCGAAGCCTTTCAGAGGACCGGCCTGCACAACGTAGTCCAGGCGGAAGTCGGTTTCGTTTTCTTTCTGGTCCGGACCACCGGCCACCTTCGACTTGATGTCCGAGCCGTCCAGGTACGCCACGGACGCCTTCAGGCCCGGTACATAAGCCTTGAAGTCATACGAGTACTGACCGAAGTTGACCTGCTCGCCGGCACGGGAGAACTGGCCGACCACGGCGTCGGTGAACAGGTAGAAGTCGCTGCCGCCGGCGCCTTGCGCGTGCGGGTCGGCGATGCTGCCCTGGTTGACCCAGACAAAACCGCCATCGTCACCCACGCCAATGTGGCCCAGCATCAGGCTGCTGCCGCCCAACTGGTAGGTGAAGGCGGCACTGTAGGTTTTGTTGTCGACTTCGTTGGCGTGCTTGGCGTAACCGCCGTTGTTGTTGAACTGGTAGCCGCTCTCGCCGTTCTTGCCGTCGCTGGTGCTGTCGAAGTAGCGCAGGTCAGTCTTGAACGACTGGTCATTGCCCAGCGGCAGCACGTGGACCAGGCCGAAATAGTTCTGTTTGTAGAAGTCTTGCAGTTGGGCGTAGTAGTACTGCAACGTCAGGTTTTTCGCGACGACGTTGTCGGAAGAACCAAACGGCTTGTAGTCCAACCCACCGAACTTGAAGCTGTCGCTGTCGCGCTGGCCACCGGCAACGCTCAAGCCTGTGGAGTTGCTGGAGGCACGGCCTTCGGCGCGGTTCAATTCACCACCGGTGAACGTCACGTTGGGAATGTCGCTGGAGGTGAGGATGCCGCCGTCAAAGGTCTGCGGTGCCACGCGGCTGTCGTTGGAGACCAGGATCGGCAACACCGGCGCCAAGCCACCCCCGACGTGCAACTCGGTCTGGGAAATGCGGAACTTCACGTTACCCGCCGCACGACCAAAGGAATCGGCCGGCTCGGTGCCGTTGTTCTTGGTCGGGAAGAAACTGTTGCCGTTACCCGACAGGCCAGGGCCCGCGGTGTGGCCATCGCCGCCGTCCAGGCGCAGCGCGCCAAAGGCCATGACGTCGAAACCGACACCCAGGGTGCCTTGGGTGTAGCCGGATTTATAGTCGAAGCGCAGCAATGTCGCGGCTTCGCGCAGATCGTTGTTGGTCCCCGAGCGGTTATCCGCGCTGTAGTACATGGTCCGCGAACTGATGGCGGCGTGGCTGTCTTCGAGAAAGCCGCTGTGACCGTTGCCCGTGCCCAGCGAACCGAGCCCGAAATCATCAGCCAATGCGTGTTGTGCAAGAACGGCGGCGGTGATGGATAACGCCAGTGTAGAAATTTTCATTAACGACGGCCCCTAAACATATTTTTATGTGTGCGATGTGCGAAACGACGTTTTCATCCTTGCAAACGTGACGATTCTTTCATGGCGGATGGGGCTGACTCCGTGAAGAATTAGTTAGGAAAGGCTCGGGAAAATGAAATTTCCAGCCGGCCGATTTTTGTCATATTCGCGTCATCTCATTCATTTGCAGAATGAAGTCCAGAGGAATCTTCGTTTGCAACCTCACCTGCAGCTCAACAAAATCCAGCGAACGGTCACCTTCATCGGCAAAGCCATCAGGAATTTTTCTATGCACACCAGCGCACATGTCAGCCCCGACGAGATCCGCAAGGGCTTTTCCAAGGCCATGTCCGATATGTACCGAGATGAAGTTCCGTTGTATGGGGCGCTGATGGAGCTGGTGGCCGAGACCAATACCCGCGTATTCGAGCGCGAACCGGCCCTGGCGCAACAGCTGCAGCGCACCGGCGAAATCCAGCGCCTGGACCAGGAGCGTCACGGCGCCATCCGCCTGGGCACTGCTGCGGAGCTGGCGACCATCAGCCGCCTGTTTGCGGTGATGGGCATGCAACCGGTGGGCTACTACGACCTGACGCCCGCCGGCGTGCCGGTGCATTCCACGGCGTTTCGCGCGGTACATGAAAGCGCGCTGCAAACCAGCCCGTTTCGCGTATTCACCTCGCTGCTGCGCCTGGAGCTGATCGAAAGTCCTGAACTGCGCGCCTTCGCCGAAACGGCCCTGGCCAAGCGGGCGATCTTTACCCCCGGCGCCCTCGCGCTGATCGAACAAGCGGAGCAGGACGGCGGCCTCGACGCCAACGATGCGGAGGCCTTCATCCGCCAGGCCCTGGAGACCTTTCGCTGGCACCACACCGCCACCGTCACCGCCGCGCAGTACCAGCAACTCAGCGACCAGCACCGCCTGATCGCCGACGTGGTGGCCTTCAAGGGCCCGCACATCAACCACCTGACCCCGCGTACGCTGGATATCGATCAGGTGCAGGCCGCCATGCCCGGCAAGGGCATCACGCCCAAGGCCGTGATCGAAGGCCCACCCCGCCGCCGTTGCCCGATCCTGCTGCGCCAGACCAGCTTCAAGGCCCTCGACGAACCCATCGCCTTCACCGACGCCCAAGGCAGCCACAGCGCGCGCTTCGGTGAAATCGAACAACGCGGCGTCGCGCTCACCCCCAAGGGCCGTGCGCTGTACGACCAACTGCTGAACGCCGCTCGCGACGAACTCGGCGCTTTCCCCAATGAGGGCAACGCCGCACGCTATATGCAATTGATGGAGCAACACTTCCAGGCCTTCCCGGATGACCACGCGCAGATGCGCGAACACGACCTGGCGTACTTCCGCTACTTCGCCACGGACAAGGGCCTGGCGGCACGCGGCCACGCTGATCAGCCGCGTACGCTGCCAGCGCTGATTGCGGCCGGTCATGTGGACGTGGAACCGTTGGTGTATGAGGATTTCCTGCCAGTGAGTGCGGCGGGGATATTTCAGTCAAACCTGGGGGACGCGGCGCAGAGCCACTACGCAGCCAATTCGAACAAGGCCGAGTTCGAGAAGGCGCTGGGGCGTCAGACAATCGATGAATTGCAGCTGTACGGCGAGACGCAGCAGCGCTCTATCGATGACTGCACCCGCACGCTGCTGGGGTAAAAAGACCGAGTGCCCACCCGGCTCACCAGCGCCATCCTGGCGCCGCAACAGTCCCCAGAGCCGGGTGGGCGGTCGGCATCATAAGCAGCGAAGTGGAAGATGTCCCCCAGACAATTCTGAACAAAAATTACCGTTTCGTTGCAAGCACACGGCTTATCCCAGCCGCCCCACGATCTCATCTTTGACCACCAAGCGTTTCTTCTTCAGCTTCTCCACGTCCTCATCGCTGGCACTGGCAGACTCCGCCTTGAGCACCGCGGCGTCGGCTGCGTCGTATTGACTGAACAGCGAGTCCAGGCGTTTGTCGCTGGCCCTGCGTTCGTGAACGACTTCCTTGGTAAAACCCAAGTCCTGGTATAGGTCGTGTTTCACTGGCATGGCGTACCTCCGCAAGTTGATCAATGGCTACAGCCTTGAAGCTAGCCCATTCCAAGGGGTCTTGTCATGTCCGGGGTCAAACCATCCCCGTTCGTCGCAACGCCGGCGATGCGATCAAACCTTTGCCGTGCCCTGCCCTCCACTGTAGATCGCACCCTGAGGGAGACCGGTTTCATGACTCACGCTGCCACTGCTGTCGACACCCAATGCATCAATACTATTCGCACCCTGGCCATGGACGCTGTGCAGAAGGCCAATTCCGGCCATCCGGGGACGCCCATGGGCCTGGCGCCGGTGGGATACACGTTGTGGAGCCGCTTCCTGCGCTACCACCCGGACCATCCCGACTGGCCCAACCGTGACCGCTTCGTGCTGTCGGTAGGGCATGCGTCGATGCTGCTGTATTCGCTGTTGCACCTGGCCGGCGTGGTCGAGATCGATGCGCATGGCAAGCGCTCGGGGCAACCGGCGATCAGCCTGGACGACATCAAGCAGTTCCGGCAAATGAGCTCCAAGACCCCGGGCCATCCCGAGTACCGCATGACCACCGGCGTGGAAACCACCACCGGTCCCCTCGGCCAGGGCTGCGCCAACAGTGTCGGCATGGCCATGGCCGAACGCTGGCTGGGCCAACGCTTCAACCGCGATGGCAAGGTGCTGTTCGACTACAACGTCTACACCCTGTGCGGTGACGGCGACATGATGGAAGGCATCAGCAGCGAAGCCGCCTCGATGGCCGGGCACTTGAAGCTGGATAACCTGTGCTGGATCTACGACAACAACACCATCAGCATCGAAGGCCATACCGAACTGGCCTTCAGCGAAGACGTGATCAAGCGCTTCCAGGCCTATGGCTGGCACACCTTGCACGTGACCGACGCAAATGACTTGCAGGCCCTGAGCACCGCCCTGGAGACCTTCAAGGCCAACACCGGCGCACCGACCCTGATCGTGGTCGACAGCGTGATCGGCTACGGCTCGCCCCACAAGCACAACACTGCCGCCGCGCACGGCGAGCCGTTGGGCGACGAGGAAATCCGCCTGACCAAGGCTGCATACGGCTGGCCGCAGGATTCCAGTTTCCTGGTGCCCGATGAAGCGCGCACAGTGCTGCGTGATGCGCTGCTGGAGCGCAGCCGGCCACTGTATGACGCCTGGAAGCAGCACCTGACGCACCTGGAGCAATATGAACCGGAGCTGGCCGATGAACTGCAGCGCATGCGCGCCGGTGAAATGCCCGAGCATTGGCAGGACGGCTTGCCCAGCTTCGACACCGACGCCAAGGGAGTGGCCAGCCGCGCCGCCGGTGGCGAAGTGCTGAACGCGTTTGCCCAGCAGATTCCGTGGTTGCTCGGCGGTTCGGCGGACTTGTCGCCCTCGACCAAGACCAACCTCACCTTCGACGGTGCCGGACGTTTCAGCGCCGACGACTACAGCGGGCGCAACCTGCATTTCGGCATCCGCGAGCATGCGATGGGCGCGATCGCCAATGGCATGGCGCTGTCTTACCTGCGGCCGTACACCTCGACGTTCCTGGTGTTCAGCGACTACATGAAACCGCCGATCCGCCTGGCGGCGATCATGGAGCTTCCGGTGGTGTTCGTGTTCACCCACGACTCGATTGGCGTCGGCGAGGATGGGCCGACGCACCAGCCCATCGAGCATTTGACCCAACTGCGCGCCACACCGGGGTTGCTCACCCTGCGCCCAGGCGATGCAAATGAAACCCTCGAACTGTGGAAAGTTGCCCTGGCACAAACCCATCGTCCGAGTTGCGTGGTGTTGTCGCGCCAGCCGCTGCCGACGCTGGATCGGTCAAAGTACGCGCCCGCATCCGGAGCGGCCAAGGGCGCGTATGTGCTGGCCGGGGCTGAGCAGCCTAAAGTCCTGCTGTTGGCGACGGGCAGCGAAGTCAGCCTGGCCGTGGCGGCCTATGAGCAGCTCAAGGCTGAGGGGATAGCCGCGCAAGTGGTCTCGATGCCGAGCTGGGAACTGTTTGAAGAGCAGGACCAGGCCTACCGCGACAGTGTATTGCCGCCCGCCGTGAAAGCACGCGTGGTGGTCGAACAGGCAGGCCCGCTGGGTTGGGACCGCTATGTCGGCCAGACCGGCACCAAGGTGGTGATGAACAGCTTCGGCGCGTCGGCGCCGTTGGCGAAGCTGCAGGAGAAGTTCGGCTTTACCGTGGAGAATGTGGTGAAGCAGGCCAAGCAACAGATCCAGCAAGCCTGACACGGAAGGCGCCCGGCTTGCCGGGCGCCTACAGGGGGTCAGAGCTCCTTGGCGAGGAAGGCGGCGGTGCGGCTTTTCTTGCTTTTCGCGACCTTCTGCGGCGTGCCGCTGGCAACCACCTTGCCGCCCAAATCCCCGGCCCCGGGCCCGATATCAATCACCCAGTCACTCTGGGCCACCACGCGCATTTCATGCTCCACCACGACCACCGTATGCCCCGCGTCCACCAGATGGTTCAACTGGCTGAGCAGGCGGTCGACATCCCGTGGGTGCAAGCCGGTTGTCGGCTCATCCAGCACATATAACGTGGCGCCGCGCGCATTGCGTTGCAGCTCGGTGGCAAGCTTGATGCGCTGCGCTTCACCCCCCGACAGCTCGGTCGCCGGCTGGCCCAGGCGCAGGTAGCCCAGGCCGATATCGCGCAGTACTTGCAATGAGCGCAGTACGCCAGGCTCCTCGGCAAATACCTCTACCGCCTGTTCCACCGTGAGCCCCAGCACCTGGGCGATGCTCAGGCCTTGCCATTCGATCGCCAGGGTCTCGGGGTTGTAGCGCGCGCCGTGGCAGGTCGGGCATGGCGCGTACACGCTGGGCATGAACAGCAATTCAACGCTGACAAAACCCTCGCCTTCGCAGTTCGGGCAACGGCCCTTGGCGACATTGAAAGAGAACTGCCCGGCATCGTAATGGCGTTTCTTCGCCGCCGGAGTGGCCGCGAACAGTTTGCGCACGTGGTCGAACAATCCGGTGTAGGTCGCCAGGTTGGAACGCGGCGTGCGGCCGATGGGTTTCTGATCGACCTGCACCAGGCGGCGGATCTGCTCCAGCCCGGCACTGATGCGCCCGCCGCTGGTTTGCGGTGCATCGTCTTCCAGGCTGGGTTCCTCGTCGGTTTCCACCCGGCTGCCGAGGCCGCCACTCACCAGCTCCAGCAACGCCTGGCTGACCAGGCTGGATTTGCCCGAGCCGGAGATGCCCGTCACCGCCGTGAAGCAGCCCAACGGAAACTCCACCGCCAGGTCCTTGAGGTTATTGCGCGTCACGCCTTCCAGCTGCAACCAGCCGCTGGGCTGGCGTTGCGCTGCGCTCGACGGGCGCCGTGCGGCGAACAGGTAGTCACGGGTCTGCGAGGCCTCGACCTTGGCCAAACCCGCCGGTGGCCCGCTGTACAGCACGTGGCCGCCATGCTCGCCGGCCGCCGGGCCGACGTCGATCAGCCAGTCGGCGCGGCGCATGGTTTCCAGGTCGTGTTCCACCACAAACAGCGAATTGCCCGCCGCCTTCAAGCGATCCAGCGCAGTGAACAGTGCTTCGCCATCCGCCGGGTGCAAGCCCGCCGAGGGCTCGTCCAGCACATAGATCACACCGAACAACTGCGAGCCCAATTGCGTGGCCAGGCGCAGGCGCTGCAACTCGCCGGACGACAACGTCGGCGTGCTGCGCTCCAGGGACAGGTAACCCAGCCCCAAGTCGGTCAACGTGCTCACGCGTTCGAGCAAATCCTGGGCAATACGCTGGGCGGCCAGGCGCTTTTCCACCGACAGCTTCATCGTGTCCTGCCCCGCCGCTACCGGGCGCAGCACTTCGGCCAGTTGGGTCAGCGAACGTTGCGACAATTCACCGATATCCAGCCCGGCAAACTTCACCGACAGCGCGGCCTTGGTCAGGCGCTTGCCCTCGCACAGCGGGCAGGCGCTGCCCTGCATGAACTGTGACACGCGTTTTTTCATCAGCGCGCTTTGGGTGTGGGTGAAAGTGTGCAGGATATAGCGCCGCGCGCCGCTGAACGTGCCCTGGTAACTCGGCTCCAGTTTGCGTTTCAACGCCTCGCGGGTCTGCTGTGGGGTGAAGCCGGCGTACACCGGCACGGTCGGGGTTTCTTCGGTAAAGAGGATCCAGTCGCGCTGCTTTTTCGGCAGGTCGCGCCATGGAATGTCGACGTCATAGCCGAGGGTCACCAGGATGTCGCGCAGGTTCTGGCCCTGCCACGCCAGCGGCCACGACGCCACGGCGCGCTGGCGGATGGTCAACGAAGGGTCCGGCACCATCAGCGCCTCGGTTACCTCGTACACCCGACCCAGGCCATGGCATTGCGGGCACGCGCCCTGCGGCAGATTCGGTGAGAAATCCTCGGCATACAGCATCGCCTGGCCCGCCGGATAGCTGCCGGCGCGCGAGTACAGCATGCGGATCAGGCTCGACAAGGTCGTGACGCTGCCCACCGAGGACCGCGCGCTCGGCGTGCCGCGCTGCTGTTGCAGGGCCACGGCCGGAGGCAGGCCTTCGATGGAGTCCACATCCGGCACGCCGACCTGATCGATCAGGCGCCTCGCATACGGCGCCACCGATTCGAAATAACGCCGCTGGGCCTCGGCATACACCGTGGAAAACGCCAGCGACGACTTGCCCGAGCCGGACACGCCGGTGAACACCACCAAGGCATCGCGCGGGATGTCCACATCGACGTTCTGCAGGTTGTGTTCGCGGGCGCCGCGCACCCGGACGAAGCCTGGTCGCTGGGCAGTGAGGGCGGGGATGTCGCGCTGTGAAGTCATGGTCAACCTTATCGAGCGGTGAGCACGCTGCGCACCCGTTGCGCCAGGGCTTCGGGGCTGTAGGGCTTGCTCAGCAGATGAATGTCGGGGCTCAGCAGGTGATTCCCGGAAAGAATGTCGCGGGTGTGGCCGGAGGTGAACAGCACCGCGATCGGTGGCTCCTGGGCGCGGGCCCAGTTGGCCAGGTCGGTGCTCTTGACCCGGCCGGGCATCACGACATCGGTGAAGATCAGCTCGGGCAACACGCCCGACTGCAGCAGGTGCATCGCCTGGTCGCCGTCTTCGGCGGTGAGCACGGTGTAGCCCGCCTGTTCGAGCAGCTCGACGACCGTCACGCGCACGTCTTCGTTGTCTTCGACCACCAGCACCGTCTCATGCCCGTTGGCCGGCAGCACCGGTTCGGCGTGGGTGTCCTGGCTCTCTTCACCCAGGTTGCGCGGGAAATACATCTGCACCACGGTGCCCTTGCCCTCTTCGCTCCACACGTCGACATGCCCGCCGCTCTGGCGCACGAAACCGAACACCATGCTCAAGCCAAGGCCGGTGCCGTGGCCACTGCGCTTGGTGGTGAAGAACGGTTCGAACACCCGCGCCAGGATCGCCGGCGGCATGCCCACGCCGATATCCGTGACCGCCAGGCGCACATACTCGCCCGGCTTGATGCTTTTACCCACGCACTCGGCAGGGTTGAGAATGATATTTTCGCCGGTGATGCGAATCACGCCCTCGCCCTGCATGGCATCACGGGCATTGATCGCCAGGTTGAGCAGCGCGTTTTCCAACTGGTTGCGGTCGACATTGATGCACCAGGAATCCTGGGGCAATTGCACGTCGATATGGATGGTTTCGCCCAGCGCGCGCTGCAGCAGCTCGCCCAGGCCTGCGTAGATGCGCTGCGGGTTGTACACCGCCGGTGACAGCGGTTGGCGCCGCGCGAAGGCGAGCAGTTGCGAGGACAGCTTGGCGCCCCGCTCCACCGCCGCAATGGCCGCCGTGACGCGGCGCTGTACCTGGGGATTGTCCGGCTCATGACGGGCCAGCAGGTGCAGGTTGCCGGCGATCACTTGCAAAAGGTTGTTGAAGTCGTGGGCGACGCCGCCGGTCAGCCCGCCGATGGCTTCGAGCTTTTGCGCTTGGCGCAGTTGCTCTTCGGCGGCGGAACGCGCCTGCACTTCGGCGGCGACGCGTTGCTCCAGGTTATGCGTGAGTTCCTGGCGCACTCGTTCGGATTTCACGTGCTCGGTGGTTTCGTTCACGATCACCAGGACCCCGGCAGGTTGCTGGTGGTCATCGGCGATGGGGCTGTAGGTCAGGTCCATCCAGACCTCTTCCGGCACGCCGTTACGCAGCAACTCCAACGGAAAATTGCGGTAGGACAAAGTGCCGCCCGCCAGGCACGTATCCAGCACATGCCGGTTGAAATCGGCGACCTCAGGCCAGCCCAGTTCCACCGCCGTGCCCAGCAGGTAGGGATGCCGGCCGCCGGCAAACACCGAATAGCTGTCGTTGTAAATCATGTAGCCCGCCTGCCCCCACAGCATCACCATCGGCATGGGCGAGGCCAGCAGCATCTGCACGCTGCTGCTCAGGCTGCAGGGCCATTTCTCAATCGGCCCAAGCTCGGTCGAAGACCAGTCGAAGGCGCGGATCCGCTGGGCCATTTCACCGCCCCAACCTTCACAACCGTGGGTATTGGATAAAAACTGCATGGTGGGCTCTTGGCGAACGGCTGGGTGAATGGGTGGGGCGCTAGCCGTGATAAAACCTTGGAGCCCGGCAGCCGTGAAACGTTTCATTGCATATAACGTATCCGCAGCGGCGGCGGCAACTCCCCTCAGTGAAAATCCCGACTCCGCACCGTGATCCCCTCCAGCAGCGGCGTCAGGTCGGTCAGGCGCCCGGCAATCAGGTGCCGGACCTCGCCCACCGCTTCCCAGCGCCCGTCCACCTTGAGCAGCCGCGAGCCGACCAGGGCCTGGCGCTGGCGCTCGGCCAGGTCGCGCCAGACCACCACATTGAGGTTGCCGAACTCATCTTCCAGGGTGACGAACGTGACGCCACTGGCGGTGCCAGGACGCTGGCGACCGGTGACCAGCCCGGCGATGCTGACGTTGCGCCCATGCTCCACCGCAAGCAATTCCTGCGAGCTGCGGCAGCGTCGTCTGCGCAGCTCCGCGCGCAGCAGCGCCAAGGGATGCGGGCCGAGAGTCGTGCCGACGGTGGCGTAATCGGCGTGCAGGTCCTCACCCACCGTGGGTGCAGGCAGCTCCACTTGCGCCTCGTCGGGGCTCGGCAAACCGGCGAACAACCCCAACTGTTTATGCACCCCGGCCACGTCCCAGCGCGCCTTGTGCCGGTTGCCGGCCAGGGCGCGCAAGGCCCCGGAATCCGCCAGCAAGGCCTGGGCGCGGGGATCCAGCCCGGCGCGTTCGTCCAGGTCGGCGATGTCACTGAAGGCCCGACGCTGGCGCGCCGCCTCGATGCGCCGCGCATCCTCTTCGCGAAACCCCGAGATCATGCGCAAGCCCAGGCGAATCGCCGGCTGTTCGCCGTCGCTCGGCTCCAGGCTGCAATCCCAGTCACTGGCCTGCACGTCCACCGCACGGACCTGCAGGCGATGGCGTCGCGCGTCCTGCAGGATCTGGTCCGGGCTGTAGAAACCCATTGGCCAGCTGTTGATCAGCGCGCAGGCGAAGGCCGCCGGCTCATGGCATTTGAGCCAGCAACTGGCGTAGGTCAGCAAGGCAAAACTGGCCGCATGGGACTCGGGAAAGCCATAGCTGCCAAAGCCCTTGATCTGCTCGAAAATCTGCGCGGCAAACGCCTCGCTGTAGCCATTCTTGAGCATGCCGGTACGCAGGCGCTGCTGATGCGGTTCCAGGCCGCCGTGGCGCTTCCAGGCGGCCATCGAGCGGCGCAGTTGGTCGGCCTCGCCGGGGCCGTAGTCGGCGGCGACCATGGCAATCTGCATCACCTGCTCCTGGAACAGCGGGATACCCAGGGTGCGTTTGAGCACCGCTTCGAGCTGCGGCGACGGGTAGGTTTCCGGCTCTTCCTTGTTTCGCCGCCGCAGGTACGGATGCACCATGCCGCCCTGGATCGGCCCCGGCCGCACAATCGCGACTTCGATCACCAGGTCGTAAAAGGTCTTTGGCTTGAGCCTTGGCAACATCGACATCTGCGCCCGCGACTCGATCTGGAACACGCCGATGGTGTCGGCCTTGCTGATCATCGCGTAGGTGGCCGGGTCTTCCTTGGGGATCGTCGCCAGGGCCAGGTCACGATTGCGATGACGGCGCAGCAGATCGAAACAGCGGCGGATCGCGCTGAGCATGCCCAGCGCCAGGATATCCACCTTGAGCAGGCCGACGGCGTCGAGGTCGTCCTTGTCCCACTGGATGATGGTGCGCTCGGCCATGGCGGCGTTTTCCACCGGTACCAGGGTGTCCAGCGGGTACTCGGAAATCACGAAGCCACCAGGGTGCTGGGACAAGTGCCGGGGGAAGCCGATCAGTTGCTGCGTGAGGGTGAGCACGCGGCGCAGGATCGGGCTGTGCGGGTCGAAACCACCTTCGCGCAGGCGTTCCAGTGGCGGTGCATCATCGCTCCAGCGCCCGCAGCATTCGGCCAGGGCGTTGATCTGGTCCGGCGGCAAGCCCAGGGCCTTGGCCACATCGCGCACCGCGCCGGCCGCGTGGTAACTGCTAACCACCGCCGTCAGCGCCGCGCGGGTGCGGCCGTAGCGCTGGAACACGTACTGCAGCACTTCTTCGCGGCGTTCGTGTTCGAAGTCGACGTCGATGTCCGGCGGCTCGTTGCGCTCCTTGGACAGGAAACGCTCGAACAGCATGTCGGTCAGGCTCGGGTCGATCTCGGTGATGCCCAGGGCAAAACACACCGCCGAGTTGGCCGCCGAGCCTCGGCCCTGGCACAGGATCGAACGGCTGCGGGCGAAGCGCACGATGTCGTGCACCGTGAGGAAGTAACTTTCGTAGCCCAGGTCGCTGATCAATTGCAGCTCGTGATTGATCTGCTGCAAGGTCTTGGCGTCTACCCCGTGCGGCCAGCGCTGGGCGATGCCTTCTTCGGTCACGCTGCGCAACCAGGACCTGGCGTCATGGCCCTCGGGCACCAGCTCGCGCGGGTAGTGATAGCGCAGCTGGCTCAAGTCAAAAGTGCAGCGGCGCGCGATGTTGAGGGTTTCATCGCGCAGCGCTGGCGGGTACAGCGCGGCCAGGGCATCGAGGCTGCGCAAATGCCGCTCGCCATTGGGATGCAGGCGCGTGCCGGCTTCGGCTACCGGTACGTGATGACGGATCGCGGTCATGGTGTCTTGCAGGGCGCGGCGACCGCGCGCATGCATGTGCACATCGCCGCAGGCCACTGCCGGGATCTGCAGGCTGGCAGCCAGTTGCAGGCGCTGCTCCAGGTGGCGTGCATCGTCCTGGCCGCAGTGCAGGTGCACCGCCAGCCACAGGCGCTCGGCAAAGGTGCGGCGCAGCCATTGGACCGAGGCCTGGGTGTCCTGGTCGTCGGCGACCCACAGCGCCAGCAGGCCGGGCAGCGGTTGTTCGAAGTCTTCCAGCAGCAGTCGGTACTGGCCCTTTTCGGCCCGGCGCCGCGCCAGGGTAATCAGCCGGCACAGGTGCTGGTAGCCGCTGAGGTCCTCCACCAGCAACACCAGTTTCGGGCCGTTCTCGATGCGCATCTCGCTGCCGATGATCAGCGGCAACTCCACCGCCTTGGCCGCCTGCCAGGCGCGCACGATGCCCGACAAGGTGCACTCGTCGGTAATCGCCAGGGCGCTGTAGCCCTCGCGCTTGGCCCGCTCGAACAACTCCAGCGCACTGGAGGCACCGCGCTGGAAGCTGAAGTTGGACAGGCAATGCAGCTCGGCGTAACTCATGCGAACCAGCCTTGCAGCCACAACCCATCGCTTTGTCCCACGGTGCGATAGGCCCAGCCTTGCTGGCCGGCACGGGTCTGGATCAGGTAGTAGTCGCGGCGAATATCGGCGCCATCCCACCAGCCGGACTCGATGCGTTCCGGGCCCATCAGGATGTGCACCGCCTGCTCAGCCAGCAACGTCGGTTCGTTGAGCAGCCAACCGGGGCGTTGCACCTTGCTCAAGGTCGGGCATGCGCGACTGTCAGCCGCGGCTTGCCAGGCGCACTCGGGGCGATGATCGGCGTGAAAACGCAGGCCTTGCACCGCGTCATCCCCCAGGCGCGCACGCAAGCGTTCGCGCAGTTGCTCCCACGGCAAGGTCTGCTGCGGACGGTCATCGAACAGGTCCTGGCGTTGCGGGACGAAGACCGGCAAGTCCTGGGCCACCAGGCGAAAACCGCGCACCGGTGACGTCACTTGCACCTGCTCCAGGCGCCCGCGGGCCAGTTCGAAGAGCATCGCCGGCTCGCGCTCGGCACTCAGCAGGCCGACCTTGATCACACTGTCGGGCGCCTGGGCATGTTCCAGGTGCAGGTCGAAACGCTGCACGCCACTGTCGCGGCCGCAGAGGAAGGCGGACAGGTCGCCGGTCAAGCGGCGCAATGGAAATAGCAAGGCCTGGTGGGATTGCACGTCGAAATTCAACTCGATGCGCACATCGAACTGGTCCGGCGGCTGATAGAACGCCAGCGCCAAGGGCCGCTGCCCGCTCAACGCATCCAGGTGCTTGAGCAGGCTGGCGTCAAAGCGCCGCGCCAGGGTATGCCGGGGCAGCGCCTGCACCTGGGCCAGGCTGCGCAGGCCCATGCGCGACAAGGCAGTGGCCGCCGCAGGGTCGAAGCCGGCGCGGTCGATAGGCAGCGGCGCCAGGGCCTGCATCAACCCCTCATCGTTGACGGCCAGGCCATCGTAGATATTCGCCAGCACCCGCGCCGCCGCCGGGTTGGGCGCAGCGACGATACGGTGGCGAAAACCCAGCTCGGTCAGCTCCGTGCGCAAGCGTGCCTCGAACTGCGCCCACGGCCCGAACAGCCCCAGGCTCGACTCAATCTCGAACAGCAAGGCGCGTGGGTAATACACACTGACCTGGGAGCTGAAGCGGTAGGCCCAGGCGGCGAGGAACTGTTGCCAGCGTTCTATTTCAGCCGGGTCGTATTCGGCGCAGGTGAAGGTCTTGGCCAGCGCATGCGCGGCCGTCAGGGATTGGCCGGGGCGCAGGCCCAAGGCGCGCGCAGCGTCATTGACGGTCTGCAGCACGCGACGCTGCGGCGTGCCGGCCAGCAGCGCCAGCGGTTGATCCGGTTCGGGATACAGGCGCTGCACCCCGTCCAGCGCCAATTGCGGGAAGACAATACACACCCAGCGCATGGCAACCTCAGTGCCCCGCCAGTGCAATCGGTGCCGGGTGGGCCAGGCCGCCCCGGCATTTGAGCACCCGCACCTGCGCCGGCCTGGCTTCGACGACCAGGCGCAAGGCGGCGGGCGAGGCGTTGATTGCTTCACTCAAGGCACGCCAGGCAAATGCCAGGGTCTGCCCGGTTTCCGCCGCCACCTGCAAGCGGCGCAGCGCGCGATCATCGGCCTTGCGCGGCCAGCACAGCACCGCGCCGCAACTGCCGGAGCGCAGGCATTGCTCCACGGCCCACAGGGCATCGCGTTCCTCGGCCTGGATCACCGAGAGCTGACGCAAATCCACTCCGGCGTTCTGCCAGGCATGCGGATACGGCGTGTAGGGCGGCGCCACCAACACAATACGCTCGCCCGCCGCCGACAGCCGCGCCAGGGTCGGCAGCACCAGCTGCAGCTCGCCTACACCTTCCTTGGCCATGAGGATTTCGCTCAAGGCCGACTCCGGCCAGCCGCCCGTCGGCAACACCGCATCCAACGCCGCCAGCCCGGTGGGCTGCACGCTGGCCGGAGGCGCGGCAGGTCGGCCCTTCCAGACACGGCCGCCATTGAACAGCGTATCCAACGCAACCACGGCGCCCATCAGCCTTGCCTCACCAGGCCGCAAAACACCCCTTCGATGGCCAGGTCCTGATCGGGCCCGACCACGATAGGTTGATACGCAGGATTGCGCGGCAGCAAGCGCACATGCTCGCCGTGACGTTCGAAGCGCTTGATGGTGACTTCGCCGTCCAGGCGCGCCACCACAATCTGCCCATTCAACGCCTCGGCACTGCGCCGTACGCCCACAAGGTCACCGTCGAGAATGCCATCCTCGATCATCGAGTCGCCCTGCACCCGCAACAGATAGTCCGGGGTTTTCGCGAAGGTGGCGGGGTCGAGTTGCAGGCGGCTGTGCACGTCGGCATCGGCACCGATGGGCGAGCCCGCGGCGACTCGGCCGAGGACCGGGATGTCCAGCCACTCGGGGCGTGCCGGTTGGTTGAGCAGGCGAATACCACGGGCCTGGTTGGGATTGACCTCGATAAAACCGGCTTCGGTCAGGGCCAGCACGTGTTTACGCGCCACGCTGCGAGAGGCGAAGCCAAACGCCTCGGCGATCTCGGCGAGGCTCGGAGGCTGGCCTTGCTGCGCGATACGGTCGCGGATAAAGGTCAGGATGGCGGTACGGCGGGGAGTGAGAGTCGTCATGGAGTACATTTGTACTCCTGTGGGAATTTTCTGACAATAGCCGCCAGTCTGAAGGTGGGCTTGCCCGCGAAGGCGCCAGACCAGTCACCCTCTGCAGCAACTGACCCACCGCTTTCGCGGGCAAGCCCGCTCCCACAGTTTTGATCGCTGTTCGGGCTTGGGATTCGGGGTGCTGCACCAGCATTTGAGCGGACGGCACAACCCGGCTCCAACCTTGAAATACACCCCAAGTGTGGGAGCGGGCTTGCCCGCGAATGCGCCAGACCAGCCACCCTCTCCAGCGACTGACCCACCGCTTTCGCGAGCAAGCCCGCTCCCACAGTTTTGATCGCTGTTTGGGCTTGGAATTCGGGGTGCTGCACCGGCATTTGAGCTGAAGGCACAACCCAGCTCTAACCTTGGAATACACCCCAAATGTGGGAGCGGGCTTGCTCGCGAATGCGCCAGACCAGCCACCCTCTCCAGCGACTGACCCACCGCTTTCGCGGGCAAGCCCGCTCCCACAGTTTTGATTGCTGTTCGGGCTGGGATTCGGGGTGCTGCACCGGCAGTTGAGCTGGCAGTACAACTGGGTTCCAACCTTGAAATACATCCCAAATTTGGGAGCGGGCTTGCCCGCGAAGGCGCCAGACCAGCCACCCTCTCCAGCAACTGACCCACCGCTTTCGCGAGCAAGCCCGCTCCCACAGTTTTAACCGAGTTCGACAGACAACACCGAACAACTCCAAGGCCGCCATGTTACTGAAGAAGTGGAAAGCTCACCGCCTCACCAGCCCTCTTTCAACATCCGCAACTCCAGGTGCTGCAGTAGCAGGATGGTCTTCCCATCCACAATCTCCCCGGCCTGCACCATCGCCAGCGCCTGTTCGAATCCCAGCTCCAACACTTCGATATCCTCGCCCTCTTCTTCCAGCCCGCCGCCATCCCCCATCCGGTCACCCGGCTGATATTCGCCGATAAAGAAGTGAATCCGCTCAGTCACCGACCCGGGGCTCATGAACGCCGCATAGACCTTCTCCACCTGCCCCACGCGGTAGCCGGTCTCTTCCTCCGCTTCCAGTCGAATGCGCTCCTCGGGGCTGGCATTGTCCAGCAGCCCGGCCGCCGTCTCGATCAAGTAGCCGGGGTAATCGTTGACGAACGTTGGCATGCGGAACTGGCGAATCAGCAGCACCGTGCGCTGTTCGCGGTTGTACAACAGGATCGTCGCGCCATTGCCCCGGTCATACACCTCACGGGTCTGGGCCTGCCAACTGCCATCACGGCGGCGCAGGTCGAAGCTGTATTTCTTCAGGATGTACCAGTTGTCCGAAAGGGTCTCTTCGGCCGTGATGCGAACGGGGCTGTTGTCCATGGTCAGGTCTTTGCTCAAGGGAGTCATCGGGTTCACGCCTGTTTGATGCGAGGCCACGCGGCGGCGACAGCTTCGGCGCTGTCCGCCTTGATCCGGGCGAGATTGCGCGGGTACTCCACGCCGGGATTTTCAGTGAAGCGCGTGGCAGTGAATTGGCCATTGCTGGCGCGCAGGATGTAGCCCGTGTCCTCGCACTGCGCGGAGGCCAGGAAGACCACGCCCGGCGTCACCCACTCCGGCTTGAGTTCGTCTGGCTCCTCGGTGACACCCCACATGCGCGTCTTGGCCACCGGCGAAATTGCGTTGACGCGGATCCCGGCCTCGGCGCCCTCATGGCTCAACGCGTTCATGATCCCCAGTTGCGCCATCTTGCCAGCGCTGTAGGCCACCAGGCCGGTCTGCTCGTACTGCGCGTACATCGCGCGGTCGGACGTGGTGAGGATGATGCGCGGCGCGGCGGATCGCAGCAGGTGTGGCCACGCGTACTTGCACAGCCACAGCGGCGCGTAGAGGTTGATGTCCATGGCGCGCTGCAGGAACGCGGCATCCAGGTCGGCAATGTTCTGGTAACCGACCCAACCGGCATTGTGGATGAGGATATCGAGCTGCCCGAACGCCTCGATGGCCGAGGCGATCAGTTGCCGGCTGCCTTCTTCGGTGGACAGGTCACCCGCGTGACCGATCACCTGCAAGCCTTCGGCCTGCAAGGTCCTGGCCGCCGACTCGACCACCGTGACGTCGTTGCCGGCGCCGACCGGGTCGGCACCAATGTCGCTGATCACCACGCGCGCCCCGCCCAAGGCCAGCGCCCGTGCATAACTGAGCCCCAATCCGCGGGCACCGCCGGTGACAATCGCGGTTTTGCCTGTGAAATCCATGTGCTTGCTCTCCTGTGTAGCCGCCCACCCTAACAACCGGTGCAGGGGTAATTCAATGCTGTAACACTTTGCAAGCAATCGCCGTGGACGGCTGTCGAATTAATTCCTGCCTGCGCGGGCCATCTGGTAAAACCCGTGCTTCACCTTTGTCCTGGAACCTTCATGTCTTCTCGTTTTCTGTCTCGCCTGGGCCTGCGCTGGTTTCCCCTGCTGTGCATGGCGCTGCTGATCGTCGGCCTGCCGGTGGGGTGCGCCGTGCTGCAACACAAGGAGCGCGAGCTGGTGTTTCGCATAGAGCCGGGGACTGCCAGCTGGTACAGCGGTTTGCCCAAGGCAGTGCAGGAGTTCGAACTCAAGCCTGCCAGTTTCAAGTCCGGGCAGAACATCCATGGCTGGTGGTACCCGGCGGCCAAGGCCGACGCGCCGGCGATCCTCTACCTGCACGGCGTACGCTGGAACCTGACAGGGCAGCTGTTTCGCATTGAGCAGTTGCACGCCCTCGGCTACTCGGTTCTGGCCATCGACTATCGCGGGTTTGGCCAAAGCCACGGCGAGCTGCCATCGGAAACCACCGTGTACGAAGACGCCCGCATCGCGTGGGAGCGTTTCCAGGTGCTGCAACCGGACCCGAGCAAACGCCTGATCTACGGACATTCCCTGGGCGGCGCGGTGGCCATCGACCTGGCCGCCGAACTGGGCAAGCAAACGCCGTTGCCGGTGCGCGGGTTGGTAATTGAATCGACCTTCACCTCCCTGGCGGATGTGGCTACGGCGGTGGCGAATACCTCGTTGCCGGTACGCTGGCTGCTGTCACAGAAGTTCGATTCCATCGACAAGATCGCCGCTATCCATATGCCCCTGCTGGTGGTCCACGGGCTGGCCGATCAATACGTGCCGCCGCGTTTCAGCCAGCAGCTATTTGAAGCCGCCCAAGAACCCAAACGGCTGTTGCTGGTGCCCGGCGCCACGCACAACAACAGCATGAGCCTGGCCGGTCGCAATTATGGCCAGGCACTCGATAGCCTGATGCAAGCGAAGATGCCGCCGCAGGTTGTCACCCACTCCACAGCGCGCAACGGCGACTCATAAAAGCGCTTTTCGGCACTGGGTTCGCGCTTGCGTGTCAAGCGCAAACCCTGCCCATACTGGCCCGCGTCGAAAGTTGATCAAATATTAACCGAGGGTTAAATCACCAACCCTGCCGGGCCTTCGCAAAGTTATCCACAGAGATACCCACGGTTTTCGTGGACAACTCTTTTTATTTTTTTACGATTTTTTTGCTCAGTAAACGTTTTCGGGAAATGTACCGGGCAACAAAATCTCGCGATTCACATCGCGTATATCGTTATAGCCGCACAACGCCATCGACACGTCCAGCTCACGCGCAATGATCTGGAGTGCCTTGGTCACGCCCGCCTCGCCCATCGCGCCCAGGCCATACAGGTGCGGGCGACCGATCATGGTGCCCTTGGCGCCCAATGCCATCGCCTTGAGCACGTCCTGGCCGGAGCGAATGCCGCCGTCGAGCCACACTTCGATGCGCTCGCCTACCGCGTCGACAATCGCCGGCAACTGGCTGATGCTCGACGGTGCACCGTCCAGCTGACGGCCACCGTGGTTGCTCACCACCAGTGCATCGGCACCGGAATTCGCCGCCAGGCGCGCGTCCTCTACATCGAGGATGCCCTTGATGATCAGCTTGCCGCCCCAGCACTTCTTGATCCACTCCACATCGTCCCAGCTCAGGCGCGGGTCGAATTGCTGGGCGGTCCACGACGACAACGAACTCATGTCCGCCACACCCTTCACATGCCCGACAATATTGCCGAAGCCGCGCCGCTGGGTGCCGAGCATGCCCATTACCCAGCGCGGTTTGGTCGCCATGTTGAGGATATTCGGCAGGGTCAGCTTGGGCGGCGCCGACAGTCCGTTGATCAAATCCTTGTGGCGTTGGCCGAGGATCTGCAGGTCGAGGGTCAGCACCAGCGCATCCACGCCAGCGGCCTTGGCGCGCTCGATCAATTGCTCGACAAACGCGCGATCACGCATCACATACAGTTGGAACCAGAATGGCTGGCCGACGTGTTCGGCGATATCTTCCAGCGAACAGATGCTCATGGTCGACAAGGTGTAGCGCAGGCCAAACGCGGCGGCGGCGCGAGCGGTGAGAATCTCGCCATCGGCATGCTGCATACCGGCCAGGCCGGTGGGTGCGAGGGCGACCGGCATGGCCATGTCCTGGCCGATCATGCGGGCGCGGATCGAGCGCTCATCGATATTGCGCGCGACCCGCTGGCGGAATTTGATCCGCGCGAAATCGCTTTCATTCGCCCGGTAGGTGCTCTCAGTCCAGGAGCCGGAATCGGCGTAATCGTAGAACATCCGTGGGACACGTTTTTGCGCCAGCTTGCGTAAATCTTCGATGGTTGTGATCAACGACATCTAGGTCACCTCTCCCTGAACTGAACACAGAGAGTAACCGCCCATCGGCTGCGCAACCAGCCATTGCGTTTAGATGGGCAGGAGACTAATCTCGCACAAACCCGCAAAAAAGCGCAAAAACATGCACACCACTCATCAAGCCATTGACCTGCCTTCGTTGCGCAAACAAAAGATCCTGTTGCTGCTCGAGCGCGATGGCAAAGTCACCGCCGCCGACCTGGTAGAGCATTTCGCCGTGTCCCAGGACACCATCCGCCGCGACCTCGGCGAACTCGCGGCTGCTGGCCTTCTGCAACGCGTGCATGGCGGCGCCCTGCCCCGGCCCAAGGACACCGGCAAGGACTTCTTCACCCGGGTCGGCGAGACCAACGACGCCAAGCGTCACCTTGCCCACCGGGCCGCCAACCTGGTGGAAGATGGCCAGATCGTGTTGTTCGATTCCGGCTCCACCACACTGCAGATTGCCCAGTCGTTGCCGCGCTCGATCCGCCTGACCGTAGTCACGCCGTCGCCGATGATCGCCATCGCGCTGGCCGATCATCCCGAAGTGAAGGTGATCCTGGCCGGTGGCCAACTCAACCCAGCGACCTTGTCCACCACGGGCCAGGACGCCGTGCGCTTGATCCAGAGCGTCAAGGCCGACGTGCTGTTCACCGGCGTATGCGCACTGCATCCGCAGGTGGGTATCAGCTCGCTGCATTTTGATGAAGTGGCGGTCAAACAAGCCCTGCTCGACAGCGCCTCGCACGTGGTGGCAGTGACCATGGCCGACAAGCTCGGTGCGGTGGAGCCGTTTGTGGTGGGGCCATGTGAGCGTATCCACACATTGATTACCGAGTGGCACGTGCCGAGCGTCGAAGCGTACCAACGGTTAGGCCTGGAAGTGCTGCAGGTGGAGGTCGAGTAGGTACAGTGAATCCGCCAGCGCATGACCACTGGCGGTGTTATCGAAGATGCACCAGGTGCAAATACCCTCTTCGACAGAGGCTCTCAGCTGCTGCAAATAGGCCCGGAGCCGTTCCGGCCCATATGCGCTGTGATAGATACGTGGCGACCCATGCAGACGCCAATAGCGCACGCCCTGCCAACCGCCCGGTGCCTCACCGGTGTCGATGACCGGGGGATCTGCAGCCACGCGCCCAATGTGCAGGTCCTGCAACAATGCTTCAGCCTCAAGCCAGCTGGCATGACGCGGCTCCAGCACCACCACGCCCGCATAGCGTTGTCGCAGGGCGCGAAAAAACGTCGCGGCGACAGTGGGCTCATAGCGCAGCGAAGGGGGCAGTTGCACTAGCAGGCAGCCCAAGGTTTCACCCAATTGCAGGCATTGCTGAAGAAACTCATCCAGTGCTGTTTCGCAGTGCTGCAAGCGCAGTTCGTGGGTAATGCGCTTGGGTACCTTGACCGAAAAACGAAAGGTGGCTGGCACGGACTGTGCCCAACGCTGGTAAGTCTTGGGCAAGTGAGGACGATAGAACGAACTGTTGATTTCAACTGCCTTCAGGCGCGAGGCATAACGCTGAAGGTGCGTACCTTCCCCCTCAAATGCAGACCATTGTTCACGGGGCAAACTCCAACCGGCGCACCCCACATACAGAGCTGCTGTCAAAACAGCACCTCAGCCGCATCGCGCATGAAAATCTCAATGGTCTTGGGCCCCACTCCGTCAAATTCCCCCAGGCGTTTTTCGAACGCCTGGCGGTCTTTGCTGGCACTGCGCATGTGGGTGATCTTGCCGGCGTATTCGGCGTTGAGCTTGGCGCTGAGGTCGAGAAGGCGCTGCGCGGTGCTCTCGTCATAACGCACGTAATGCGCACGCCCGAGCATCGAGACCAGCTCACGCGATGTGCAGTGCTGCAACTTGCCCGGCGTGTCGCGGCCCTGCTCTTCGACGATCACCTTATAGGCCTGTGCCGCGATGGGCGCCTGGATGCGCTTGCCCATCAGGAAACTGGCGACAAACCATTTGAACAGGCTGGCGTCATCCGCAGGCTTGAGATCAATCCCCAGTTCCGACGCGGAAATTGCCTTGGCCATGTTCAGTGGCCCAGCTTGCGCTCGGCCTTGGCGGCCTGCTCGTTGATCGCATCGGTCTGACGCTCGGTGTCCTTGATCGAGGTCGGCGTGAGCACCTTGTCGACGGTTTCGGTCTTGGGGTTCGGGCGCTCCAGCGTCTCGCCCTTGGCGGCGGTGCCGGCACCTTTCTGCGCCTGTTCGGAGCTGATGGGGTCAGGGGTTTTATCGGCGGTCTTGTGATCGGTCACGGTGTCTCTCCTGGCAGTTGAAGGCGTGCAAGAAAATCGCACGCACCTGTGCAGCAGAGGCCAACGGATTTCGATAGTTCAAGGAATTTGCCAGTCATGCCCGCTGGTGAGAAAAGCGCGAATTAATTTAAACCTTTTGCAGTTGGGCCGGCTCAACACTCAGGTAACGGCATCCCGCCATGTTCAAGGAGATCCACCATGACCACGCAACTGATCAAACAGATGGGCCTGACTTTCGTGCTGGTTGCCGGCTCGATTTCCACGGCCATGGCCGCGACGTCCAACAGCTTCGTAGAAGACGCGGCACAAGGCGGCATCACTGAAGTCGAGGCCGGCAAACTCGCCCTCGAAAAAAGCAGCTCGGCCGATGTGAAAACCTTTGCCCAGCACATGGTCACCGACCACACCAAGGCCAACCAGGAACTGGCAGCCCTGGCGAAAAAACTCGATATCGAAGTGCCGGACGATGCCGCGCTGACCGACAAGGCCAAGAAAGCCATCCTCGAACTGCGCGATGAATCGTTCGACAAGGCCTACGCCAACAACCAGGTGGCGGCCCATGAAAAAACTGTCGAACTGTTCCAGAAAGAAGCCGCTTCCTCGGACAACGCCGAGCTGAAAGCCTTCGCCACCAAGACCCTGCCGACCCTTGAAGCCCATTTGAAAATGGCCAAGGAACTGCAAGCCAAACACGACCATTAATCTACCCCTGACCCAAGGAGACACTCGACCATGAGCGCGCAACTCAACGGCAAGCACATCCTGATCATCACCTCCAACACCGGCATCGAGCGCGACGAGCTGGTCAAGCCGCTGGAAGCGCTGCGCGGGTTCGGCGCCACCGTAACCCACGCATCCAGCAAGGGCGGCACCACCCAGACGTTTGTCGGCGATACCGAGAAAGACAAGACGGTGGAATCCGACGTGCAACTGTCGGACGTGGTCAGCAGCGAATTCGATGCACTGGTCATCCCTGGCGGCACTGTCAACGCCGACACCCTGCGCCAGGATGCAGCGGCGCTGCGGGTGATCAACGACTTCGTCAAGGCCGGCAAGACCGTGGCCGCGATCTGTCACGGCCCATGGGCGCTGATCGACGCCGGCGTGATCAAGGGCAAGACGCTGACCTCCTACAAAAGCGTGCGCATCGACCTGGAAAACGCCGGTGCCGCCGGTTGGGTGGATGCCGAGGTCAAGGAGTGCAAGGCCAATGGCTGGACCTTGATCACCTCGCGGACACCGGATGACTTGCCGGCATTCAACCAAGCCATCGCCAAGGCCCTGGCGGGTTGATAGCGATGGGCTGAAACGCAAACAGGCGCCTCTCGGCGCCTGTTTTTTTACCTGTGGACCTTAGCTTCTGCGCTGCTGCGCCATCTCTCGCTTGGGACCGAATATCGCCCAGGCAATCAGCCCCAACAGCGGCACGAAAATCAGCACTACCACCCACAGCCCCTTGGTTTCCCAGCCACCGGTGCTGCGCAATACGACGTTGATCGCCCACAATTCCAACAGCAGCAAAATCACCGCCAACGCGATCCAGATATATTCTATTTGCATGGTTCACCTCCTGAGGTCTATGCATTAGGTCAAGCATCTGGCCCGAGGGTTCCATCCGATTTGCACCCGGGCACATCGCGGGCAACCTTCTAGACTCAACCTCAGTCACCCCTCTTGCACTGAATTCCGGAGGTTCAGGATGACCGAGCATGTTATCCACTTTCACTGCCAGATCGACCAAGGCACCACCGAGCGTTTTCGCGACTGCTGCCTGGATGCGATCGACGAAGGCGCCAGTTCGCTGCTGCTGAACCTGTCGACCACGGGCGGCAGCACCAACTTCGGGTTTACCCTCTACACCTTCCTCAAGGCGCTGCCGGTGCCGCTCTGCGCGATCAACGCGGGCAATATCGAATCCATGGGCATCATCATGTTCCTGGCAGCGAACCGGCGTATCACCACGCCGCATTCGCGCTTTCTGATCCATCCGATGAACTGGTACTTCAGCCAGAGTTCGGTGGACCACCAACGGCTGCGCGAGTACCTGTCGAGCCTGGATAACGACCTGGCCCGCTACGTGAAAATCTATGAACTGGAGACGTCCCAAGCCGACACCCAGCTGGATATTTTCAAGTGCCTGTCAGCCGAGGAAAAGGTCATTGCCGCGCACGAATCGCTCGCCTACGGGATTGCCCATGAGGTCAAGCAGGTGGTGTTCGCTGAAGACATCAAGCATTGGAAAGTCAGCGGCGGCTAGGGACGGCGTAATGCAACCCAAACCTTGCACGACCATGCAAGCTGCACGACCGCCACACTCACGATCTCAAGATAAACGACTGATTCATAAAGGATTTATAAATACGTTCAAGTTGGTATAACTGATGCACTACCTAACGGACGAGGCGCGCACTTCGACGCGCCCGCTTGCTATCCGTGAGGTTCCACCATGAATGCCATCGACCTTCTCAAGGCTGACCACGAACGCGTCAAGGCGTTGCTGACCCAACTGAGCGAGTCCACCGAACGCGGCGTCAAGAAGCGCACCGAACTGCTGGCCAAACTCGAGATGGAGATCAGCCTGCACACCAAGCTCGAGGAAGAGATCCTCTACCCGGCCTTCCGCAAAGCCGGCGGCAAGGAGCAAGACATCATGTACCACGAAGCCAAGGAAGAGCATCGCACGGTCGACGCCCTGGTGCTGCCCGACCTGAAGCAGACCGAGCCATCCACCACCGAGTTCTCCGGGCGCGTCAAAGTGGTCAAGGAACTGCTGGAACACCACATCGAAGAAGAGGAAACCGAGATGTTCCCCCAGGCCAGGAAGCTGCTGGGCAAGGCGGTGCTGGAAGAACTCGGCGCTGAAATGGAAGCGATGAAAGCGGCGCACAAGAAATCCATGGGCGCCAAGCCGCTCGCGGCGTGACGTCCATTCGTCGCATGGCGGCGAACTTTTTCAAACTTTGCTTTCGGTTGAGTATTCCCAATTAAGCGACACCATTGATTCACTCATTGATGAGGGATTTGAAAATGGCTACCAGCGGAAAAACCACCACGGGTGCAGGCGGCAAAGCCAAGCCCGACACACAGAAAAAAAGCGGCGGTCAAGGTTCGGGCGGCAACTTTGCCAATGACCGCGAAAAGGCTTCTGAAGCCGGCAAAAAAGGCGGGGCGCACAGCTCCGGCGGCGGCAAGAAGTCTTGATTGAAGCAGTACTGGAGCCCGGATTTTTCGGGCTTCAGTCATGATCAGAGCAACAAGGGGATCGCGTCATGAAGACCAGAATGTCCCAAAGGATTTTGCTTATCGTCGGCCTGTCGGCCCTGCTGGCCAGTCCGGCCTTCGCCGCCTTCGGCGATGATACCGCGCCGTCACCGAATACGCTGAGCGACAGCAGCGCCGCCGGCTCTGCCCTGCCGCCGGGCACCTACCCCAGCAGCCCATCAGACAGCGACAAAAAAACCGAGACTGCTCCCAAGGAAAAAGCCTCGCCGAGCCCTGCGCCGCACAAACAGCCCAGCAGCAAGGCGACGAAAAAGAAAACCCCGCATACCGGCAGTTGACGCGTTACATCAGCGGGATGCTGTAGCTGACAATCAGGCGCGTTTCATCTTTGTCTGCGGTGTCATTCCCGCGCAGCACCGCACCGCGCCAGGTAAACCCCAAGCCCTTCAACGTGCCGGTGGGAATCACATAATCCAGGCGCAGGTCGCGTTCCCATTCGCTGTTATCGCGGCCGGCGGTACGGATATGGCTGCCGTGGATATAAGTCACGCTTGAACGCAGGCCAGGAATGCCCAGGCCGGCAAAGTCATAGGCATAGCTGCCCACCGTCGCCTGCTCGCCAGCATTCACGAACTTCAGTGACTGCGAATTGGTGATCAGGTAGAGCGAGCGGCCCTGACCTTGGTTGATATGCGGGAAGTCACTTTCGCCCGTGGTTTTCTGGTAGCCGAGGCTCAACGCGTGCCCGCTCAGACCATAGGTGAACAGTGCGCTCCACAAGCGGTTGTCGACCTTGCCCGTGTTGATGCCCGGCGCGTAGTAACCCGAGCTGACATACCCTTCGCTGCGCCCCGCCGCGCTGCCATTCTTGCCATCAGCGGTGCTGTAGAAATAGCGCAGGTCGCTCTTGAACTGCCCCACCGGCAACTGCCAGTTGTGCACCAGGCCGAGGAAGTGCTGCTGGTAGAAATTCTCCAGGTTGGCGTAGTAGTACTGCAGCTGCAGCTGCTTGGTGACGCTGTAATCAACCCCGCCGTAATAGAACTGGTTGCTGGATTTGCCTTTGATCGGGTCATTGGCACCGGCAATCGACATGCCCTGGCCGTTGCTGGAATTACGGTCGACAACCTGCTCAAGCTTGCCGGCCACCAGGTTGAAATCCTTGAAGTCCTTGGAATCCAGCTGATAGCCACGAAAGGTCTGGGGCAGCAGGCGCCCGTCTTCGGTGGTCAGCACCGGCAGCTTGGGCATCAGGCTGCCGACTTTCAATTGAGTCTGGGCGATGCGCATTTTGCCGGTGACGCCAGTCTTGCTGAAGTCATGTGCAGCCTTGCCGTCGTCGAGGGGGAAAACGCTGCCAGGGGTGTTGTCTTCACCGGCCTTGCCCGCGCGGCCCGACGCATCCAGGCGCAGGCCATACCATTGTTGCAGGTCCAGGCCCAGGCCGACCACGCCCTCGGTGAAACCGGACTGGTAGTTGAACATGAAGGCCTGGCCCCACTCCTTGTCCGAGGCGCCCCTGGCATTGCGGGTGTCCTGGTTGTAGTAGAAATTGCGCAGGTCGAGGCTGGCTTTGCTGTCATCGATAAAACCGGCGGCAGCCGCCTGCTGCGCCGCGCCGATGGACACGGCGAGCGCCAGGCAAGTGGTGTGCTTCATGAAGGCTCCGAGAAGTGATTGAGGCGACCCCGTCACGGCCCAACCCTGTTCTTTGTCAGTCGGGTCGGTGCCGCATTCAACGGGAGCGCGCACGGTATAGAGTTGAGCGGCACAGAAACAGCCGCCAAAACCGCCAATCACTTTTTCAGTTTGCGTAACAATCCAGGCCTGTCTCCGCTCGCGTCTGCCCGGCTGCTTCCCGATCAAGCCTGATCAAACTGCTCCCGCGCCTGGCGAAACGCCTCGCCGTTTCCCACCACCCAGGTCCACAGCGGAATCATGTGCACCAACAACTGCGTGCCGAGGGGCGACAGGGCGTATTCGACCCTTGGCGGCACTTCCTGAAAGTCATGGCGCAGCACCAGGCCGTCGCGTTCCAACTGGCGCAAGGTGCGGGTCAACATGCGCTGGGTGACGCCCGTCATGCGTCGACCGATCTCGGCATGGCGCAGGCGACCGGACACGCCGAGCACGTGCACGATGCCCAATGACCAGCGGTTGCCGGCGTGGCTCAACACCTCGCGCTTGAGGCCGTCATCGTCGGCGCTGAGTGCGTCGCAGGCGGCCTGCGAGCGGCGGATGATTTCGTCGTTATCCATGGGGGTCTCTCGGTATCACGCGTGTGCCTTCTTATGCGCGGCGTTTAATTCTGCAAGCATGCCACGACTTTCACTGTTGACGGAGAACCCTATGACTTCCCCTTCCATCCTGGTGCTCGGTGCCGGTGAACTGGGCATGGCCGTGCTGCGCGAACTGGTCGCCCTGGCGCCGCAGGGCACCCGCATCGCCGTGCTGTTGCGTGCGCAGTCGACTACTGCGAATGGCTTGAGTGAGCTCGGCGTCGAGCCATTGGCCGGCGACCTGCAGAACGATAGCCAGGACACGCTCGCCGCGCTGTTCGCGCCGTTCGACACGGTGATCAGTTGCATCGGATTTGCCGCAGGCCCAGGCACCCAACGCAAGTTGGCACAGGCGGCGATCCGCAGTGGGGTCAAGCGCTATGTGCCGTGGCAATTTGGCGTGGACTACGACGTGATCGGCCGTGGCAGCCCGCAGGACCTGTTCGACGAGCAACTGGACGTGCGCGACCTGCTGCGCGCCCAACAGACCACCCAGTGGCTGATCATCTCCACCGGGATGTTCACCAGCTTTCTGTTCGAGCCGTCGTTTGGCGTGGTCGACCTCGCGCAAAACACCGTGCATGCCCTGGGCGACTGGGACACAGCCGTCACCGTCACCACGCCCGAGGACATCGGCCGGCTGACGGCGCAGATCGTGCTCGCTGAACCCGCCATCGCCAACCAGGTGGTGTACACCGCTGGCGACACCCTGACCTACGGGCAGTTGGCCGACACCGTCGACGCCGCCTTGGGCATCCAGCTCCAGCGCGAACCCTGGTCGGTGCCGGCGCTACTGGCCGACCTCGCCAGCAGCCCCGACGACAACCTGAAGAAGTACCGCGCGGTGTTCGCCCAGGGCAACGGCGTGGCCTGGGACCCCGCCGTCACGTTCAACGCCCGGCACGGCATCGCCGTGACCGACGTCGACGCGTGGATTCGCCAGCACCTTACGGCACCGGCAACCAGCCGCTGAATTCGCCCCGCGTGTCCAGTGAGCCCCAGACAAAGTCCCCCGCCGGCTCCGGCGTGCGCGGTGGCTCGACGGTCGCTAGCGGGGTGCCCTTCCACTCCAGTACGGTCGAACCTTGCCAGGCCAGGATCACACCCTGTGCCGGGCTGTCGTCGGTATTGATCCAGCGCGCTGCGGCGGCGGCCATGAAGGCTTCGATCGGCTCATCGTCGATCTGCGTGCGATACGGCGAGCCCAGCAGCCAGCGACCGATGTTCAGGTGGTAGGTCCAGTCCTGTGCTGGCTGGTTGCGGTAAGCCCAGGTCATGAAGCTGCGGAACAGGTTCAGGCCCTCGGGTGGGTCGAGCTTGAGCAGCGCCGGGCAGATGTCGAACACGCTGTGCCAATACGGCAACAGGCGCGCATCCAGGTGTACGAAACAACGGGAATTGCTCGGGTAGTCAGGCTGCACAGGTTCCGCGCGCAGGCGACGCGACGCCTTGCGGACCAGGCGGCTGGCGCCGGCAGGCAACAGGTGGTTCATGAAACGCACTCTCAGTCGTGACGATAGAACGCCCCCTGGTTGCAGGGAGCCCAAGGCACACGTCAGAAAGTCGGGGAAGCGCGGGGGTTGGCCGAGGGCCAGGAATAACGCGGTGGCGCCTTGTTGCGCCGCTCATGCGCCGGACGCGGGGTTTGCGCCAGGCCCAACAGCCAGGCGAGACCGATCAGGAACACCAGCGCAACGGTGACGGCGTTGCACACCGGGCAGGCAAAGTAGTTCGAGATGTTGCTGGAAGACGGGCTGCCCAACCCTTTGTCGGAAAGTGGCGCCTGGCTACCGTCCACCGAACAGAACGCCCCGCCGATCCCGTTGAGTTGCTGGCCGAGCATCTGGCCATGCCCCAAACCGCACGCGAACAGGTTCATCAGCACGCAGAAGTACAGGGTCCAGACGATCAGCGGACGGGCGGGATGGCTCGATTTCATGGCTGCGACTCTACCATCAGAGCCGCAAAAGGATGAAGCACGGCATGCCCCTGTGGCAGAACGTCGCAGATTACGTGCGCTTCCCAGGGTTGGTAGACTTGGCACCCTCAAAGCCTGATGTGTAGATCCAGAGCAATGCAGGCGTTTCACAGGATGCACAGTTGATGAGTACGTTATTTACCCGCCGCAAGGTCCTGACCGGCATGGGCCTGCTGGGTCTGGGCCTGCTGGCCGGTTGTGACAACAGCCCCAGGTTGAACTTCAAGTACGGCAAGGACTTGAGCGACAAGATCATGGGCCGCACCTTCAAGCTCAAGAACACCGAGGGCGACACCGTCACCCTCAGCTCCTACCGTGGCCTGATGCCGGTGGTGTTCTTCGGCTTCACCCAGTGCCCGGCCGTGTGCCCGACCACCCTCGCCCGCGCAGCCCAGGCCAAGAAGCTGATGGGCCGCGACGGCGAGATCATGCAGGTGATCTTTATCACCCTGGACCCGGAACGCGACACCCCGGAGATTCTCGACAAGTACGTGAAAGCCTTCGACCCCAGCTTCGAAGCGCTGTATGGCACCCCGGAAGAAATCGCCGTGGCCGCCAAGGAGTTCGGGATCTTTTATGAAAAGATCCCGGCCGGCGACACCTACACGCTGTCTCACACGGCCACCAGTTTCGTGTTCGACACACGCGGCAACCTGCGCCTGGGCCTGCAGGCATCCCTTAACGCTAAAGAGTGCGCAGAAGACCTGCTCACCGTCATGGAGGTCTGCTAATGACTGCCGTTCAACACCTCAAGCGCACCCTGATCGGCCTGTCCCTGCTGGGCCTCGCAGCGCACGCCAGCGCCCAGGTACTGGTCACCGACGCATGGGTACGCGCCTCGGTGCCGGGCCAGCCGTCCAGCGGCGCATTCATGACCCTGACCGCCGACAGCGACAGCCAGTTGCTGAGCGTGGCAACGCCTGCGGCCAAGGACGTGCAGATCCATGAAATGAGCATGAAGGATGACGTGATGCGCATGGGCCCGGTGGATTCCGTCGCCCTGCCGGCAGGCAAGGCCGTCAAGCTCGACCCGGATGGTTATCACGTGATGCTGATGGGCCTGACCAGCCAGATCAAGGAAGGCGACCAGGTGCCGCTGACCCTCACGGTGAAAAACGCCAAGGGTGAGAAACAAGCCATTGAAGTCAAGGCCACCGCACGCGGCCTGGATGGGATGGACCATAGCAAGATGCATTGATCTGTTGCCGCTGGGTTTTCTGGACAGCACCAGGTTTTTGTGGCGAGCGGGCTTGCCCCGCGTTGGGCTGCGCAGCAGCCCTGAAACCTGACAACCCAAATCCACCTGAAGAACTGCAGTGCATGCCCGGGGCCGCTGCGCGCCCCAACGCGGGGCAAGCCCGCTCACCACAATAGCCCCCGCTCACCACAACAATCTTATTCAACACAACAGCCCTCTTCCTACAACAACCTCATTCACCACAACAGCCCCTCACCCAACACCCCCCTTCATTCAACGCAAACCCTCCCAACGCCATACCTAAAACCTCTGCCTTCAACACTTACTATATATTTTCAATCTGCAAACAGACCCGATAGCCTGATCCTGCCGCCTGTGCCCTGCGCCCGGTTGGCCCCCAATTCCAAAAATAAATCGGGTACTCCTGTGAACACATCCCCCCGCGCCCTGAAAAGCCTGCTGCCTCTGGCGGTGGCCTTCGCCCTCTTCAACAGCTTCGGCGCCCAGGCGGCCAACACCGGCGAGTTGCCGTGTACCACCACCGAACAATGCGCGGCCCAGGCGGCGAAAGTCGGCGCCACGCCCGACAGCTCGCAAACCGAACACAAGGCCAAGGCCGATCCGACCCAGACGCAATTCGCCTGGCTGAATCGCATCAACAAAGCCTCGATCGTGATGCTCACCGAAGAAGGCATCGTCAAGCCGGACATGGGCCAAAAGATCGCCGGCGGTGTGCGCTACGCCATTGCCCAGGCCGATCAGCCCGGCGGCACGCGCCCCAGCGATGTGCTGCAACTGGAAAAGATCATGACCGACAAGATCGGTCCCGAGGCCTCACTGATCCACTCCGGGCGCAGCCGCCAGGACATGCTCGCCACCTACCGCCTGGCCGCGTTGCGCAGCCAGGTGCTGGCCTACAGCGAGGCACTCAACGCCACGCGCCTGCGCCTGCTGAACATTGCCGACAAGAACGTCGACACCCTGGTGCCCGCCTACACCAACGGCGTGCAGGCCATGCCGATCAGCTATGCCCACTACCTGCTGGCCTTCGAAGCCGCGTTTGACCGTGATGGCCAGCGCATCCGCGAACTGTACACACGCTTGAACAAGAGCCCGATGGGCACCGCGGTGTTGGCAAACTCGGCCTACCCGCTGAACCGCGAGCGCCTGGCCGAGCTGCTGGGGTTTGATGGCGTGCGCGAGAACTCGCTGGATTCGAGCCAGGTGTCGACCTACGACATCCCGATCGAAGCAGCCAACCTGGCGTCGTCCTCGGCGATTCGTGTCGGCGCCATGATTGGCGACATCCACACCCAGTATCACCAGATCCGCCCGTGGCTGCTGCTCGATGAAGAGGCCACCTACACCAGCAGCGCCATGCCGCAAAAACGCAACCCCGGCTTGCTGATGCGGGCGCGGGAGACCGCCTCGGACGTGGTCGGCCTGGCCCAGGCCGTGACCTTGCGCGCGCATAACGTCACCACTGGCATGACCGACTACAAGTTCGCGTTCGACTCATTGGGCGTGTTCCGATCGACCAAGGAGATGTTCCAGGCCATGGACGCAGTGCTCGACGCGCTGCAGATCAACCCGCAGCGGGCCCTGGAAGAACTGGAATCGGAGTGGACCACGTCGATGGAGCTGGCCGACACCCTGGAGCGTCAATACAAAGTGCCGTTCCGTATCGGTCACAGCTTTGCCTCGCTGATCGTCACCGAAGCACGCAGCAATGGCACCACGCCGAAGACCTTCCCCTACGCCGATGCACAAAAGCTGTATAGCCAGGCGGCGGACAAGTACAAGTGGACTCCCAACACGTTGCCGCTGGACGAGGCCGGTTTTCGCGCGGCGTTGTCGCCGACCACCATGGTCCAAACCCGCAAAGGCACCGGCGGCCCGCAGCCGCAGGAGGTCAAGCGCATGCTGGTGGAGGCGCGCAAGACGCTGGAAGAGGATCAGCAGTGGCTGAAGGAGCGGCGTGAGAAGCTGCAAAGTGCAGAAGGCAACCTCGACAAGGCCTTCGACAAACTGGCCAATACCAAAGGCTGACCCCTCACCAGTAGGAGTCGGCTTGCCGGCTCCTACTGGGTAGGCAGTGCCTGTTTCAACACCTCACGATCAATCGACTTCTGCCACCCGCAAATCGCCAGGCACGCCACGCAGTTGCCGAGCACATTGGTCAGCGAGCGGCACTTCATCAAGCGCTCCACTCCCAGCAGCAGGCCCACCCCTTCCAGAGGGACCAGTTGCAGGATGTTCAAAGTGGCGATCAAGGTGAACAACGCCGACCCCGCCACACTGGTGGAACCCAGTGACGTCACCAGGCAGATCACCAACACCGCGAGCAGCTCCGGCAGGGCAATCTCGACCCCGGCCATATGTGCCAGGAACATGATCGCGGTAGTCAGGTAGAGGTTGGTCCCGGCCAGGTTGAAGGTGTAGCCGGTGGTCAACACCAGGCGCACTAACTGGCGATCGCAGCCCAGGGCTTCGAGTTTATCCACGCAACCGGGAAGTGCCGCCACGGAAGAACCGGTGAATGTCACCAGCAATAACTCTTCTTTCAAATAACCCATCAAACGCGTGAGCTTTATTCCAACTAAACGCGTAATAAAGGCCAATACCACAACCACAAATAACGCACTCACCAGGTATATAACCAGCACGAACTTCAACAGCGGCAAGACCGAACTAACCCCATATTTACCCACCACAAACGCCATCGCCCCAAACGCCGCCAGCGGGGCAAACTTCAAGATTATCCGCAGTACGAAAAACACCCCATGGACGCCCGCCTCCAGCCAGCCCAGGCAGCGATTGCCGAGGCTGCTGCCGCGCCCCAGCAGCAGCCCGCAGAGCACGGCGGCGAACATCACTTGCAGCACCAGGCTCTGGGTAAACACGCGGTACAACGTGGAGGACGCCGACAGCAGCGACAGTTCATGCAGGAAGCTTTCGGGCGGTAACGGCGGCGCCGAGACCGCGCTGGTCTCGAGGTTGAACACCCAGCCCGTGGCCATGCCCAGCATCAGCGCGGCACACGACATCAACTGGAAATACACAATGATGCGCCGTACGACATGGCGGTGCTGCGGCGCGCGCTTGATACCGGCAACACCGGTGGACACCAATACAAACAACAGGAACGGCATCAATAAGCCGACGCACTTGATGAAACCGTCACTCAACACTTTCATTTCAATCGCCAGGCTCGGAGACACCAGGCCCAGCGTCATGCCAAGTGCGATGGCAATCAAAATAGGCAGGGTGGCGTTCTTGGCGTATCGGGTCGGCATCGGTACTCCAGCCTGTTTTTATTTATTGTTATTGTCGCTGCGCGCCGCTTTCGGCATATTGGGCGCCTGGCCGCTGCCGGCCGCAAATAATAAAGTCTTGTCACGGGATATACCACCATGGAACTTCGCCATTTACGCTATTTCATCATGGTGGCTGAAGAGCGACATTTCACCCGTGCCGCTGCGCGCCTGAACATGCAGCAACCGCCCCTCAGCCAGCAGATCCGCGCGCTCGAGCAAGAGCTGGGCTTCGACCTGTTCAAGCGCCACCCCAAGGGCGTCGACCTGACGGCCGGTGGCCTGGTGTTTCTCGATGAAGCGCGGATCATCCTCGCCCGTGTCGAACAAGGCTCGCTCAAGGCGTCCCGCGCCGCCCAAGGCATCGAGGGCACGCTGGTGATCGGCTTTACCAGCTCCGCCGCCGCCCACCCGCTGATCCCACGGATCATTCGCGCGTACCGCGAGCGCTACCCCGGCGTGGAACTGTCGATCAACGAAGGCAGCGCCCGGGAGGTGACCGAGGACAGCGTCGAAAAACGCATCGACATCGGCATCCTCCGCGCGCCGGTCAGCACTCACCAAAGCCTGACTTTCCACCGCCTGCTCAACGAAGAAATGCTGCTGGCGCTGCCCACCGGCCACCCATTGCTGAAAGCCCCCGGCACCGACATCGCGCTCGACGCGCTCAAGGATGAACGTTTCATCCTCGTGCGCCGCCCCGGCGCGCCGGGCATGTACGCCAACCTGATCAAAGCCTGCCAGAACGGCGGCTTCGAACCGAAGATCGCCTTTGAAGTGGAACGCATGCTCACCAATCTCAGCCTGGTGGCCGCCGGTGAAGGCATCTCGGTAGTCCCTGCGTCAATGCGCGACGTACACCGCGAAAGCGTGGTGTATTGCCGGATCAAGGACGCGCGGCCGAAGCTGCTGGCGCCGATTACCCTGGTGCGGCGCACATTCAATCCATCGGCGCCGCTGCAGAACTTTATCGGGCTGGCGCGGGAATTGGCCGGGGTGTATCGCAAGCAGGCACTCAATCCACACTAAACAGCGTCGCACCTACCTGGCGCGGCACGCGATAGACATAGATAGCGGTCGGTCATCCGGCTTGTTTGCCGGCAAGCCGCCCCCTACAAAGTGTGGTGTCAGGGGCTGAGCTGTTTGGTCATCGGGATACATGCCAGCTGCAAACCGGACGGCGAATGGTAAATCGCCTGCTCGTCCCCCACGTACCCACACGCCCGATAGAAACTCGCCGCATTCAACGTCGAGTCCAGGACCAATGCGGTCATGTCCAGCTCGCGTGCCAAGTCTTCCAGAAACGCCAGCATCGCCTTGCCATAACCGTGGCCGGTGTAATCGGGCAACACGAACAGCGCGCCCACTTCGTTATTGCGCGGGTCGAGCATTCCGGTGGCTACCGCCTCGCCGTTGACCCAGCCCAGGTAAAACGGTTGATCCATCAGGGCGTCGTAGCCGTCCTCGGCTTTTCCCCGCGTCCACAGCAGCATTTGCTCGCACGTATAGGCGCCGATGCATTGGCTGCGAATGGCCCGCAAGTGGATGTCGAACGCCACCTGGGCGTGCTCCGGGGTGGCGCGTTTTATCTCCAGCATGTGCATCTCCCTGCATGAAATCATCGTGCCACTAGCACACTTGTGCTAATCGACCGCTTCCCCCAGCGGCGCTATATTCGCCGCCACTTCCAACGTTCCCCACGCACCGCGCATTCATTGCGCGCGGGTTCGTTGTGCGTTGGAAAAACCATAACAACCCAAGGAAGAATCAACATGAAACTGCACGCCTCCATTACCCGTCTCACCCTGCTCGGCGCCCTGATCATCGGCGTCGCCGGCTGCAGCAACGTCAAGCCCAGCGAAGACCACCTCAAGACCCTGTCGGAAACCAACCTGGGCGAACCGGTCAAGCGTATTTCCAATGTGCGCAGCGATTCGATGACCACCTACTACATCGCCAGCGCTGCCTCCGGCGAGTACAACTGCTCGGTGCCCAGCGGCGCCAGCGGTGGCTTGTTCACGGTGGCCAGCTTTGGCTTGATGAAGCCCGCCGCTTACTGCCAGCCCAAGGGCGCACGCGGCAACGCACTGCAAGGGTTCACCCAGTAACCGTCTCCTGGCTCAGGTCCCGCAGGGTGCCGCGCAGTTCAGCGGGACGCACGGGCTTGGAGAGAATGGCGATCTGACGGTCGTGCAAGGCGGCCTGGATTTTCTCCACATCGTGCCCGGTGAGGATCAGGGCCGGGACCGCCCAGCCGCGTTGTTCGCGCAGGGCATCGATGCATTCGATGCCGGTGGCGTGATTCCCCAGGTCGTAGTCGGCGACGATGATGTCGCAATCGCTGACCAGGTCGCGTCCTGATGACTCGGCCTGGACCACGCAGCCCCAGCGCTCCAGCAGGGCCTGGGTGGCGAGCAAGACGTTGTGATCATCTTCCACCAGGCACACTTTCAAACCGGTCAGCAGGCCCGCCTGGCGCGTTTCGTCGCGAGCGGCCGGTGCACGCGGTGCGGTGGCGAGGGTCAGGCCGTAGAGGCTCACGGACGTGCCATGGCCAACCCGTGAACGCAGGCTCACGTGTACCCCCATCAACTGCCCCAGGCGCTTGACGATGGACAGCCCAAGGCCGACGCCTTCGACGTCTTTGTCACGCAGGTGGCGTACCCGATAAAACTCTTCGAAGACCTTTGACAGATGCTCCTCGGCAATCCCCCGACCCCGGTCATGCACCTCCACCGCCAAGCCACCGTCGCGAATGCGCACGCCGATCAACACGGGACGGTGCGCACCGTATTTGAAGCAGTTGGACAGCACGTTCTGCACCATGGTCGCCAACAGCGCCGGGTCGACCAGCACCCAGTATGCGCAAGGCCGCAGGCGCAATTCCACGCCGGCCCAACGCGCCGCCTCGGCGTTCTGGCGCACCAGATCAGCGAGGAATTCACCCAGGTGGATCGCCTGGTATTTGGGCAACAGGCGGCCGTTGTCGAGGGTGTAGAGGTCGAGGATCGAGCGGAACAACTGCGACACGTTGAGCAGCGAACGGTCGATGTTGTCCACCAGCCGCCGCTCTTCATCGCCGAGCCTGGCTTCGCGCAGGCACGCAGTGAACAGGCCGATGGAGTGGATGGGCTGGCGCAGGTCATGACTGGCCTGGGCCAGGAACCGGGACTTTTCCAGGTTGGCCGCGATGGCTTGTTCGGACGCCTTGCGCGTACGTTCCAGGAGGATATGCGCGTACACAGGGATCACCGTGCTGGTGATCATCAGCATCAGCACCATGAAGGGTTGCGCCTGCCATACCGGCGTGAGCCGGTACACCACCAACAACGCCAGCAACGCCAATGCCGTGGCAATCGCCAGGTAGCGCGAGCCATAGCGCATGCCGTTGCCCAGGTTGACCCACACCATCACCGCATACAGCGGCAACGCCGCTTCACCGCCGATGACCATGCCGAACGAGGTGCCGGTGTAGTCGTGGAGCATGCCGAAAATCCGTCGCGCCGGGTAATGCCCGGGCCACCGCGCGATGACCTGGCGCAAGACGATGGAGGCCAGCAGGAACAGCACGATGTACAGGATTACCGGCAGGTAGGTGTCCAGCGACTGTCCGGGCAGGAAGCCCAGCGCGCCGATATACACGATAGCAATGGCGGCCACCACGATGCGCAGGTTGGCCTGGTCGAGTTCGGAGTTGGTCTCAAGACTCATGGGTTACGTCCTTGTGCGGCAGTCAACAAATCCATCATGCACCCCAGGCAGACCCTGGGCGCGGTGGTAAGGTAGCATGCCAGCGCACAACCTTGCCCCAGGGAGGAGCACGCCATGACCGATCGCATCATCATCGCCGACGACCATCCGATGTTCCGTGAAGGCATGCGGCGCACCGTACAGCGCTTGCTGCCCGAAGCCGTGGTGCAAGAGGCCGGCGACCTGGACACGGTGCTCGCGCTGATCGGCGACGGCCACGACGTCGATACGCTGATCCTCGACCTGCGCTTTCCCGGCCTGACCTGCATGAGCCAGCTGGTCGAGCTGCGCCAGCGACTGCGGCGCACCACCCTGGTCGTGGTGTCGATGGTCGATGACCCGGCGCTGATCGATCAAGTGATGGCCCTGGGTGCCGACGGGTTTATCGGCAAGAACATCGCCCCCGACGAGATCGGCCAGGCGCTGCTGGCGATTCGCGAAGGCGAGGTGCTGGTCAAGTTCGCGCCCTCCGGCCTGCTGCCCCTCGACACTCACACCCTCACCACCCGCCAGCAGGAAGTGCTGCGCCTGATCGCCCAGGGCAAGACCAACAAGGAAATCGCCAAGGCCCTGGATATCTCGCCGTTTACCGTGCGCATCCATGTGTCGTCGCTGCTGCGCACCTTGGACGTACCCTCGCGGGCAGCGGCAGCGGTGAAGTATTCCGGCGAGTTCTAGGCGTTTTCATTGCCCGCGCGCGTGAAGGAATACCGGTCGATATCGGTGCGCAGCTTCCAGCCTTGGCCCTGCCAATACTGGGCGGCGTGGGTGTTGGTCTTGAACACGTCGAGGTGGCATTTGTGGATACCCAACTGTTCCAACGCCTCAAGGCAGCGCCGGGTCAACGCCTGCGCGAGGCCTTGGCGACGGTAGTCCGGCAGCACCAGCAAATGCTGCAGATACCCGCGACGCCCGTCGTGGCCGCACATGACGCACGCGATCAATTGGCCTTCGACTTGCGCGACAAAACTCATCCCGGGGTTGCGCGCCAGGTAGCGCTCGGTAGCCTCGCGGGAGTCGGCATCACGCAGGGAGATGCCGGGGGTGTTTTGCATGAGGGTAAGCACGGCGTCGTAGTCGGACGCGGTCATGACGCGGATGTCAGGCATGGCGAAAACCTTGTGGAAGCGGGCGTGCCCGCGCTGTCGGTGAGTCAGATGGAACGCTATCGCCGGGCAGATTGCAATCGCGGGCAAGCCCGCTCCCACACCGAAAGGAGGAGGCCCGGTAACGCCGCGGGCGACGGCTCTGCATCCGATATTTATGCTCACTTCCCAGCTTAATAATATTTTATTAATAACCGCCCTCCCCCTAGCCTTGAAGTCATGCCCGAGCTGAATCCAACTGCATTACGGAAGGACAGACACATGACTGTAGCGATAACAAAAATAGATACCCTGGTGGTGGGAGCCGGTCAGGCTGGCGTGGCCATGAGCGAGCATTTGAGCAAGCAAGGCGTGCCCCACCTGGTGCTGGAACGCAGCCGGATTGCCGAGCGCTGGCGCACCGGGCGCTGGGATTCGCTGGTCGCCAACGGGCCGGCCTGGCACGACCGCTTCCCTGGCCTGGAATTCGATGACGTCGCCGCCGATGGCTTTGCGCCAAAAGAACGGGTGGCGGATTACTTCGAGGCCTATGCACGCAAATTCAACGCGCCGATCCGTACCGGCGTGGACGTGACCTCAGTGGTGCGCAATGTCGGCCGCCCAGGCTTCACCGTGCACACCAGCGAAGGCGTGATCGAAGCCAACCGCGTGGTGGCCGCGACCGGGCCTTTCCAGAAGCCGGTGATCCCGGCGATTGCGCCCAAGGACACCGCGCTGCACCAGCTGCATTCCGCCGACTACCGCAACCCCGCGCAACTGCCGGCCGGCGCCGTGCTGGTGGTGGGCGCCGGCTCGTCCGGTGTACAGATCGCCGATGAACTGCAGCGCTCCGGTCGCCAGGTGTACCTCTCAGTCGGCGCCCACGACCGCCCGCCGCGCGCTTACCGCAACCGTGATTTCTGCTGGTGGCTGGGCGTGTTGGGCGAGTGGGACCAGGCGGCGATGAAACCTGGCCGCGAGCACGTGACCATTGCGGTGAGCGGCGCCCATGGCGGCAAGACCATCGATTTTCGCAAGTTGGCCCAGCAAGGCATGACCCTGGTCGGCTTGACCCAAGCCTTCAACGGCAGTGTCGCCACCTTCCAGCCCAATCTGGTCGAGAACCTGGCGCGCGGTGACGAGAATTACCTGGCCCTGCTGGATGCGGCCGATGCCTATATCGAGCGCAACGGCCTGGACCTGCCGCTGGAGCCTGAGGCGCGCCGTGTCTTCCCCGATGCAGACTGCATCCGCCAGCCAATCCTGGAACTGGACCTGGCCAAGGCCGGCATCACCTCGATCATCTGGGCCACCGGGTTTGCCGTGGATTACAGCTGGCTGCAAGTCGACGCATTCGACGCTGCCGGCAAGCCGCAACACCAGCGCGGCGTGTCCAGCGAAGCCGGAATCTACTTCCTTGGCTTGCCCTGGCAGTCACGTCGCGGCTCGTCGTTTATCTGGGGCGTGTGGCACGACGCCAAGTACGTGGCCGACCACATCGCCATCCAGCGCCAATACCTCGAATACCGCGACGCCGCCCCGGTGGCTCACAAAACACCTGTCAGTGCCTGACCCTTATTTTTCGGAGTTTTCCAGATGCCTACCCACACTCGCATCCGCATGTTCAACACCAAGGAAACCTACCCCAACCAGAGCCTGGACAATGACCTGTGCCAGGCCGTGCGCGCCGGCAATACCGTGTACGTGCGCGGCCAGGTCGGCACCGATTTCGACGGTAACCTGGTCGGGCTCGGCGACCCACGCGCCCAGGCGGAACAGGCCATGCGCAACGTCAAGCAACTGCTCGAAGAAGCCGGCAGCGACCTCAGCCATATCGTCAAGACCACCACTTACCTGATCGACCCGCGCTACCGCGAGCCGGTGTACCAGGAAGTCGGCAAGTGGCTCAAGGGCGTGTTCCCGATCTCCACCGGGTTGGTCGTCTCGGCCCTGGGCCAGCCGCAGTGGCTGATGGAAATCGATGTGATCGCGGTTATTCCCGAATAAGGAGCTGCCCATGACGTTTTCCATCGTCGCCCGATGCGCCGACACCGGCCAGTTGGGTATTGCCATCAGTTCCTCAAGCATTGCCGTGGGCGCCCGTTGCCCGTGGCTGCGGCCCGGCGTGGGTGCGGTGTCGACCCAGAACATCACGCTGCCGGCGCTGGGCCCGGACGTGCTCGATTTGCTCGAACAAGGCCTCGCCCCTGCCGAGGCCATCGACACCGCGTTGACGCGCAATGGCTACAGCCAGTACCGACAGCTCACGGCCATTGATCACCTGGGCCGCAGCGTGCATTTCAGCGGCAGCGAAACCCTCGGCACCCACAACGCCGTGTCGGGCGAGCAATGCGTGGCAGCGGGCAATATGCTCGCCGACCGCGCGGTGATCGACGCGATGGTCACCGCCTTTGAACAGGCCGAAGGGCAGTTGGCGGATCGACTCCTGGCCGCCATGCACGCCGCCATCGCCGCCGGTGGCGAAGCCGGCCCGGTGCACTCCGCCGCACTGGTGGTGGTGGGCGAACTGACCTGGCCGATCATCAACCTGCGGGTCGATTGGGCGGACGAGGCGCCAATCGGCGCGCTGCAAAAACTCTGGGACGCCTACCGCCCGCAAGTGCAGGACTACATCGACCGCGCCCTCGCCCCCGACCGTTCGCCCGGCTACGGCGTGGCCGGAGACGAGCGATGAGCCAGAGCCAGGCGTTGCTGCGCACGCTGGTGGGGTTCGACACCACCAGCCGCGAATCCAACCTGCAGTTGATCGAGTTTGTGCACGATTACCTGGCGAGCTTCGGCGTGGCCAGCGAGCGGATCTACAACGAGGACCGCAGCAAGGCCAACCTGTTTGCCAGCATCGGCCCGGTGCAATTGCCCGGCATTGTGCTGTCCGGGCATACCGACGTGGTGCCGGTGGACGGCCAGCCCTGGACGGTGCCGGCGTTCGAGTTGACCGCACGCGACGGCAAATTGTTTGGGCGTGGCACGGCAGACATGAAGGGATATATCGCCTGTGTGCTGGCGCTGGTGCCGGGGTTGGTCGAGGCGCCGTTGCGGATGCCGGTGCATATCGCCCTGTCGTATGACGAAGAGGTCGGCTGCCTCGGCGTGCGCTCGTTGCTCAAGGTGCTGGAGCAACGACCGGTGAAACCGATGCTGTGCATTATCGGCGAACCCACCGAGCTCAAGCCGGTGCTGGGCCACAAGGGCAAGCTGGCGATGCGCTGCGACGTGCATGGCGAGGCCTGCCATTCGGCCTACGCGCCGTACGGGGTGAATGCGATTGAACATGCCGCCGAGTTGATCGGTGAACTGGGCCGCATCGGACAGCAGCTGCGCGGCACCCAGGACGCGCGGTTCGATCCGCCGTTCAGCACCGTGCAGACCGGCGTGATCAGTGGCGGCAAGGCACTCAACATCGTGCCCGCCGATTGCCGCTTCGACTTCGAGATTCGCGCGTTACCGTCGCAAGACCCAGGCGAGGTGGCCGACGCGTTGAAGGCCTATGCCACGCAGCAGGTGCTGCCGCGCATGCAGGCGGTCAGCGCGCAGAGTGCGATTCACTTTACCGAGCTGTCGGCCTATCCGGGGTTGGTCACCGACGAACGCAGCCAGGCCGCGGAGTTGATTGCCGCGTTCAGTGGTTCACGTGAGTTCGGCACCGTGGCCTTTGGCACCGAGGGTGGCTTGTTCGATGCGGTGGGCATCCCCACCGTGGTATGCGGGCCGGGGAGCATGGACCAGGGGCATAAGCCGGATGAGTTTGTGAGTGTCGACCAACTGGCGGGGTGTGATGCCATGCTGTGGCGGATGCTCGATTCAATCCGTGCGTGAACCGCCTATCTGCAGGCAACACAGGTTACCAATGTGGGAGCTGGCTTGCCTGCGAAAGCGGTACATCAGCCACACCTGGGGCAACTGACCCACCGCTTTCGCGAGCAAGCCCGCTCCCACATTTTTGCCCTGCGCTCACTCCAGTAAGCGCGCGCTCTTCCGGCAGCCCCCCTCTACTGTGGGAGCTGGCTTGCCTGCGATAGCGTCACATCAGCCACACCCGGGGCGACTGACCCACCGCCATCGCGGGCAAGCCCGGCTCCCACATTGATCTCCTCTACTGTGGGAGCTGGCTTGCCTGCGATAGCGGTACATCCGCCACACCCGGGGCAACTGACCCACCGCCATCGCGGGCAAGCCCGGCTCCCACATTGTCTCCAGTGTTTGCCGGAAAACCGTGCAGACTCACCCCAGCAAGCGCGCCAGTTCTTCGCGGCAGTAATCCACAAACAACTGCACCGGCTTGGTCAGCGGCGCCCGGCGCAACCACACTGCCGACAACCCCGACCCGGTCACCGTCTCCGCCAGCGGTACGCACGCGACTTTCTGCCCATCATAGGTGTACTCGGTAAATGGCTTGGTCACCAGGATCGAAAAGCCAAAGCCCCGCCCCACCATGCCCCGCACCATCTCGATCGACGGCGAGCTGAACACGATATTCGGCGTCAGCCCGCGCTCTTCAAAGATGCTCACGAAGTACGTGCGGCTCGGCAGCACGTCCAACAAGATCATCGGCTCCAGCACCAAATCCGCCAGGGATACCTTGGCCTGCTGCGCAAAGCGGTGATCCGCCGGCAGCAACGCGTACGGCTGCTGCGGCGGCATCAGCGGCGTGGTCTCGATGGTCGCGCCCAGGTCATGTTCGAAGAGCATCGCCACATCGATACTGCCCGCCGTCAGCGCCTGTACCAGTTCTTGCTGCTCGCCGTCACGGATGCGGATTTCCACCCCCGGCCAGCGCGCCTTGAAACCGGCGATCAAGCGCGGCAAGTACAGCGGCGCCACCGTTTCAAAACAGCCGATATCGATCTGCCCCGCGACCACGTCATTGTCGGCCAGGGCGTTCTGTTCGAATTCATGGGCCACCCGCAGCAGCTCCAGGGCCTTGCGATAGAAGCGCGCGCCGCTGGGGGTGAGTGACACGCCCTGGGCGTGATGGCGGATAAACAACTGCACACCAAAGCTGTCTTCGAGCTGCTTGATCGCAGTGGACACCGACGGCTGCGCGATATACAGCTTGCGCGACGCCTCGGCGACGCTGCCGCACTCGGCCGTGGTGACAAAATATCTGAGTTGGCGCAAGTTGTAGGCAGCCATCGGGACCTCCAGAAACGTGGGACTTCGCCCGCAAAACAGGTACAGGCAACATACCGGAGCGCGGCAAAGCGCGAGCGATATTTTTTAAGGTCTATAGCAACAAACTTACTAATTTACCTCCCTGCGCCCATTGCAGATGATCACTCCAACAACAAAGCGCCGCGCAGGCGGCGCACAGCGAAGTACGTCCACGTACTCACCTTGCCTTGGAGCTCGTCATGGTTACCACTGCAACATCCTCCGCCCCGCTTATCGAAAAACACACGATTGGATACGTGCCCCCGGAAGATCGCCACGGAAAGGTAAGAGACCTGTTCACCCTGTGGTTCGGCGGCAACATCGCGCCGTTGCCGATCGTCACCGGCGCGCTGGGTGTGCAACTGTTCCACCTCAACCTGATCTGGGGCATCGTCGCTATCCTCGTCGGCCACCTGGTCGGCGGCGTGCTGATGGCGCTGCACTCGGCCCAAGGCCCGCAAATGGGCATCCCGCAAATGATCCAGAGCCGCGCGCAGTTCGGCTCCCTCGGCGCGCTGCTGGTGGTGGTGATCGCCGGCGTCATGTACATCGGCTTCTTCGCCTCCAACATCGTGCTCGCGGGTAAATCCCTGCACGGCGTGGTCGATGCCGTGCCCGTGCCGGTGGGCATCGTGATCGGCGCCATTGGCTCCGGGATCATCGGCATCATCGGCTACCGCTTCATCCATGTGCTCAACCGCATCGGCACCTGGGTGCTCGGCGCCGGCATCGTGCTGGGCTTCGGCTACATCTTCACGCATGTGCAGACCACCGACTTCCTGACACGCGGCAGCTTCAACATCTCCGGCTGGCTGGCTACCGTGTCCCTCGCAGCGCTGTGGCAGATCGCCTTCGCGCCCTACGTGTCGGACTACTCGCGCTACCTGCCGGCCGACGTGCCGGTGGCCTCGACCTTCTGGACCACCTACCTCGGCTCCGCCCTGGGCTCCAGCCTGTCGTTCATCTTCGGCGCCGTCGCCGTCCTCGCCACCCCGGTGGGCATGGACACCATGGACGCGGTCAAACTCGCCACCGGCGCCATCGGCCCGCTGATGCTCGTGCTGTTCTTGCTCAGCGTGATCAGCCACAACGCCCTCAACCTCTACGGCGCCGTGCTGTCGATCATCACCCTGGTCCAGACCTTCGCCTACCGCTGGATCCCCACGGCCAAAAGCCGCGCGGTAATCTCCATCCTGGTGCTCGCCGCCTGCGCGATTGCCGCCGTGTTCGCCTCCAAAGACTTCATCGGCCACTTCGTCGACATGGTGCTGGTGCTGCTCGTGGTGCTGGTGCCGTGGACGGCGATCAACCTGATCGACTTCTACGCGATTCACAAAGGTCAATACGACATCGCCTCGATCTTCCGCGTCGATGGCGGGATTTACGGCCGCTACAACCCCCAGGCGCTGCTGGCCTACGCGGTCGGGATCGCGGTGCAGATTCCGTTCATGAACACGCCGCTGTATGTAGGGCCGATTTCCGAACACATCAACGGCGCGGATCTGTCCTGGGTGGTGGGGTTGGTGGTGACGTCGCCGTTGTATTTCTGGTTGGCGAGTCGCGACAGTGCCTATAAACGCCGTATGCATGGCGGGAAATTGGTGGAAGGGGTGTGAGCTGACGGCTTGAAGTGATTCGATGGTGATGTCTGGAACCCTCTATATCGTGGCATCGAGGCCAGGGTGTGGAGGGTTTTTTCATTTTTCAGCGACGTCGCGCATTGAGTGTCGTGCCACCGCCCGCAGGGGGCTGATGACGTAGTGAGGTGTGATCCGAGGGTGCCTAACTGAAAATAAGGCCGGCACCGCAAGTACCTCTGTGGGATTGAAAATAAGGTCGACACCGCAATTCCCCTGTGGGAGCTGCCGAGCTTCAGCGAGGCTGCGAAAGCGGTGTGTCAGCCGAAGAAAATGCCAGCAATGCCGCCGCCGTCGCCGCCTCGCTGGGCCTCGACAGTTGCTCCCAGATTTTGCTTGTGTGCTCGCCGCAGCCCCCCGCCATGGCGATGGCTGGGGCACGCCGTTATCATGGGGCCTTTCGCTCAACCCTCCAGGAAACGCCCATGCCCGCCCTCACCTTCCGCAACGCCCTCCCCGCCGACGCTGCCCGTTGCTTCGAGATTGAAATCACCGCCTACGAAGGCGACGAGGCGGCGACTCTGGAGAAGATCGCCACGCGCATTGCGCAGTACCCGCAGGGCTTCTTGATTCTGGAAGCCGATGGTGAGGTGGTGGGTTTCATCAACTCGGGTTGCGCCCATGACGTGGTGATGTCGGACGAAGCGTTCAAGGAGTTGGTGGGCCATTCGGCCGAGGCACCGAATGTGGTGATCATGTCGGTGGTGGTCGACCCGGCGCATCAGGGCCAGGGCTATTCCAAGCGGCTGATGACCGAGTTTGTGCAGCGCATGCAGGCGCTGGGCAAGCAGACGATTCACTTGATGTGCAAGGAACAGCATGTGCCGTTGTACACCCGCATGGGCTACACCTACGTGCGCCCATCGCCTTCGGATCATGGCGGGATGGCGTGGCATGAAATGGTGATGGCTTTTTAATAGCAACGCTTGGAACTTATGCTGTTGGCGACGTCCAACAAGGCACCACGAATTGACTCGGAGTGCCTTGATGTCCAGGAATCGGATTAGCCGCGTTACCGCTGTGTTGTTCGCCGCCACCTTGATCTCGACCGTGCCGTTGGCCTTCGGCGCCACGGCCCAGGACATTGAACACCTACGCAACGGTTCCTTCGCACAGTTTCAGCGCGAAGCCAGCCAACGAGCCGATGAGCAAGCGCGGCAGAACCGCGAGCAGATGCGTCAGTTTGCCGAGCAGAATCGCCAGCAGATGAAGGACATGGAAGCGCAAATGCACCGCGACCAACAGGCGCGTGAAGAGGCCGACAACAAAGCACGCCTGGCGGCCCGGGAGAAGCAATTGGAAGAGGAGGCAATGCAGGCTAAAGTGCCTGCCTCCTCGACTGAGATACCCGACGATGACGCCACCGTCCATTGAAATCAGCGACCACGCCAACCCCGACGCCGAGCGCCTCCTCGGCAACGGCCTCGCCGCCTTCAATACGGCCGCCACCGGCGGCAACGACCGCCGGCCGCTGAACGTGCTGATCAAGGATGCCAGCGGGCAAATCCTCGGTGGCATCACCGGCAAGACCACCCTGGGCACCGCCTTCCTCGACCTCTTCCACCTGCCCGAGGCCCTGCGCGGCAGCGGCCTGGGCAGCCAGTTGCTGCACGCCTTCGAAGACGAAGCACGGCGGCGCGGTTGTGCGAATGCGGTGCTCTACACCCTCAGCTTCCAGGCACCGGGTTTCTACGAGCGGCATGGTTGGCTGCGCTTTGGTGAGATCCCGTGTGAACCGGCTGGCAGCTGCCGCGTATTTCTATCTAAGCGGCTGTAGCGTCCAGGGCTTTGCCGAACAAGCGGTTCTCATGGGTTTCGCCCTGGAACGTGTACGTCGGCGCGCCCAGCACGGCGTAGCCGCGCCGAGGATAGAACCCCAGCGCCCGCGCATTCCCCGCCCACACCGTCGCCCACAACAACGCAGCACCCGCCGATGCCGCGCGCTGCTCCGCCGCGTGCAGCAATTGATTGCCGATACCCCGCCCGGTGAATCGCTCCTGGATGTACAGGCGTTGCAGTTCGGCGACGTTGGCCGCGTCGATCATCGCGTGGCCGGCCTCGAGTTGGATCTGGGCAAAGCCAACCAAGTGGTTATTCACCTCGGCCACGATCAATGCCGTGCCCGGTTCGGCGATCAGTTGGGCGATGGATTCCGGTGCAAAGGCGTGCAGCGCTTCCTTGGCAATGGCGCTGCGGATGCCTTCGGTGGCGTAGGTGTCGAGGAACACCTGCATGCCCAGCACGCCGATGCACAGGGCGTCCTGGGGGATCGCGTCGCGAATCAGGCAGGTCATGGCAGGCGGGCCCTCGGCACGTGATGGCCGGCCGTTTCCGCACACAGGCCGTGGGCATCAATCATTGGAGATCAAGGTGCCGGTGCCGGCGCTGGGATAGATGATCTCCTGGGAGTCGAGGTCCTTGATGCTCGAATAGGTGCGGTATTGAGTGCTGTAGTTCGGCCCCACACCGCGGGTGCTGGCGGTCAGGCGGTAGCTGACCAGGTAGCGTCTGCCGGCCTTGAACTCCACGTCGTCCGCGCCTTCGTTGCAGAACGCGCCGCCGGTGCCGAGGGCGTTCATCGACACGTTGCACCAGCGCAGCGAGTGTTTGCCTGGGCTGAGCTTGAGGGCCTGTTCGCCGCTCACGTTGAGAATCGACTGGCGACCCGCCCCCGGCAACGTCACGCCGTCGACCTCCACCGCAAGTGCCAGGCGGTGAAACGGCACGCCCAGTTCGCGTTCGCGCCAGGTGTCGAAGTACACCAGCACCGCGTCCGGCGCGTTGTTGGAGAGGTCGACAGGGTGGAGTTTTTCCGGCGCCCAGTCGCCCTGGTAGTTCTTGTAGTGGTAGTCGGAGCAGGCGCCGAGCAGTGGCAGGGTCAAGATGGCAGCGAGTTTCAGCAGTTTCATCGGGGGGAACGGTCCTTGTGGTCGATGAGATCCTATCGACATCATCGTGGATTTCTTGAACCGATTGCCACTGCCGATTTGCCACAGTAGGGTTTAGCCCTCGCCAACCCCGCAGGAGCCCTGCCATGAGCTTTTTTTCCGACCCCGACGCCGTCGCCCGTTACGCCGAAGGCCCTGTGCGCCTGGTGCCGGGCTTCGATGGCCTGCAGCGCATGACCACCCTGCTGCTGCGCGAAAGCGTGCCGGCTACCGGCACGGTCCTGGTACTCGGCGCGGGTGGCGGCCTGGAGTTGAAGCGCTTTGCCGACGCCGAGCCGGGTTGGCGCTTTGTGGGGGTGGACCCGGCGGCCGAGATGTTGAAACTGGCGCAGGCGACATTGGGCCCGCTGAATGAGCGCGTCGACTTGCACGAGGGTTACATCGACACGGCGCCGCTGGGGCCGTTCGATGGGGCCACGTGCTTGCTGACCTTGCACTTCATCCCGCAGGAGCAGCGCCTGCAAACCCTCAAGGCATTGTGGCAGCGCTTGCTGCCAGGGGCACCGTTGATTGTGGCGCACCACAGCTTCCCGCAGGCCGCGCAGGACAAGGCCCGTTGGTTGCAGCGCTATGCGGCGTTCGCGGTGGATTCGGGGGTGCCGGCGGCGGACGCCGAGCGGGCGATTACCGCGATCAGCGCGCAGCTGCCGGTACTATCGCCCGAGACGGATGAAGCCTTGATGCGCGAGGCCGGGTTTGAAGGGGTGGAGCTGTTTTATGCCGGCTTCAGCTTCAAGGGCTGGGTCGGCTACACGCCGCGCTAGCGGCTTTACCAGCTCCCTGAAGCGCCGCCGCCACCACTGGAGCCGCCGCCACCGGACGAACTGCTGCTGGAGCTGGAGCTGCTGGAGCTTGAACCGGATGAACTGCCGCCCGAACCGGAACCCGAGCCGGCGGCGGTCTTGCCAAAGATGAACAGCGCCACGAACGAAGCAATCGGAAACGCCACCAGCCAGCCGTCACGCCCGGCGTCGGCGATCAACCCGGCGGCCACGTACACGGCGATCGCCGCCAGCAGCCTCACGGCAAACCCCACGGGGCTGGTCTTCCAGGCGTCTCTCATGACCACCCACAGCGCCAGGTACGCCCCCAGGACGGCCAGCGCGCCCAATGGCAAGGCCAGCCAATGGACAAAGCTGACCGCCACGAAACGGTCCGCCACCAGCAAGGCCGCGATGTAGGCCAGCAACCCGATCACGCAGTAAAACACCGTGCGCGCCAGCCACAAAGCGCCGAAGGTCGCGCCGCCGATCAGGATCGTCAATGGCAACAACAGCAGGTACATCGGCCAATCCCGCCCACCGGCCAGTGCCGCCAGCGCCACCGTGACCCCGACGGTGAGCATCAAGGCCTGGCGCCAAGGCAGCTTGCCGGCGGCCATCAGCACGCCGCCGATGCCGCCGACGATAAACGCCAGCAACACCGCCACCGCCTGGGGATTGATGCCGGGGCCGGCGACCTTGGGCAAGTCGCCGCCGTCCACCAGCACCACCAGGTCGTTCACGCCCTGGGCCACGCCGCCGGCGAAGTCGCCCTGGCGAAATGCCGGAGTGATGTGCTCTTCGATGATGCGGTGGGCGAGCACGTCGGTGACGGTGCCTTCCAGGCCGTAGCCGACCTCGATGCGCACCTTGCGGTCCTCCTTGGCCACCACCAGCAGGATGCCGTCGTTGACATCCTTGCGCCCCAGTTTCCAGGCGCGAAACAGCTGGTTGGCATAATCCTCGATGCTGCTGCCGCCCGTGGTGGGCACCAGCAGCACGGCCACCTGCGCGCCTTTGCGTTGTTCAAGGGCGGCAAGTTGCTCCTTCAGGCGGGTGGTGGTGCCAGGGTCGAGGGTGTTGGTGAGGTCGATGACCCGTTGGTCGATGACCCGTTGGTCGAGGGCCACGCCGATCGGCGAAGTGTCGGCCTGGGCGCTGATGAACAGGCTGCAGGCCATCAACACCAGCAGACTCAAGACGGATTGCTGCAACCACCGCATCATGATTGTTACCTGAAGTTTCTTCCTGAAGGCGCCGACTGTACCTGATCAACACTCGAACGCGTAGGCGCTGCCCTGCATCACCGGCGCCACACTGCCGGTCAGCACGACACCGCCCTGCCCGTCCCAGTGCACCGTGACCGTACCGCCATCGCACTGCACCTGCACGGTGGCGTCGAGCAGCCCACGCCGGATGCCATTGACCACCGCCCCGCAGCAGCACGAGCCGGACCCCAGCGGCACGCCGCCACCGCGCTCCCAGATGCGCAGGCGGATATGCCCGCGATCGAGCACCTGCACAAAATGCACATTGGTCTTGGCCGGGAACAACGGATGGATTTCCAGCGCCGGCCCCAGCGCCGCGACGTCGACGGCGGCGATGTCCTGCACAAAAAACGTGCAATGCGGGTTACCCATGCTGCACGCAGCAGGACCTCCCTCGATGGGCAACGTGCGCGTATCCATGGCCTCGGCAAGCGGCACCGCGGCCCAGTCCAGCGATGGCGCGCCCATGTCCACCGACACTCGCCGCCCCGCCTCGCGCACGCACGTCAGCAGGCCGCGATCGGTGCGCAGTACCACCGAATCGGCGCCGGCTTCATGCATCAACCGATCAGCCACGCCACGGGTGGCGCTGCCGCACGTGGCCAAAGGCGTGCCGTTGGGGTTCCAGAACTTGATGCGAGCGGCGGCGTCTTCGCAATCGAGCACCACCGCCAGCTGGTTGAAGCCGATGCCGGTGTGACGGTTGCCGAGGCGGCGGGCGACTTCGGGGGTGATCGGGTCATCGAGGCCACGGCGGTCGATGATGATGAAGTCGTCGCCATGGGCGTGCATCTTCACAAAGGGCAAGGTCATGGCGCGTCCTGGGATCGACCGGTGGGGGGCGCAAGCATACTGAGTTGACGGGAGTTTCATCAAACGCTCGCCGGCTGCGTGCTAGCGTGACGGGGTTCGCGTCCGGCAGAGCCTTTCATGAAAAAAACCATCTTGACCCTGGCCGCCATGCTGGCGGCGTTTACCCATGCGGCCTCGGCGGCAAGCCTTTGCCAACCCGTCGCGACAAATCCTGCGTCCCCCGCGCTGCTGGCGGCGGCCCAACGTCACTTGGGTGACCTGCCCCAGCCCCTGGCGCATGTGCACACCGAAGGCACCCTGCCGCACCACGGCATTCGCGAGCAGAGCATCGCGGCCGAGCAGGACTGGCCGGTGATGCGCCAGGCGGCACTGGCCTGGCGCTTGAGCGGCGATGCGCGTTACCTCAAGCAGGTCGATGCCTACCTCGCCGCGTGGGCCGGGGTGTACCAACCGGACTTCAACCCCATCGACGAGACCAACCTCGACATGCTGATCAGCGCCTACGCGCTGACCGCCGACCATCTGAACCCGGCTACCCGCGAGGCCAGTCGCCGCTTGATCAGCCAACTGGGCAATGGCTACATCGCGCGTATCGAGCAGTTTCACCCGCCGAAAAAAGGCACGCAGACCAATAACTGGCAGAGCCACCGCGTCAAGTTGGTCAGCGTGGCGGCGGCCGCCTTGGGGGACCGGGTGATGCTGGAGCAGGCCTCTCACCTGTTCCAGCAGCAGGTCGCCGACAATATCCTGCCTGACGGCTCGGTGACCGACTTCCAGGACCGCGACGCCCTGCATTACGTGGTCTACGACCTTGAGCCGCTGGTACAGGCCGCGCTGGCAGCCAAGCCCTACGGGGTGGGTGGCAACTGGCTGACCACCACCGCCAATGGCGCATCCCTGGGTGCCGCCCTCGATTGGCTGGTGCCGTACGCCACGGGTGAGCGCAGCCATCAGGAGTTCGTACACACCCATGTTCAATTCGACAAGGACCGCGCCGGCGTTGGCGAGGCTGGCTACAGCGGCGCCTGGCAGCCGAGGAGCAGCGCAAGCCTGTTCTGGCTGGCAGCGCAACTGGACCCGCGCTACCGACCCATGGCAATGCAGCTCTCGGCCAAGCCGGCAGACTGGATCAGCGCCTGCTATTTGAAATAGGGCATCTGGATGTGCTGCCGTCGGGGCGGGAGCAGTTGCAGGGATGCACGGTGGTCGGCGTCAGCCATCAGGCGGGACCGGATGTTGGGGGTGTGATGGGGCTGCTGCGCAGCCCAACGCGCAAGCCCGCTCGCCACAGGAGCCCAGGGGCCAGGGTTTGGGTGGGTTAGAGGACGCTGCCCATCGCCTTCATTAATACCGGGTCACGCGCGTAGATGTCCGGCGCGTAGACCAGGTCGCCCTGGCCGTCGACCTGCACGGTCCAGTAGCCCAACAACACCGGTACCGGCGTGGCCAGGCGGAATTCGTGGGTCAGGCCGGTAGCCAGCAGTTCGTCGGTGCGCGCGCGTTCGGCCGGGCTCACCAGCAGGTCGCGCAGCAGCAACGGCTGCTCGACCCTCACGCACCCCGAACTGAACGCCCGTGGCCCTTTGGTAAACAGCGGCTGGCTCGGGGTGTCATGCAGGTACACCGAGTAGGGATTGGGGAAGCGCATCACGATCTTGCCCAGCGGATTGCGCGGGCCGGCTTCCTGGCGCAGGAGGATATTGCCGGGGCGCGCCCAGTCGACCTGGTCGGGCGCCAGCGGGTGGCCTTGGGCGTCGAGCACCTGCAGGTTCTGCTGGCGCAGGTATTCGGGGTTGAGGCGGATCGCTGGCAACTTGTCCTCGCGCATGATGGTCGGCGGGATGGTCCAGGTGGGATTGAGGGTCAGGCGGGTAATGCGTGACTTGAGCAGCGGCGTCTGGCGTTCGGCGCGGCCCACTTGCAGGCGGGTTTGCCACACCGGGATGCCGCTCTGGTACACGCTCAGTTGCGCGGCCGCCACGTTGACGAGCACGCCTTCGGGTTCCAGGTCCTGGGCCAGCCAGCGGAAACGCTCGAGGTTGATGCGCAGTTGTTCGCGGCGCACGGCCGGGCTGACGTTGAGTTCGGCCACGGTGCCGGTGCCGATCACGCCGTCGGCCTGCAGCGAGTGGCTGAGCTGGAAGGCCTTGACCGCCTTGACCAACTCGTCGCGATATTGCCTGCTGTTGCCGGTCGGTGCCTTGGCCAGGTAGCCGCCGCTGTACAGGCGCCGCGCGAGTTCGGGCACGCGCGGGTCATCCATGCCCGGGCGCAGCAGCGGGCCGGTGGCGACCGGGTCCCAATGCGGCAACGGTCGTTGGCGCACGGCGGAATAGGCGTTGCGCAAGCTGCGATAAAGATCGGCGCTGGGGCGCGCCTGGTCGAAGGCCTGGGCCATGTCCTGCAGGCCGGCGGCGGCAAAGGCCAGCACTTCGGTATCCGGGTCATGGGCCGGCGGCTGCGAGTGCCACAAGGGCTCGAAACGCGACTGCTGCAGACGCCCGTAATGCAGATCCTGCAGGGCTTGCAGGTACTGCCGGCTGCTGTCGATATCGCTGCACAGCACGTTAGCCGTGGCGTCCGCCGCAGGCAGGCTATAGTGGGTGGGGTCCAGGCCGTCGTCGGCGAGCATCAGCAACTGCGCGTGCAACGCTTGCCGGCGCTCATCGGCGGTCCACACAGGCACATCGCCCTGCTGCTGGTAGAAGGCTTGCAGACGGGCTTGCACGGCGGCATCGATCTGCGGCGCCAGGCTGGGGCAAACACTGGCCAGTTGCGCCAGGGCCTGCTGCACCGGTGCCGTGGCGACCAACGTCGGCGGCGCGACGGGTAACGCGGCGTCCGGCAGCGCATCGGCTGTCGCGACCAATGGTGCAACGAGCAGGCAAATGCTCAAGTAACATGCGTGTTTTTTGAACAATGGCTTTGCTCCAATCCACAGTGGGGGGATGTACTGTAGATGCTGACTTTTTTCTGCCGCCTCGGTTTGATAGCCGTAAGCCTGGCCGCGTTGAGCAATACTGCTCTCGCCGCCAATGGCAACCCTCCTTCCTTGTATAGCAGCCTGGCGCGCTCGGCTCCAGAACTCAATCCCACTGTGCTCAAAAGCGCCCTGAGCGCGGTGCAGTGCGCGGTCAACAACGGCGAGGAACGCTCAGAGCGCCTGGCCGTCATTGACTATTCGCAGCCATCGACCGCTCGTCGGCTGTGGATCTTCGACTTGCGCAAAAAGACCCTGGTACTGCGCGACCTGGTGGCCCATGGTGCCAAGTCCGGGGAAAACTTCGCCACCCAGTTTTCCAACCAGGAAGGCAGCCACCAATCCAGCCTGGGCCTGTTTCGAACCCAGGAAAGCTACCTCGGCGCCCACGGCTACTCGCTGCGCATGGACGGCCTGGAGCCGGGCTTCAACGACCAGGCCCGCGACCGCGCCCTGGTGATTCATGCCGCCGACTACGTCAGCCCCTTGTGGAGCAAGCGCGAAGGCCGTATCGGCCGCAGCCAGGGTTGCCCGGCCGTGCGCCCGCAGGTGGCACGCCAGGTGGTGGATAAGCTCAAGGATGGGCAGTTCATGTTTTCGTGGTACCCCGACCAGCGCTGGCTGAAGTCCTCGACGTACCTCAATTGCAAACCCCAACAGGTGGCGAGTAGTCGTACAATCCGTGGCGGATAGCCTGTCCCACAGATAAAAGAGAGCATCGCATGCTGCTACACAAATCCACCTGGATCGAGATCGGACAGTTTCTGGAACGCAGCCGCACGGTGGTGATCCCCATCGGCTCCAACGAACAGCATGGCCCAACCGGCCTGCTCGGCACCGACTGGATGTGTCCGGAAATCATCGCCCATGAGGCGCAGAAAAACGCCGACATCCTGATTGGCCCCACTTTCAATATCGGCATGGCCCAGCATCACCTGGGTTTCCCCGGCACCATTTCGCTGCGCCCTTCCACCTTCATTGCCGCGATTGGCGACTGGGTGCGCTCGCTGGCGGGGCATGGTTTCGAAAAGATCCTGTTCCTCAACGGCCATGGCGGCAATATCGCCACGATTGAAGCGGCGTTTTCCGAACTGTACGCCGAGGCGAGCTTCGGCCGTCGCCCCGCCGGGTTTGCGCTGAAGTTGGTGAACTGGTGGGATCTGGAAGGCGTCAACGAGTTGGCTCACCGCCAATTCCCGGTGGGCCATGGCAGCCATGCCACGCCGTCGGAGATTGCCGTGACGCAATGGGCGTACCCGGAATCGATCAAGTCTGCCGACTACTCGCCGCAAATCGCCAACACCGGGCCGATCCGCGAAGCCCTCGACTTCCGCGCACGCTTCCCCGACGGACGCATGGGCTCCGACCCCGCGCTGGCGACCGTGGAAAAAGGCGGTGAACTGGTGGCATTGGCGGCGCAAGGGCTGGTCAAGACAGTCAACACCTTCAGCAACGAAGCCAAGCCCTAGGTCCTGCACCGACTAAAAATGTGGGAGCGGGCTTGCTCGCGAAGGCGGTGTGCCAGTTGATGCATTCGCTGGCTGATCCACCGCTTTCGCAGGCAAGCCAGCTCCCACATTTG